>JAZDOW010000058.1:0-70165 GCA_043798185.1 Pseudomonadota bacterium | reverse complement strand
ACGAATCCTCGGATCATGGCAATGGCAATCGCCATGCCGGTGGCGGCAGAGACGAAATTGTGGACAGTGAAGCCTGCCATCTGGGTAAAATAACTGGCGGTCGCTTCACCACCGTAGTTCTGCCAGTTGGTGTTGGTGGTGAAACTGACGGCTGTGTTGAAGGCAAGCGGCCAGGGAAAGGCCGGAAAGTGCTGCGGGTTGAACGGTAAAAACTGCTGGCTGAGCAAGAGAACAAAAAGCGCTGCAAAATAGACGAGGTTGAACAGCAACATTGCCAGAGCATAGCGTCGCCAGTCCATTTCGTCACTGCTCTCCACCCGGCAAAGGCGGTAAAGAAGATTTTCACACGGACCGAGAACTGGCGACAGGATGGTTCTCTCTCCCTGATAGACCCTGGCCATATATGTTCCCAGTGGTTTTGTCAGCGCGAGGAGAATCCCCAAAAATAAAATCGTTTGCTGCCATTCATAAACATTCATCGCAATACTCTCCTGTCATTTTTGATGAGTACGGATCTGCGGTGGAAATTTTCTGTTTGTGAGGGGGTGCTGCAGAAAATATATTTTATCTCGCAGCCTTGAAGGGCCGATTCCGAACGACATTTTGAAAGGCGGCAAGCACTTCTGCACACTCTGCGGAAATCATCCGTTTTTTGCCGAGCGACAGTTCAAGTGATTTGGCGTTACTGTTTTCTCTTGAAAGCTCCTGCACCCTGGCAGTCACTGTCATAAACTCGGAAAAAGCCGTTTTCGCCTGCAATAAAACATCCTGGTTTTCTGTATCCGCAATTCCGACAAGCTCTTCGAGACAACTTTCCACCTCTTTTTCAGCAGCTTTAATCTGCATCTCTATGAGGTCCATTTTCTCATTGCTTATTTCAGCTATGTGGGAATTGTGCATATTGAGAATTTCCAGACAAGCAGCAATTGCATGCCATGCAGATCCGTTTACCTGGTCTTCTTTTGGAGTCTGTAAATTCGACCGCATTACATCTTTCAACGCAAATTCAAAGCGCTGCACCGCCTCAACACCCTTTCCTTGAGAGAGGGTTACGGCTTTGAGGTTGGTATTTTGTACCGCAAGTTCTAAAATGATTTGATCAAGCTTGCGAAATTTCACCCAGCAGCTTGTAAACTCATCGACGAGTTTCTTCTCATCTTGAAGAGAGGTTGCATCGACCTGTGATTGAATCCGTAGCAGATCTTTTTCTACAGCTGCCGATGAAGCCCGGGACTGGTCTGCATAATTCTGTGATTCATCATCGTTGAGAGCCATGACTGCGCTTTTCTCCATTTCTATGGATTTATGGAGATTAAGGTGCATTTGCGACAATATTTCACTCTTTTTTATTACATTGAGATATGTATCGTTGCTTGGCGCAAATGAATCATACTGTCTCGTTATTATGAATAAAGATAATACGACAAGGGAAAAACCGACGCCCCACAGTATCGCAAGTAGGGTTTTACTCTCTGGAAACTGCATACCCGCTTCCTCCGTTGGTATACAACAGTGAAAAGAGCAAAATTATATTTCCATCTGGATTCCCAGCTCGATAACGCGCTCCGGCGGCAGGCAGAAAAATGAGGTGGCGTTCCAGGAGTTACGTGACATGAAGATAAAGAAATATTTGCGCCACAGGGCCATGGAATTCGTTCCGGTTGCCAGGAGAGTTTCACGGCCAAGAAAAAAAGAGGTGGAGTAGATATCAATGGGGATGCCTTTTTTGCCGAGAAGATCGAGACTTTTTAATATGTTCGGTGTTTCCATGAAACCGTATTTGGCATGGACTCTATAAAATCCCAGGCCAAGGTTGGTAACGCATAAACGATCTTCCTCGTCAATTGTTGGTGTTTCAGCGGATATCACCGAGAACAACAAGATTCGTTCGTGCATTGCCTCGTTGTGTTTCAGAAGATTTATCAGAGTGTGGGGTATTCCTTCCGGAGTGATGGACATGAATACAGCTGTTCCTGATGTTCGCGGTAGATCAAGTTCGGCCAGGTCTTTGAGAAAAACATCCGCAGGAACCTGCATAAGACTGTAGTGCTTTGCCAGTAAAGCTCTGCCATCTCGCCAGGTTATCATGCTTGTTGCGATCAAAGCGGCAATGCCGATGGTTATCCAGCCTCCATCTGCCACCTTTAAGAAATTTGCGCCCAGAAAGGAACAGTCGAAAAACAAGAAAAGTGTCAGCAGTGAAGCACTTTTCCACAAGGGCCATTGCCACTTGAGGCAGGTGACCTGAAAATACATGAATGAGGTGATTGCCATGGTGGCGGTCACGGCTATACCGTAAGCGGCAGCAAGCCTGCTGGATTCTTTGAACACCAGAACCAGGGTCAGGCAGGCTGCCATGAGCAGCCAATTCACCGTTGGCATATAGATCTGACCTTTGGCCTGCTTGGAGGTGTGGATGATGCGCATACGCGGAGTGAAACCCAATTGTATAGCCTGTTGTGTAAGCGAATAGACGCCTGAAATCATAGCTTGCGAGGCAATGATGGTTGATATCGTGGCAAGTCCGACCAGAGGATAGAGCATGGATTTCGGGGCCAGGGCATAGAACGGATTGACGTTGGCAATATCGGGATTGTCCAGGAGAAGTGCGCACTGACCGAAATAATTGAGCAGCAGGCCGGGGAGGACAACGCCATACCAGCTCAGGCGGATGGGTAAGCGACCAAAATGGCCCATATCGGCATAAAGCGCCTCGCCACCGGTGATACAGAGGACTACCGAAGCTAGGGCGACGATGCCGTGCAAATGATTGACGGCAAAAAAATTGACTGCGCAAAGCGGGTTGATTGCGGCAAGAATTTTGGGTTGATGGAGAATCGCCCTGAAGCCAAGGATCCCTATTGTCGTAAACCAGACAATCATAATCGGACCGAAGACCTGACCTATGACGGCTGTTCCTTTATTTTGGATGGAAAAGAGGGCGACGAGTATCAGGCAGGTAAGCGGCATCACATATTGAGCTGCTGCGTTTGTGGCCATGTTCAGGCCTTCGACTGCGGAGAGCACTGATATGGCGGGTGTGATAACTCCATCCCCGTAAAGGAGAGCGGCGCCCACGGCAGCAAGGAAAGTGAGTAAGTACCACATTTTCGGGTTGTTTTTCAGCTTGCTTCGCAGGGTGGCCAGGAGGGAAAACGTTCCGCCTTCGCCTTTGTTGTCGGCGCGCAGAAGGAAGAAAACATATTTTAAGCTAATGACGATTATCAATGACCAGAAAACCATCGACATAATTCCGGTCACATTGGCAGGGGTGGCAGCTACTCCATGTATGCCGGAGAAGCATTCTTTGATGGTATACAGCGGACTGGTGCCGATATCGCCATATATTACTCCTAAAGCTGCGATGGCTAAAAGATGGAGATTCTTTTGGGGATTTTGTTTTGTTTCAGCGTGGTGAAGTGCAACGGCCGACGTAGCAGACAAGTGCATATATTATTCTTGGGATTTTATTATAGAAGGCAAAATGGTAGATTAAGCATCTCTAAAGATTATTTGTCATATCTAGCATTTCTGATATAAAGATACTGTCAAGATGGGCAGGAAAGGTATCAAGATTCTATCAAGATTTTTGGAAATGGTGACAGGACCATTTACACGCTGTTTAATGCAACTCCTTGTGATTAACAGAAGAAATGTCTATAGTGCAACTGATTGAAAATAAATTAAAATTATACTCATTTGAAAATTCATCAGCAAACCAGATTAAAGAAGTCATTTTTGTTTGACTCTCTTCTTTTGTTTGTGCCCTTGCTCTTTGCATAAGGCTTCAAATTCCAAGGATAAAATGTAATGAACGAAAGACAACCCAGCTTGTTTTCATATATTGTCGCCACAGACCATGGTTTTGCTCCAAACCCTTTTGGTGGTGTTTGCACATTATCTTGCTACAAACCAAGGTTACGGCATAATGCTAATTTTCATGACTGGGTAATCGGCACAGCGCCACCTTCCACGAAAGAGAGACTTATCTATGCCATGCGAATCGACAGGGCATTGACCTTTGATGTGTATTGGAACTCAAAGGAATATGAATTCAAAAAACCCGGTAAGAATAATTGCTGTGGCGACAATATTTACCACGAAGGATTAAAAGGCGAGTTTATTCAGGAGCCCAGCATCTTTCGTAATAGCCATGATGTAAAGAAAGATACCAGTGTAAATAGAGTTTTAATTTCAAAGACATTTTATTATTTTGGCAAGGAGGCTCCGGTAATACCGAAGAAATTCAATGCTATCCTGCAAACTGTAGTGCAAGGGCATAAAAGGATAAAACCTGATGCGGCCCAATACGGCTCGGTTTCTGCCTTTTTGCTCTGGCTTCAGGAAAATTTCCAACCGGGTATCCATGGCGATCCGGCACAGGTCAAAGACAAATGTAAACTTCCTGCTGATGCCTTCTCCAGTATTTCTGGTATAAACTGATATGAATATCCCTGCCGATTTTTTGTAATTTTCTCCATTTCATAAAAAAATAATGGGTGGTTATTGATGGGCTTAACTGTAAAGGCTGATGTTATCGAGAACAGACTTTATTTTAAACTCTCAGGAGAATTCGCCAGAGAAGAACTCGATAAACTGTATACCGATGTCATATTTTTGGTCGCCGATCTCATGCCTGGCTATGATGTAATAGAAGATTTCTCCGAATGTGATATCGGTCAAATGGAAGGGCATACCTTAAAGAAAATATCGAATTATCTTATCACCAATGGTCTTGGAGAGGTGGTCCGAGTCATAGATGGCAAGAGTCTGCTGTACGATCAAGTAAAATCCTTGTCTGCCGTTTCTTCCTCCGGGTTCATTCCAGTGTATGCAAAAACAACTGAAGAGGCAAAAGAGCAGCTGGCTAACTCTATAAAGCGCAATGGCATACGTTTTTATGTGAATAATATCCCAATAGAATATACCACCAAAAGACAACGCGGAACGGGCAATCTTGTGAATATATCTACCGGCGGTTTTTCCGTAGCGTCCTGCACCTTGCCACTCTCCGCCGACGAAGAATTCATAATGCAGATTACCTTGAGCAATCAGGATTTTACCAAGGATGAATTTACGGTATCAGCAAAAGTCGTTAGAGGAGGAGACGATTCGTTTGCCGCAAAGTTTAAAAAGTTAAATAGCGACCAAAAAGAAAAGCTATGGAAATGTCTCATCCATAGCTCATGTTGAAAAGGCTACTCGATAGGCGCTAGCCACCATTTTCCAGGCAAAGCCCACTGGCGGTTTGTTTGAAACGCGCATCGAAGTTGCGGTGATCAATTATGCTTTGATGGAACATCTCTGCGGTGTGCTTATTGGCCAGCTGAATAGGAATGGGTCAAACCACAACTGATTCAACCCATTCCCAAGACGATAAAGGTTGATTTGCTGTAAAAGCCTTTTGACTAAACTCAGTGCCCCCCAGGTTCGGAAGATTGTCCGCCAGTGCCCAAGAAAAAGCCAAGGGCAGCAGGGCTGAAAACACTTCGAATCTCACAAAACAGTGGGTCACTCAGCACTTATATCCCATCCATATGTTGTTCCCGATAATTCCTGACAGTTTCTTCATCGACAAAGCCGCGAATCTTGTCGAGGCAGGCGGCATCGGTACAGACTTTGGGCATAAGTTTGGTTAATAGCTCAAGAAGTAAACGTTTTTGTTCAGCTTGGTCAAGATTGAGCACTGCGGTTGTAATTTCTTCAGTTGTCATGGTCTTTCTCCCTAAGATTGTTAAACGGAATACTTCACTTATCAAGAAATATTCGCAAAAAGTGTGCAAATATTCGCCGTAACACAATGGGAAAAAACTGTCAGGTCGTTTAGTGATCCGTGACAGCAGATATTGAAGAAAGTTAAGCGTAAATATTTATAGAACTTGACTCGGCAGCCTCGGACCCTTGACTTGCTTCCGTACTTTTTACAGCTGCGCTTTCCTGGCTTTCCTCTTTAGGGGCCTGGGCTGCAGCTTGAGTCTGACGGAGTGCCTGGCTGCTGTTATTTTGCGAAGCAAGCTGATAATTTTGATAATTGGCCGATCCACTGATTGCACTTATACCCATGACATGCTCCTTGTTGCCGGAATACCTTTTTGTCTGGTTGTTTGTCTCAAAACACCTTTATGCTGTTATGTTGATGAGCAAACCTGGTCCTGAACTTTGCGATATATCGATACCTTGTGCAGGCGACTGGGCCGTTTCATTTGCTCGCATGCCCTCAACCGTCCTGCTGATGAGTTGACCTGCAAGCTCTGGCTGCTCATTTGCCGTTTTAAGAAGGAATACATTGTTGAATGTCGTTAAGCTACCGGAGCCGGTTATCTGCATGGTGACCTCAAGAAAAAATCTGGTATCGATTCTCAAATAATAAGGAATCGTGAAGCCGTCGTCAATGTCAGATCAGGACTTTTTAACTGGACCGACCGAGACTTCCGGTTCTTTGGGAAATGTGATACTACAGGTGGTCCAGCCGCCGTTGCTCTTTATCTCAATGCTACCGCCATGCAGTTCAACTATTCTGCGGACAATGGTGAGGCCGAGGCCTGCACCGCCAAACGTCACGGAACGAGATTTTTCCACCCGATAAAATTGATCGAAAATCCTCGGTAGGTCTGTGACCGGGATTTCCGGTCCGGTGTTGGCAATGGTGAAAAATAACCGGCCCTGGCTTTTCTTTGTTGCTATGCGGATGTGGCCTTTCTCAGGGATGTTGTATTTTATGGCGTTGTCGACGAGGTTTATGAGGAGTCGAAGAATTTTCTCCGGGTCTCCGACAAAGGATTCCACAGTGATTTCGGTTGTAACCGTTATGCTTTTTTCCTCAAGGAGCTCATTGTAGTCGTCGAGAACCTGGGCGATGAGATTACGTAGCGGGATATCTTCGCGAACGCAGGTTTCGTCCTGTTCAAGTCGTGAAATTTCCAGGAGATTGCGCACCAATTTGCTCAGTCGCCGCATGGTATAGAGTTGTTTTTCCAGCTCCTGACCGATGACTTCCGGCGGGTCTGCCGCCAGCATTTCTTCATGGCCAAGCATAAGGATAGTCAGGGGGCTTTTCAGCTCATGGGCGGCATTGCCGACGAATTCTTTCTGTCTGAGGAAAGAGTGTTGTAAACGATCGAACATGCTGTTGAGGGAATGGGAGAGGGTATACAATTCATCCCGGCTCTTGCCAAGAACGATTCTCCTGTCCAGGGAGCTTTCGCGGATTTCTTTGATTTCCTGGTTGATTGTCGTAAGCGGTCGAAGAAGCCTGCCGGCGAGGAAATAGTTTGCCAGGAAAATGAGAGCTATCATGGCGCAAATTCCGGAAGTGAGACCGGTTAAGAGCTCACGCAGTTCCAGGTCGAGAAGCAGTAAGGGCTTGGCGATAAGGATGGTATAGTTTTCTTCTGCCCGTTTTTTGGCGAAAGCCCGGACTCTGAATTTGACCTTATGATAAGTAATGTCTTCAACATCGTGGAGTTCTTCAGGCTCAATCCAGAGAGAGCTGAGGAGGATTTTTTCTTTAACGAAATACCGATCCTTGCCGGGTTTGTAGGGAATGTCGATTTTTTGGGCAAGAGGTGAAGTAAAGATGGTTCTTCCCCCATTGTCGAGGATTTTCAGCCAGTACCGTTCAACAAGGTAGTCATACTGGCTGTGCAGCTGCATGTCCTGCAAAGGTTCGGAAAAATCCATATGGCTGAAAACCGTACCCGCGACAGTGTTGAGTTCCTTGTCGACGAATTTATAGGATTCGGCGAGAAGCTCAAAGTAAACCACCGTAGAGAAGATGACCGCCGTTGCCAGGGCGGTGAGTGATATCCATACGGTGAATTTTGTTCGGACCTTCATTTCTCTTTCCGTTCTATGAGGTAGCCGACACCTCTGATCGATTGGATCAGCTGTTCATGTTCCGGGGATTTGAGTTTTCTTCGCAGGTTGCTCATATGAACATCGATGAAGTTTGACATACTGAAAGGGTCAAAATTATCGCCCCAGACATGCTCGGCCAAGGTGAAACGGGAAATGGCGCGGCCGCGGTTGTGGAGGAGGAACTCAAGGAGTGCGAATTCCTTGGCGGTAAGGGTTAGGGGTTCACCATTTTTAGTTACTTCGCGACTGATGGTGTTGAGGCGGATGTTGCCGACCTCTATGACCGGATTGCTGGTATTGCCCCTTCTGATAAGCGCCCGAACCCTGGCCATCAATTCGGCGGTAGAGAAGGGCTTGGCCAGATAATCGTCGGCTCCGAGATTGAGCCCGATCACCTTATCGGCGCTGTCTCCTTTGGCGGTCAGCATCAAGACCGGGGTCTGGATTCCGGCGGTGCGGATTTCTTGCAAGATTTCCAGGCCGCTCATATTGGGCAGCATGATATCGAGGAGTATCAGGTCGTAGATATCGTGAAAGATTTTTTCAAGACCTTGGCGGCCGTCCGTTGCGGTCATGACGGTGTAATGCTCGCTGGTTAAAAGCGATTGGAGCTTTTCGAGGAGGTAGGGTTCGTCATCAATTATGAGAATATTCATGGGCGCTTTAAAGACTCACTTTTTCCGTATTTTTCAGCATTGTGTGTATCAGAAACTGCCGCTGAGAACCAGTCCGGCGGCTTTATCCCCGAGAAATGGGGTGACGGCTATTTTTTCTTTATAGCTGTCGGTAAAGATATAGGTGCTTGCTATGCCTATAGCTGCACCTGCCAATACATCTTCCACATAATGTTCTTTTGATTCAACCCGACTCCAACCAACAAATGATGCAGCCAAATAAGCCGGAACGCCGTACTCCCAACCATACCTTTTCTGAATAAAAGAAGCTCCAGAGAATGCAGCGGAGGTGTGTCCGGACGGAAAAGACATGGAGCCGCCATTCGGTCGTTCCTTATTGATGGAGAGTTTGAGTGCATAGGTGGTAGCCAGGGTAGCGGCAAAGGATTCGTAGAATTGCAGTCGCCCATCCGCATCATCGTAGACAAATGTCATGCCGTAGGCCACCGCCGGGACGATAACCTGGATCACTGTCCCTGCAGTTTCGATGCCGTCCGCCGCCATGAGAAGTGAGGGGAAAATACATGAGAGGGCAAAGAAAATAACGGCAAACTCTGGTTTGAAGCGAAAGCGCATGGCAGGCCTCCATTAATTTCCAGTTTTAGTATGAAGTTTTGGTTAAGGGACGGTCACTGAAACTCGCAAAAACATCAAAATTGATAGAACAAACTGGCGGAGATCGAGGTCGTTAACATCAGTTCCACGCCGTAGTGTTTTTTGAAAAAATACTGATTGTAGATTTCAACGACCGGGATGATCGGAGAGGCGGATGAAAAAGGCGCCTCCCCATCTTTGTATCCATAGGCTACGCCGAGACGATAACCAAAGGTCATGTCCCAGTTGTTACTGAGTTCCGAGGTGGAAAAGTTTCTTGCCATGCCGGCTGCCACCGTCTGGTTGAAAAAGGAGTTTTCATAGGTGCAGACAAAAAAATCCTTATACTGCAAACCGACGAGTTTGTTGTCCCATTGGCGAATCCGGCGGCTTTTCGAATTGAAATGCAGGGTGACCATTCCCAGCAAAAGCTGATCATCCGTCGGTTCACCCTGGAGATATTCAAACAGAGTTTTTTCGTGGTTCATCGTACTGCCGGATTCTTCAGCCCAAGAGGTGTGAACACCAAAAAGCAACATTGAGCCGCAGAGAAGACCGGGAAAAAGGCGGAGAGACTTACGGCAACATTTCATTTGAATTTCCTTCATCACTATTATCGTATTTTGCAAGATTCAGATTATTGTCGGGGGCGTATCCCGTCAGCAACCGCGAATAAAAAAGGCCGCTTTCTTTTCCTCGTTTCTCCACTTCGATTTCATGGATTTCTCCGAGATGTTGGTAGGAGTTGCCGAAGTAGGCGGGATCCATTCTGCTTTTGTCTTCTGAGATCACAAGAATGTCACGGCCGAAGGCCCACTTCGGCGGAAACCAGTAACTATACATCAGGTCTTTGTGGCCGAAGAGATGATATCCGGTGGTATCATTTCTCGGCTGACTTTGCTGATCGTCCTGATGGAGCTTGGCACGGTAGTAGGCCAGCCCACTGGCCGTTCTGTAAGGGTCCATGCCCACAACCAAAGGGTGCCTGCCATCTTCTGCGGCGATGGTTTTGACCTGATCTTCCACCTTTTGGGCGAGGTCGTCCCAGCCGAAAAGAAAAGCACTTCTGCCAAAAGACACCCCGGGAAGGCCAAGGGCGAAATAGTGGAAAAGGGTGCCGTAAATGAGAACGAGAGCAACAAGTGTTCCCGGCCAAACACGGGACAACCGCTGTTGCAGCCTGGTGCTGCCGGCGACCATGGCGGAGGCCATAAAGGGCAGAAGTGCCAGCCATAGTGGTCCGGTCCAGTTTAGTTTAATCTCCTTGGTAAAACTAAAGAGAACGAAAATGGAGAGAGGGACGAGGGTCGTTGTCAGGCAAAAAATGTAGCCGCGGTGTCGCCTATTCAGGACGGATATCTCGGAAAGGCCATGTCGTTGCGGCCGCATGCCGAGAACCGCTGCAAAAAGTCCGATAGGGGTAAGAAGAATCAGGATGCTCAGCAGCAGGATGTGGGTGGAAAATTTCGCGCCTGCTTGCAAACGACCCTGGCTCTGAAATAAAAAGGATGCCCAGTGATGCTGGTAATTCCACCAGATAACCGGTGCGAAGATAACTCCGGCCAGGAGCGCGCAGAGGTAGGGTTCGGGCCGGAGAAACCATTTCCTTGCTGTGGGGTCGATGAGCATAAAGAGAAGGACGGCAGGACATAGAAAAGCGATAGTGTATTTAGAGGCAAGGCCAATGCCCAGACAAATGCCTGCGCCGAACCATGCACGCGAAGTTCCGAGCACCAGAGCGCGGTACAAGAAGTAGAGTGCCCCTGCCCAGCAGGCGACGAGGGGTGCGTCCGGCGTCATGACGACGGCGACCCCGAAAAAAAAAGGCAGAGTTGCCACCAAGACCAGGGCTCGCATGGCACTGTCTTGATTAAAGATGATTTTGGTCAATCGGTAGGTGAAAAAGGCGGTGACGAACCAGCAGATAAATGCCCCGAACCGGACGCCGAGTTCATCCTGGCCGAATAGCAGAGTGCCGAACTTTATAAACAGAGCAACAACAGGCGGATGGTCGAGATAGCCGGTTGCCAGGTGTTGGGCATAGTTCCAGTAGTATGCTTCTTCCTGGATTAAATCGAAATTGCCCAGATAGGCCAAGCGAAGCAGAATGGTGTAACCAATGAGCAGCGAACCGAAGACCGTCCAGTTCACCCCTCTTGCCCGTCCTGCACCGAGACGTCCGGCGATGATTGCCGCAAGCCAGGTGAGGTAGGATGTCGCGCCGATTACGAAGGGATAAAGGGCTGATGACTCGCTGTTTGCCACGGAATCTGCCAGCTGGCCGCCACGGAGGAAGAGACCGAGAATGACAACCAAAAGAAAATAGCGGTAACCGCCCGAAGGTCGAACTTCCGGTGTCTTTCCAGCGAACATTCCGGCGATGGGGTAGCAGGCGTGCATTGCCAGGAGAAAACTGACCATATGGCTCGACTCCAGGGGTATTCCCCGGCCGTTAAGAAATGAAAAGAAAGTGGAATCTAAAAGGACGGCGACACATCCCAAAAAGAGAAAAAGGGGAAGGTTTCGGACCATCGACCGCTTTGAAAAAAGTCGATAAAGTTGTTGGAGATATTCCTTAAAGATGGAAAAATTCATCTTCGAATTTCCACTGCGACGATCTCGAAAGGTAATGGGTATCTCTAAAACCCGCAGGGGCTCGGCTATGTCACTCAGGAGTTCCAGACCGATCTTAAAGCCCGGCATATTGTCAGGGAGCGTCCTCAGTCGATCCCGGCTGGTGGCAAAAAAGCCGGAGAGGGGATCCCGGATGGAGGTAAGGAGCCGTGCCGGCAGAGAGGCGAGTTGTGACCCAAGGCGGCGAACAAGAGGCCAGCCAGGAGTGCCGCCGTCACCCAGATAGCGGCTGCCGATAACCATGTCGTGGCGGCCTGCCGTTAAGGGTTCAAGCAGTGCGGGAATCATCTGCGGCGGGTGGCTGAGATCGGCATCCATGACGACAACGTGGGGATGGGAAGCTGCCCGTGCCCCGGCGACAACGGCACCCGCCAACCCCGTCTGTGAGTCGCGACGAACAAGCCGGACATCCAGGTCTCCAGAGTAGGCGTCAATGCATTGTCGGGTTGCGTCGGTGGAGCCGTCATCAACAAATATGATTTCAGGGGATAATCCCAGTGGTCGCGTAACTGCAGCAATCTGCAGGAGGAGTGGTGCTATGTTGTCTGCTTCGTTCAGTGTTGGAATGATAATGGAAAAATATTTCATTGTACTTCCTGCTTTGTTGGTTCATTCCCAGCGTCCGGAATATTTTCCGGAACATTTGAAACTGAACTGTAGCAGACGAAGATGAAGAAACGATGAAGGGGCAGTATTATTTTTATCAATTGCCCGAGAATCTAATGCTTCCTTCGATATTTGCGGAAAGGTGGAAAAATGAGGGAAAGCTCCTTGTTATTGTTGCTGAAACCTGTTTCATTGATTCAGCTGGTATCTTTTCACAAAGGGAGAGGGGAGGCGAAAACATGAAGAGCAACATCCTGCGGACCAATTGGCTTTGGTTACTGCTGGGCACCGTTTTAACGGTCACGGGAATTGCCTCACGGCCACCAATACCGATAGATGAGACACGTTATCTTTCGGTAGCCTGGGAGATGTGGCAAAACAACCAATTTCTTGTGCCACAGAGCAACGGCCTGCCATACAGTCATAAACCGCCTCTTCTTTTCTGGCTCATACAGCTCAGTTGGTGGGTGTTCGGTGTCAACGAATGGTCGGCACGACTCATATCACCACTTTTTGGACTTGCCTCATTATTTTTGACGAAGCAAATTGCTGCAATGCTCTGGCCGAGCTCCCGCGAGAGTAGTCAAACGGCCCCTTGGATCCTGCTCGGGATGTCCATATGGTCCATCTTTTCCACCCTCACCATGTTCGATATGTTGGTTGTCTTCTTTTCTTTAACCGCATATCTCATAGTATTAACCGAGGCAAAAAAACCAAACCCGTATTCATGGCCTCTTCTTGGCCTTGGGATAGGGTTAGGCTTGTTAGCTAAAGGACCTGTAGTCCTTGTGTATATTGCTCCACCAATACTTCTCGGGCCTTTATGGGTTGCTCAAACCGATACCCATTGGTGGCAATGGTACGGAGGGTTTATCACTGCTCTGGTAATTGGTAGCATCCTTGCTCTGACCTGGGCGATTCCCGCTTCGCTTGCCGGTGGGCAAGAATATGGCCGCGCCATCCTCTTCGGCCAGACGGCCGGGCGGATGGCCCAATCGTTTGCCCATCAACGGCCTTTTTACTGGTATCTCCTTCTGCTCCCTTTGGCGCTCTTTCCCTGGTCTTTATGGCTGCCTTTCTGGCGGGGGTGGAAAATCAGCTGGGACCAATCGCTCAGATTTTGCTTTTGTGCTTTGCTCCCGGCCTTTGTGATACTGTCTTTGATCAGCGGGAAACAAATACATTACGTTCTGCCATTGCTTCCCATAGTCGCAATAATTTTAAGCAGAATAGCAGCTTCTTCTCCTGTGCAAAAGCCAGATGATGTTTGGCTCTATTTTATATTTTTTGCTCTCTTTGCCGTCCTGCTCTTTGCCCTGCCGATTTTGCCGGCAATGGGCAGAGATGGAGTATTACTCAAATTTATACCACAATCATCAGGGACAGTGCCTCTTGTCACCGGAATTGTGGTTCTTTGGTTGTGTCTTCGTCGAAATAGTGAGTTACGCCTGGTGATTATTTCAGTGAGTACGGTTTTGCATCTCATCTTTCTTCAAGTGTTTATATCTCCTTCAGTAAACACTTTATTCAACCCGGGTGAGGCGATCAAAGCGTTATCCCTGGCACAAAAAGAGCGTAGAGATATAGCCGTTTATCCGAAAAATTTAGCCGACCAATTCCAATTTGCGGCACGGTTAACCACGCCGGTGGTTGTTCTCAACACTCTTTCTTCTTTGCAGGTCTGGTCTTCGAGTAACCCCCATGGGTATTGCCTCATCCTTGTTGATAGAAAATCTCTTCCGATGTTTGGAAATGCAAAAGATGCCATACCTTATAAAGACGGGTGGTTACTCTCTCGCACGGCTCTGCAACTCGGAATGGTCGAACAATCCTCTCCGACCATTTAATAAAGGAAGGGAAAAATCAAGCTGTTGCACAAGCTAATGCCTGCCAACTTGTGCAACAGAGAAAGAAGATCAGGAGTTTGTGCAGGTGCCGGTTCCTGCGCCATTGCCGGTGCCATCTTTCGGGCCGGAACCACCGTTTCCTGTGCCATCGCCCGGTCCGTTGCCCTTGCCGTGTCCTTTTCCGGCCAGAAGAAGATGGTTGTCGGCGGCAATCAGCGACGTGCCGTCGTCGGCAGGATTGCCACCATTGCCACTTCCTGCTAACACCGGTGTTGTGAGTAAGAGAACTGCGCCACAGGTAACCAGGAATCTGCCAACTTTGTTACTTAAAGACATTGTGAATCTCCTTGAGATTTTCATCCGGATCTGCAACCGGCCCATCCGGTTGCGAAGTAAACTGATCAAGACGATGAAATAACTGTTCCTACAACGCCGACAAGCAAAAATGGTTACAGGTTTTTTGTAAAAAAAAGAAAAAGATGGTCGATTATTTTTAATTTTCTCCCCAGACCATTTTTTTGCAGAAATTGTGTAACTTTTGGGGAAGAAATCCGTTAAGGCTGTAGAATGCACAGATTTCGACAATTTTATATCGATAACGGGAACAAACTTTTCGGTTATCTTCTACGAAAGTCCGGCAATACCGCTCTTGCCGCCGATCTTGTGCAGGAGACCTTTACCCGTTATCTGGAACGATATCGCAACCGCGAACAGAGCACGGCACTGCTCTTTACCATAGGCCGGAACCTTTTCTACGATCAAATGCGGCACAATAATCGGTTCGTCGACAGGGAGGAAATCGGCCAGGTGTCGGTTGCCGATCAAGAAGAAACCTATATTGCTAAGGAAGAATCGGGCAAAATACTCGCAGCTCTCGATCGACTTGGCGATGAAGAGAGAGACGTTCTGGCCCTGGTCGTGAGCAGCAGCTTGAGCTACCAGGAGATTGCCGACATCAGACAGTGCAGTGTTGGCAATATCAAAGTGAAGGTTCACAGGGCTCGGCAAAAACTCAAAAAATTGTTGCAGGAGAATAACCATGAATGACTATTTGATCTCCCTGTTTATAGATGATGAGATGGACATTGATGAAAAAATTGTCTTTGTCGAAACCGTCCACGCCGATCGGCCCTTCTCATTAGAGGCCATAGCTCTGTTGGAGCAGGAAAAACAGCTACTTGCCCTCCCTGCCCGGATGCCGAAATCCATTCCGGTCGATGTGCAAATAAAACCTGCCTTTTCTTGGTACCTGCTGTTTCGTTCATGGTTGCAACCGATGGCGGGGTTTGCCACGGCCTTAATTCTTGTCGGCCTAGGTTTTTTGCTTATGCCTAACCAGCCTCACCTGTTGAGTCAGGCCGAGCATCGTTTTGTCCTCTATCTGCCACAGGCGCATCAGGCGAAGATCGTCGGTACTTTTACCGATTGGCATCCGGTACCGATGCAAAAAATCGGCAGCAGTGGCTACTGGTCCCTGGAGCTCAAGGTGCCTCAAGGGGAACATCGCTACAGCTATATTGTCGAAGACGGCAATCGCATTGTCGATCCCACCGTTGCCGCCAGGGAGCATGACGATTTTGGTGGGGAAAATTCAGTGATTGTTGTGGGAGGTGGCGATGACAATCCGGTTTCTTAGCATCACCTTGCTTCTTTTCGTTGCCGGTTGCGCTCCTCGCCATTTTATATCCAAACAGGCTTCCGGAGTGACTTTTTCCCTTGATGTTCCGGAGGCAACTGAGGTGCTGTTTGCCTCTTCCTTGGACCAGTTTCGGTTGCATCCGACAAAAAAGAACCACGGAGGTGCATGGGTGACAGATAATTACGCCAACCGTGAATTGCGCTATTTTTACATTGTTGATGGCAGCGTATATATCCCGGACTGTTATTACAGAGAGAAAGATGATTTCGGAAAAACCAACTGCATCTATCAGCCGTGAGTGAAAAATATATTTTGCACCGAACCATTGCGACAAATGATGGAAGGGGAATAACCATGAGAAAAATTGTTCTTTTAATTGTACTGCTTACAACGGTTGTTGCAGCCCACGCCGAGGAGCCAGCGAGGAATACACCAGCCCTGTCGAAACCGCTGCAGGAGGTGGAGCGTCAACTCGTGCAAAGTGGTGTACCGGAAAACGATGCCCAGGAGACAGTGCGGGCCATGGTTCAGGCACATTTTTCGGTCGCACAGATGGCTCAAGTAGGCAAGCAGCTTGTCTCGGAAAACCGCTGGGGAATAGAAGGACAGGCAGTTCGAAATAAAATTCATGAAGGGATTGCCAAGGGCATTCCCCCTGAGACTATTTTGTCGGCGACCGCCAGGGTGCAAAACCGTTTCGAATATTCTCGCAAGCTCGCAGCGGTGTTGGATGAGGCCGAGAATGTATCGATTGTTGCCATGTATGCGGATTGTCTTGCCGCAGGACTGACTGAGCAACATGCACGCCAACTGGCAAATGCTCTTAAGGCCAGAAGCGCCAGACCAGGAGAAAGTGCGATCAGGAATCTGAAAGAGGAAACTCTGGTTACGGCCCGTGATATGGTACGCCGAACGATTTCCTCTGCAACCACCACTGAGGTCCTGGAACGGGCTCTTGCCCACGGTTATGCTGCCGAAGGGATGCGAGCTTTGCGCAAGAGCCTTGCCGGTAGTAGCGGTGACGTGGAAAATACAGCTAAGCGGTTCGGCGCAGCAATTGACCAGGGTGTGCGCGCCGGAGATCTGCAAGGTTTTGGCAAGAGTGGCGTTGGGACGGGAGACGGTTCTGAAAAAGGTGGCGGACAAGGTGCCTCGGGCGGCAGTAGCGGCGGTAGCGGCGGTGGTGGCGGTAGTGGCCGCAGCGGCGGCGGTGGTGGCAGTAGTGGCGGCAGCGGTGGTGGCGGCAAGGGAGGAGGTGGTGGAGGAGGTGGCCGCTCCTGAATACCTGCTGCCTCGGCAAGACAACTTTTGAGTACCTTGAGGGGGCGCTAAAAAGAGCTCCCTCTGTTGTGGGAGGGGATGATAGCCCTTGAGTTGCGGGTGTTAACCCGCTTTAGTTTTCAGTGGTGGTGTAAATTGCATAAGCCGCCACCTCTGTTTGACCTTCCCGTGTAGCTGTTATTGAGCTTTCATTTCTTCCCGTCCCGCAGTGTGATGTCCCCCTAAAAAGATACCTGTTGATAAACTTCGACTGAATTTTCGACTGGCTTTACCGTTCTTCATCAATTCTTAATAGTTGATTGAGTATATTCAAATTTGAAAAGCGGTCTTGTGCTACTACCCACTTGTCGCAGAAAAGCAGATGAGAGAGGTAATAACTGCAATTGGTTGCCAATAGAGGTGTAAATAATGCTTACTTACAAGCAAATATATGTGTGGGACTTTTTAGTCCGGGTGTCACATGGGTCGCTGGTGCTGTTGTATGTTCTGGCATATGCAACTGGCGATGAAAAGGGTCCTTTGCATAGGTATATCGGCTATGCAATTTTGATGATTGTAATTCTTCGCCTCTTTTGGGGGATAGCCGGCACTAAACATGCGCTGTTTGCTGACTTTATCTGTTCTCCGGGAAAGGCTATCGGCTATCTCAAGGATATGGCTGTCGGCAAAGCAAAACATTATATCGGGCATAATCCCGCTGCTGCCTGGATGATTCTTTTTTTGCTGTCCGGCAGTTTGTTTGTCTGCTTCAGCGGTCTGATGGTCTGTGTTAGCAAAGAAAACCCACCGGATAGTATCAGTGATTCAATCTCCCTGGTTGGCACCGCCTACGCTGACGACGATGATAGAAAGGGGCATAGGGGAAAACATGAACGCCACGGCAGAAATGCAAAATCTGAAAAGGATGAAGACAATGAACGTAACAGCGTTTGGAGTGCTCTCCATGAAATATCGGCACGGTGCATGCTTTTTTTGATTTTTGTACACATGATCGGAGTTGCCGTCTCGAGTAAAATACACCATGAAAACCTGGTGAAATCGATGATTACGGGAAGAAAGACAATCCCTATTGCATGAGTATCCAACTGTTTTTGCCCGTCGTGTCACTCATTCCAGAGAGGTTGCGATGATAAATATTTTGTTCTCATAGTACTAAAAAAGGAAAATTGCGTGAACCACCAAGAACTTTCGAAATCATTAGAAAAACTCAAAGCCAATGATTCCCTTAAACAAAAGCTTAAAATCTTTCTCGGCATTGGCTGTGCCGGATGTCTTCTGGTTGTGTGTCTGCTTATTTGGGCAGGAGTTTCGACCGTAAAACACGTGGCAGGTCTTGCGACAAGCCCCGGAGTTCAAGAGCAGATTACCAACCTTAAGGCTGAAATCCCGAAGCTTCCAGCCCTTGCCAAGGTAGGCTGTTTGGAAAAAGTGAAAAGTCTTCTGACTGTCCAGGTGTGGTTGGAACAACCTGTTGCTGATACACTGAGCAGTGTGACGGAAGCCTGTTTTGGTAAAAAAACAGGAGCCCTGAGCGGCAAGGGAGAATGAGCTGCTGAGAGGTTTTTCGTAGAAATCAACACATTGGCCCCTCTTATCACTGCCTTGCCTGTCATCCCTGCCCGGAGCACGGAGAATATGATAATGCAGTGCCGCGAATTCTCCGGTAGAATAGCTTCCGAACTTGATGCTGTAGCAGATCTCTTCCGCCATCTCATCTCTTCACCGACAATCACTTCTGTCTTTGCACGACAGTTTTTTTCATCCTTCAACCCTTGCCTCACCACCCATGAAAAATATTGGACAACCTGATTCGCCCCAAGGGCTCTCTCTTGCACAGGTACAGAGTAAAATTAAGAAAGAGGGGTATAACGAGCTGCCCTCGTCAAAGCCGAAGAATTTCCTGTTGATCGCTCTGGGCGTGGCCAAGGAACCGATGTTTCTCCTGCTGGTGGCCTGTGGTACCTTGTACCTAGTTCTCGGAGATGTACATGAAGGGCTGATGTTGCTCGGGTTTGTCTTTGTAATCATGGGGATTGAGATATATCAGGAGAAGAAGACCGAGAAGGCCCTCGACGCCTTGAAGGATCTCGCCAGTCCCCGGGCCTTGGTTATCCGCGATGGCAAGGAAGTAAGAATCGCCGGTAGGGAGGTGGTGACCGAAGATATTCTTATCCTGCAGGAGGGCGACAGAGTTCCGGCCGATGCAACCGTGCTGCGTTCCGTCAACCTCCTGGCCGACGAGTCTCTGCTTACCGGCGAATCGGTGCCGGTACGAAAATCCGAGTGGGACAATGTCGAAACCACGGTGCCTCCGGGCGGTGACGATCTGCCCTTTGTCTATTCCGGTTCATTGATAGTCCAGGGCAACGGCATGGCCAGGGCGACTGCCACCGGTCAAAATACCGAGATCGGCAAGATCGGCAAGGCCCTTGAGTCGGTGGTCGAAGAAGAAACCAAGCTCAAGCGCGAAATGGCGGGGCTGATAAAAAAGCTTGCTATTATCGGGGTGTTGCTTTGTGTTTTGGTGGTGGCGGTCTATACCATGTCGAGGGGCGGCCTGCTGCAGGGCTTTCTTGCCGGGATTACCCTGGCGATGGCGATGCTGCCTGAGGAATTTCCGGTGGTTCTCACCGTGTTCCTGGCCCTCGGGGCCTGGCGCATGTCCAAACGGGGTGTTTTGACCAGAAAGCCGGCGGCTATTGAAACCCTGGGTTCGGCCACTGTTCTTTGCTCCGACAAAACCGGTACACTCACCCAGAACAAGATGACTGTCGCCTGGTTGCATAACGGCTCGGATTTTTTCTCTCTTGCTGAAACACAGAAGTTCCCTGAGGAATTTCACGAAATCATCGAATACGGCATGCTCTCCAGTCAGACCAATCCCTTTGACCCGATGGAAAAGGCAATTTTGCGGATGAGTGAGCTCTACCTGCAGGGAACTGAGCATATTCATAGTGATTGGCAGATGTTGAAAGAGTATCCCCTGTCAAAGGATCTGCTGGCCATGTCGCGGGTCTTCAGGCAAACGGGAACGGATATTCAGACCATTGCCGTGAAAGGTGCCCCCGAGGCGATTTTCGATCTCTGTCATCTTGATGGCGAAAGAAAGGCAGATCTGGCAACCGCCGTCGAAGTTCTCGCCGCTAAAGGCTTACGGGTTTTGGGGGTTGGTCGGGCAATAGTCACGGACGGTGGTTTGCCTGCTATCCAGCATGATTTTGACTTTGAATTCGTTGGGTTGATTGGCTTGTCGGACCCCATTCGGGAGAATGTGGCGGAGGCAGTGGCCGAGTGTTACCGGGCCGGAATCAGGGTCATTATGATAACCGGTGATTATCCGGTAACGGCGATGAATATTGCCGGCGAGATCGGCCTGAAGAATGCGGACGGTTGCATCACCGGGCAGGAACTGCAGACGATGGCTGAGGATGAACTCTGCCGGAGAATCGAAAATATCAATGTTTTTGCCCGGGTCGTCCCGGAACAGAAGTTGAAAATCGTCAATGCCTTGAAGAAAAACGGGGAAATCGTTGCGATGACCGGCGACGGCGTCAACGATGCTCCGGCCCTCAAGGCGGCGCATATTGGTATTGCCATGGGTGAGAAGGGTACCGACGTGGCCCGCGAGGCCTCTGCCCTGGTGCTCATGGATGATAATTTTGCCTCAATCGTTGGGGCCATTCGCATGGGACGGAGGATTTTTGACAATCTTCAGAAGGCCTTGGGGTATATCTTCGCGATCCATGTGCCCATCGCCGGTCTGTCCCTTATCCCGATTTTTTTTTCCGACCTGCCGCTGATACTCTGGCCTGTCCATATTGTCTTTATGGAATTGATAATCGATCCGGCCTGTTCCATTATTTTTGAGGCAGAAAAGGCCGAAGCCGGAGTGATGGCCAGGCCACCGGCCAGGCTTGAAGAGCCGTTTTTCGGCGGGCGAAAGATTTTTTTCAGCTGCCTGCAGGGTGTGAGCGTGCTGCTTATTGTCCTGGCGATCTACTTTGTCTGCCTGTATCTCGGCTATTCGGAAAAAGAGGTAAGAACCTTTTGCTTTATTACCCTCATCTCCGCCAACATTGCGGTTATCCTTTCCAACCGGTCCTGGACCCGTAATATTTTCCAGATCCTGGTTTCTCCCAACCCAACAGTAAAGTGGGTGGTCGGTGGAGCAATACTGTTTTTGACACTCGTCCTGCAGGTTCCTTTTCTTCGGGACGTGTTTCTTTTTACCCAGGTAGACGCCCTGGAAATCGCCGTCTGTGCTGTGGGAGGCTTGCTGAGCATTACAGGTTTTGAACTGTATAAAGCAGGCCGCCACCGATTTATGCACAAGCTTTGACCTCCCAAGATACTCTTTGACCACGGGTTTTCCTCATAACATTTTTTGAGCCTGATTTATGACTATATTACGCAGTGCGTTTGTTCGGTTTCTCTCTTGTCGCAACGGTGGGATTTTTCTTTTTCTCGTTGTTTTTGTGGGTATTTCGCAATTTGTTCGCCTGGCTCTGATTTTCAAGGCCTCCGACAGTATTTCCTGGGATGCCAGTCTTCTTGCGGCCCTTGCTTGGGGGCTGGTCTTTGACCTTGGCACAGCGGCGCTCTTCTCCGTCCCTTTGGTCCTTTTGCTTACCGTCCTGCCGATGCATTGGTTTGCCAAACGATGGGTTCGGGGAGCCATGCACCTTGGCGGGCTCATTATACTCTTTATCATTTTATTTGGGGCCCTTTCGGAGTGGGTGTTTTGGGACGAATTTGAGGCCAGGTTTAATTTTATTGCGGTCGATTATCTTATCTACACGACGGAGGTGATTGGAAATATCCGCGAGTCCTATCCCTTGCCTCTGCTGCTTTCGGCATTGTTCGCCACCACCTTTGGTATCCATCTCTTGATAGTCTGGACCGGCATGCCTGCCCGGTGGTTTGCGGCTGCGGCGGAGCCTTGGAAGCGGCGTCTGACCCTCAGCGCACTCTGGCTTGTAGTCCCGCTTCTTTTCGGGTTGTTGTTAAACGAGCAGATGCTCCCGGAGTTCACCAACAATTACCATCGCGAGATCGCCAAGAATGGAACCTGGTCCTTCGCCGCCGCCTTTCGAAATAACGAACTCGACTATCGTCAGTTCTATGCAACGATGGAACCCAAAAAAGCCGCTGCCTTGCTGCGTCGAGATTTTGTTCGGGACGGATCGAAAATGGTCGCCCCTGCTGTCGACGATACCTTGCGACTGGTCGGAAATCACGGTGAAGAAATACATCCCAACGTCATCCAGATCACTGTTGAAAGTCTCAGTGCCGTATTTCTCGGCAGCTTTAATCCCGACTCTTCCTTGACCCCGAATTTAGACGCCCTGGTTGAAAAAAGCCTGGTCTTTGATAATTTTTATGCCACGGGAACACGGACCGACCGCGGCATGGAGGCCCTCTCCCTTTCTCTGCCGCCGACTCCAGGTCGATCACTGATCAAACGGCCGAGAAATGAGCATCTTTTCACCATGGGCTCGGTGTTTCGCAGCAAAGGATATGACACAGCTTTCATCTACGGTGGTTACGGCTACTTTGATAACATGAATTACTTCTTCGGCAATAACGGCTATCGCGTGGTCGACCGCAATTCTGTCGATCCCGGCGATGTGACCTTTGCCAATGCCTGGGGTGCCTGTGATGGTGATCTGTTTCGCTGGACCCTGCGGGAAGCAGATGCCTCCTTTGCCGGCGGTAAGCCCTTTCATTACTTTGTTATGACCACTTCCAATCACCGGCCGTATACCTTTCCGGATGGCCTTATTGACATGCCCTCAAAAACCTCTGGGAGAAACGGTGCTGTCAAATATACCGATTACGCCATCGGCCAATTGTTACGCGAGGCTTCCACCCGCCCTTGGTTTAAAAACACAGTCTTTGTCATTGTTGCCGATCATTGCGCCTCATCGGCGGGGAAGACCGAACTGCCGGTGAAAAACTACCATATTCCTTTGCTTATCTATGCTCCCGGCGGACAGATCGCCCCTGGTCATATCAGCACCCTTGCCAGTCAAATCGATTTTGCTCCAACCCTCTTCGGTCTTTTCAACTGGACATATCTGAGTCGTTTTTTCGGCCATGACGTCCTGCAAGTCGGGGAGAGGGAAGGTCATGCCTTTGTCGGTAATTACCAGAAGGTCGGCTACCTCAAAGACAATGTGTTCACGGTCTTAAAGCCGGTACGTAAACAGGCAAGCTATCAATACGATCCTGGAACAGGAAATCTTAGTGCCATGCCGGAAGAGAGGAGTGGGATTGAAGAAACTATAAGTTATTATCAAACCGCCAGTGACATGCACCGCGATGGAACTTTCCAAGAGGTGTCTGCTGTGGAAAACGCAGTGTATCTGAAAGCGGTTGAGGGTAAAGGAGTCGTTTCTGTGAAAGTTGCTGGGTTAACAAAGCGCTAAGAATGTACCAGTGTCGATGATTTTGCTGACAGTTCCCCTCTCGCCCAGTGAGATCATAACTTTGATACTTTCTTCTGCTGTCGCCTGCACTGTGGTACCCCTTACGGCAGAGGTAAGAGGTATCACAGTTGGTATTTATTGAAAAAAAACATATTATCAGGTATACTATTCACTGTCTGTTCACGATATGAAATTTCTCTCAGGTTATGTCTTCTCACGAAGTTGCCGGTCAACACAAGGAGAGTCAATCATGAAGGAAGAAAGTGCACAGCCCGGAAAAAAATCCACGTCACAAAAGCATCCTGAAGATCACCGATTACGGGTGGTAAACAGGACCATGCAGCTCCACAGGAACCAGCCCCACGCTCTCATCGAAACCCTGCATGCCGTCCAGGAATCATTTGGATATCTGGAGGAAGGGGTCATGCGGCATGTTGCCGCCACTCTGCGGGTGCCGCTCAGCAGGGTATATGCAGTGGCCACCTTCTACAGCTCTTTCACTTTGAAACCGCCGGGCGAGCATACCTGCGTCATCTGCCTGGGAACCGCCTGTTATATCGGGGGCTCAGGGGCCATTCTCGGAGATATTCGGGAAAAGGTGGGCATTGGTTCCGGCGAGACAACCTCGGACGGCAAGGTCTCTCTCCTGGTTGCGCGCTGCCTTGGATCCTGCGGGTTGGCGCCGGCCGGTGTTTTCGACGGCGAGGTGGCCGGTAAACTCAGCCCGGATGCTGTCCTTAACAAAATAGGGGGATGGCGATGACCCTGAATATTGAAGATCTGCATCAGATCGCTAAAATTGAAAAGGATAAACAGCAGGGTTATCAGCATTGTATCCACGTCTGTGTCGCGGCCGGCTGCCTATCCTGCGGCAGTGGCGCGGTAAAAGACGCCCTGGAGCGCGAGGTTGGCAAGCGAGGTCTGGACAACTGGTGCCAGGTCAAAGGTGTTGGCTGTCTCGGTCTGTGCACTGCCGGACCGCTCATTGCCATGGAGAGCGGTGGTCGGTTGTATCAAGGGGTGAAGCTTGGCGATGTCTCGGACATCGTCGAGGCCCTCGGCGGCAGCCCTGTCGGGCGGCTGGTCTGTCCCGATGACTCGCCGTTTTTCAAACGGCAATTGCGCATTGTCTCGGAAAACTGCGGCCGGATAGATCCCGAACGTATTGAAGAATACATTGCTGAAAGTGGCTACGAGGGATTGTACCTGGCCCTCACCCAGATGAGCCGTCAGGAGGTGCTGAGCCAGGTTACCGAGAGCGGTCTTCGCGGCAGAGGCGGGGCGGGCTTTCCCACCGGATTGAAATGGATGACGGTGGCGAAAACGGTCGACTCGACGAAATTTATTATCTGCAATGGTGACGAGGGTGATCCAGGGGCCTTCATGGACCGCAGCGTGCTGGAAAGCGATCCGCATCGGGTCATTGAAGGCATGGCGGTTGCCGGGTATGCCACCGGGGCGAGTCAGGGTTTTATCTATGTCCGGGCCGAATACCCGCTGGCCGTCAAACGGGTGCGACTGGCCCTCACCCAGGCGGAACGCATGGGCATCCTCGGCAACAACATCTTCAACACCAACTTCAGCTTCAATATTAAAGTGCGGTTGGGCGCCGGGGCTTTTGTCTGCGGTGAAGAAACCGCCCTCATCGCCTCCATTGAAGGGCGCATGGGCAGGCCCAGGCCAAGGCCGCCCTTTCCCGCGGAATACGGGTTGTGGGAGCATCCGACCCTTATTAATAATGTTGAAACTTTTGCCAATATCCCGCCGATCATCCGCCGCGGCGGCAAGTGGTTTGCCGGCATCGGCACGGAAAAGAGCAAGGGAACCAAGGTTTTTGCCCTCGCCGGAAAAATCGTTAATACCGGCCTGATCGAAATTCCCATGGGCATGGCTCTCCGCGACATTGTCTTTGATATCGGCGGCGGCATTCCGGAGGGCAAACGTTTCAA
The DNA here is from genome assembly GCA_043798185.1 of Pseudomonadota bacterium. GTDB lineage: Bacteria > Desulfobacterota > Desulfobulbia > Desulfobulbales > Desulfocapsaceae > Desulforhopalus_A. Next base: position 44,656 of record JAZDOW010000058.1, on the reverse strand, counting down.
GGCGGTGCAGACCGGCGGGCCTTCGGGCGGCTGCATTCCCGCGCAGTTCCTCGATATGCCCGTTGATTATGAATCGCTGGTGAAGGTTGGCTCCATCATGGGTTCCGGCGGCATGATCGTCATGGACGAAACCTCCTGCATGGTCGATGTGGCCAAGTTCTTCATCGAATTCTGCATGTCGGAATCCTGCGGCAAATGTGTGCCCTGCCGGGTCGGTACACGGCAGATCTACGATATTTTATGCAAAATCACCGCCAACGAGGCAACGTCGGAGGATCTTACCACCCTTGAGGATCTCTGTGATCTGGTGAAAAACACCAGTCTGTGCGGCCTCGGTCAGAGTGCTCCCAATCCGGTGTTGACCACCCTGAATTATTTCCGCGACGAGTATCTGGCGCATATTCACGACAAAAAATGTCTGGCCGGGGCCTGTAAAACCGGCAAGGAGGGGTCATGAGCCATCATCTGCGGGGGAAACTCCGAACCGACCTTAATCCGTCGCGCCTACTGACTTTCAAGATAGATGATCGCGATGTCAGCGCCCGCGAGGATGAATCCATTCTCACCGTGGCCCGGCAAAACGGCATCGAAATTCCCACCCTCTGTCATCTCGACGGCCTGTCGGAGCGCGGTGCCTGCCGGCTGTGCATCGTCGAAGTGCGGGGTGTCGCCAAGCTGCTGCCTTCGTGCGTCACCTTCCCACGCCAGGATATGGAGGTTATTACCAACTCGGAGCGGGTCGTCACCTACCGGAGGAAAATACTTGAACTGCTCTTTACCGAACGTAATCACGTGTGTTCGGTTTGCGTTTCCAATGGCCATTGTGAACTGCAGAATCTGTCGGCCCAACTTGGGGTGACCCATGTCCACTACAATTACCTGTATCCCAGTCACGCAGTCGATGCCTCGCACAGCCGTTTTTCCGTCGATCATAATCGCTGCGTTTTGTGCCTGCGCTGTGTCCGGGTTTGTGATGAGATTGAGGGAGCGCATACCTGGGACATCATGGGCCGCGGCATCACCTCCAAGGTTATCACCGATCTCAATCAGCCGTGGGGAACCTCGGAAACCTGCACCGGATGCGGTAAGTGCGTACAGGTTTGCCCAACCGGAGCGCTGTCGGAAAAAGGCAAGTCGGTGGCGGAGATGATCAAGCGCCGCCAGTTCTTGCCGTATCTGCGGATGATGCGAGGTACACAGGAGGAATCATGGCAAAAATAGGACTTGCAACAACATGGCTTGATGGCTGCTCCGGCTGTCATATGTCCTTTCTTGACCTTGACGAGGGTTTGATTGAACTTGCAGGTAAGGTGGAGATCGTCTATGGACCTCTGGTCGATTACAAAACATTTCCCGACCATGCCGATGTCACCCTCGTCGAAGGGGCAGTGAGCAGCGAGGCCGACCAAAAGAATATTCTGAACATTCGGGCGCGGAGCGGGATCCTCGTATCGTTCGGCGATTGTGCGGTCACCGCCAACGTGCCGGGCATGCGCAATCGGTTTCCGGTGGAAGCGCTGTTGCAACGTAGCTATGTGGAAAATGGTGATCCACCGCTCTGCGGCAGCGACGGGGCCGAGCAAAAACCCTGCGAGGGTCTTTTTCAGACCGTGCCGCGCCTTTGCCCGCATGCCCGGCCGGTGCATGAATTTGTCCGCGTTGATGTCTTCCTGCCCGGATGCCCGCCGCCTCCCGGAGCGATATTGTATCTCCTCAGTGAGCTTTTGGCCGGTCGAGTTCCGGATATGCAGGGCAGAACCCGGTTTGGGGCGTAGAGTCGCATTCTAAAAACAATTTTTGAGGTGTCGCCATGGGTAAAACCCTGACCATAGAACCAATCTCGCGGATTGAAGGACATGGAATGATCACCGTCACCCTCGAAGATGACGGCAGCGTCAGTGATGCCAAGTTTCATGTGACCCAGTTCCGTGGCTTTGAAAAGCTGTGCGAGGGGCGCCCCTTCTATGAGATGCCGTCGATCACTGAGCGAATCTGCGGCATCTGTCCGGTCAGCCATTCGCTTGCCTCCGGCAAGGCCTGTGACGCCATCCTCGGAGTCCATCCGCCGGAAACCGCCATTCTGCTGCGCCGCCTGCTTAATTGCGGTGAATACATTCAGTCGCATGCCCTCAGTTTCTTTTATCTGTCGTCGCCGGATCTGCTCCTCGGCATGGACTCCGACCCGGCCAAGCGCAACATCGTCGGCATAATCGAGGCCTACCCGGAACTTGCCAGAGACGGCATTCGCCTGCGGAAAATAGGTCAACAGGTCATTGAGTTTATCAGCGGCAAGCGGATTCATCCATCCTGGGTGGTGCCCGGCGGTGTCAACGCACCCCTCTCAGCCGAACATCTGACCGCCATCCTAGAGATGATACCCGAGGCCCTGGCGATTATCACCCGGACCCTGACGATGTTCAAAAAATCCCTGGAGAACTACCGCGAAGAAATCGCTACCTTTGCTAATTTCCCCACCCTGTTCATGGGCATGGTTGACGCCAACGGCAACCTTGAGCATGTCTATGGCAAACTGCGGATTATCGACGCCAAGGGCCATATACTTGCCGACAACATTGATCCGGCCAACTACCGGGAATTTCTCGGCGAAGCAGCGGAAAACTGGAGCTATCTGAAATCTCCCTACTACAGACTGCTCGGTTACCCCGAGGGCATCTATCGGGTTGGCCCGGCCGCCCGCCTGAACGTCTGCAATGGCTGCGGCACTCCGCTTGCCGATCAGGAATGGGCTGAGTTCAGGAGTCTTGAAAGAGGGCCGGTGATGAGTTCCTTCTTCAACCACTATGCAAGGCTGATAGAGATCCTCTTCTCCATCGAAACCATGGAAAAAATTCTTAACGATCCGGCCATTCTCAGCCCGCGGGTAAGGGCCTTCGCCCAACCCAATTTTCTTGAAGGCACCGGCTGCGTCGAGGCGCCGAGGGGAACGCTTATTCATCATTACCGGGTCGATGAGAATGGTTTGATGACCTGGGCCAACCTCATTGTCGCCACAGGCAACAACAACCTGGCGATGAACCGCGGCGTTTTGCAGGTGGCCAAGCGCTTTATCACCGGCAGCGAGGTGTCGGAAGGGGCCTTGAACAGACTGGAGGCGGTTATCCGTGCATTTGACCCCTGTCTCAGCTGTTCCACCCATGCCCTGGGTGCGATGCCTCTGGAAATAGAGCTTCGTCGACCGGACGGCGCACTTCTTTGCAGCATCAAACGCGGCTGAAATACCGAACATCAGGTAAAAAAGTCCACTCCCTCATTATTCCTTCGCATGCTGCTCGCCTGGACGGAATAAAGTTTGAGCTGCCGGAAAAATTCATATAAGCTTGAGTTGTGCGGAAAACGCACGAGAAGAAGAATATCGGGACTGGCTTGACGGTGAGTCGACCGCGAATTTCACTGAAGAAGACACTGACCATGCAGGAAATACACGACGGTCTGAAACCACTTCTCGACTATTTACTGGAACAGCGGGGTCTTGATTTTTCCGGCTACCATGCGGCCATGCTGGAGCGTCGCATCGGGCAACGGCTTTCCGCTGTAAGGTGCCAAAATTTCGGTGAATACCGTTCTTTTCTCGAAGAACAGAGTGATGAAATCGACCGACTCGTCGATGTCGTAACCATTAATGTCAGCCGGTTTTTTCGGGATGGCCTGACCTTTGAATTCCTGGCCGAGAGGATTCTGCCCGCCATCATCCAGGAAAAGATTAGAAAAATGGAACACTCCCTGCGTGTCTGGTCGGCCGGGTGCGCCATGGGCGAGGAGCCCTACTCGGTGGCGATCCTCATTGGTGAGCTGCTTGAAAAGGCTGGGGTGACGATGCATGTCCATCTTTTTGCCACCGATATCGATGCGAGGGCTCTGGCGGGGGCGGCCAAGGGTTTGTACTCCCAGGAAAGTGTTGAAAATGTCAAGTTTCGGTTGCTGCACAAATATTTTATCCCGGCAGGGGAAGGCTTTCGTTTGAAGCAGACGATCAAGGACCAGGTGAGTTTTTCCCTCTACGACATGCTCGACAAGAAACACCGCGTTCCCCCGACGAGCATCTTCGGCGACTTTGATCTGGTGCTTTGTCGAAATCTGCTCATCTATTTCAATAGCGAGTATCAGGAGACCATCTTTGCCAAGCTTTACCAAGCTTTGGCGCAAAACGGCTGTCTTATTTTAGGGGAGGTGGAAGCGCCGACCATGAAGCATAGACGATATTTTAACCGTCAAGTCGATTACCTGCCCATCTACTGGAAAAGAGGAATCCCTTGAAAAAATAATTCGTGAAGAAAAGTTACACCCAGCTTGCGGATAGAGGAGAAGAGAATTAATGCATTTGCAGGATGTGAAAATCAGCACTCATTTGAAAGTCGGACTCAGCGCCATTGTACTGTTGGTAGTCCTGCTCGGGGCCGTCGCCTGGCTGGAGACTGACATTCTCTGGCAGTACACCAAGGGTTTATTTGACCATCCACTCAGGGTCGCCAGGGCCGTTGGGGAGATAAAGGCCGAAATTCTCTCCATGAGTCGGGGAATGAAAGATCTGATAGTCTCCGACGGCGATCAAGAACGGCAGCCCATTCTCCAGGCCATCGATCTCTCCGAGGCTCGTGTCCACCGGCAGTTTGAGATCCTCTATTCTCAATATTTAGGCCCGCGTCAAGACATTGAGGAAGCTTTCACCCTTTTTGTCCAGTGGAAAATCATCCGTGCTAAAACCATCCAATTGCTGCGGGAGGGAAGGACCGCCGAGGCTATCAGCAGTACCAAATCCTCCGGTATTGCCGGTCATCACGCGGAAAAGTTACTCGGCAACATTCAGGAAGTGAGTAGATTCGCCGAAAAAAGAGCAGACAAGTACTACCAGGATGCCCGCGGGCAAAACAAATTCCTGCGTATCCAGCTCGCCTTCATGGTGAGTGTTATTTGCCTCCTCGCCGCTGGTGTGGGCTCGCTGCTCCTATGCTTCTACCAATGAATTCGGCATAGTCGCCGCCTCCTTCAACCAGATGGCCGAGGCCATCTCGGTCAGGATTGCCGCGGAACAAAAGAGTGCGGCCCTGGCGGAGGTACTGATTCGCGAGAACGAGTTGCGGAAATTCGCCGACACGGTACTTGAAAAATTCATCGAAATCACCGAATCGAATATGGGGGCCTTCTACCTTCGAAAGGCAGGTGACGACCGGTTTTTACCCCTGGCGGCGGTCGGGGTGAGTGCCGACCTGCTGGAGTCCTTCGATGCTTCAATCTTTGAAGGCCAGTTCGGCCAAACGCTGAAGACCGGCAAGGTATCGCATCTTAAAGGTATCCATCAAGATACCGTCTTTACTTTTAAAACCTTTGCCGGCATGGCCATTCCGCGGGAAATCATTACGTTGCCGGTGGTGGTAAACGATGAAATTCGCGGCATGCTGGCGCTCGCCAGCGTGGCTGGATATAGCAAGGTTGCTCTGGATTTTATGAGTCAGCCGTCGCTGGTTGTTCTCAGCACCGCCTTTGCCAATCTTCTGGCTGGTGACCAGACGCGGCAACTAGCCGAAGCCTTGCTGGAAAATAACCAGGAACTCCAGGCCCAGCAGGAGGAGCTTCAAGTGCAGGCGGAGGAACTCCGGCAACAGACCGAAGAAATCCGGGCCCAGAATGTCGAACTGGAGCAGCGGCTGACGGTTGAAGAAGCCAGCCGCCTGAAGAGCCAGTTCCTGTCGAATATGAGCCACGAACTGCGTACCCCGCTCAATTCTGTCATGGCCCTGTCCCGGGTCCTCATGATGCAGGCAAGGATAAAGCTCAGCGACGAAGAGGTGAATTACCTGGAGATTATCGAGCGCAATGGTAAAAACCTCCTGATGCTTATCAACGACATCCTTGATCTGGCCAAGATCGAGTCTGGCCGAATGGATGTCCGGCCGCAATCTTTTTCGCTGCAAATGGCACTGGAAAACATTGTCGAAAGCCTTGCGCCATTGGCCGAGGAGAAGGCGCTCACAATTAAAACGGACCTCGCCGCGTCCTTGCCCGACCTTGAAAGCGATGAAATCAGGGTGTCGCAGATCCTGCAAAATCTTATCGCCAATGCCGTGAAATTTACCGCATCAGGCAGCATCACCGTGGCGGCAAAGGTTGTCGACGGCAACGCCCTGGTCAGTGTCGCCGATACAGGCATTGGCATCGCGGCAGGTGATCTTCCTTATATCTTTGATGAATTCCGCCAGGTCGACGGCTCATCGTCGAGGCGTCATGAAGGCACCGGTCTCGGATTGGCCATTGCCCGCAAGGCGGCCAGGATGCTAGGCGGCGATATTGAGGTGATCAGCACCTTGGGCCTTGGCTCCACCTTCACCCTGAGCCTGCCGCTTGCCTGGCAGGGGTCGGCGCCAATAATCGAACCCTTTGTCGCCTGGCAACCGATCGAGGTCCAAGCCGAACGTGATCCGGAACATCGGCGGCACGTGCAGGGGCAGGGGCTTTTGAAAACCTCATTGTCCTTAAGAATTTTGCTGATTGAGGACAATGAGGCGGCGATCATCCAGGTCAAAGCAGTCCTGGAGAGCAGTGGGTATACCATAGATGTGGCCCGTGGCGGACAAGAGGCTATCAACTTCGTGACCCACAACATTCCCGATGGTATCGTCCTTGACCTGATGATGCCGGAAATCGATGGGTTTGCCGTGTTGGAAGAGATCCGCGGCCGGGTGGCGACCGCCGGGATCCCCGTGCTCATTCTCACCGCAAAGGATTTAACTCCTGCTGATTTCAAGAGACTGAGCGCCAATAATATTCAGCAACTGGTGCAGAAGGGCGACGTCGACCAGGAAGGTTTGCTTATGAAAATAAGAGGTATGTTAATAGGCAGAGAGAGGAAATGAATAAGATACTGGCCATTGATGATAAAAGAGACAATTTAACCACCCTCTCGGCTTTACTGAGGAACCTCCTGCCTGACTGCCTGGTGAGCACCGCCCAGTCGGGCAGGGAAGGCATCGAAAAGGCCGTGGTGGAACAACCGGATGTTATCCTTCTCGATGTCAAAATGCCTGACATGGATGGCTTTGATACCTGTCAACGGCTGAAAAGCGATCAGCGAACCAGCGCTATTCCGGTGATTATGATCACCGCCATTAAAACCGACCAACAGAGCAGGATCAAGGGACTCGATCTCGGCGCCGACGCCTTCCTCGCCAAACCGATCGACGAAACTGAGCTGGTGAGCCAGGTGAAGGTCGCCCTGCGGATAAAAAGGGCGGAAGACGCCTTGCGGCGGGAAAGGGATTGCCTTGAGGAAATGGTTGCACAACGAACCAGAGAACTCCAGGAAAACGAAAATAACTACCGGCTGTTGTTTGAGAGTGCCGGGGGGGCGATTTACATCCACGACGAAGAGGCGCGGATTTTAGCCGTCAATACAACGGCGTGTCAATTGCTTGACTATACGGAGACAGAGTTGCTGTCCATGACGATGGCGCAGATCGTTGACAAAGCACACTACGATCCGGCGCGGATAGCTCGTCTTATGGAGAGAGGAAAACTGAGATTTACATCCGTGCATCGTTGCAAACACGGTGGAACGGTCGCCGTTGAAGTGAACTCCCGACGTATCATTTGGGCGGCCCGGCCGGCGATGATGAGCGTCTGTCGCGATATAAGCGAGAAACAACGGTTGGAGTCCGAACGGGAAATTCTCATCACCGCAATCGAGCAAGCGCCGGTGGCCATAGCGCTTACCGACCCGGACGGAAACATTCAATACGTCAATCCGGCATTTGAAAAGATCTCCGGCTATAGCGGTAGCGAACTTCTCGGTGAGAACCCGAGGATTCTCAAAAGCGGCAGGCAGGATCAGAAATTTTATACCGATCTTTGGCGAACAATTACCGGCGGGCAGGTCTGGAAGGGCCGAATGACCAATAAACGTAAGGACGGCTCACTCTACGTTGAAGAGGCCACCATCTCCCCGGTGCTTGACAATCAAGGGCGGGTCACGAACTTTGTCGCCATTAAGCGGGATATCACCGCTGAACTGGAAATGGAGGACAGGCTGCGTCAGGCCCAAAAGATGGAGGCCATCGGCACGCTGGCGGGAGGAATTGCCCATGATTTCAATAATATTCTCGGGGCGATAATCGGCTATTCCGAGATGATTCGCGATGACGCACTGGCCGCTTCGGCCAGTGTTGCGGATATCAACCAGGTTTTAAAGGCGGGGCATAGGGCCAAGGATCTGGTGAAACAGATTCTCGCTTTCAGCCGCCAGGCAATAGCCGAACCTATTCCGGTGCAGCCTGCAGCCATTATCAAGGAAGCCATTAAACTGCTGCGGGCTTCGCTGCCGACGACCATTGATATTATGCAGGATTTGGATGCTGAAGCAGGCGTCATTCTTGCCGACCCGACCCATATTCACCAGATAATGATGAATCTCTGCACCAACGCCTTCCACGCCATGGAGATGCGGGGTGGGACTCTGACCGTGGGATTATGTAAAAAAACGCTTTCCGAACAGGAAGTCGGCGGCGATCGGTATTTGCAGCCGGGGGAGTATGTGCGGTTGTCGATTGGAGACAGCGGCGTAGGTATCGCTCCGGAGATCCGGGAAAAAATATTTGAGCCCTATTTCACCACCAAAGAAATCGGCAAAGGAACCGGCATGGGCCTTGCCACTGTTCACGGTATCGTTCGGAGTTATGGCGGGGCCATTTCCTGCGAAAGTCGGTTGGGCGAAGGGACGGTTTTTTATATAACGTTACCGATTATTGAAACGAAATCTATACTGGAGGTCGAGCCTGTTGCGACTGTTCTCTTCGGTAAAGAGCATATTCTCCTTGTCGACGATGAAGAGATTCTCCTTGAGATGAGCAAAACCATGCTGGACCGACTTGGCTATCAGGTAACCGCCCGGACCATGAGTATTGAGGCATTGACCACGTTTCAGAATGAGCCGAAGAGCTTTGATCTGGTTCTTTGCGATCAGACCATGCCGGGCATGACCGGTGTCGACCTTTCCCGGCGCATCCTGCAGATACGGCCGGATATGCCCATCATTCTCTGCACCGGCTACAGCAATCTTATCTCCGAGGAAAAGGCGAAATCCATGGGCATCAGGGGCTTTGCCATGAAACCGCTGGCGAAAAGCGATATTGCCGTTCTCATCAGAAAGGTGCTGGACGGGGGGAAGTCGTTGGGTGTGAGTTAGCTCTTTTCCAAGAGGTAGTTGCCAAGCTTCTTGTCCTCAACCTGAATATGGTGCAGCAACCAGTTTTTGATCAGTGCCAGCAGCTCCGAAGTGAGCATGAGTTCGCCATTCTCAAATTCTCGATATTTTTCGTAAACGATATTGTCAAATTCTTTGTGGAGCCGCCAATGGCCGGCTGCATCCGGATAGGCCACATCTTGCATCAACTTCTCTTCGCTGGCAAAATGGTAGCGAGTGTAGTCGAGAACTGCTTTAAAGGTATTTCGCTGGACGACGGCAATATCGCGAACTTCCTTGGAGAGGAAAGCGTTGTCCAATTCATTAAACAGCTCAACCCATCGTTGGTGTTGGTGGTCGATTTCGCTATGGCCGATATCCCAGGCAGAGTCCCATTGAATGCTTCCCATATTGCACCTGAAGGTTGAGGGAGAAGTACTGCAACATCCTTCTGATCACTCTAGCAATATCGGCTGGGTTCTTCAAGAGGTGAAGGCGCAAAATGTTTTTTGCCTTTCGCCTTGAGTCGGTGGAGCGGAATTGATATCCTTGCAAAAAGGATTGTTGAATTGTGGGGTTCATTGGTGAAAATGTGCAAAAAAGCGTGAGATTTATCAGAACTATTCAATGCGATTGGCGCCTCGCTTTGCTGCTTATGGCGACCTTGCTGTCCGGAATGTTTTATCCCACGTCGACATCCGCCCAGCAGGTAACCGACACTCCGGAAAAAGTTCGTCTGCAACTTAAATGGAAACATCAGTTTCAGTTTGCCGGTTATTACGCGGCTATTGACAAAGGTTTTTTTCGGAGTGAAGGGTTGGATGTGGAGCTGGTTGAGGGCAAACCCAACCTTGACCCAGTGGAGGAATTGCTTGCCGGCAGGGTTGATTTTGCCATCGATTCACCGGCTGTGCTTATCAGACGCCAGCAGGGGCAACCGGTTGTAGTGATGGCGGCGATTTTTCAGCATTCACCGACGGTTATCATCACCCGGCAGGACAGCGGTCTGATAACTCCCCAGAGTCTCAAGGGGAAAAGGATTATGTTGACTCCGAAGACCGATCCGGAAAGCATGGCCATGCTGGTTGAAGAGGGGATTCCTTCTAATTCGATGACGATCCTGCCTCACAATTGGGGGCTTGACGATCTTATTGCCGGTCGGGTGGACGGCCAAACAGCATATATAACCAACGAACCCTATCTTCTCCAGAAGGCAGGAGTAGCGGCAGCAATCATTAAGCCGCTCAGTTACGGCATAGACTTCTATGGCGATTGCATTGTCACCACGGCGCACGAAGTGCGCGCCCATCCAGAGCAACTGGAGGCATTCCTCCGGGCGATTAAGCAAGGCTGGCAGTATGCCATGCAACACCCGGAAGAAATTGCCGAGTTGATCCATTCCCGCTATTCCCAGGAGAAAAGCATCGAACACCTGCTGTTTGAGGCCCGCGCCATGCGGGAACTTATCCAGCCTGAGCTCGTCGAGATCGGCCACATGAACCCCGAGCGCTGGCGTCATATCGCCACGACCTTAGCAAAACTTGGGATGATAAAAGCCGACTTCAACCTGCAGGGGTTTCTTTATTCGGAACTTTATGGGCAGATTGAATTTGAGAAACACCAGACTCTTAAAGTAACGTTTGCCATTCTCGGCGTTCTTGTCTGTCTCTCAGCTCTAATAGGCCTTGCGTTACTGGCGTTCAACCGGAAGCTTGCCGGTCAGGTTCGCAAACGCACCGCCGAACTCACCGCAAGCGAGCAGCATTTCAGAGCATTTTTCGAGATGGCCAGCGTCGGCGTGGCCCAGGCTGACGCCCATACCGGCCGCTATCAACGCATCAACAAGAAATACTGCGAAATAGTCGGGTATGATTATGACGAACTGCTGAAGCTGTCTTTTACCGACATCACCCACCCTGAAGATCTTGAAAAAGACCTTGAATATGTTCAAAAGCTGCTTGTCGGGGAATTGAACGAATTCACCATTGAAAAACGTTACATTCGCAAAGACGGCAACATTGTTTGGGTTTATCTCACGGTGTCGCCCCTGTGGTCTGCGGGGGGCCGGCCGGATTACACGCTGGCGGTAATTCGGGATATCACTGCTCGTAAACTCTCGGAAGAGAGTCTCTCCTTTGCCGCCAGGGTGTTTGCCAATTCCATTGAAGGCATTGTTATAACCGACGCCCAAGGAACGATTCTCCAGGTGAATCCAGCCTTTACGGCCATTACCGGGTATTCGCCGGAGGAGGCAATAGGTCAGAATCCACGAATTCTTAAATCCGATAAACATCCGCCGACGTTTTATGAGAATATGTGGCATAAGCTGATGGAAATCGGGCAGTGGGCCGGGGAAATATGGAATCGGCGCAAGAGCGGCGAGGCCTATCCGGAATGGCTGACTATCAGTGCTGTTGTTGATCAGCAAGGCAAGACAACAAACTATGTGTCAATCTTCCACGACATCTCCGAGCTGAAAAGGCAACAGGAGGCTTTGGAGCATCAAGCCCAGCATGATGCCCTGACCGGCTTACCCAATAGAGTGTTGATCAACGACCGGTTAGAGATGGCCCTGGTGCGTATGCAGCGGCACGGCAGTAAAGTAGCTTTGCTCTACCTCGATCTCGACAATTTTAAACATATCAATGATGCCTTCGGTCATACCGTTGGGGACAATCTGCTGATTGAGACCGCCAGACGGCTGGCCGCCCTGCTCAGAACCGGTGATACCATGGCCCGCCTGGGTGGCGACGAATTTCTCATTCTCCTCGGTGAGATTGAGCATATCGACATCGTTAGCGTTATCGCCGTGCGCCTCATTGAGAGTTTACAACAAGCCTTTTATCACGGCCAAATCGAATATTTTGTCACAGCCAGTATCGGCATTACTATCGCTCCGGAAGACGGCAGCGATGCTGTGACCCTGGTCAAGAATGCCGATATTGCCATGTATCGTGCCAAGTCCCTGGGGCGAAATAATTACCAGTTTTTTGCCCCGGAGCTGGACCTCCAGGCCCATCGCCGGGTATCCATGGAGGCAAAACTCCGCAGGGCGTTGGAACACAATGAATTCCTCTTGTTTTATCAACCTTTGGTGCACATTACCAGCGGTGAAATTGCTGGTGCCGAGGCGTTGGTCAGATGGCGCCACGAAGGGCAGTTGATTCCTCCAAATGAATTTATTCCCCTGGCCGAGGATTCCGGGCTTATTCTGCCTTTGGGCGAGTGGGTGTTGAATGAGGCTGCCCGTCAGGCCAAAAAACTGCAGGATGCCGGATACGATCTCAGCATTTCCATCAATATTTCTTTTCGCCAGTTTATGGGACAAGATCTGGTAGCTCTCCTGCAAAAGGCCCTTGCCGCCACGCACCTTGAGCCGGGGCGACTCTACTTTGAGGTCACTGAATCGATGGTTATGGGCGATCTGGCCAAGGCCCAACGAATCATGGGGGATCTTCGCCAATTGGGTATTAAATTTTATCTCGATGATTTTGGTACCGGATATTCTTCGCTCTCGTACCTCAAACGTCTGCCGATTGACGGCCTGAAAATTGATCGCTCCTTTATTCGGGACATTGCTCAAGACGCTGACAGTAAGGCAATTGCCAAGGTCATTGTTTCTCTGGCCGAGGCGCTGAATTTGGCAATTGTTGCCGAGGGGGTGGAAACAGCTGAGCAGTGGCGGTTGCTTCGCGAGATGAACGGATTGAACACTCTACTGATCCAGGGATATATCGTCAGCAGGCCGGTTCCCGCCGACCGGTTCGAACTGTTGCTGCAAAAGGGAAGGTTCAACTGGAATGAGGCAACTCTTTGAGGTTGTTTGATACTGTTTCCCGTTATCATTTAAAAAAATTTGACTGGCCATTTTGCTTTGTGATTAACTGAGGAGTGTGCTGTGATTTTCTCAAATAATAATTTGAAAAGGGAAACAAACTATGAGACTCAGAGATATCTCGATCAAATGGAAAGTCCTGGTGGTGGCTCTCGCCGGGCCGCTGGTTATTGCCCTTGTCATGGCCTGGCAACGCACCGATGACATACGAACAAGTGCTGAAAAAACTGTTGTCGATAAAAGCAAGGCGATTGTTTTAATGGCCGAGGCGACGCGCAACGAGATGGCGCGAAAATTGGAATTGGGGATAATGAAACCCTTTGACCAGATTGAACCCTCCAGGATTATTGATGCCGTCCCGGTGGTAACGGCAATGAATACGGCGGCTATCAATGCCCAAAAGTCCAACTACACCTTCAGGGTTCCGAAGATCAGTCCCAGAAACCCGAAGAATGAACCGACTCCTTTTGAATTAGAAATGTTGAAGGAACTTTCCGCAAAAAATCTGGAGGAAAAAGTCGTAATAACCAAGGATGAAATTAGATATTTTAAACCTATCAAATTAACCCAGGAATGTCTTTTTTGTCACGGCGATCCGCAGGGAAAACTAGATCCAACCGGCGGCAAACTTGAGGGCTGGAAGGTTGGAGAGATGCATGGTGCTTTTGAGATCATCAGCTCCCTCGATGAGGTAAACAAGGAAATACGTAGTACGACAATTTCCATTGCCGTTTGGACGCTTGGGATTTTACTTGTCTGTTCGGCACTTACCTGGCTGCTCCTTGACCGCGCTGTCATTCGACCCCTGAGATTGTCATCCCTTGAGATCAAGAAGGTGGCGGGGAGGGATCTCACCGGACAAATAATTATCGATAGCAAAGATGAGTTCGGGATGATGGGTGTTGATCTGCAAAATATGAAAAATCAATTAAAGGATGTCATCAAAGGGATTTCGTCGTCAGCCGATACCCTTGACGAAAAATCAGGGGAACTCAGTTCCTCAGCGGTACAACTGGCTCACGGAAGCAATGAGATGAATGCTCGGTCAATGTCTGTGGCCACTGCCGCTGAAGAGATGAGCTCGAATATGAATTCCGTTGCTGCTGCGACCGAAGAAGCATCGACCAACATCGCCCTTGTCGCAAGCGCCACCAAGGGAATGGCGCAAACCATCACGGAAATTGCTAAGAATACTGAAAGTGCCCAGAGAATCACCGCCAATGCGGTCAGTGAGGCCATTTCCGCCTCTGCCAAAGTTGATGAGCTTGGTCTTGCAGCCTCAAAAATCGGCAAGGTGACCGAGACCATCACTGAAATTTCCGAGCAGACAAATCTCCTCGCCTTGAACGCCACTATCGAAGCGGCGAGGGCCGGGGAAGCGGGCAAAGGTTTTGCCGTTGTTGCCAATGAAATAAAGGATCTTGCTCGTCAGACCGCAGGCGCCACCGCGGAAATAAAAACACAGATAGAAGGTATTCAGAGTTCAACCTCCGAGACGGTGAGCAGGATTGGAAAGATCACCAGTGTAATAAATGAAGTGAATGAAACTGTTTCGGAAATTGTTCGGGCGGTGGAAGAACAGAACAAGACAACCCGGGAAATTGCCGAGAACATCTCCCAGGCAACCATCGGTATCCAGGAGGTTACGGAAAACGTCGGTCAGAGTTCTGTCGTCGCCGATGAAGTGGCACGGGATATCAATACTGTCAGCAGCACTTCGGCGGAAGTTGCAAAACAGAGCGAAGATGCCAGTGAGAATGCGGTGCATCTACTCGATCTGGCAAAAGAATTGCGGCAAATGATCGGGAAATTCAAGGTCTGAAATTGACCTGGGAATTGCACCCTGCAAGGTAGGCTTGTTGCAGGGTGCAAACGCTCAAGAAGGATTTCACAGCATTATTCCTTTCTCAAAGCCTTCCGAACTTTGCTCGAGAGCTCCACCATGGAAAAAGGCTTCTGGATGAACTGAACGTCCTCGTCGAGTACGCCGTGATGGGCGATGACGTTGGCGGTATAACCGGACATAAACATCCGTGCCATCCTCGGATAAAGGGAAAGCAGACGTCGGGCGAGGTCACGACCGTTCATTTCCGGCATGATGACATCGGTCAGGAGCAGGTGGATTTCACCAGCATGGTGTTCCGCTGTTTCCAAGGCTTCTCCCGGTGTTGCCGCTGCCAGGACAAGATAGCCCATCCTTTCCAGCATGCGTTTGCCGAGGAGGAGGATGGAAGGTTCATCTTCAACCAGGAGTATCGTTTCCCGGCCTTGCTGGACAACGTCCGCCGGTTTGTTTTGATCGAAGAGGCACGTCTTTCCGAGGTGTTTCGGCAAGAGAATTCTGAAGGTTGTCCCCTTGCCGGGTTCGCTGTAGAGGTTTATAAACCCTGAATTCTGTTTGATAATTCCGTAAATTGTCGCCAGACCCAGGCCTGTTCCCTGTCCCACATCCTTGGTGGTGAAAAAAGGCTCAAAGGCGTGCTCGCAGGTTTCTTTATCCATCCCACAACCATCGTCGCTGACTGTCAGAAGGACATAGCTGCCTGGTAGAAAGCCGGTATGGTCGGTGCAGTAGTCATCATCCAGGACGATGTTGGCGGTTTCAATGGTGACCCTGCCTACTCCGGCTATGGCATCGCGGGCGTTAATGGTCAAATTGGCGAGAATCTGGTCCACTTGGGTCGGGTCGATTTTTACCGGCCAGAGATTATTGCCCGGCAGCCATACAAGTTCAATATCTTCGCCGATCAGTCGGCGCATCATCTTCAGCAGACTTTCCACGGTTTCATTCAGGTCAAGTACCTTTGGTGAGATTGTCTGTTTGCGGGCAAAGGCGAGCAACTGCCTGGTCAGGTCAGCAGAACGGGTGGCGGCTTTTTTGATCTCCTGGAGATCGTGTAAAAGAGGATCAGCCGGGTTAACCTGTTCCTCGGCTATTTCGACGTGTCCGAGAATAACACCCAGCATATTATTGAAGTCATGGGCCACACCTCCCGCCAGACGGCCGACCGACTCCATCTTCTGGGCCTGCATGAGCTGGGTCTGGAGAATGGCTCGTTCGTGTTCGGCCTCCCGCCGCTCCAGTTCCGAGGCGGCCCGCATGGCCACCAGCTTTAATACGGCTTCGATGTGTTCGGTAGTTTCCAGAGCCTTCCGGCTGATAACGGCGATGAGCCCTATCTCCTTGCCATGGGAATCCCAGAGAGTGGTGCCGACGTAGCTCTCGGCTCCCATCTCCTGCAGCACTGCATCTTTGGGAAAAAGGTGGCGCACATCATGGGAGTAACTGCAAATTGTCTCACCGATTGCGTTGCCGCAGGGCGTATCCTGCAAGGTGTATGAGACATTATCTTTGAACTCGCCATCATGGTATATGGCCACCGTGCGTGCCGATAATTTATCGCCTTCGAGTTTGTCGATACAGACAAAATCCATGGGCAACAGGTTAGCCAGAAATCTGGCCAGCACCATAAAGAAATCTTCGTTTGAAGCGGAGCGGTCACATCGGAGGAGAAACATCTGCGTCTCCTCGAATTTCTTGCGGTTATCAATGTCGGTGAGGGTCCCGGTAATGCGCAGGGCTCGCCCATCTTTGTCCCATTCGACAACCTTGCCGCGGACCAGGGCCCATTTCCAATCACCGTTCTCCAGGCGCAACCGGACCTCAAACCGCAGCATGGGTGTCTTCTTTTTGAAGTGGGCGACAATATGTTCCCAAATTGGCGGGAAATCGTCGGGATGGATAAGGGTTCGCCAATCGGCGATGGCTCCGGCCATCGTACCGGGAGGGTGTCCAAGGATTTCGTAGCCCCGCTCACTGAAATAGACTGCCCCGGTAAGCAGGTTGGCATCCCAGAGGCCGTCATTGGCACCCTGGAGGGCGAAACGGAGACGATTCTCGCTTTCCTGGAGCTTTTCCTGGGCATTTTTCAAGTCGGTGATGAAGCGGGCCTGCTGGACGTTTTGATAGGCGGTTGTCGACAGGCGATTGGCCAGGGTAAAGAGCGCTTTGGCGATCTCCTCAAAGTGGTGGCGAGACATCGCCGGTACTTCCCGGAAGGCCTGGACTACGTGTTCTTCGTCGACGCCAATGTCATGGGCATATTGGCGAATTTTTTCTTCGGTCTGGGTCTCGTCCCGAACCTGGCCGATCAGCCAGTTGGCGATGTGTTGCCCACTGATGGAGATACCCGCCCCGGCATCCCAGAGACCTCCGCTCATGCAGGGCTGAATCGAGGGACCATCGGTCGAGAGGCGGCCGAGTGTCGCGTCGGATTTGCAGCAATTGGCAAAGCCCTTTTCCGAGGTGCGAATGATATCGCTACAGAGGCGGGTGAAATTGCTGGGCCTTGTTATCGGGGTACCGTCGGTGCGGGTGATGATGGAGGCGACGCCGGTGGCCTTGGCGAACTGGTCCTGCAGGAGTTGCAGGTCTTCCAGGTTAAAAAGGTCTTCAAAGGCTATTGTCGAGGCGTCGGTAAGCGGCTGGGTCAGCGACAGCAGACGCCGGGCAATGACCTCATCGGCCAACCGGCGGCGGGTAATGTCTTCCACTGTGGCGATGACCTCGGTTGGCGTTTGTCCGGGCGTCACCGGGTTGAATGTTATCCGTAAAAAAGATGTTTTTCCCCCGATCCCCGAGGTATAGGCATCCTCATAGGTTGAAAACTCGCCGGCCAAGGCCTTTTTCAGGGCCGCTTGCATTTTCGGGCTACTCTCCCCGGCGATATTCAAACCGATCATTTGTTCACGCGTCGAACCCATGATCTCTAAGAGCTTGGTATTACAGTCGAGAATTGTGCCGAGAGGATCAAACCTGGTCATTCCCAGCGGGGATTTCTCAAAAATAACCCGATATCTTTTGTCTTCTTGGTCGGCAATAACTTTCTCCCGTTGCCGGGCGCCTGCCAGTTCTCTCTCCATGCCGGCGATTTGTTCAAGAAGCTCTTGGTAGGATGGACTCTCTGCCATGGTTATTTTCTTTTGAATGTTTCTCTTTTTGGGCGGGGATTCAATCGCTATCCGCACCGAGACGTTTTATTTATTGTAGAGCTTAGAGACAGGGAAAGTACAGAAAAATTCTGCGATGACCGGATTTCATGGCTTATTACCTGGCCAGAGAGGTGTCGTCGGAATGGACGATTTCCGGGAAAAAGGGTTGTCGTAAATTAATTGCGAATGATCGGTATAGCCAGGGCTTCATTTAAAAGTATACGGAGATGTGTCAATTCCTCGTCGCGATTGCGAATTTTGGCATGGAGATCGTGCTTGGTATCCTTATCGATTTTTGGGTCGCGAAGGCTTTTCTCGTAACTGATGATTTCGATATTTAAACTGTTGATCTGGTTTTTGAGGTCATAGATTCGCCGGCCAAGGTCGACGTTATCGTCGAAAAGACGGCGGATCTCCGGCGGACACAGTCCGGAGTTGCCGCTTGAGCCGCTTAGGCCCACTGAATAGGCCTTATCCGGTGTGCAGTATTCGACTACGCCGCGGCTCCAGCCCCGCATATAGGTGGTACGGTCGGGGAGAATTCGCACTTCTTTGCAGGCTTCGCGGTGCATGGCAAGACGCCGGTCGGGATCCCAACCGTCGCTGCCGTCAATTAAGCCGACGTGTTCCCAGGAAGTCGCATTTGCTTCAAGACATTGCTCTTTGGTCATTGAGGCACAGCCCGTAAGACCGGCCACTGCCATTGTCATGAGGAGCAGCCAGATGAATATCTTGGCAATCCTTTTCTTTTTTCTAAAGAATTTCGTGAAGGTACTCGTCCCGTAAGTTGGCGCTGGTTTCATAGAGTGCTCCGTTTTCGAGTGTAACTTTAAACTGTGCGAGTCCCTTGACGAATCAATGGGGAAAACAGGTAAGCTGGATGTTCCCCGACCGGGACAATCGCTGACTCCCTCAAGACGAAGGCGTTTGCGCCGATCGGTGCAACCCTCGATAACAACAATAGCATAAACCTGCCGGCTCAACAAGATCTCTGGAAATCCAGCGGCAATGTCGCCGGTAGGAGCAAGAGTCGGCCGTCTGCAGGGGCGGGGGAGTTGGATAAGATTATCGGTTGCCGCGGCAACGGATGAAGAGGTTTTTTAATGTGGTTGGTTGTCGGCTGGTACCTGCTGCAGCGGCTCGCCGCCCAGGGCTTTGCAAAGAGTAATGTGATTCTGCAGTTGATTGAGCCGATTTGCAGCTACGGCTATCTCTGCCTGCCGTCTGTTTTCCTGGGCGTCCAACCAGGAGGTGAGAAGAGCGCCGCCCGCCTCGTAGCGTATTCGATATAATTCTTCGGTCTGTCTTGCCGTTTGTAGGGCCAGTTCCAGTTTTTCCTCCTGTATTTTATATTGTTGCCGGGCGGACAGGCAATTTTCAACTTCAGTAAGAGCGGTGTAAAGGGCCTGGCGGAAACTGACAATGGCCTGCTGATACTCGGTTTCGGAAATTTTTATATTTCGTTGCAGGTCCCGCCATTGCACGAAAGGCAGAGCTAAATCGCTTGCCAGAGTGGCGAGGGGGTTGCTCAGCAGGCGGGAAAGATTTTCGCTGCTGCCTCCCAGGCTGCCGTTCAGGGTGATGGTTGGGTAGAGGCTGGCCCGGCTGGCATCGCTTGTGGCCAGAGCGGAACGTAGTCGGGATTCGGCGGCGCGCAGGTCGGGCCGTCGTGCCAGAAGATCGGCCGGCAGACCTGCCACCACATCCGGCAGTATGGCAGTGTCAAGAGTCGTCGGCTCGATGATAAAGAGACTGTCCGGCGGGCCATCAAAGAGGATGGCCAGGGCATGGCGAGCTTCCACCCGTTGCTGTATCAGTGTTGTCTGGCTTGCCTCCTGACCGGCCAAATTACGTTCGGCTTCCAGGGTCTCCATGGCTGTTCCGGCTCCGGCGGCCAGGCGTACCTGTGCCAGTTTTAAGGTTTGCCCGGCGTATGCAACACTTGATTTTGACAAATCGATGCGCTGGTTGAGAGAGGCGATTTGCCAGTAAAGTGAGGCCGTGGTGCCGGTCAGCGAGAGCGCAGTACTTGCCCGGTCTTCCGCCGTAGCCTCGGCCTGCCAACGGGCGGCGTCATACCTGCTGCCGAGTTTTCCCCACAGGTCCTGTTCGTAATTTATTTTCCCGGAGGCGGCATAACTGCGGCTATTTTTGCCGCCATCGTCGAGGGTGTGGGTTTGCGTGTTGTTCGCTCCAACTGCAAGGTTCGGGAGACGATTACTGTCCGCCTGTTCGGCCGTAAGCTGAGCCTTGTAAACGAGCATTGTCGCCGCGGCCAGATCGTTATTGCGAGCCAGGGCTTCTGCTATCAGATCATTGAGTACCGGATCGCCGAACCCCTGCCACCAGGAGTTTGGTGCCGGTGAAGCGGTTGTTGTCTGTCCCTGCCATGCCGTCGGAAGAGTTGCCGCCGGTGTTTGGTAAGGGGTTTTAAACAGAGCGGCGCAGCCGGTGAGCAGCAATGCCGGAAATATGGAACCAATAAACTTGGATATTTTTAGCCACTCACAAAAAATATTTGCACGTTTTCTGTGAAGATTTTTTGATAAGTGGCTTATCCCGTTTATCGGGGCTAATAAGGATGATGGCATAGTTATTCTCGGGAAAGGGCGACGACCGGATTGAGGCGGGCGGCGTTGCGGGCGGGAAGAAATCCAAAAAGGATGCCGATACAGGTGGAACAGAGAAAGGCACTGACGAGGGCGGTGGTGGAATAGACCATGGTAAAATCGATGCCGGAAAGCCATACCGCAACACCTGCTGAAAGCGCCAGGGCAACACCTAAAAAACCGCCGATCAAACAGACCAGAACTGCCTCGATTAAGAACTGCTGCATGATATCGCTTTGTCGGGCTCCCACCGCCATGCGTACGCCGATCTCCTGGGTGCGCTCGGTCACCGAAACCAGCATGATATTCATCACCCCGATGCCGCCGACGACAAGTGAGATCAGGGCAATCGAGGAAATGAGCAGGGTCAGGGTCTGGGTGGTCTTTTCGATGGTCTTGCGGATAGCGTCCAGATTGGAAACAAAAAAATCCTTGGTACCATGGCGCAGGCTGAGCAGTTTGATGATGCTTTGTTCGGCACCATCGCTGGTAACCGTGTCTGCCACACGCACCGTGATGGTTTTCAGATACGACTGGCCGGTTATTCGGGTCATCGCTGTGGTATAGGGGACCCAAAGATTGAGGGCGTCGTTGTCGCCGAAGTTGGAGTCCTTTTTTTTGGTGACGCCGATGACTCGACAGGGCACCTTACCGAGCATAATGATCTCACCTTCGACATTTATAGCATTGCCGAAAAGGGAACGGCGGGTGTTTTGGTCAATGATGACATCCTGGGCGTAGGTGGTGACACTTGCAGCGTCGAACAATCGGCCGGTGGACAGTTCCAAGCCTCGCACCCGGAAATAATGTTCGCCGACACCGTTCACCTGGGCGGTGACACTGACACTGCGGTAGCGGAGAGTAAGCGAGGTTGCAACCACGGGAGTGGCGGTATCGACATAGGGTTGCCCGGCCAGGGCCAGGGCGTCGTCCGGCAGCAGGGTGCGGACCTTGCCCGTGTGCATATCACCAAAATCCTTGCCCGGATAGATACTGATGGTGTTGGTGCCGATGGCATTGATATCTTTCAGGATACGTTGCTGGGTGCCTTTACCTAGAGCGACCACTGAGACCACCGAGGCAATGCCGATAATGATACCAAGCATGGTGAGCAGGGTACGAAGTCTATGCGAGTCCATGGCCAAGAGGGCCATGCGGAAGGCCTCTCCAAAACGATCCCAGTAAGCGCGTAAGGGATGGACGGTCGCCCTGGGTGCGCGGCAGAGTGGCCGAACTTGGGTGGGTTTACGGGTCAGGTGGTCGGCAACAATGGCCCCGTCGCGGAGTTCGATGATGCGGTTGGCATGCTCGGCCACCTGCATATCGTGGGTGACCAGGATGATGGTGTGGCCAGCCTCGTTCAGTTGGCGGAGGATCGCCATCACCGCCTGTCCGCTCGTCGTGTCGAGAGCGCCGGTCGGTTCGTCGGCAAGGATGACCGATCCGCCGTTCATCAGAGCCCGGCCGATGGAGACCCGTTGTTGCTGGCCTCCAGACAGCTGACCGGGATCATGCTCCAAGCGGTCAGCCATGCCAAGGCGAGTCAGCAGGTCGGTGGCGTATGCACGTCGCGTTCGCTTAGCGAGCCCGGCGTAGATTGCGGGAATCTCGACATTAGCCAGGGCGTTGCAATGAGCGAGCAGATGGTAACGCTGGAAAATGAAACCGAAGTGCTCGCGGCGCAGAGTAGCCAATTCGTCTGCGGCAAGTTGCCCGGTCTCCCTGCCGTCCACCAGGTACGAGCCACTGCTTGGCCGATCCAGACAGCCGATAATATTCATCAGGGTGGATTTGCCGGAACCGGAGGTGCCGACAACCGCCACCATCTCACCGGCCCCAATGGTCAGATCGATATTGTTCAATACCGTCAGGACCTCGTCACCGGAAGGATAATTGCGACAGACGCCGTGCAGTTCAATAAGCGATCTGGTCATTAGAACATCCCCGGAGGCGGACCAGGCCGCTGTTGTGTGGTGGTTGGGTCTTTTACCGCAGTCTGTTCGCCGATGACCACCATCTGCCCCTCATCTAAGCCTGCGAGGATTTCAGCCTGGACGTTGTTGTTGATGCCGATCCGCAGCCACTTGCTTTCGATGCGATCCTGGGGCCCAACCACCCGCACCGCGTAGCGGCCATCCTTGTCCCGGTCGCCGAGAGCTGCAGAGGGAATAACCAGGACATTTCTGGCTTCGGCCAGAACGATGTGCACCTGGGCCGTCATCGAGATGCGCAATTTACCCTCGATATTGGGAACATCAAGGATACCCATATAGTAAATGGCGGTACTTGAAGAGCTGGTGGTGGAGGTCGTGGTGGTCGTGGTGCTTTCGTCGGCTATCGATTCCGGGGCCGGCTCGATGGAATTGAGTTCGGCGGGATATTGCAGGTCAGGTTCGCCGAGAATGGTGAAATAGACCCGTTGGCCGGGTTTAACCCGCACGACATCGGCCTCGGAGATTTCCACCTTGATGGTCATCCGCTCAAGCCTTGCAACCTTGATGATGGTCGGCGCAGACTGCATGGCGTTGACGGTCTGTCCTTCTTTGGTGACGACTGCCACCACAACGCCGTTTATCGGCGAGGTGATTCTGGTATAACCGAGGTCGAGTTTGGCGGTATCGACGGCAATTTTCGCCTGTTCTATCTGGGCGTCGAGATTGGCTATCTCGGCTTTGGCGATATCGCGGGCTGCTTCGGCGCTCTCAAAATTTTCGTGGGAAGTGGCATTGCTTGGCATCATCTGCTGTTGTCGTTTATAGACCAGTTCTGCCTGACGTAATGAGGCTTCCTTGGCCTGCCTTTGCGTGCGGACTGCGGCTAGGGCTGCGGTCCTGGTGCGCAGGGTGTTTTGCTGCGGCAGGGAGTCGATTTCCGCCACCAATTGGCCGGTCTTGACCGTATCTCCCAGCTGTACCTTTATCGAATTGAGTTGTCCGGAAACCTGGGCACCGACGCTGACCAGATTCTCCGCCTTGACTGTGCCGGTGGCAAGGACGGTCGTCTCGATGTTGCCACGGCCGACAGTCGCGGTCATGTGCCTGGGTTGCTGTTCACCACCGTAGCAATACCAGGCGATAACACTTACGGTCGCCAGGAGGACAATTGTCAACAGCAGCAGAAGGCGTCGGGAGGTTTTCGTCTTTAACTTTTTCATAGGAGAGAGAATGGCCTTTCTTAATAACGCTTGATTCTGGAGTTTCCGGGTTTTGGCAAGAGATGGTTTCTCAGGTGCGAAATCCTCCTCGAAAAGAAGAGAAATATGCGTAAGTGTCCAAGAATACATGATGATACCAGATTAAATAGGACCTCGGTTACAGCCAGCCGGAGTCTTTGTTTCAGTGGTAGAGGTTGTTTTAACTGCAGAGGATATGCCATGGATTACCTTCTTTCTTCGGGGAAATATGTTGGACGCTCTTTACTGGGCCTCATTGGTGATGGGACTCTTTTCCGGCCAAAAGCGCTGCAAAGAGTCCCATTCTTACCGTCATTCTTTTGGCTTCATCGGCTGTTGTGCGTTTATTGGTTTTGCCACCAGTCGGCTGTCCAATATTTCGCAGACTGCTTTGATCAGGTCTCCACGCGGGGTTGTAACGGTAACCGCATCGCCGGCCTTCTTGCCTTCACAGGCGGTGAAGGCTTCCGGTGGCGGTCCATTCGGCCGTTCCCCCATACCGGGTGGTGGTGGCGGCAAGGTGTCGGCCGTGGCCGGACCGGCAATGGCTAAGGCCATCAAAAATAATAATGTGACGATTGTTCCCAAAAGTACTTTTTGTTCCATTGGTTTTTTCTCCTTTTTTGTCTTTCACCCCTCAAGGGGGCACTGAACAGAGTCCCGGTTGTCGGGGTTGGATGACTGGACCTTATCTTGCAAACTAGCAAGAAATGTGGAGGAAATGAGGAAATGCCGGGTTAAGGAAAAAGAAGGTGGAATTGCAGGGGCAGGGTATGGTAGTCCCTAAAAATAAATCACAGGGCTGTCTTGAAGCATTTTCATGTTATGGGCGAACGCCCCCTGGAACGAGGAAAGGCAATCCGCAGGTAAGAGTGAGGCGGTGGGAGGAGAAAAAATATCATGGGGAACAAACCGAATATCGGTATTCGCTACCGTCTTTTTTTTGCATTTCTCGCCACAGCATGTTGTGTTATTGTGAGCATGTTTATTGTCGTCAGACTGAGTTTTGAGCGGGGGGTATTTCGTTATGTCAATCGGGTCGAGAAGGCACGGCTGGAGACATTGGCCCGCACCTTGGAACAGGGGTATAGCATAAAAAGTGAGTGGATATTCCTCCGTCAGCCGTTCACTTCATGGCTGGAGCTGGTCGAGAGCAGCATGCCCGAGCGTCCACCCCATGCAGGTCATCGCCCCCGAGGAGCGGAGTTCGATGAAGGGCAGAACCCACTATTCGCGCCACCGCCATTGCCCATGCCGATAGGCAACCAGAGCTTTGAATTGCGTGTGCTGCTTCAGGATGAGCGGCACCATCTCCTCTACGGCCCAGCCGAGCCGTGGGCGGAACCGCCGGTTTTCCTGGCACTGAAGGTTGAGGACCGTATTGTCGGTTATCTTGGCTTGATTCCGCCGCGTATCCTCTCCGACATCCGCGTGCAGCAATTCGCCTCGGAACAAAACCAATCCCTCTTAATCATAGCTCTCAGCATCGCTGCAGTCGCTGCACTTTTTTCCATTCCCCTGGCCGGCAGGCTGGTGCGGCGTATCACGGTCCTGGCCACGGCTACCACCAAACTGGCCTCGGGTCGTTATGATATTCGGGTCCCGGCCGAGGCTACCGACGAACTTGGGCAGTTGGCCCGTGACTTTAACCGTCTGGCCGGAACCCTGGAAAAAAACGAACAGTTGCGTCGTCGCTGGGTGGCGGATATCTCCCATGAGTTGCGGACGCCGCTGGCGGTTTTGCGCGGTGAGGTGGAAGCAGTGCAGGACGGTATCCGTCAGCTGACCCCACAGACCATGGATACCCTGCATAGCGAGATTCTCCACCTCAGTCGACTGGTCGACGATCTCTACGAATTATCCCTGGCCGATATCGGGGCGCTCACCTATCGCAAGGAGAACCTGGACCTGCAGATCTTAATTGGTCAGGTGGTGCAGTCATATCGTGAAGAATTCATCGCCCACGGCCTGGCTCTCGAATATAATGGTCCACCAGAGCCGGCAATTTTTTTTGGCGATGCCGAGCGGTTGCGGCAATTGATGAACAATCTCTTACAAAATTCCCTGCGCTATACTGACCCGGACGGCAGGTTGTGTATTGAGTTAGGTGAGGATACCGGATATTTTCAACTTCGTTTTGCCGATTCCGCCCCCGGTGTGCCGGAGGATGCCTTGCAGCACCTTTTTGAGCGGCTCTACCGGGTGGAAAGTTCGCGCAATCGGGCCCATGGCGGTGCCGGCCTGGGGCTTGCGCTGTGCAAATCTATTGCCGAGGCACACGGCGGTACTATCAGCGCCGCACTATCCACTTTCGGTGGCCTGGAGATTACCATCACCCTAGCCAAGAACGGTTAAAAACATGCAACGCATCTTGATTGTTGAGGACGAACAACGACTGGCGGCGATTCTCGCCGATTACCTCCATGCTGCCGGTTTTGCCAGCCATTGGCTGGGCGAGGGTGGAGGAGTGGTATCCTGGGTGCGGGAGGAACGACCGAATCTGATTCTTCTCGATCTTATGCTTCCCGGTCGCGATGGCATGGAAATCTGCAAGGATGTTCGATCTTTTTCATCGGTGCCGATCATCATGGTAACCGCCCGTGTCGAGGAGATAGATAGATTGCTCGGTCTTGAGTTGGGGGCGGATGATTATATCTGCAAACCTTTCAGCCCACGCGAGGTGGTGGCCAGGGTCAAGGCTGTCCTCCGTCGCAGCCACGGGTCGAGCCTTCCGGCACGCGGTTTGGTGCTTGATGAACCGACGATGATGGCGATACTCGATGGCCGGAATCTTGATCTGACCGCCGTAGAATTCAAACTCTTGGCTTTTCTCCTTGCCCGGCCCAGTCACATCTATAACCGCGATCAACTTATGGAACGCATATACACCGACCAGCGAATCGTCAGTGACCGGACCATCGACAGTCATATTAAAAAACTGCGACGTAAGATGGAACAGGTGCAACCCGGCTGTGACCTCATTCGCTCGGTCTACGGTGTTGGCTACAAGTTTGAGCCTCCTTAAAGCTAAGGCTATCGTCCTCAGGAAACTTCCAGGTTACATCCTGCCTATCCTCACAAGGACGGTCGGCTCTTCCCATTCAAAGAAGGTACTGCCGCTGCTTTCCACAAGATCTATGAGGACTTCGGGACGATCGATGATATGTATGCTATCATCGCTGAATCGTTCTTGTTTGGTTTTGTTTTGATCGGTTGTAATCGCTTGGCCGCAACGGCATCGCGGAAGGCTGCGACCGACGGATGCCAAATTACTATTGTGTTGTTTTCTATTTTGATTTTCCCCCAGAAATAGGAATCCCTGTTTCTTTCTGTTTTGTCTTCAGTTTCCAGAATGTTGCCATAGAGCCATTTGCGACCTTTCATGATCCGGCAGGTGACCGACTCAAATTTGAGTTTGTCGAGGTTTTTCTCAACCCATGCCAGCTGCACTAGGCCTTTCTCTTCATCGGTAACATGTATGGTAATAGCTACTTCATCCGAAAACCATGTACCATTCCAGGCATCGGCGGTTACCGGATAATTTTCAAGGCCGACGGGATAATTCGAAGTGACGGACGAGCAGCCCGTAAAGCAGAGCATCAGCAAAATGGGGAGAAGTTTGATCTGCATTTTAGTATTCACCTCCATAAATAAGATATTTGGCCGGAAACCACGTGACAAGAGTGATAAAGACCGGCAGAAAAAAGAGAAAGATCCGCAGGCAGGTTTGACGAAAGTGTCGCACCGGCTCGGTAAGTCCGGGCAGTTTTTGCAAAAAAGAGGTGGATGCGCTGCTTATTCCGGCAAAGGTTGCAAGCATCAGGGAAAGGTAAATCGGGTAACCGATGCCGTGGTATTCGCCACGGAGGATGTCAAAGGGGCAGCGATGGGAGGGGAGGGCGTAAATATAGGGAGAGATGACGGCGGTAATGACCACCAGTGAGAGTATGAAAAACATGAGGCAGCCAAGGCCGAAGGCCAAATTAACAAGGGGAGTTCGCGTGTGTGTGGTCGGTTCGACTTTTCTGTGGCGCCTGAGAAGGTAAAAGGCGAGAAAAAGCAAGATCCCGGCGATACCGTAAAAGAGCATCATGACATGGATGATCGGCAGCGGTCCTATGAGATTGCGGCCTTCGCCTCCTGCTGCGGCAAACACCACCCCGCAACAAGAGGTGATAATATCGGGTTTGAGGTTTATCAGATAGAGGACCAGAAGGCCGATGTCCGCCACAAGGAGCGGGCCGAGCAGGAGCAGATAGGCGAACTTGATCCTGGTCAGCGGCAAAAATTCCGAGCGGATATCCAGGCGATGGAGAACGAGCCAGAAGCCGTAAAAAAAGACCCCGAAGAGTTTGACGAGGAGGGCAGGCATGCCGTAGCCGTTGGCGACAAAGGCCCCGGTGGCGCACATCGCCCCGATCAGGATATGGGAAAAGCTGTCGGCGGCAAGTACTAATAAAAGGAGCGAGGCGAGCTGCAAAACCATGCCGTAGCGAACCAGCAGTGCCGCAAGCCAGGTCTCGTTTTCGAGGGCGATCTGGGTTGCTGTGTCCTCCTCCGGCGCCCAGGACAACAGGACGCGGATGGCCGTTCGCATTGCCCCGCCAAGGAGAAAAAGGGAGGCGGCAGCCGAGACCAGGAGGGCAATTGCCCAGGAATTGAGGAGCATCGCTTCACCGCCCTGCCTGATGGCTCGCGGGGATAATCGTCCCGTCGCGGACCAGAAGAGTGCGATCCATACCACCGTGCTCTGCAACAATCGGATCATGGGAGGCAACCACCAGGGTTCTGCCTTCCTTTTTCAGGGTAGTGAGGATATCCATGACCTCGATCGAGAGTTTGCTGTCGAGATGGGCGGTGGGTTCGTCGGCGATAATCAGCGGTGGATCGTTGATTAAGGCCCTGGCGATTGCAACCCGCTGCAGCTCGCCGCCGCTCAGCTGGTGCACCGGAAAGTTGCGGCGGTGGCTGATGGCGAATTTCTCCAGCAGAGCGTCGCCTCGTTTTGCCCGGGCAGCGGGCGAGATGCCCAGCGGCAGGAGCGGCAGGGTGATGTTGTCGAGGACACTGAGGTGATCAAGCATATTGAAATGCTGGAAGACAAAACCGATCAGCTCGCGGCGGTAAAGGGTAAGGAAATGGTCGGGCAGACGGGTAATCTTCTTGTCACCGATGGTCGCCCGGCCGCTGGTCGGCGGTAAGATACAGCCGATGATCGACAGCAGGGTGGTCTTGCCGGAGCCGCTAGGTCCTTGTATACAGATCATCTCCGTCTTGCCGACCCGAAGCGACACACCACGCAAGGCTATCACTTCATTGACCTCTCCCTGGTTGTAGATTTTTACCACCTGATCAAGTTCAAGAAACATATCAGAGCACCGAATCGGCCCGCACCACCGCCGCCCGCCAGGCCGGAACCGCCGTCGCACAGAGGTAGGGCAGGACAGAGATGGAAAAGACCAGAAGGAAGTCGGAAACGACCAGCGGCGGGGTCATGGCAAAGCCCGGGCGGAGGATCGACCAACCGAGAAAAATGGGGCGAAAGAGGGCGGCGGCAAAATAGCCGACGTGGACCCAGGCCAGAAGCCAGCCGACAAGAAAGGCGAAAAAGGCGACGGTTGTTGATTCGAAAAAACGCAGGAGCATAATGTCGCCGGTTTGCCAACCGAGAATTTTGAGGATGCCCACCTCGCGTAGTTCTTCGCGGGACAGCCCGGATGCTTTGTCCCAGGCGAGGATAACAAAAGCGACCAAGGCGGTGAGCAGACAGATCGTTCCAAGACCCGACCTCCAGCTGAAGACCACCTCGTAGGTCTTCATGATCTGGGTTTTAGTTATAACCCGAACCCCGGCCAGCTTGTTACGGATTTTCCCCGCAATGGTTTCAATCTCCAGCGGATTGCCAACCTGTACCAGGAGATCGGTCACCAGCCCGTCCGGGATGGCAAAGAGCTTGCGGGCATCGTCTAAGGATATAAGAATCAGGTCGGCGGTCACTAGGTCTGAGTCGTCGGCAAAGGTGCCGATCGTTTCAAAGGAGGAGAGACTCAGATCGGGTCTGAAGAGAGAGAAAAACTTCCGTTCGCCCAGCCCTAATTGGCGTCGCACCTCACCACTGATCACTGCTTTTCCACTTTCACTCAGGGCGGGCAGTCGGCCTTCGGAGATTCCAGGCCATGTTTTTTTACCTCCCGGTGCACTCTCCGGCACGGCGGATAGGCCGATTACGGTGTAATTGGCCCCGTTCTTTTCATCAAAATAGTATCCCCAGATACGGGTATCAATCCTTCGGATGCCGAATATTCCCTGGAGCTGTTCCTTTGCCGCAAGAGGAATACTGCTTTGCCTGCCGGCCGACATCTGCTGCACTGTTATGTCCGGCGCTGTGGCGAGTGATTGCCGGGCAATTTCAGTTAGCGCCCTGCTGGTTAGTTGAAAGGAAGAAAAGAGAAAAATGACGAGGGTGAAAACTGTAAAGACAACAATGTTTTTCAGGAGTTTTCGGCGAAGGGAGGCTAGGGCGTAGTCAAGGATATTGAGCTGACGGCCGAAAACAGAAGTTTCCATGCTTTATCGCACCGAGGTAAAAAACAGCGTCGACGGGAAATGGTCGAGTCCACCGGGGTGGTCCATAGTGACCACAACCGCATCGCTGACCGTGGGATGGCGGGTATACCGTGCCTCGGTGGTCAGAGTCAGATCGGAGAGGGCAAGGTCGGCAACCACCCTTTGCACACTCCTTAACCGCACGGTTTGTACGCTCCTGCGCTCGGCAATATCAGCGAGCATCAGGCAGCCGAGAAAGAGCAGAGCACCGAGGAGAAGCAGGATGCCCGTTGCCGGGCGTAGGCGGCTCATCGCATTCCCGGCATGGTGTGGCCTTTCATCTTCAGGCCTTTTCTGAGAGCTTCGATGAGTTCCTCGGTGATTTCAACAAAACTGAGAATTTTGGAGCTACCATGGTCTTTTTGGAAATTCTCCGCGCCCTCTCGGTTGGAAAAGGGGATGAGTTCATGGCCCATCGGCCCGTAGATATCGCTGCCAAGGACATAGAAGGCCCGGCGGCCATCCGTCCAGGCCTGGCTATAGTAATCTTGAACGGCGATGTCTTTAACCACCGCGCCCTTGGCGGCGCCAAAGTCCTGGGGCGAAAAATAATAAGCAGCCATGTCCTTGACTCCGTCGAAGGCGGCAGTGGAACCATCCGACATTCGTATTTGGGTCAGCCATTGCTGGTATTTGCCGACAAACATACCGCAGACCGGGCAGCGTGTCTCTCCGGTGACCGGAAAAAACTGAGAGGAGATGCCTTCGGCTGCGGCCTGCTGATTAAGGCTGAAGAAGACCAAGCAAAGGGCAAGAATTAATCGCAACATCTTTTCTCCTTTTGCAGTTTCAGGGGAAGACCAGTTTTATCCCCGACAAGCACTAAAGATATTTTCCGAGAATTTCTGTCATTTCCGCCTCACCAACCCCCCCGAGAATAGCGGCGAGGATCTTGTGGTCGGGGCTGAGGAAGAGCGTTTGCGGATAAGCACGGATGCCATACAAATCGGCTAATTTTGCCGAATTATCAGCTATGACTGGAAAGGCCGTAGCCAATTCCCCGGAGAAAGCCCGTAACGAGGAGTCATTTTCATAGAAACTGCCGATGTAGAGGACCGTCAATCCCTTGTCCTGATATTTTTGTAAAAATGCGTTGAAAACCGGAGTATCGGCTTTGCAAAACCGACAATTGGTCTCGAAGAAACGAAGGATTACCGGACCTTTCTGCAGGTTTGACAGAACCGTGACATTGCCGTCAAGATCCTTGGCGGCAAAATCCGGTGCTGAATCGCCAAGTTGTAACCGTGTTTGCGGGATTTCACTTCCTTTGTCGCAGCCGATGAGCAGCCGTCCCAGCCAAAACGTAAATATACATATCAGCGCAATGGTTTGTGCCGACATTGAAATCTTCTTCATCATAATCTTATCACCCTTTGCCGAAGATACTATCTTTTAAGTATGAACAAAAAACCAGTACTCGACAAGGGGGAATACACTTCTGTTGCCTTGACGGCGAAGAAAATGTTTTACCGAGACAGCAGATTGATGGGGTGGCCGGGTGTTATGCGATGGCTGCAGCTCCACCGGGTGGCAATGGAAACCTCGTTTTGTCGACTTTCCCTATGAGAGTTACCATGAAGGTGTGATTTCTTTTGAAGGCATTGCCTTATTCAGGGTATCATGGGGATATCCTTTCAGTCATCGCTTTTCAGTCAAGGTTTCTGTTCCTCCATCTTCCATTTTCTCTGGTTGCCCGGCAGGGCAAGAGGAGTATCACCATGCAAAATACTCTCTTACTGGGATGTGTTTTTCTTGCTTTGTTCTCCGTCGCCAGTGCCTACGGTGAATGTACGGACCGGGATAAAGAGAAATTGCGGAAAACGGGGATGAGCCAATATAAAATCGACCAAATCTGCGGCGAGGTGCAGGGCAGGCCGGTGGTGAAGGAAGAGGAGGTTGAGACAGTTCAACCGAAGCGACCGAATACCCACGGGCGGCTGAAGGAGTCAACAAATATCTGTCAAACTGAACTGTTGTGGTGTACCCTTGACCAGGAAGGACCACCTGGGACACCATGTTTGTGCCAATCACCCTACGGCCCGCAGCGGGGAGTTCTTGTTCCCCGTTGACCGGTCAGAACAGCACCTCAATCCTTTTACAACCCCGGAGGCAGAGCAGAGATGAAACTCAGATATTTTTCCCATTCCTCTTTTCAGATTACCACCGATGCCGGTCAGGTTATTCTCATCGATCCGTTCCTGGATGGTAACCCGACCGCACCGGTCGGCTCGGCTGATGTACATGCCGATTTCATCGTCCTGACCCATGCCCACGGCGATCATGTCGGGGATGCCTTCAAGATCGCCGAGCGTACCAATCCCCTGTTCATCTGCGTCAACGAACTCGCCAACTATTGCATCGGCAAGGGTTTTCGCGCCCATAACATGCATATCGGCGGGAGCCACGACTTCCCTTTCGGCCGGGTGAAATTCACCATCGCCCATCATGGCTCGATGACTCCGGATAATACCTATGGCGGTGAGCCGGCAGGCGTGGTGCTGACCATTGATGGTAAATCGCTCTATCATACCGGCGATACCGGTCTTTTTTACGACATGAAACTCATTGGCGAAATGACCCCGCTTGATTATATGTTGCTGCCGATCGGCGACAATTTTACCATGGGCATTCGTGATGCGGTAAAGGCCATTGAGCTTGCCGCCCCCGGCATAGCCATTCCCATGCATTACAATACCTTCCCGGTGATTGAGGTCGATCCGGCGGAATTTAAAAAGCAGGTGGAAGCGATTGGTAAGAAGGCGGTGGTTATGGGTTATGGTGAGGAGATGGTCCTCTAAGCCATTGTCAATAAAAAGGCGATTTCTTGAAAACAGACAGCAATGCTTTGGCTCCGGCGGCAACTGACGGCGGGCTTCCCCTTGGTGCATCTTTATTCACCATGTTTTTATGCATTCTCTTTGGTGCCAACACGGTTGCGGTAAAGATAAGCCTGACCGGGCTGGGGGTCTTTACCACAGCCGGCCTGCGCTTCGGCATCGCCGCCGTTGCCGTTTCTCTCTGGGCCGTCTGTACCGGAAAACCCTTGGCCCTGAGTCGACGGCAGGCCCGGCAGCTTGCGCCGCTCGTGGTGATCTTCTTTTGCCAACTCGCTCTTTTTAACTTCGGCCAGAGCATGACCACCGCCTCGCACGGCACACTCATTTCCAATGTGCTGCCGTTCGTGGTGATGATTCTCGCCCACTATTTTATCCCCGGTGAGCGTATCCGCCTGCAGAAGGTCGCTGGACTGGTTCTTGGTTTCGTCGGCGTGACCATGCTGTTTTTTGATAGCCTCATTATGACCGGTGATGCTTTTCAGGGCGATTTATTGATTCTGCTGGCGGTCTTGGTGTGGGCATGCAATGCCGTCTATGTAAAAAAGATCATTGCCGGATTTCATCCGCTGCAGATCTCCCTCTATCCGATGACGATGACGGTACCGGTGTTTCTTCTCTGCGGCTATTTCTTTGATGGCGAGATGGTGAGGTCTTTTGACGCCCCGGTCGTTAAAGCCTTGCTGTACCAGGCCCTGGTCACCGCCTCCTTCGGCTTTGTTGCCTGGAATACCCTGATGTCCAAATACGGGGCCACCACTCTTCATTCCTTTGTCTTTATCATGCCGGTTTCCGGGGTTTTTCTGGGTGTGGTTATGCTTGGTGAACCGGTGACTGCCCATCTCATCACTTCGATTATTCTGGTGACGCTTGGACTGATCATCGTCAATGGACGGGTCGGGGGGAGACCAACAAAGGATACCGGATTGGCGTCATAGGTTGTACGGCGGTTGGAAAAGTCCTGCTGCCTTAATCTGTTTCCCCGTGTCTCTGACAATTTTCTCGATTTTCCCCCTTGCATTTTTCCTGGAGTTGTTATACTGTCGATAAAAAATACTGATAAACGATAACTAATAGTCGTTTAAGGGCAATATTGATTGTATTTCAACCATGAGGGGGAAAACATGAAAACCATCGAGAATGAACAACGAATCCGGAAGATAAGTCGGCGTTTGCGTCTTCTTTTTCAACTCGGCATCTATGTTCTGCCATTTGTCCCTGTCGTCTGCTGGCTTTGGTATAACGACATGCCGCAAGTGATGCATGAAAATATCTTTCCCGGTAAAACCATCCCTTGGTTGCCTTTGAACAGTCGTCTCATTGCCCTTGCGGGGAATCTTCCGGCGACGGTTATCCTGGTTTTTGCCTTGATCAGCTTGAAACGGCTCTTTTTCCTCTATGAACTTGGCATCTATTTCCAGGCGGAAAACGTAGGCCTGTTTCGCTCCCTCGGTAAACTGGCATTCTGGAGCGTCCTTGCCGATGTATTTAATAAATCCGTGCTGGAAATAGCCAGAACCATCAACAACCCTCCCGGCGAACGTGTGCTGTCGGTGGGGTTCAGTAGCGACCATCTAAAACTCCTGATAATTGCCGTAATCATTATGCTGATCGGCATGGTTATTGACGAGGGTCGAAAGATTCAGGATGAAATTCAACTGACGGTCTAACCATGCCGATCATAATTAATCTCGATGTCATGCTTGCCAAGAGGAAATGGAAATCCAAACAACTCGCCGAGGCAATCGGTATCACTGAGCAGAATCTTTCGGTTTTGCGGGCCGGTCGGGCAAAAGCTATTCGATTTTCCACCCTTGCCGCTATCTGCAGGGCCTTGGACTGTCAGCCCGGTGATCTTTTGGAATTTGATGGCACCGACACTGAAGAGGACATATGAGAATCATGATTTTTAACCGATCAAGAATTGCAAATAACGCATTGCTTTTCCTCGTCATTGTACTGCTGCAGATCATTTTTTCCCTCTTCCAGTCTGGTCATCTGTCCGCAGCAATACAAGCAGGTGACCAGGAACCGGTAGAGCTCTCCCTGCAGAAAGTGGAAGAAATTCTGGCAGGACGGAGTTTTATCTCCGGCGATGAACTTTTCCAGCTGCTCTATCTTCTCTATAGAGAAGATAGGAATACTTCGTTTCGTCTTAACCGGGAAACTCTACGGTTCCTGAATGAAAAAGTCACAACCCTCTTTCCTCTTGATGGTTGTCAAGCTATCGAGGTTCGAAATTTACAGGTGGTTTTTATCTTCGCAAAAGAACAGCAAGTGGCCATTCCCCACACCCTGCACCAGGCTTCGCTGAAAATCTCCAGAAAACTGGTGTTGGCCATTGCAGAATACAGGCCGGTATCGAACCATGAGGCCGGCGATCCATTCGAGCTGGACACGGCTAGCAAGTCTGTGCAATTTTTGGTCAAGGAGGGTTCTTTGCAGTTGCATTTTTCGTTTCTCCTCAAGCTCTTCGGTGGGTCACTCCGTGATGCCGAAGGTAGTGCACTGATCTACCAGATAAATGAGCAAAAAAAGATGTCTCGCATGCAACTTATTGAAGAGACACCTCTTTCCGGAGGACGTCTGAGAATCGTTCAACCTGGCCCTGATGGAAAGATTCGGGATATGCAGTGGATAGATATCCTCCATCCTGATTTTCCAGGGCAGGAAGATATCGGCATTTCACCTTCTCGGATTACCTTTCTCGGCACCGATGTCGAATTATTACCGGACGATATGATTCGCATAGGCAAGGATGAGCCCCGGAAAAACGAGAAGGCATGGAACTGGTTTACCGACAACATTAAATCTTTCCGTGACTATTTGCAGACCGGAGAAGTGGCGACACAGATCAATTACACAAGGAACTTTGGTTATCATTTCGAGGAACGGCAGATCGTTATGACCATGGGTTTCCATGGCGCAGAAGAGAAAATTCCGGAGTTGATGAGTGCCGGTGCGGCAGCTCAATGAAAATGGCTTTTACGGTCGAATCTTCATGAATTCATTCACAAGAACCAAACAATGCATTTTTACTGCATTGTTTGGTTGTTACGTCTATTCCTCGTCGGAATTAGTGAAAAGACTTTTATCAATGGCTTTTTCCCGGGCCGCTTCTCGGCTTATTTTTCCTTTGTTTATCAACAACTGAAGGTGGTAATCCATGGTTTGCATACCCTGCGATCTTCCTGTCTGGATGAGGGATTCTACCTGGGAGATTTTTCCATCTCTGATAATGCTGGCAAGGGCCGAGGAGCCAATGAGCACTTCTATTGCGGCACACCGGTCTTTACCGTCTTTTGTTTTTAAAAGCTGCTGGGCAACAACTGCCTTCAGCGCCTCTGAGAGCATGGTGCGAGTCTGGGCCTGTTGTTCTGCGGGGAAGGAATTGATGATTCTATCAATGGTCTTGCCGGCACTGTTGGTATGCAAAGTTCCGAAGACAAGAATACCCAGCTCCGCACAGGTCAAGGCCAAGGAGATTGTCTCCAGGTCACGCATTTCACCGACCAGGATGACATCAGGGTCTTCCCGGCTCGCCACCTTGAGGGCCTGGGCGAAACTTCCGGTATGAGTACCCAATTCCCGCTGGGAAAAAATGCATTTCTTGTTGGGGTGAACAAACTCAAGGGGGTCTTCAATCGTTATGATATGTTTTGCATAGTTATCGTTAATTGTATCGATAATTGCAGCCATGGTGGTGGACTTGCCGCTCCCGGTCGGTCCGGTTACCAGTACCAGGCCCCGTTGATAATGGGCAATTTCCTGCACAACCTTCGGCATGCCAAGCTGGTCGAGGGTGAGAATTTTGGTTGGAATGAGTCGAAATACCGCGCCGATGCCATGATGCTGGTACATAAAGTTGCAACGAAATCGTCCAACGCCCTCAAGCTCATAGGCTTTGTCAAGATCTTTGTTCTTTACAATGAGTTCCTGCTGTGTTGCATCGAGAATTTCAAAGAGAATTTGTTTGTTGGACTCAGGTGTAAGTACCGGAGCGCTCAGAGGGACAAGCTCGCCTCGCAAACGCAGGAGTGGTGGAAAACCAATGACCATGTGCAAATCACTTGCACCATTTTCTTTCATCTCTCTGAAATAATAGTCAATATGAGCCATGAATTTCACTCGTGATAAGTTTAAGAGGAGCTAAAGGGAGAGTGCACAACAAGTGATTACTCAACCGGCATTTTAGCGAAAGAGGGTGAAAAACGCTTTAAAAGAGCCAGGTTGTCAATATTGGCAGCGGCCTCCTCAAGGGAAATTTTTCCTGCCGCAAGCATCTCTACTATCGACTCATCCATAAGTCGCATACCGAGCTTTTTCCCCATCTGCATTGTCGATTGAATTTGATATGTTTTACTATCGCGAATAAGATTGGCTACTGAGAGATTGCCAATCAGTATTTCCAGGGCTAAATGCATGGTCTTTCCATCTGTACTTGGGA
The DNA here is from genome assembly GCA_043798185.1 of Pseudomonadota bacterium. Taxonomy (GTDB): domain Bacteria; phylum Desulfobacterota; class Desulfobulbia; order Desulfobulbales; family Desulfocapsaceae; genus Desulforhopalus_A. Next base: position 6,971 of record JAZDOW010000058.1, on the reverse strand, counting down.
TGAGGCGCTGTGTAATAACGGCTTTCAGAGCTTCGCTGATCGTGGTTCTTATCTGGTTTTGTGAACCGGCAGGATAGGAATTGATGATTCTGTCGACGGTCTTGGCAGCACTTGAAGTCGAGAGGGTTCCAATGACCAGATGTCCCGTCTCAGAGGCGGAAATCGCCAGAGAAATGGTGTCTAGATCCCTCAATTCGCCAATAACAATGACATCCGGGTCCTGTCTGAGTGCGCTTCTCAGGGCGTTTTGGTAAGAATGCGTGCTTTTACCAAGTTCTCTCTGGTTGACAACTCCCTTTTTGTACGGATGAATGAATTCTATTGGGTCTTCAACCGTGAGGATATGATGGGCACGTTTTGCGTTGATGTAATCGACCATGGCGGCAAGAGTTGTGGTTTTGCCATGACCGGTTGCTCCAGTGACCAGAATGATACCCTGGTGGTTATCGAGAATCGAGTGGATTACATCCGGAAAACCCAGCCGGGTAAGTGTTGGTATCTCCGGAGGAATAACTCGAAACACGCCGCTCATGCCTCTGTTATGAAGCATTGCACTGCCCCTGAAACGCCCCAGTTCTTTTATTTCATAAGCGAAATCGAGCTGTTGTTCGCGGGTCAGAATCTCACGTTGAACTGGTGTGAGCAGTTCGGAAATCAGTTGGACAGTGAGTTCCGGGGTGAGATTTTGGCTTTTTAGGCGAATGAGTTTGCCTGTTCTTCGAACCATAAAGGGCTCGCCTGGAGTAATATGCACATCCGAGGCGTTCAACTCGACAGCTACTTTAAAAACTTTATCCAGTGATGCCATTGGGGGAAGGTCTCCGAAAAAAGCTTGGCTTATAGTGGATCCATGGGCAGGATCATGAGTACCTTAGAAATTCGTTTCTTGTTTCTTAAGAATGAATTTCTAAGGTATTTATCCCATTTATCGGGGTTTGCATGTTTCTCAAGGGAGAGAGCGACGAATCATCCATTGAAAAGATTTTTCCGCTGCAAAAAGCGGCGGTAACATTGGCAAAAAATATCAATTTTATTGTTTCATTCTAGTTTCGGCCCAATTTTGCGTAAAGACTCAGGCCAAAATGGTTGTTGCTATAAAAGCCATATGCAAAAAAAATCATCTGAAATTTGTCTTCTTGAGTATCTTGTGTAATACTGAAAAAAGTCAATTCGATAGGTGGAAAAAATTAGTGCGTTACAAATTGTTTTCGTTCAAAAAACAAGAAAATAATTTGCGAAAGGCATTAATAGCCCCTTGGGTGGGGGGCTGGTGATACCTTAAAATTCGTTTCTTGGTTTGTTATAAATGAATTTCGTTACGGCATTTATCCTGTTCACCGCGGCCAGAGCAGTGAACCACCGGTGTTTGAATCATCACGATAAATCTCTTGCCAGTTATAAAAGTGAAAATGATAGCCAAAGAACTTTGTAATTACAAGAGATTTTTAAGAAAAAAAATCTCGTCAGATGACGAGGGGGCATCCATCGAAGTGCAGGCATGGGAGATGTTTGGCGCAGAGTCTGGACGCTGAAAAATACAGTTTAACAATTTGAATTTTCAGTAAAAATGTTGCTAGTGTCTGGACTCTTGACAGTGATGGCTATCGGCATAAAAATAATTGCGAAATTAATAATGAAAGGTTAGGCTAGAACTATTCGAGAACGGCTCTCCTTTTTTAAAGAAAAACAGATTTCAGTAAGTTTAAAGAAAAACTTTCATAGAATAGCCTGACAAAATCGTATGTTTCGGGGGTGTGAAACCAGTCTGGGGAAATGTCGGCCGACCATCGGTCGTTGAGTTCTTGACCAAAAAGGGATAGAACATTAGTATGTTAGAAGATCATTCCTTGTCTTTTAAGAATGAATTTCTAAAGTACTAACGCCCTCTTGTGGGGTGTTAGTTGGCAATAAACCAGACTGCAATACTGCAACTCTGAAAATATTTATTGATAACGGCTTAGAAAGCGATAGCAACTTTCTTTTCATCTTTTTCGTGGAGTACGGTAAATATGAAAGCAAATCTCGGTGGAGTTTTAACAATTCTCCTGGCAGTGGCGGTTTTATCCGTTCTTCCCGTTCAGGCTAAACAAAGCAACACGCCAAAAGATTCCGCTTCAGCTCAACCTTCCGGGAATGTTCCCGCTTCAACCTTTGAACAGCCATTGATCATCGTCGAAGATCTCGCTGTCGAAGTTCACTCCGACAGCGGGATACTCACCGTTACAGCAAAAATTAAAAATGTCTCCAGAGCAATGATAAAGGGGTATGCCACTGTTCACCTTTTATCCCGTGAAGGCAAGAAGCTCCTCTCCTATGAGGCAGAGATAAATGATGGTGAGGCATTTGCCCACGGCACAGCGGTTGACTTTGAATTAACCGCCCAAGTAGGGGACGTTAAAAATATCTCCTCAATAAGTGTGGAGTTCACAAAAATATAAGGAATATCTTCTTACTGAATAGCATTAAATGGTTTTTTGAGATCATTTTTAGACGCCTCGTTTTTTGGGACATCGCCATAGGTGCGGTAATAGACTGTCCGTGTTTCTCCGGAAACAGTGTCTAATACAAAGGCTCCCACAACCCCGCTCTTGCTGTCAAGTTGTGTAGCCCAAGAGGAAATGGCATATCGCCCAAAGTTTAAAGTAGAATTATTATTGTGCTGGTAATCAGATGCCGCTCCCAGCAAGAAACTGACAACAGCCAGACTTACAACCCCCAGGGTAAAATAGAGAAATCTTTCCCGGAGTACCTTTTTAGTAGTATCCATAATGACGTTGACGAGCAGGAGAGGAGTCAATAAGCTGGGAATCCAGGTTTCCCAGCTTACCCTGATGGTAAAGCAATGAGAAAAGGATTACATTTGTTTTTTCGGCGCTTCTGCCGGCTTGCCGTCGGCAGTCGAAACCTGTTTTTGGGCATCGGAAAAATCATCAAGGGAGGCCCCATGGCCTTCAACCTCGACGAATTCGCCTGCCCCGGGGATTTTCGCGCCAATCAAATCTTCAATATCCTTGACATTCACTTTAAACTTAACAAAGGCATTCCCTTCCTGGTCCCAGCCATAATCAACTAAATCGGCAAGATAGGTCGTCGCCATAACCTTGACCTTCACCACATCCGAACTCAGCATATAATTCTCAACGGTTGTCTGGCTCTCAAGGGTGAAACCCACGACCGTCTTCACCAAATTCTTATAGCCGTCCAATTCAGCTGCCCGTAACGCCTTGATCGGACCGGCATTTGCCGGGGTTGAGGTGGAAAAGGCAACCCTCTTAAAGGTTTTCCCTTTAAGATTAAGAACCTGGCCGTCAATATTGGTGATTTGATCCAAACTGATGGATGCGGTAGCCTGGGCAATGTCTTTTTCGGCATCGTAGACTACTTCGTCAATTTTAATGCCTTGAATGTCGGCAGAGGTCTTCGATTCCGTCTTTCCGGTAAAACTGGCAGCAATCATATCAACGACTTCTTCGCTTGACCTGATCTTCAGACCGTAGACCGACTCAACAATGGCGCGTTCGGCAAGCACCCTGGCGGCACGGGTTGACATGATCTTCTTGTTGCCCCCCCAGGCGGCAGCTGTCACCAACAACGCCATAACCATCATCGCCGGGATTATTTTTTTCTTAGATAACATGGTTGGTTACTCCTTTAAAATCCGTTGTTAAACGACGACTCAATTGCAACGCTGCAGAGTTTTATCACCAGTCATCGGCGGTAAGTTGGCGACCAAACTTCTTAGGCTTGGCAGCTGCCGCCGCAGCAGCGGTCGCAGGCGGTGAGACGGCTGCGGGGCTAGGGCTGGGTGCAGGGGCTGCTGCAGCAGCTACTGGTGCTGCAGGGGCCGCTGCAGACGCTGCTTTTTTGCGGGCAGGTTCCGGTGCTGCTTGAGCCTGTGCTACCGCCTGGGATTGCTGTGGCGGACTTGCTTCCTGGACGGCAGGAGGTGCTTGCTCAGCTGGCGCCTTCTTTTCAGTCCGTGCGGTGGCTCTTGGCTGGGCAGGCTCCTGTGCGGCCTTCTGCATCCTGGCGAAATATTGGTTCAGCTTCTGCCTGTTGCCATAAGCCTCACGGGTAATGGGGATGGAGAGATAGAGTTTAGTAAACAGTGCTTCACTTATACCGTTCGGATCGGCGGATCCAAGGGCTGCATCGAACTTTTGCAGGGCAGCCACGGTCTTGCCGTCCATTCGATTATTAATAGGCACATCGTAGCCATGCAAGGACAGCCATTGCTGCACGGCACCCACCCGGTCCTCACGCCCCATCCGGTGATAGGTCTCCGATATCGAATCAAGCACAGTTTTGTCGGGAATAGCATCGTCACCCAGGAGCCGCCAGTAGGGTAACGCCAGATATTTGCCGATCATTTGAATCATGCTCACCTGCACAAGAACCCGCACGGCCTCATGTCGTCCCTGAACCTTTTTAATGGAACCTTTTAAACCGAAGGTTGGTCCAAACAGGGTAAGGCCGAACTCTTCTTCCCGCAGACCTTTGTAAACATCCATGCTGTTGGTGGTCGACATTCTTGGAATACCGGCCAACGTTTGAAAATCCTTAAGATTGAAATCCAAGGTGATCCGGGCCTTGCCTGATTTCGAGGTATCGCCATAGCTCACCCCGGCGGTTTCGGAAGGAAACCATTTCGGTGCCCCGCCAAACTCGGCCTCGGCGTCCACATTGGTGCCTTCACCCCGGGTCTCAAGCCCTCGATCAAACTCGGTTATGCCACCGGTTATAACGACATCGGGAATCGCCTTGTTATCAAAACTACTATATCCGGAAACCATCTGATTCTGAATATAGGACGGATTGTACTCAATGAACCGCACATTGCCGCCAATGGAGTTGAGGGTGCTTTTCATGATTTCAGTAATATTTCGCTGAATCTCGCCCCCACTGGTCACTGAAGTTCCTGTCTCGTCGGCGATATCCTGACTCTGCACCTTCATCAGTCCGGTATCGTAGATCTGTGACATCAAACCAAGATCCTGGAGAGCTTGGGTGTAATTGGTGACCTTCGCCACCGGGGCACTCTTTTCCAGCTCGACATTGACATTCTGGGGATTCATGTCAGCGCAAGATGACAGCACAACAAGAGCCAAGCTCAACATTAAAACACTCATACCGCTCTTGGCTTTCGTAACACAATCCAATTGATAGACAATTACAGCTTTGTTGAGTCTCATATCTCGTTATCCAATGTGTTGAAGAAGGGCGTTAAACAAAATATGCATGGCCGTTAAAACCCAAGAAATTCGTTTGTTGTTTTTTGTCAACGAATTTCGTGAAGCTACTAATCGGAAACATTCGTTTTGGGGCCTTTACTTTGATCGATAATATAAATGTCACCCTTGACATTGCTTCCAGCACCCAAGACCACACTGTTCATGTTTGCGCTGCCGTCGTTGCTGCCGACCTTGTCCTTATCGCCTTTTTTGACCATTGCTTTGCTTTTGGCATTCATGACAATAAATTTGATATTTATGTCAGGTTTCCCCAATTCATCGTCTTTTTCTATACCATCATCAGTAAATTTGGAGATGCCGTCATCCAAGTCCGAGCCCCGGGCCATGTCCAACCCGCTCACGGCAATAAAAGAGAAAAAGACCATCAGGACAACTACAGGTATTGTTTTCATAGGGTATCTCTCGCTTACTTTGACGATGCCTCGATGTCTGGGAAACTGCATATACATCATCGATTCCACCAAGAACCTTCCTCCTTCATGAATTACTTATTATTACGAGAAAGGTCCTTGATTGTCAACTACCCGCTTTCTTGCTATTCGACAGTAACCGAGCCCATGCTTGCTTCATTGCCTTTACCAATGGCAATATTTGCAGCTTGTTTCACATCGGATTTATTGGTGATAGAACCGGTCTTGCCAACGGTGCTGTTTTTCAGATTAACCGAGCCCATATTGGCAGTATTGTTCTCGCCGATGGCGATGTTTGCAGCCTGCTTTACGGTGGAGGTATTAGTAACCTTGCCGTCAACTTTGGCGTTCTTCATATTAATTGAGCCCATATTGGCCTCATTGCCCTTACCAATGGCGATGTTGGCGGCCTGTTCAACGGTTGATTTGTTGGTGACGGAACCGGTCTTGCCGATCGAACCGCCATCCATATTCACCGAGCCCATATTGGCTTTGTTGTTCTCACCAATGGCAATATTAGCAGCCTGCTTAACGGTGGAGGTGTTGGTCAGCTTGCCGTCAACCGTGGCGTTTTTCATGTTGATTGAGCCCATATTGGCCTCATTGCCCTTACCGATGGCAATGTTGGCGGCCTGTTCAACGGTTGATTTATTGGTGACCACACCGGTCTTGCCGATCGAACCGCCATCCATATTCACCGAGCCCATATTGGCTTTGTTGTTCTCGCCAATGGCAATATTAGCGGCCTGCTTGACGGTGGAGGTATTGGTCAACTTGCCGTCAACCTTGGCATTCTTCATGTTGATTGAGCCCATATTGGCTTCGTTGCCTTTGCCGATGGCGATGTTGGCGGCCTGTTTCACGTCTGATTTATTGGTGACCACACCGGTCTTGCCGATCGAGCCTCCCTCCATATTCACCGAGCCCATATTGGCTTTGTTGTTCTCGCCGATGGCAATATTAGCGGCCTGCTCAACCTTGGAGTCATTGGTCAATTTGCCGTCAACCTTGGCGTTTTTCAAACTGACCGAACCCATGTTAGCGGTATTGCCTTTACCGATGGCAATATTGGCAGCCTGTTTTACGGTTGACTTATTGGTTACCGTACCGGTCTTGCCCACCGTTGAATCTTTAATGCTGACAGATCCCATGGCAGCCTTATTGTCTTCGCCGATGGCTATATTGGCCGCCTGCTCAACTTTACTGTCATTGGTGACTTTACCATCAATTGTCGAAGCTGCCCAACCGGTGGAAATACTCATGGCCATAACCAATCCCAGTGCGCTCACTAATAATGTCTTTTTCATAA
>JAZDOW010000295.1:0-3862 GCA_043798185.1 Pseudomonadota bacterium | reverse complement strand
CAACACCACGCCGGTAATCTCCGGCACGCTCTCTTTAGGCGAGACCTGTGAAGACGGCAGCCTGATCATTACCGAAGCGGCCCTGTTGACCGGCGTCACCGATAGCAACGGCGACACCCTGAACGTTATCGGCCTGACTGCGAGTTCCGGAACCGTCACCGACAACGGCGACGGCACCTGGAGCTATGCGCCTACCCCGCAGTTCAATGGGACCGTGACCTTCGGCTATACCGTCACCGACGGCTTTAGCAGTGTTGTCGGCATCGCAAACCTCAACATCACTCCGATAAACGACGCCCCGCAGATACAGGAAGAGGCCAGTCTCGGCAGTATGATCGCGGGCGCCTCTCGCATAATCACCGCAACGCAACTTTTGGCAACAGCCTTTGATATCGACGGCGATCCGCTGACCGCCATAAACCTTGTCGCCGCTAGCGGCACCGTGGTCGCCAACCCCGACGGCACCTGGACCTATACCCCGGAGCCTGACTTTCAGGGCGACGCCGTCTTCAGCTACCAGGTGAGCGACGGCAGCACGGCAACCCCTGCCACGGCCCGTCTTGATGTCGGAATTGCCCGCAACGATATTATCGGTGGCGCAGGCAATAACTCCCTCTCCGGGACGAGCGGGGCCGACTATATCGCCGGCATGGGCGGGGTTGATACACTTCGCGGCAAAGAGGGGTCTGATATTCTCGTCGGCGGTGCCGGTGCAGATGTGTTGTACGGCGGCACCGGTGATGACGTCTTCCGTTTCGGCTTAGGTGACGGACAGGATAGCATCATCCTTGAAGATGCGGCCGGCTTTGACACCCTGGCTTTTGGCGAGGGCATCGCGGTTGCGGATTTGACCCTTTCCAAAGAGATTTACGATCTGGTAATCAAGGTCGGCGCGGGTGGCGATCAGGTGAACCTGATCAACTGGTTTTATGGTTCCTCGGTCGGCAGGCAGCTTGGGTTCGCTTTCGCCGATGGCACCGCCCTCTCCTGGGAGGAGCTGGGTGCCCTGAAGACCATGCACTTTCAGGGCGGCGATGCAAATGATGTCATTCGCGGATCGGAACTGGCCGACATCATCGAAGGTGGGGTCGGCGATGATTCGCTCTTGGGGGATAATACCAGCGCCCTGTTGCTGGGTGGGGGCGGCAATTATGTCGTTTCAGAGCTTATTGGGGCCGGAGCAAAGATAAACCGCAATATTTATTTTTCCTCTGACCGTAATGAGCAAATTTTTCACAATCACCTGTAGCCCCTGCAATGACAGGCAAATGTCAGAAAAAATGAGTTGAATCGGGCAAATTGTTCGTCAAAAACATCGTATTTCAGTTGCTCGTCATGAACCTTTGTAGTAAGAATTTTTCAAGAGTTCGTCCTGGAGGGGGATCTTCCAGCCATTCAAAATATATCGCAATACTGCAAGGAGTTAAGAATGAACAAAATCGTGTTAGAGTGCTGTTATAAGACAGTTCAGAGAATGAATGGAGATGATGTCTCCACATTTATGCGACATAAGCAGAAAGGTATAAATAGATCTGTCCCCTTATTTTTCGCGCGAAGAAATGGAAATACGGGCGGTGTCCCGGTATTTCCCTCCGAGAAAACTAAAAGGCCTGGCTTAGCAAAATATGTTTTTTTTCTAGCTATTATGACATTTACAATTCAAGGCATGGGGCAAGAAGCCCATGCAGGAAAAGGACCTTATGCTGAGCTTACCTTTAGCATTGGAGATGATATTATTGCAATATTACAATCGCATGGCATGCCGGTAGAGCGTAATAAAGACCAACCATGGTTTTGGATATCACCAAGCCCAGAAATCTATGTAGTCAAATTTTTTAAAGCCGATGAAATACCAATCAAAGCAAAATATGATGTGCTTCAGTATTTGATGACTTTATATGATAAGCATAACAAGGAAATAAGCTTTGGATTATGGATGTATCACGAATCCCTGCAAGAGGAAATGAGGCTTTTTTCCGGAGTCAAACCATATTTTAAATTATTTATTGAAAGGAGAACTAAATAATGAGCAATTATTCCTTTGAAATCCAAACCGGAATCTTGGATGGAACGCATATTATTCATACCTGGGTAAAAGTAAAGCTGCCTGATGGAACATCAGAAGCCTGGGGGTTATATCCAAAAACTGACTCAGTTGGCAATATGATAATAGGTCCCGGTGAAATTCGTTCAGAATTCATAACAATTAAACCTACCTCAACAAGTGGTCCAATTGAAATGACCACTGATCAATATGCGAATTTCTTAAAATATAAAGACCAGAAACAAAATCCAACCTATTCAATTCCTTTCAATCAACAATGCACGCAATGGGCTATTGGTGCGGCCCTGGCAGGGAAAGGTGTTCCGCCTTCTGTCGCAGCAATTGTTGCGAGGGGTTTATCGACAATCGCATTCAATCCTGCAACTCTTTCTGCATGGCTTTCAGAGATTGATTTTGCCAATAATACCATTGATAAACTCGAAGAATTAGCCAAAAAAATAAAGGAATTAACCGAACAGGCAAAGATGAACCCCCGTGCCTGGGACGACATGGACGGAAATGGAGTAGAGAATAGAAAGGATTTTGATACGGATGGCGATGGCCTTTTCAACGATAGAGACCCCGATATTGATGAAGATGGAATTCAGAATGAAAAAGATGAGCATCCGTATGATCCGCGGACAATTAATGATATCGATGGCGATGGTATTGCAAATGATAAAGACCTTGATATGGATGGGGACAAGGTGCCAAATGATCAAGATGATGATACTGACGGTGACGGAATTCCAAATAGCCAAGACCCAAATCCGGCCGATCCGAGAACTCCGGACGATATTGATGGCGATGGAATACCAAACCTTCAAGACCCCGACCGGGATGGCGATGCCATTCCAAATGATCAAGACGAAAATCCGGATGATCCAAAAGATCAACCACTTGGAACTCCGCATGCTGTGGTGCCTCATACAAATCCTCTTTATCCTGAGGATTTCAACCCGAATCAACCAATGCTCCCCCCACCCCCAACCCCCGAAGGCGCCAAAGACATCTTGCCGAACACGACATTCGGCCCATATTCTCCCCTTATCCTTGACCTTGACGCCGATGGCGTCGAGACCCGCTCCGTAGCCGAAGGCATCCAGTTCGATCTCGATAATAACGGCTTCCGTGAGACGGTCGGCTGGGTGGGTGCCGATGATGGACTCTTGGCCCTCGATAAAAATGGCGATGGCCTGATCACCGGCGGTACCGAGCTGTTTGGCGACCAGACCATTCTGGTAAGCGGCGGCAAGGCGGCCAACGGCTTTTCCGCCCTGGCCGACTATGACGACAACAAAGACGGGCGGATCGATGCAAACGACGCCGTTTTTTCGCAGCTAAAGGTCTGGCGCGATCTGGACGCCGACGGAGTAAGCGATGCCGGCGAACTGATCGGCCTTGCCGAGACGGGAGTTGCCCGCTTGAACCTCACCATTACCGCCAGTTCCGGCAAAGACGCCCAGGGCAACGACCACCGCCTGGTCGGCAGCTATGTCGATACCGGCGGCGCAAACCATACCATGACCGATGTCTGGTTTACTATCGACCCGACCAGGACTACCCCGGTGACGGCAATCCCTATCCCCGAGGAAATCAAAGCCCTGCCCGACGCACAGGGCTTCGGCAATGTCCGCAGCCTGCGCGAGACTATGGCCCTTGACGGCAGCGGTAAGTTGAAGCAGCTGGTCGAGGAGTTCGTCGCCGCAACCGATGCTGAAGCCCGCAAAGCTCTCCTGCCGCAACTGATGTTCCAATGGATCGGCGGCAAGTTCACCCATCAGGCCGGCTATCCCGCCGACATCTTCAGCACCAGCA
>JAZDOW010000047.1:0-22860 GCA_043798185.1 Pseudomonadota bacterium | reverse complement strand
CGGGTGTCCGCCATCATTCAGATTCCGGAGCTCAAGGAAGAAACATATGGTCGGGACTTCAGCGGCATGCTCCAAGCCCGCCTCACCTTTGATGAAGCCTTGGCAATGGAGTCCCTGACGATAATGACTCGCCAACGACTCAAAACAATACGGACCCAACTCTTTGGAAATCTCGATAACGCAATGGTGTTGTAATGGAAAAAATCGAGGAAACCATAAAAGAAATCGCTATCAAACATGGCGTAGCCGTTGGCCGTGATGATCCGATCATGATTCTCCATACGATCAACGAACGGTTAATGAAGGAAACTGCAGCAACTCAGCAGCAAATCCTGCATGAATTCAAAGAAGAGTTGGAGTCTGCAGCTCATGAATGGGAGATCACAGCCAAAAAAATCGCAGAGAGAATTCTTGATGTTGCATTGAGTGCCAGCAAAGAAGCAATTGCAGAAGGGGGAAAGAAAGCTGCGGAAGCCATTGGCAAAGAGGTCGATTCCAGATTGGCCCAAGCAAATGCAATAGTAAGGAAAGCGCGTATATTGACTATGATAAATATGACAGCAACAGTTGTTATTTTACTTTTCGCAGTTACAACATTGTGGATAATGAAATAGTTTTACTGATTAGTTTCGGTTAGGATTGCCAATAACACCGTGGCAGAAATCGAGGATTTCTTACGCTTCCAAAATCCCAAGGAACTGATGGCCTACCTTGGTGTTGTCCCATCAGAACATTCGAGTAGTGACACGATCAAAAAGGGATTACCAAATCACCAAAACAAGTAACCCTTTGCTCGAAGGCTATGCGTAGAAAGTGCCTGGCGTACCGATACCTCGCCAGAGTTATTTCGTTGCTGCTCAGGAGGTGTTTTATAAAAATTTTCTTCGCAATCCGTAACACACTTAACCCTGCTCGTATGCGGAAGTAAGTCCTGGCAGATGGTCTTAAGATTTGCTGCAACTTCTTTCGCCACTTCTAAGAGACATATCACATGTGAGTGCTATACGGCTTCCCCACTCCCTCGACTCTTTCATAGGTATTCCTCTAAATGGTTAACAATTAACTTAAGCGCTTCGTTATCTGGATAATCCGAAATCATAGTTTTAATCAATGTCGATGTGTTTATGCATGCTCCACCACCGCCAAGATGAAGTTTTTCCAGAGCTAAAAACCATTTTTCTTTTCCAGAAGAATGCAGGTCTAACATTGACAAATCACCTCCTGATCTCACCCAAATTGACATTTCTTCGGGGCCTTTTGGATAGGCTTTGGATGCCAAATCCGTCAATCTTCTCCAAAACTCTTCTTCAGTAAAAGAAAAGTTATTTATAGACTTACTCGATCGAAAATTTGCCAACATTTCCATCACAAAGGCAGCTGCATTTTCAGCAGCTATTTTTTGAAAACCTGCGGAATCCGCTTCTTCTTTTTTATCAATAAGATCTGAGATGCCGCGCACAACTATAGCATCGATTGCACTTGCGCGTGCAGCTTTAAGAAACCCTCGACCTTCCATCTCTACAGCTAGCGCGTCTCCATAGTTGGTTCGTAGAAACTGCGTTATGGCAGATAGCGTTGATTTCAGGACTTTCTCACCTGCGGCGATCGGACCAACGAAAACCCGTGGTGAATTATTATTAAGCCCTTCTTTTCGTCGGCTTAACCAGTCGGTTTTTCGCGCTTCCGCTCTTGCCCTTTGCTCAAATTTGAAAGAGGTTTCTCCAACACTCGGACGAGGTTCCAAAGTTTCTTTAGCAGCACCTGATTCATATCCATAAATTTTTGTCGCTACGACCACGTCACCAATTTTAACATCTTTTAATCCTCCAGCTATTCCAACGAAGATCACCACATCTGGCTCAAAATATGAGATGGCACGCTCCGTTTCTGCCGCAGCCCCCTCATTCCCAGCACCAATTTCAACTATTCCAATTTCCCAACTATTAGAACAACTCCGAAAAGTTCCTCTTTCGTAAACAGTCCCTTTTTTATGCACCTCTTCCTGAATCCTACTCAAATGTCTACGAACAGCATTGTATTCAACAGGAAGTGCTGTTAGGATAACTGCTTTGCCTATTTCCTTCATGTATTTGTCCCTATCTAGAATATAAATAAATCGATTTTTGATATCTTCGTTAGTTTGCGAACAATTTTAATTGAAACCACTGCCAATTTCTCACCACTATATTTTTCGAAAAAACATTTTACCCGCACATAATTTATTGGTTAAATAAATTGCGTGTTCTTATATTTATTCGTTAAATCAATGCATTGCAAAATAATTAATTTTTCATCAAGGCCTGAGACTAAATATTCCCATAGTTCTTAGTATCTATCTTATCTTCTATGTTCAAGAGCTTTCAGTTCCATGTTTTGCTGGAAATCTTGAGTCATATTTGATAGTAACTTTTCCAGTGTCATTTGATGGCCACCTCCGCCCATTTTAAGGGAATGTAATGCCGATGTCCATTGGGTTTGCCCACTCTCATTCATGTTAACAAACGATAGGTCACCACTAGATCTTGACCAAATGTTGCGTTCACCTATACCTTTTGGATAAAGTTTTTTAGAAATATTCAAAAAGTCATTCCACCATTTTTCTTCGGTGTTATTTCCAATATGAAAAACCTCCTTGGGAAGTCCCTTAAGCACTGCATCAACCGAAAAAATCTTTTTATAATCCCCGCAAAGATAATCGTCCCTTTTATTGGTACGATGAAAAATTATATCTTGAAAACGCAGGTTATAACTCTTTGGACCTTGCCCTTGAGGATCTTGTTCAGTATAAACTATGATCTCCTGATGAATCACTTTTCTAACGCCGACCAGATTATCTTTAATTAACTTATACATATCTCTAAATCCAGCAGAACGATGTTCACCAGATGCTATGACACTGATCTCTCTATTATAAAAATCCCCAACAACATAACATTCAAAATCTCCTTCAATGTCGTTTTCAGATCCTCTTACAATAAAACCTGACCGCCATCTCGCAATTACTATATAACGACATGTAATTTCAACGTGAAGTCTTTGAAACATCAATTTAGGAAGAAAAGTGCATTTGAAAATAAAATGTATATGCGCTGTCTCTAACCCATCATAATTCGGCATGTTATGCGAGTTAGCATTTAGGAAATTTGGAATAAAGTACATTCCGTCGCTGGTTTTATAACAAAGATTGTTCTGTTCCATTATTTCTGTCAATATAGAAAAGAGCTCCCTTTCATCTTCTATACCTGACTCATTAAGCTCTTTTTTCCCTCTGCTATCTTCCCAAATATAAAACAAGTCATTTTCAGAGATTAATCCATCTTTCACCTCATCCCTAGCAGAAAGATCTGGTTCAAGAAGAGGGTACATGTTTTTAACTAACCAATTTGATCGTATTAACACGCGTCCCATCCCAGAAAGCTGTGTCTGAATCACAATGCCCATACGAACCAATTGCTCTAGCACTAATCCCAAATGTGCATCACTTACTTCTATTTCGTTGAAATTTTTTCGAAATTCGGCTTCACGAACAAATGGCACATCATCTTCTTCAAACTTTTTTATAAGCGCCTTAAACTTTACAGGAAGATTGGATTTAGCTGAGTCTGATAATATTTCCTTAAGGCAACCCTTGAATTCGACAAAGGCTTTTTCTGTTTTTCTGTTAGCGCTTAAGCGAAAGAACCCCAAAATTCTGTCTGGATAATTGCGTCTCAAAAAACCTTGATCCAGGTCAAATGTTTTGTTCTCATCGATTTTGTTCATAACGATAATGAATTTTGCATCCGGGGAGGAAGATAGAACGAATTCCAGCCAACCATCAGCGCTTTCATTATGACGACTATCGAGTACAAGAATAAAAATTTCCCCTCCTGCAATAAATAGGCGATGAACCGAAAACATGGCTTCCTGTCCCCCAAAATCCCATATTTTCACCCTAATGTCGTCAAGAGGGGTCTCCCAGATAGCCATTCCACGCGTAGCAGGTTCGTTAGGCAAATGCTCTCGTCCAGCCAAAGACTTAGCCAGTGTAGTCTTTCCTGCACCTCCAGAACCAATTAATTGTACCCGACATTCGTTGCGCGAATAATATCCATTAGTCAAAAGCCTTTCAAATCGTTCCGCTCTTTGTTTGTTGATCAGCGCTTCAAGTTCTTCGAGGGGAGGATCTTGTATCGGATTTCCTTCCAAAATCAGCCCTCCATTCCAATCATCGTATATCTTGATATCTAATTTGGTTCCAAAAATATTTTTTGGAATCCTACTAAGGCAATTACAACGTAAATTAGCACTTTCCAATTTAACAAAATCAAGAATGAAGTCGATGTCCAAAATTCTATTAGAGGCAAGATCTAATTTAACTAGATTTTTTAAATGAGTGAGAATTGAAACAAATTCGAGTGTGTTATTACTGAGGTCCAAATATTTTAATGAACGAAACAAATCAGAATTACGAGTTATCAGCAGATTTAAGTGACGATCACTCAATCCTACGTCATGGAGGTTTAAACCAATAAATGAACCATCATGTCCAAATAAAATTCCTGGATCAGAATGGAAGAAATTGTCATTCGTAAGAAGACAAAGACGGCAGTCGACGAACTTCCGTATTTCTTCTGAAATTATCTCAAAATTCTTTGTCATGGTTGTATTGTTAAATTCAGCTTGAGATGACGTATAACTTAATATCTAGGAGTAAGACGAATCCCAGTTAAACATCGGTCCTGAAAAGTTGACACGACACTTTCCAGTATTTCCATGGAATTTAGTGTCTTGAAAACTGCCAGACTTTCCCAAACACTCACATCAAGATCACTGTGTTCAATAGATGCAGAACATGCAGTGTCATTGCCAAGGATTGCAAAGCAAGATTGAATAATAAACTCAGGGACAACTGGATTATTCTTTCCTGGTTTGAAAGAAGAACCTTCTTGCACTAAGCTCAGCGAAAGCTCTCGAAATCCAAATTCAGGGCCAGAAGCCAATAGCCTAATATCTTTACATATCTTAATTAAAGATCTTGAGAATAGCGCTAATTGATTGGACAAATTAACCATATCATCTAAATTTTGAGCTGCATCGAATAGATTACCGTGACGCTTCAACTTTATAAGACCAGTATCTTCTCTTAGGATTGGAAGAATTTGTTCAAAATAGCTCAATGGAACATCCTCACGACGTCCAACCATTGTCCCACCCAGATTAATGGAAAATAATCCATCAACAGCAATTTGAATCCGTTCAATTGACCGGCCGATTACAGCGCAATAACCGTCAAAGAGATCTCCATAAGAGATTTCTAACGCATCTTGAAGACAAGACTTCGCCATTCGCTTGATGTTTCGGGCGTTATTCGCTAAATTTTTAAAAACATTCAGTAGTTCAACAACCTTTTCTTGAAGGCTATCCCCCGCCCATATCAAAGCCAAATGACAGGCAGTGGGGAATACATCATTGGTGGATTGGTTTAAATTCACTATCTCTAAGGGTGAAACCAATCGGTAAGCACCTCTTTTACCTCCGAGCAATTCCTCTACCTGGTTCGCTATCACTTCGTTGACATTCATATTTGCCGAGGTGCCACCACCACCATGGAGGTGGTGAATGGGGTAATGCAAAGGATCATATTCTGAAATAAGATGACCAACTGCCTTACGAACACCGTTACAAATATTCTCGTTTACAATTCCACATCTATAGTTTGCTAAGACAGCAGCAGCCTTTACCATAAGCAGGCCCTTAACAAGAAGAGGAAAATCTCCAAGTGATCGCTCACGACCCAGCGGAAAATTTTTCAATGCACGTGTTGTATGTACCCCATAGAGAGCACATCTTGGGACATCAACCTTGCCCAAAGCATCAGATTCTTGTCTGTAATCATCATGCGACTGAGCTTGAGAATCCATCAATGCGCTCCGCTATTTGTAAAAATAGACAATTCAGTTTTTTCCCATTCAAGACAATAACCTTCCTCGTCATTTTCTAAAGCCAAGGTGAAAGAGGTAGCCTGATTGTGAGAAACTAAACGCCTAAAGGAATCTGTAATATCAAGAATGACCATTGAGGAAAAATCCTCGCTCCCTCGACTAAATTTCCCTGCGAAATTTCGAGATTCGGGATCCAATTCATCTTTTGAACCAATTCCAATAAAACAAGACAGGTTAATTCCAACTGCCTGATTTGGAGTCTCTAGGTGTGCTCCATAAAGACGAAGTAAAACTTTTTCAACTTGATCACTTGGCCATTTTGATCCGACTTCCTTGATAGGCTTTCGCCACCTCTTCTCGTTAAAATCTAATTTCGCCGGTTCATCTGAAAATGTAAAGGAGTAAACACTTCTAGATTGTTCACCCGCCATTTCAGTTTGGACTTCCTCCATGACCTCGTCTATCGAATAGTCTTCGTTCCCTAAAAGGACCATAAGCTTACAAAGGGCAGCTTCTGGTGTAATGTCAGACCCGCTTACCACACCCCTCTCAAGTAACACGGCACTTGTTTCGTATACTCCTAGTTCAACAGATCCCTGATTGCTTTGTGTTACATCTAGGACAACTTGCTTGTTCTTTCTGGCCGTATCAATAGCGCCAAGAAATTTCTTACTAGTTGGCACATTGCCAGTTCCATACGCGAGCAGGACAAGTCCCTTCAGTCCTTCTGTTTTGACAATATTATGCATAACACTGCTTTCCTGAATGCCAGGAAACAGGAGAATGGCTGCGACATTTTGCTCTAATTGATCGTTAATTTGTAATTGTTTTGAGGGGTCACGTTTCAACATCAAGCTAGGGTTAATATTTATGTGCTCACCAATTGTTCCCAAAGGAGGGAAGTTGGGAGATTCAAATGCCTTAAATCCACTAGCACTACGTTTCCGGGAGCGGTTACCTCTCAATAAGACATCGTTGAATAAAATGCAAACCTCAGGAACGATAGGGTGCCGAAAAAATTTAGCATTGGCAATTTCCACCGCAGCAACGAGGTTTTGGACACCATCAGTTCTCGTATAGCCAATAATAGGCAATTGAGATCCAGTTAGAATGACGGGCTTGTTTAAATTCTCGAGCATGAATGATAAAGCGGATGCCGTATAGACCATAGTGTCAGTCCCATGGAGCACCACAAATCCTTCGAAGTCAGTATAGTTTTCACCGATTATATTCGCGATAGATTTCCAATTTTCTGGACTCATATTTGTTGAATCCAGAGGTGGCGTTATCTCATGCTCTTTTATACGGAATTTTTCCCCCATTTCAGCCAATTGAGGAACCTCAGCAATGAAACGTTTCCAACTTACAACATTAAGCGGTGACTCAGAATTGTTTGGGTCTTTCTTTGCGCATCCGATCGTTCCCCCAGTATAAATAATTAAAATCCCTTTATTATCTGCAGGTTCTGCCAAAGCACCGTGATTCATTCTCCCTCCAACTATTAATTTTAGTTTTTCAATTGGTAATTATACATGTTCATCAATGCTCCTGCTCTGAGATGTATTGTCATCCATCTCCTCAACAATGGTTTTGGTCATACGCTGCTTAATTTTTGCAAGTTTTTCTCCTTCAGTCATCTTTCCGCTTTTAATCTCTTGATTGACTCCAGCCAATACCCACCTAAATTTGGCAGAAGCTGCGGCATTTGTCATATTTCCTGTCGGAATTGCTCCGGCTTTGATTGCTTTCTGACCAGGTTCATAGATGGAATGCAGAGTCGAGTTGGCGGGGAATTGGCTGGCAATGATCACAGGAATATTTTTGTTTTTTGCTTTCTGGATAAATCCTTCAAAAGAAAACTCGGCCTCCATCGGCACATTGCCCGCGCCGAAAGATTGAAGTATTACCCCACCAACTGCATTGTTATCGAGAAGTGAATCAAAGTTTTTTGGCAACAATCCGGGAATAAGTGAAATCTGTAGTAACCCTAGTTCAAAGTCTGGCTGAAAATCAATCTCTCCTCTCTCAGGGTCTATCCTCCGTGCAGAAGGCGTAAATTGGATGGTTTCAGTAATATCAGCAAGAGGAAAAAATGCAGGCGAATGAAAAGCATCAAACAACCGTTCATCTTTCTTCTGAGTTCGGCAACCTCGAAAAACATAATTGCCGAAGCAGATAACAACTTCTGCAATATCTTCAATTGCAACCCGAACTGCACGAATGAGATTTATTCTTGCATCGCCGTGGGCTACAAATGCTGTTGTTTGTGCACCTGTGAATACAATTGGAAAGTTAAGGTTGCGACCAAAAGCAAACGCTAGAGCTGAAGCGGAAAAATGCATAGTGTCAGTTCCATGTGCGATCACAAATCCATCAAATTGAGTTCGACGTTCATAGACAGCTTTTGCCATGGCAGTCCAGTCATTCGGGTTCATGTCAGTGCTATCTTTGTTCAATAATGGGACAAATTCGATGTCGGCGATGGTATTTATTTCAGGAGCCATTTGCTCAAACGCGGCGACATCCTTCGGAGGACGTCTTACCCATTCTCCATTTTCGTCCTGTTCCTCTATCATACCGATTGTCCCACCAGTGTAGATCAGACAGATCTTTTTGCGCTTTATTTTGGTCTCCGATTCATTCCCCACAGTCATGCTATCTCCTCTTTTATGCAACAATTATTCTTCCTTCTCAACCTAAGAAAATAAACTAATTCATAACGCTTTCCACCGTTTTCAAAAAAGAAACTTTGTCCTTTATTTCTGAGGCTATCCCAATAATACTCATATGATCGATAATAGCTTCTAAACTCCATTTGTTTTATATTTTCGACACTTACCATGAATCCATTTTTATCAAGATATTGAACTGTTTTCTGGAGAGAAACAAGGCTTGTGTGAAGAAAAAGCACTTGGCCATCTGGTTTTAAAAAAGTATTGGCAAGTTGAAACATCTGGACAATCATCTTGTCCCCTTCTTCTCCTCCATCCATGAATGGGTTATATTCAACTGTTGGCGGGGTGGGAATAGAGGCGGGATTTGAAATGATGTAATCGAATGAACTATAGATTGGGGAGGTATAAAATTCCTCGACAGTGAGAAATTGAGCGCCTTCAACCCCATTTTTTTGAGCATTTTGTCGGGACAATTCTACAGCAGATTGAACGACGTCAATGCCAATCATATTGCATTTATAGTTTGCAATAATATTGAGGCCAATCACTCCGGTACCGCATCCAAAATCGCAAATTGTCTTTCCTGAAAAATTTTCCGATGTTAGACACGAAAGCAAAAAAATCGAGTAGGGAGTCACACTGAATTTATCCGCACATAAGATGCCTAGGGGCGTTTGCTGATCATATTGCATCTAAAATACCTCGCTCTAATACTACTCCGAAATATGTCGACGATTATCATTAGCCCACAACTTCTGATGAACCTTCATGCCTGCAACTATGCCATACGTTGAATATATCTATTCTTTTCAACAGACCATCCATTTTGACACCTCCGATTCCAACGACTCTTAACGATATCTGCCGAGCATTTTGAGAAGGATCACTGAACTAGGTGGTTATGTTAACATAAATGGCAAAACGCTATCACGACACCCAGAAAATGTCAACATATTTTGCAACAATTTCAATGTATTAATAGGAAGGCCACTTGCAAAAGTATCAATTGGGCGATCCCAGCTATTTAGATGGTGTTCTAAAATTGTTTTATTAACATGCTGGAAAAGTTGAGGTTCATAAGGCTTTTCTGCTAATGGTCAGATGTGGCTCTATAAAAAACTCAGTTAGAAGCTCTTCATGCTTCTTCGACAGCCGATAGATCCTGGGTTTTCGCCTGGCGCGGGAATGACCATGAAGAAAAAACCCTCACTCCAGCATAGGCAATGGTCCAGAGAGGAAATAGCTGAGTTTCATTTATAGCAACTTTGTCAGAGAAGGGCAAAACTAAGAATGAATAACCACCAGTGAGCCGGTGGTATTAATAATGTGAACTGCCCAACGCGGTATTGGGCAAAAGAAGGGGATCAAAAATTCCTACACCCTCATTAAAACCTATTCTGTGCGATTATTTTGGGTAAGCGTCCCAGCTATGGATACCTTGGCCTTACCTTGTGCATCGTAAACAATTCTCTTATTTGTTCCAATCTCGGGTAACGTTTCATAAAAATCAGATTGCGAATGCATAACGATTATTTCACCTACCTGCTGGTAAATGTAGCTGTCTGCAGAATGGACAATTACCCCATCATGTCGCTTTGATTTATCTGCCCGCTGCGATGAATATAGATTGTAAATACCCGGTTTCAATTTGCCAGCCTTACCCACTTCCTGAATTTTCCAAACAACATCTTCTTCGGTTTCGACAATCCGTTGGCCATTCATCACGATTACTCGCAGCTTCATGACAGGAACTCCTTTTTATTCTTCAATTATCGCTACAAGCTGCATCTGCGAAAGATCGGCTGCAAACTCATTCTCGTCGTCCTCATACTTTAACCAAGTGTATCCGGGAGTTGGGTATATGCGCGTAAGGATCAGGCGGGCAAGCCTCCCCTCATGTTTCACTTGTACGTGAAGGACTCTCTTTGTTTTCCTTTCAGGAGATTTCTGCTTAGGTCCTTTGTGAATTTCATCATCAACGGTTTCTTCCTGATGGGGGTTCTCGATAGATCCTTTAACATCCAAGAATTCGCGAAGCAGGCGGACAGAGCCCCGTGTGATTTCCTGAGTGTCATCAGCCAGCCAGAAAATGACTTCTTGAGGATTTTTTTTGTGCGCTGTCACAAGGTCGTTAATCACTGTTACGTCAGCTGCTCGGCCACTGGTATAGATCGCGGCTATAGCGGGTGGCAAATTGAGAAGGGCATAATGATGCGTGACAAAGGTTGGTGATTTGCCAATCTCCTTGGCAATATCCTTCATTTTCTTCCCTCTGGCAACTTCTCGGCCGATGAATTCCGCAATCTCCGATGCGGTCAGTTCGTTACGCTGCAGATTCTCGATTATCTGATCGATCTCATCGTAATTGTCGTCGATAAAGGCAGGAATCGTTGTGTAGCCGGCTATCCTGGAAGCTCGATAACGGCGTGCTCCATGATTGATGATATAACGGCTCGGATTGTCGGAATTCTGGCGGATGGAAATGGGAGATTTTACACCCCGGGAACGGATGGTTTCTGCCAGCTCATTTAGGCTTTCTTCAGAAAAACCGGGATTGTTATCTTTGCGGGGCTGATTGGGATCCTCGTCTATCAGATCTAGATCGATATTGAGAGGCTCTGCAAAATTTCTGACAGGTTTGTTCAAAGCTGAAAATACACGGCTCACAGCTTGGGAAACGGCCCCTTTTGATATTCCAAGTTCGGCTGCAAATTGTGACTGGGATTTCCCCTCGACCAGCACGCCTCTGGCTATATCAACAGTTTGCCGGCCAATTTTCAGCTCACCGATGATTTTTTTGAACTGAGCCTCGGTTAATCTTTTTTTCATCATCTTCATACGCAACCATAACAAACAGTATTGTCAGCAGGATGAATGCGCCAATAAAACGATATCCAGGATGTCTGTCTGGAGTGTCCCAGTAAACGAGCGTCAAGACAAACTGGAAAAGGCAATAGGCAATCCCCACCTTTTCGATGAGTGGATATGCAAGCACAAGGATAAAATACAAAAATCGGCCGATACCTTTTAGTATTTTTGCCATTCTCATATAGAATTTACCCATTTTCTGCATCCGAGCGAGTTGCCCGCGAGAGTCGCAATCCCAAGAACGGGGAATCATTCCTGATTCTCGCAGGCAAAATTGTTAGGTTCAAGGCAGGCAAGAGGCTCGCTGAAGCGATAAATTAATCCGTTTTTACGGCTCCATTATTCTTAACCTTGACCCTGCCATCATTTTGCTTCAATCGAACGGGTGAAGGTTTTACGCAACTTCAAAGGTACGGTCTTGGTATCAGACAATGCCCCCTCAATGTTGGCGACTCGGGATTCAATCGCCATTATTTGGTTGCTCAATACAAGATTTTTCTTATTCGTAATAACCGCTTGATAGAAGACATCGATGGACCCAATCAGGGTATCACTATGGGCAGAGGCTTCCCGAAGAACCTCAAGTGTCTTTAACATCACCTCGGCAATAATCTCATCGCTTATTCGAAAGTCATTTGTTGGAAAACTTTTGCCTTGGGGCTTTAATACGCCAGGGAATGAAGACCCTGTTTTCCGTCCAATCCTCGCAAGCTCTCTGGGGGCCAACTCGCCCTGTTCTTCGAGGATTTGACGTCCGAAGGCGAGCATATCCTCAAATGTCGTTTCGAAATGATCGGCAATCCTGGCCCGAGTTTCGTCCGATCCAGCTTGGCGACCCCTGACAATAGCATTCAGATAGCCACGATCTATGTCCTTTGCAGTGGCCAGACGTGTTTGTGGACCCCTGCCTTCTTCCTGCAATAAATGATTCAGCGCCATCCGAAACTGTCGCGAAATTAATTGATCCATAGGTATATAATATACCTCCTGGTCAATTTATCAATAAAAATATGCACTTAAATGATTTTTTATTTGACAAATAAACGCACAAGAAATATCAACATCTGTCATGGAACCTATCAAGAAATCAATCTCGCAAAAAGAAATCGCGGAGTTGGTCCATATCAGTCCTGGCTTCTTGTGTCATATTCTCATGGGAAGAAAGGAGTGTCCGCCAAAAGTCGCCCAACTCCTTCAAGAGGTTACTGGCATCGACAGGTGCATCTGGGTATTTGGCACCCCTGAAGAAAAACGAAAAGCCATCGAAGAATTCATGTATTCAGGACTCTGACTATGGACCTTGATGCCAGGCTGGCTGCCATCGAAAACAATCAATCTGAGCTACTTAAACTTGTCGGGATCATTCAACTGCTGATCCAGGGGAACAACCGTCAAAGGAAATCATGTCTCTGAAGAATGCAGCTGAATTACTGGTTACAAGTTCATGGAACAGGTAAGCAACCAATATGCCAGTATCCTCCGAAGACTGTCACCGGAGGTACAGCAAACGATCCGGGATCTTGAAGAACATCCCGTTCTTCCAGACTGGCCGGAAAACACAAGAGGGGTTCCGAACATCTACCTGCGTTCGGCCCTCTTTGGAGTGATTAAACGCGGCAAAAGACGAGCCATCAAGGGTGTGATGATCGGGGCGGTGAGAGGGCTTACCATCGTATACACCGGCTGGCAACTTGATCAGGGAGATCTAGACGTCTTGGTGCAATCGATGCATCTTTACAAATACTATCCTTCTCCGGCTTCCAGCCCGCATATTCGCTTCAACGTCAGAGGATTTTTGCGTTCGATCGGTCGGCAGCCAGGAAAATCCGGGCGGGAATGGCTCAAGGAATCCCTTCGTCGGCTGAAGGCCAATGCGCTTGAGATCACCACGGAAATCCACCATACCTACGGCAGTGAATCCGTTACCTATGCGGGCTCCCTGATCGACGAGTTCTACTATAGCGCTCAGGAGCAAATTTATTTTCTGAAAATCAACCCTAAACTGGCAGCTCTATTCAATACGGGTTGGACCCAATTGAAATGGCAACAACGGTTGCAATTGAAAACCGACTTAGCCAAGTGGTTGCATGGATTTTACGCCAGTCACAGGGATCCGTTTCCTGTAAAAGTTGCCACCCTGAAACATCTCTGTGGTTCAATATGTTCACGACTCTCTGGTTTTAGAGGCAATCTTCGTGCGGCCTTGGATGAATTGATCAGAGTAGATTTTCTCGAGTCATGGATGATTGACCCAGAAGACAAGGTCCATATCAAAAAACAGGGGACAAAAACCGCTCAACTGTCCCTTGCAGGCGGGGCATATCAGATGCAAGCCGGGGGCATATCAAGTGCAATGACGGGGTATAACACATGCAACAGGGGGGCATAACAAGTGCAACGGCGGGGCATATCACATGCAGAGGGAGGCATATCAAGTGCAACAGGCGGGGCATATCACATGCACAAGGAGGGGCATATCAAGTGCAAGAAGGATTCTTAAAACATTTGAAACATACTGTAAATGCGGTGTTATTTGTTACCCACAAAAATAGCCTAATCTTTTTTAATCCTTCTTTAATCATAAAAGAAAAGGATGGACGCCAGGAAGGAAAAAATATCGGATTCAGCAAGGCTACGAAGTCGTAGATCCACTTCCAAAAAACAACAGGAAAAAATGGAAGCAGGTCGCCCAGTGGAAAAAAGGATGCAGAGAATGATAATCCAAGCCATCTTAACCGAGAACAAAAGAAATTTAGCGGCTAATGTCTAAAGCCTTCAATAGGGGAAAACCCATGCATAGCTACATCTTTTTCACAAATATCCTGCGACTCCTGGGTGAGCGCAACATGACCAAATCGGAACTGGCGGATCTTTCCGGAGTCTCCGTGTCGTTTCTGTCGGATCTTACGACAGGGAAAGCAAACCCGTCACTGAGGGTTATGGAATCGATTGCCGCCGCCCTGGAAATGCCCTTGCCAGTCATGCTGGAGAGGACAGACCTCAGCAGGGAAGACTTGGCAACGCTTGCCGAGAACAAGGCGCATAAGGTTCTGCCAAGGGGCTATGAATGGGTGACGGCAGTCCTTCCCGAACAGAAGGCTTTTGTTGTCAGAAAGTGGAGTGAAGAGGCGAAAAAGAAAATAGAGGCCCTAACGTAACTCCGGGGAAAAAGTTCAACCCGATTAAACTTTAAAACATCACGATTCCAGGATTCGTCGGTCGTGATGTTTTTCTTTGAGAAAATGTCTTTCGATATATCGAAATTATAACCACTTTCGTCAACCAAAAACCATGACACTCAACATGACTCAAGAAGCGCTGAACACCATCAAAGAAAGGGCAAAACGTAAGCTGGAGCGGGATATGGGACCGGATTTTCTCGCGGCGCTGAATGACCCGACGACCATCGAGATCATGCTCAATGCCGATGGCAAGCTCTGGCGGGAACGGTTGGGCGAGAAAACAATGCAATGCATCGGCACTATGCGGGTGGCTCAGGCCCAGGCAATAATTGAAACCATCGCCGGCTTCCACGGCAAAGAAGTCACCAGGAAGAAACCGATCCTGGAAGGCGAACTACCGTTGGACGGGTCTCGCTTTGCCGGCCAGCTCCCTCCTGTTGTGTCGTCGCCGACCTTTGCTATCAGAAAGAGGGCTGTGTCCATCTTTACTCTCGGCGACTATGTCGAGTCAGGGATTATGAGCGAACACCACCAACAGGTCTTGATCGAAGCCGTGCGGGAGCATCGAAATATCCTGGTAATCGGCGGCACCGGATCCGGAAAAACAACGCTCGTCAATGCCGTAATCAACCAAATGGTTGTAAACGACCCGACCGAACGGGTTTTCATCGTCGAGGACACCGGCGAAATCCAATGTGCGGCGGCAAATTACGTTCAATACCATACCAGCCACGACACCACCATGACGGCGCTTTTGAAGACAACCTTGCGGATGCGGCCGGACCGGATCCTGGTGGGTGAGGTTCGCGGTCCTGAGGCCCTTGATCTGTTGATGGCCTGGAATACCGGCCATGAAGGTGGTGCTGCAACGCTGCACGCCAATAACGCAAAAGCTGGACTCGACCGGCTGGCGATGCTCATCAGCATGCACCCGGAGTCACCCAAACCCATCGAACCGCTGATTGGCGAAGCAGTCCATAGGGTCGTCCATATCGCCCGAAAGAAAGACTGCCGTCGTGTAGAGGAAATTATCGAAGTCTTGGGATTCAGTAACGGAAAATACATAACCAAAACCCTGTAAGGAGACAACATGCAGAACGCTTTCCAGAACAACCGTAAAACCGTTTTTCACCTGGGCACCTTTGCTCTCCTGGCCTTCATCCTGATGGCCGCACATCCGGCCATGGCTTCCACCGGTACAGGCGGATCCCTGCCTTATGAAAGCTGGCTAACCAGTCTGCAGGACTCCGTCACCGGTCCAGTGGCCTTTGCCTTGTCCATCATTGGTATTGTCGTGGCCGGCGGCGTACTGATCTTCGGCGGAGAGCTGAACGCTTTTTTCCGGTCTTTGATCTTCATCGTCCTGGTCATGGCTCTTCTGATCGGGGCTAAAAATATGATGAGTACCTTTTTCGGCCAGGGTGCGGTCATTGCGTCAATCGATGCGAAAGCCTGCATCCGCATGGTTGTTTCGACCTTGGTGTAAACTCATGGCCCTGCGGATAATGCCCATACATCGGGCGGGAAATAGAGAAAATCTGTTTATGGGAGGAGACCGGGAGTTGGTCATGTTCTCCGGCCTTCTTGCCGGTGCACTTATCTTCAGTGCCCAGGACCTGATGGCAACTGTCTATGGCAGTCTGCTATGGGTCGGGGCTTTGTTTGTCTGCCGGCTTATGGCTAAAGCCGATCCGAAAATGCGGCCGGTGTATATGCGACATCGCCGATACAAGGAGTATTACCCATCCCGCAGCACCCCCTTTCGCATAAACACGCCAGGCCAGGGGAGGCAATACCGATGATCGCATCCATCACAGTTATTGTCGCAGGCCTCGGGGCAGTGCTCGTCATCATCCTGTTTCTTGAGGTTCGATTGGCTAACACCCAAATCAAAATAAGTAGGCATCGATCCAAAAATGCGGGCGTGAGCGATCTGCTCAACTACGCTGCTGTGGTCGATGAAGGTGTGATTGTCGGCAAGAACGGCTCCTTTCTCGCCGCCTGGTTGTACAAAGGGGACGACAATTCCAGCAGCACTGAAGAGCATCGAGAGATGGTGTCGCTCCGTATCAACCAAGCCCTTGCAGGTCTTGGAAACGGCTGGATGATCCATGTCGATGCCGTTCGAAGACCTGCTCCCAACTATTCCGACAGATGTTCCTTTCCCGATCCAGTATCGGCCGCCATCGACGAGGAACGCAGGCGGTATTTTGAGGGCTTGGGAACGATGTATGAGGGATTCTTCGTGCTAACCATCACCTGGTTCCCGCCTACCCTTGCACAGCGAAAATTTGTTGAACTGATGTTCGATGACGATGCGAAAATGCCAAGTTCAGGGGCCAGAACCAAGGGCCTGATCGAGCAATTCAAGAGAGAGATTGCCACCATCGAATCGAGACTCTCAACAGCAGTAAAACTGATCCGCCTCCGTGGCCACAAGGTTATCCAGGAGGACGGCTCGACCGTAACCCACGATGATTTCCTGAGCTGGTTGCAGTACTGCATAACAGGCAAGAACGCCCCTGTTCTGCTCCCGACCAACCCGATGTATCTGGATGCATACCTCAGCGGACAGGAGATGTGGGGAGGAACCGTGCCAAAAATCGGGCGTCACTTTCTCCAGGTTGTGGCCATCGAAGGCTTCCCCTTGGAGTCAACGCCGGGAATCCTCAATGTCCTTGCCGAACTGCCGGGTGAATACCGGTGGTCATCACGGTTCATCTTCCTCGATCAACATGAATCCATAAAGCAATTGGACATGTTTCGTAAAAAGTGGCGGCAGAAAGTGCGAGGCTTCTTCGACCAGGTCTTCAACACCAACTCCGGTGCGGTCGATCAGGACGCCCTTGCCATGGTAAGCGATGCGGAAACCGCGATTGCAGAAGTCAACAGCGGACTGATTGCCGTTGGCTATTACACCAGTGTCGTCGTGCTCATGGATGAGTCGAGGAGCAGGCTCGAACAGTCTGCTCGCCAGATTGAAAAAGCTATCAACCGACTTGGTTTTGCCGCACGCGTTGAAACCATCAATACAATGGATGCCTTTTTCGGCAGCCTTCCCGGACATGGCATCGAAAATGTCAGAAGACCACTCATCAATACGATGAACCTGGCCGATCTGCTGCCGACCAGCACCATCTGGACCGGGAGCAGGAAAGCGCCATGCCCTCTCTATCCTCCCAAGTCACCGGCACTCATGCACTGTGTGACCCATGGATCAACTCCCTTTCGCTTGAATCTTCATGTCCGTGATCTCGGCCATACCTTCATGTTCGGCCCGACAGGTGCCGGCAAATCAGTGCATCTCGGCATCATAGCAGCACAGCTCAGGCGTTATGAGGGTATGTCCATCTTCACCTTCGACAAGGGCATGTCCATGTATCCGCTCACTAAGGCTCTTGGCGGCCAACATTTTTCCGTTGCTGCAGACGATGACAAGCTCGCTTTCTGTCCGCTGATGTTTCTTAAAACCAAAGGGGATCAGGCCTGGGCGATGGAGTGGGTCAACACCATTCTCGCTTTGAACGGGGTGGAAACAACTCCTGCGCATCGTAATGAGATCGGCAATGCCATCATGAGCATGCAGGCAAGCGGTGCGCAAACTCTCTCCGAGTTCTCGGTAACCATCCAGGATGAATTGATCAGGGAGACTCTTCGACAATATACGGTGGACGGAACCATGGGCCATCTTCTCGATGCCGAAGAAGATGGCCTTGCCCTTTCGGATTTCACTACTTTTGAGATCGAAGAGCTGATGAATCTTGGCGAGAAGTATGCCCTGCCGGTCCTCTTGTATCTCTTCCGCCGTATTGAGCGCAGTCTGAAAGGAAAACCGTCTGTCATCATCTTGGATGAGGCATGGTTGATGCTAGGGCACCCGGCTTTTCGGGCCAAGATCAGGGAATGGTTGAAGGTCATGCGAAAAGCCAACTGCCTGGTGCTGATGGCAACCCAGAGTCTATCCGATGCCGCTAACAGCGGGATCCTTGATGTCATTGTCGAATCAACCGCCACCAAGATCTTCCTGCCCAACGTCTATGCACGGGACGAGGACACAACGGCACTCTATTCCCGTATGGGCCTCAATGCCCGGCAGATCGAGATCATCGCCACAGCCATACCAAAACAGCAATATTACTACGTCTCGGAAAATGGCCGGAGGCTCTATGAACTTGCCCTGGGGCCGCTCGCTTTATCTTTTGTCGGTGCCTCCGACAAGGACTCGGTCGCAGCCATCAAAGGCCTTGAAGCCCAATATGGCGAGCAGTGGGTGCATGAATGGCTGGATGGCAGGGGCGTAAAACTCGAAAACTACATGGAGGCTGCATGATATTAAAAAAGAAGGCGAATGCCGATCCCAGGCATGCAGATACAGAAATCATCGACGGCCGGCGCAAAGGGGAAAGCGATAATCCCTACTTGTCCGCCAGGCGTACTTGGAATGAGCATGTACGCGGCGTTGTTTCCTCCAGGCAGTCCTGGCAGTTTATTGGCCTCCTGTCGATGCTGATTACCCTTGCCAGCATCGGTGGAATCATCCATATCGGCAGCCAATCGAAGTTCATCCCCTATGTGGTCCAGGTGGACAAGCTGGGTGAGGCTGTTGCTGCAGGTCCTGTAACAGCAACAACCTCAGTCGATCCCCGGATACTCTCTACCACCGTCTCCGAATTCATCTCATCTGCCCGAGTGGTCACACCTGATGTAGCCCTGCAGCGTAAAGCGATATTGAAACTCTACGCGTTGCTCTCTGCAAGCGATCCAGCAACAGAGAAGATGAACGAATGGCTGAATGGCAACAGCCCCTTCAAACGGGCGGAAAATGAAATGGTCAGCATTGAGATCAAGTCGGTCCTGGCCCAGACCACAAACACCTGGCAGGTCGACTGGATGGAGACCTTGCGTGACAGGCAAGGGGTTATAAAAGAGACAAAAAATATGCGTGCCCTGATCACTGTCTACACTACCGAAAATAGCCCCGAGACCACAGAAGAACAGATACGGCTGAACCCGCTCAGTATCTATATCCGTGATTTCTCCTGGTCAGGACTTCAATAATATCGAGGTGATATATGAAAATGCGATTTGCTTTAACTCTCTTTTTTATGTCGATGATAACGACTTCAGCTATGGCGGCAATGCCCCCTGCACCTGCTGCGCCATTCACTCCAGTGGAAGAACCTCAGCCAATTACCTCCTTTGAACATGCCGAAGCTACCACTGTGCCCGAGAAGCAGGAGGATAAATACTTCTCGAAGGACAATCCGGTGCTGACGGATCAGGAAGAAGCGGCGCTCGCGATCACAAAAAGGCTGGATCATGCAGCCATAAATCCCGTGGAGGGGAAAAACGGATCGATCAGCTATTTCTTCGGCACTCAGCAACCAAGCATTCTCTGCGCGGTGCTGCAGGTCTGCGATGTGGCTCTACAGATCGGAGAAAAGGTAAACAATGTCGAACTTGGCGACACGGCCAGGTGGACGGTCGAACCGGCTGTCAGCGGGACAAGTGCAGGAGAGATCCAGCACCTTATCATCAAACCGATGGATGTTGGCCTAGAAACAAGTCTGGTGGTCACCACCAACTGGAGGACCTATCACTTCAAGCTGCGCTCACATAGGAAACTTTACATGCCCCAGGTGTCATTTACCTACCCCGATGAGGCAGAGAAAAAATGGAATGACATTAAGGCGAAGGATTTGCTGGAACGAAGCGAAAAAACAATCCCCCAGACAGGTGAATACCTGGGAGACCTGTCCTTTGATTATGACATAAGCGGTGATGCACCCTGGAAGCCGGTGCGTGTCTATAATGATGGCCACAAGACTATCATTCAAATGCCTTCCACGATGGAACAAACAGAAGCCCCAACCCTCCTAGTGTTGAGAAAAGAAAGAACGTTTTCCGAGGATGAAACCGTCATGGTCAACTACCGGATACAAGGGGATCGCTATATCGTGGACACGGTTTTTAAAAAGGCGATTTTGATCGCAGGTGTTGGGAAGGATCAAGATCGTATGACCATAACTTGGAGGAAACACCAATGAAGAGATCTGTTCTTATGGTGATCGTTCTTTTGATAGCCGGATGTGCTGTGAAAACAGAACAAAACTTCAATTTCGCACCAAAGCTCACCCAGATGGAACAACAGCAGATAGTCAGTGACACGGTGAAAAAACTCGCTGAGCTCTACCTGCCGGCAAAAACTCGGCTCAGCTTTCAGACAAATGAGGACACCTTCGGAATCTCACTTGTCCATGACCTGAGGGAACAAGGCTATGCAATAGATGAGACACAGGATACGCCGGACGACCCTTCCGGACTGCAATTGCGATATATCCTTGATCAGGCAGATGACCTTTACCGCGTAACGGTAATGATAGGAAATGATTCCCTTTCTCGCCCGTACTCCGAGGAGAACGGGGTGCTCACTGCGGCTGGTTGCTGGGTTCACAAAGGTAACAAGAATGAGTGATATGGCCCCCGACGCATCCCCTGCGGGAGAAAGTAAACGAGTTCGCCGGGTGAACAACCTGCCGATGATCATTATCGCCGCCCTCGTCTGTATGTTTCTTCTGGTCATGATGTTTGTCGCAGTCAAACGCGCTCAAAAAAATGTCGTCGATGATAAAAAGAATGCCAAAAGTTCGTCCATGTTTGCGAGAGCAATCGTTGGCGATCAGTCAGGCGGCATCATAAAACCTTCAAAACCTCCGGAACTTCCCGATATGCCTATCGTGGGGCAACAAGCAGCAAACGACAGCCTGGAAAAATCTCAGAACGGACCATTAAGAAGACAAGAATTGCAGCAACAAGCGGGAAGAGATCAAGAAGCGGAGAAAATACGCATCGCTAAATTGCAAAGATTGGAACAGGCAGCCCAGGCCAAAACCACGGTCCAGATTGCTCTACCTCGGGGCAGTGGAGATGGGTCAGTCAGGGGATCATCAGAACTCTTGGCCGAGTTGTGGGGGAAGATTGACGCTGAGAGGCAAATCGATCCCATGGCATCGTACAAAGAAAAGCTGGCTGAAATAGCCAGGTTAACGGGTAATGCTGGTAAAGGGGGTGAAGCCTCGTCCGTAAAAATCAGCAACAACTATTCCCAGTTTGCTAATGACAACGATTCTGACCGCTGGAAGCTCAGTTCACGAGTTGAACCTCCACGCACGCCCTATGAGCTGAGGGCCGGATTCATCCTGCCGGCAACACTCATTTCAGGAATCAATTC
Organism: Pseudomonadota bacterium; assembly: GCA_043798185.1. Taxonomy (GTDB): domain Bacteria; phylum Desulfobacterota; class Desulfobulbia; order Desulfobulbales; family Desulfocapsaceae; genus Desulforhopalus_A. Next base: position 980 of record JAZDOW010000047.1, on the reverse strand, counting down.
GGAGCTGCCGGGCCAGATCATGGCCCAGGTCTCCCAATCCGTTTATGACACCCCCACAGGAAGGTATCTCTTGATTCCGCAAGGATCGCGGCTCGTCGGCAGTTATTCAAGCGAGGTGGCCTATGGTCAGTCGCGAGTGTTGATCGGCTGGCAACGCATCGTTTTCCCCGACGGGAAGGCTCTCGACATCGGATCGATGCCGGGTGCCGACAGTGCCGGCTATTCCGGATTCTATGACCAGGTGAATAACCACTACTTCCGGATCTTTGGCTCGGCCGTCATGATGTCCGGAGTCGTGGCGGGTATCAGCATGAGCCAGAACAGTAACAGCACAACCTCAACCATGAATCAGCAGAAGGCAGGTGATGTCATGAGCGCGGCACTTGGCCAACAGCTCGGCCAGGTAACCGCAGAGATGATCAGGAAAAACATGAATATCTCGCCGACGCTCGAAATACGGCCGGGATACCGCTTCAACGTCATTGTTACCAAAGACCTAACCTTTGAAAAACCCTATCAGTCCTTTGATTATTCCGCCCAGGAGGAAGAGCAATGAAAAAATCCTTTTTACTGTTTGTCGTTCTGGCACTTTTCCTGTCGACCCCAGTGAGAGCCGGTATCCCGGTTATTGATGGCAGCAACCTGATACAAAACATTGTGTGCGCAATTGAGGAAGTTCTGCAGACAGCCAAGCAGATCCTGCAATACAAGACCCAGTTGGAGCAATATGAAGACCAGATCAAAAACTCACTTTCTCTTGAGACCTATATTTGGGATGAGGCCCAGTCGACCATAGGCGGCCTTATCAATACGGTGGATACCCTCAGTAAATTCAAGATGCAGATGGGCAGTATCGACGCCTACCTCGAGAAATTCCAGGACATAGACTACTACCGCAACTCACCGTGCTTTACAGCACAGGGGTGTTCGGATTCGGAGATGGCGGCCCTTAACAAGGTTCGCGCTCTGGGATCCGAATC
>JAZDOW010000291.1:0-13202 GCA_043798185.1 Pseudomonadota bacterium | reverse complement strand
TCGCATAAGAAGCTACCTGACGACCTGCAGGAAACAGGATGTATCTGCGACTGAAGCACTACGTTTACTGTTCCAAGGTAAATGGCCGGCATTCATGGAATCTGCAGAAACTTAAATAAGTGCTAAATAGTTACAAAAATTGTTGTGATTGGATATTCGCTTTGCTGCATTTTTACCTGAATTTAAATACCCAAGCTTGACGCGGTCAAAGAACTGCATCAGCGTGAGATCTGGCCCGAAAATATGCCCGAGTCTTTCTTGTGACTGTCTTGGATAAGAAATATCCAAATGTGGTCAGAGGACCTGTCTGGCAATGGCTTTTTTCGGGCCAAGACCTGACGCGCATACCTTCAGCCATTATGCCGAGTTTCGCACTATGCCGAGTATCATCGCAAAGCCCCTGTTAAAGGTTGTTGATACTGTTAGGCCCTCGGCATAATATAATCGATTTGATTGTAATTGAATTCCACCACTCGTTGAACCCTGCCCGGACCACGCCGCTCACGTCTTCTCCCCATGCAGCAATGCCAGTAACTCCGGTGCCGATATTTTTCCGGCGGCATCGGTGCCTTCGAGCAGGCTGTCGGCGAGATCGCGTTTTTGTTTGTGCAGATTGACGATCTGTTGTTCGATCGAGCCTTTCATTACCAGACGGTAGACGGTTACCGGCCTTTCCTGGCCGATGCGATGGGCGCGGTCGGAGGCCTGGTCTTCCACCGCCGGATTCCACCAGGGGTCCATGTGGATGACATAATCGGCGGCGGTGAGGTTCAGACCCGCCCCGCCGGCCTTCAGGCTGATGAGAAAGACATCGCCGATGCCGTTTTGAAAGTTATTGATTCGCTCCTTCCGTTCTTTGATCGGGGTCGAACCGTCCAGATACTGGTAGCTGATATTTTCGCCGTCAAGGTAGTTGCGGATTATCCCGAGATGGTCGACAAACTGGCTGAAGATGAGGGCCTTGTGCTTGTTGTCGAGCAGTTCGCGCAGGGTGTCGGCGAACACCTGCAGTTTGGAGGAGGTGATGTCTGCCTCCGGCAGGAGAAGGCTCGGATTGCAGCACAGGCGGCGCAGTTTCATGATTTCGGCGAGGATGCGCAGATGCTGCGGCCCCGCTTCTTCATCCTGGTGGGATTTGATGGTTTCCAGGGCCTTCTGCCGCTGGGCCTCGTAGAGCAGCTGCTCCTCGGCGCTCATTTCAACCTCCAGGGTGATCTCGGTCTTTGCCGGTAATTCCTGGAGGACATCGCTTTTCAGGCGTCGGAGGATGAAAGGTCGGATTAATTTGCGCAGATGGTTGCGGGCATCCTGGTCATGATCCCGCTCGATGGGGATGGCATATTTTTCGATGAACTTCTTGAACGAACCGAGCAGGCCGGGGTTGAGGAAGTTAAACAAGGTCCACAATTCGCCCAGATGATTTTCAAGCGGCGTACCGGTGGTGATAATCCGGCATTTGGCCCGCAACCCCATGGCCGCTTTTGATCGTTTGGTTTGCATGTTTTTGATGGCCTGGGCCTCATCGAGGACCACGGTCTGCCAGGAAACCGAGGCGAGCAGCTCCGCTTCCAGGGGCAAGAGGCCGTAGCTGACGACCAGCAGATCAAAGGGTTGCAGATTGTTGATGACCTGGTTGCGGTCCCCCGGACCAAAGACGATGACCTTTAAGGTCGGGGCGAAACGGTCGGCTTCGTCCTGCCAGTTCGAGGTGACGGAAAGCGGCGCCACCACCAGGGTAGGCCCTTTTGCGGCGCGAAGGAGGATCGCGGCCAGGGCCTGTACGGTCTTGCCAAGGCCCATGTCGTCGGCGAGACAAGCGCCCACCTCCCAGGAGGACAGGCGGGCCAGCCAGCGGAAGCCGGTTGCCTGGTAGTCGCGGAGATCGGCCCTGAGCGTCGAAGGGAGCGTTGGGTTGTCTGTCTCGGCCAGGCGCCGACAATGCTCCTTCCAGGCCTTATCGCTTTGCAGTTGCCCCGCTTCCCGGGTGAAATCCTCCAGGGCCAGGGCGGCCAGCGGCGCAAAGCGCACACCTTCGCCGTGTCCTTCCGAATAAGCCTGCAGTTCCTGCAGTCGTTTGTGCAGCGATTTGGTAAGGGCCAGAAAGGTGCCGTCGTCAAGGGGAATAAAACGGCCGGTCGAGTGGCTGAGCATCCCGAGAAGTCGGCGTAGATCGAGGGCGAGAGTGTCGTCGATGGTCAGTGTTCCGGTAGCTTTGAACCAGTCGTGGTCCCCTGCGATGCGTAGCGAAAAATTATTCCAGCCGACCTGTCGTTGCACCTTCAGTTTTTCGCCCTGGGGCCATTCCATGACCACGTCGTCGCCGCATTCCCTCAGCTCCAGCAAGAGTTCCAACGCATCCTCGGGGTCCTCCGCCTGCCACTGGTTGTCACTTGCCTCAAGACGATTAAGGGTGGGGCAGGCCTTAATGATTCCCACCAGCCGTTGTTTCTCTTCGGCCGGATCACGCACTGCCTGGACGGCTTTGCCATCGGTTACCGCCGTTACGTTCTTGCTGCCCTTTCCCGGCCTGAAACTGGAGTTGCCGGTGCTGATCGGCTTGACTAAAAATTCCAGGCTGATGCCGTCCCGAAGGGGAAGGATGTGGGCATGGGGCCGACTGTCGGCGGCAACGGCGGTGGCCGAATTTGTCCCGTCCAGGTCGGAATGGACGGCAATAAAGGTTGAAAGTTTGTCGACCACCTGCCGGGCAAGCGTTTCGCCTGCCTTGGGGATGGTCATGCCCGTTCCCAACAGGTTGATGACATGCTTGTGTTCGGCGGTGTAGCGGATGATTTTAAAGCGGGTCGGAGTATCTTTTACCACCAGCAAATTTCCGGTTTCATCGGTGAAGGAAGGCGTTACGGTAAGTAGAAGTTCACCCTTTTCTTCCCGGAAATGCAGTTCCGGTTCGGCGGTGACCAGTTCGACATTTACCCCGGGGGACTCTTCAAGAAAGAGCAGGGAGTGGCCCACCAGGGCGGGGAGAACCTTGTCCCGGTCAAAAGCATATTCTGTTCTGGTGTGGCTGCCCCAGCCGGAGCGATACGATTCTTCCCTGATGGCTCGGCAGACCTGACGATCCTGATCGGATAATTCCGGCATGCCATGATATTCGTGATACAGCCGTTTTAAGGCTATGGGACTGCCTCCGGTCCAGGAGCCTTTGGCGGTCATTTTTTGAAATTTTGCTGAGATACGGCAGTAATGGTATTGTTCGTTGAAGCTGAAAAGCCAGATCAACCGTTGTACACTCGTCCCGCCCTTTTTTTTATCCTGGTCCGGTTTGTTGATGTATAGCAGCGAGTTGAGGACCTTTTCCCATTGCGGCTGCAATCTGATAATATCGACAAAGCTCGTGGTGCTGCAGGATGCATGGAAACTTGCCGCCATTTTCCTGTTGACCTTTACGTCATGCCCCAGGGTTGCCAGCAAAGCCGAGAGTTCTGCGGCAATCCATTTGTGACCGCAGGTTAGGGCCTTATCCCTGGCTTGTTGAAGAAGAGGGATATCGTTTGAAGTGTTTGTGCAGTTTTTCCAGAATTTGAAAAGCTGGGAAAAAAAGATAGCTATTGGAATTTTACGAAAAAAATGCAAGTTGTCGGCGAACTGATCAGTGGCGACCATGCCGAGTTTATCTTGAAAAATCGGCAGCAGGAGTTCCATGAGAGGAAGGAGCGGGTAATTGTCACGGTTTTTTTGCGCAAAGGTAAGGGACTCGAGCGCTTCTTTGAGGGCGGTGGGTTCGTTGGTCTGTAAAAGTGCCACGAGCTGAAAAATGCCCGCATAATTGGTCAGAACCATCTTCCGCTTGCCGGTCAGTTTCTTCAGCAGTTGGTCGGATTTGCTGAAAGCTTGAAGGGCCATGGGGAAATCGCCGTTGACAACTGCCAGGCACCCCGTCCAGTAAAGCTTTGCCAGTTGCAAGTCGTCACCGAGGCGGTCAAGCAGGGAATGGAATTTTGCGGTGTCGCCGCTGAGCAAGTAATGCATGAGGAGGGTGGATGCCAGGGTCTTGTTCGGGATCTCGTGGGAATACTTATCGACGATATAGGCAATAATATCTTTGGCCTGTTCGGAACCGTTATCTGCCGCATGGAGCAGGTTTGCCAGTAGCTCAAGCCTGATTTTTGGATCGATCTTCTCAATGATGTCTGCTGAAAACGGTCGATTGAGAAAGAAAAGAAACGGGTTGTTTTCATAATAGTCGTCGTTGAATTGGCTATAGGTGTAATGGTAAACAAGGTCATTGACTTCTTCCAGAGAACCGAAGTGAAACAGAGCTATCTGGAAATCACGGAGAAGCCGCTGATAATTACCTTGATGATGGTATTTGCCCGAGAGTTTTGTCGGAAGTTGCAGGGCTTGTTGCAAGTACTGGACGATAACGGCAAAGGTCCCCTTGGCCAGGGCCTCGCTGAAGGCCAGGTGTCGTATCGACTGTGGACAGCAGACACCCATATTGTTTTTCAGCAGCAGACCGGACGCCGCCAGCTCTTTGAGCTGCTGCTGGAGGCCGGCAAAAGTGAATTGACGGCCTTCATCGTTGGTAAAATGCAAATTTATCAGAAAAGAGAGCACCACCTCGGTGCGGCAATAATCAACGTTTACCGCCAGGAGTTGTATTATAGCCTTCGAGGCGGGGGGCAGGGTGGCATATTTTTCTGTTGGTGAATGAGTATCGGTTTTAGGGATGTTCATTGCTGGAGACTTCCTTGGTTTATGTGAACCTTGCAACTCGTTGGAAAAAAGATGTAGTTGCGGTCAGCTCGTTTTTGATGAAGAAGCATCAACGCCGACTTGCCATTTTGCAGCAGACCGACAATAATAGGCCGCAAACAAAAATTTGTAACTGGAAATGAAACTTTTTGCAGAGGAAAAATCATGGAAGTCGCAGAATCCAACAATTCGCTGGCCGAGGCGCTTAACGCACATTTCAAAACGGATGAGCTGAAACCGCTGGTTGCGGCCATTTGCTCGGAAGTTCCAGGGACTAAACCTGAGCGTATAAAGACTTTGGTCGCCGCTCTTATGCAAAATACGGAGGCGATTTTCGCAAAGCTTTCGCCACCTGCCCAACACGCCGTCGAGGAGGCGACGCATACCTGGGACGGCCTTTTCCATGGTCGGATGTTTCAGGCCAAATACTCTGCTTCTCCCTGGTTAAGTGCAAAAGACAAGAATGGACAGCCTACGGGCGAGGCCAATCTGCTCGGCCTTTTTATAATCGACAATCGGATACCCGGCGATCTTTTGAAAAAACTGCGTGATATCGTCCCGCTGCCGCCCGCCGATGATGTCCGCTACGCTGAAGCCGGTCCCGCTGTGGAATGTACGGTTCGGGAGACCTCAGGGGAGGGGCTTGCCAACGTCGCCATGGTTTTGCAACTTGTCGGCGATAAAAAAATCCGGGTCGGCGCCAAGACCGGACGAGCCACGGCGGCAAGCCTTGCCATGATCGGTGAGCAGCTCTCGCAGGGAGATTGGTATAATGACGAGCACATAGGCCCCATGCAGGCCTTTGCCTGGCCCCTGTTGCTGCAGGGCGGCGGGTTGGCGAAGATGGCGGGTACGAGCCTTGAGCTGAGTCCGGCCGGGGTGAAGGCCCGAAAAAATGATCCGGCGGCCGCTATTAAGACCATCTGGAACAAATGGGAAAAGAGTACTTTTCATGATGAATTTTCCCGGGTAACGGCGATCAAAGGACAAAAGTCAAAAAGCGGCCGAACCATGACCAGTCCGGCCAGACGCCGACCGATGATCAATATGCTGTTGGAAGAACTCATCCCCGGCCAATGGATTGCCATCGATGAACTTGCCCGCCTTTTCCAGTCGGATTCCGAATTTTCCTTTTCCATGACCAATTACGACTGGAAGCTCTACTTTTTTGATCAGCAGTACGGGCACCTCGATTATCACGATACCTGGCCGCTGTTGCAGCTTCGCTACCTGCTGGTCTATCTCTTTGAATATTGCGCAACCCTTGGGCTCATTGATATCGCCTATACCGATCCGCGTTTCGCCCGGCCTGAATTCCGATCCTGCTGGGGTGCGGATGATCTGGAATTCCTTAGCCATTGCGATGGCTTGCGATACATCCGGGTCAATGATCTCGGCGCCTATGTTTTTGGGCATAGAGATACCTTTTCCAAAGCACGGGACACCCAGGCCATCTATGACTTTGACGGCCGGGACATTGTCTTTGTCGGCGATAGCGAGATATCACCGGGACAGACGCTGTATCTCGATAAAATCGGCAAGCGCCGGGAGGTTGATAGATGGCAGCTGTCGGCGGCAACACTCTTGAAAGCGATAAGCGGAGGAGAGAGTCTGGCCGATATACAAACGACTCTCGTCACGGCATCTGCAGCACCCTTCACGCAAGAACTTGAACAGCTATTCCGGGAGGTCGAGCAACGTTCCACCGCATTTGTCGAGGTTGGTCGGACGGCTCTTATTGAATGCAGCTCGGAAATGCGCCAGCAGGTGCTCACCAATAAGAAAACCAACCGTCTGTGCATGCCTGCCGGAGACAGGTATCTGGTAATTTTTCCCGGTAAGGAAAAGTCGTTTGTCAGTGCAATTGAGGCGTTGGGGTACAGTATTAGCCTTGATCCCCGGTTGCAGTAATTGGCTGGAATACGCAGTTCATGGGTAGAGAATTGTCGGTAGCCAGAGGGTGAGCGGCGGCCAAAAGGTCGCAAGCATCATGACCACCAGCACTGCGGCTACGAGTGGCAGAGCGGCTCTTGCCACTTTGTCCAGCGGCACACCGGAGATGCCGCAACTGACGAAAAGGCAAATGCCCACTGGTGGGGTCAACATGCCCACCGCCAGATTGATGACGATCAAAACTCCGAACTGGATGGGGTCGATGCCCATTTGCGGTGTTAAGGCCATCAGGACCGGAACCAACAAAATGAGGGCTGCCGTCGTCTCCATAACGCAGCCGACCACCAGCAGGCCGGCCATAACCAGCAGCAAGAGCCCCCAGGCCGGCAGGCCGAGACCGGTCATCGCCGAACCGAGGATCTGGCTGGTCTGCTGCATTGCCACGAGCCAGGTGAAGACCTTAGCCATGGCGATAATCAGGAGAATGGAAGCGGCCGATGTCTGTGAGCGAATAATAAGGCCCGGCAGGTCGCGCCAGGTGATTTCACGGGTAATCGCCATGCTGACGAGCAGGGCGTAAAAGACCGCAAGCGCTGCCGCCTCGGTAACGGTCACCAACCCCGACAAGATACCGCCAAGGACGATTACCGGTGCCCACAGCGCCCAGAATGACTGGCGGAAGGACTGCAGCACAAGCGGGAAAGAGAACGGTCGCCGGCGGCCGTAAGCGTGACGGTGGGAGATAATAATTGCCACAAGCATCAACGCAAGACCGAAAAGTCCGCCGACCAGCAAGCCGCCGGCAAAGAGCTTGGCGATGGAGACATTGGTGAGAAAGCCGAAGATCACCATGGGGATCGAGGGCGGGATGATGACGCCGATGGCCCCCCCGGCGGCGACAATCGCTGCGGCAAAGGGGGCAGGATAGCCCTGGCGGATCATTGCCGGGATGGCCACGGCACCGATGGCGGCGGTATCGGCTGCAGCCGAGCCGGAGATGCCGGCAAAGAACATTGAGGCCACAATGGCGGCGCAGGCCAAGCCTCCCGGCAGCCAGCCCACCAGGCTGTCGGAAAAGTCGATGATCCGCCGTGAGATCCCACCTGCTTCCATGATTACCCCGGCCAGCATGAACAGCGGCACCGCCAGCAGATCAAAGGAATCGACCCCGGCAAAGAGCAATTGGACGATGGTCTGGCCAAGGGCGGCCGATGGCACCGATGAAGGGAAGACCCCCGGAACAAGGATCAGGCCGATGGCCGGAACACCGATCGACAGCGCTATGGGCATCCCGAGGAAAATAAAGAAAAAGAGCAGGGCAAAGAGCAGCAGGACGATCATGGTTGGTGTCGTCCCTGGCGCAGGGTTTGTAGGATGTCCGACAGGACATGGAGTGAAAGGATGAGAGCGGCAGCGGGTATGACCGCGAAGGGCAATGCCATGGGGATCTGCAGTGCGGCAGTGGTTTGGTGCCAGGCCCGGCCGGTATACTGGATGCCGAACCAGCAGATGACGGCAAAGCAGCCAAGGGTCAAAAGCTGCATTGCTATGAGAACCAGTCTCTCGACATCGCTGCCGAACCACTGGCCGATCCCCCTGAGGCCAATAAATCCGGCCCGTTTATAGGCGGCAGTGCTGCCAAGAAAAGTAATGGCAACAAGCAGGTGTCGGCTCACCTCCTCCGACCAGCCGAGCGAGGCCCCCCCATAGCGGCAGAGCACTTGGGCAAAGAGAATCAGGCAGATGGCCGAGCCGATACCAAGCAGCAGCCATTCCACCAGAATGTTGATTTTCCCGCTCAGCTGGGTAATGACTGCAGGCTGGGGTGGTAAGGTGTGCTGCTTTCCAAGTTCGTTGGTCACTGCACCGCCAGTTGGATCTGTTTGACGATCTTTTTAGCATCGCCGCTCAGGGAGTCGATGACCGGAGCGGTGGCTTTTCTAAAGGCCAGGGTGTCAGGGGCATCTTCAACTACCATACCGGTGGCTCGCAATTCCGCCAGCTGTTTATCCTCATTGTCACGAATAAAGGCCCGGCCTTTCAGGGAGGCGTCACGGGCGGCATCGACAAAGATCTTGCGGTCGGCCTCGGGCAGGGAATCGATAAAGGGTTTGTTGGCGAGGAAGACCAGGGCCGAGTAGACGTGGCGAGACAGGGTGAGAAATTTCTGGCCGGCCTCGATCAACTTGGCGGCATGGATGATGGCCACCGGGTTCTCCTGTCCGTCGATTACCCCTTGCTGCAGGGCGGTGAAGATCGGCCAGGCCATGGGCGTCGGGTTGGCACCGATGGCCCGCCAGATCGCCAGATGGGTCGGGGCCTCCATGGTGCGGATCTTCATGCCGGCGAGATCCGATGGTGATTTGACCGGATGCTTGGAGTTGGTGACGTTGCGGAAGCCATTGTCAAGAAAATGTAAGGCAAAAAATCCTTGCCCGGCAAGCCGAACCGCAAGATCCTGGCCGATGGGGCCGTCGAGGACCTTGTCGGCGGCCGCATAGGAGGGAAAGAGAAAGGGCATCTCCAGCGCCTTGATCTCCGGGACAAAGGCCTCGATAGGGCCGGTGGTACACACGGTCATTTGGGTGGTGCCGAGCTGAACCTGCTGCAGTACCTGGGTTTCGCTGCCCAAGGCTCCGGAATGGTGCACGATGATCTCATACTTGCCGGGCAGGGCCCTTTCCACGTCATCCTTGAACCAGTTGGCCGCCTGGACGTGAACGAAGGTGGGATTGGTGACAATGCCGATATTAACGACGGTTCGAGCCGCCGCAACATTAAAAGAAAGAGCCAAGCAAGCAGTAGTAAGGGTAAAGACTGATAATCGTAAACGCATCCGCTACCTCCCTAGGAAAAGTGGAAAAGGATTGTTGAATGTTGTTTTGGCTGTCTCTTCCCACTTGGCCCATGTCGTGAGCCCATCGGGAACATCGTAACAAAACTAGCTTTTCCTCTGCTATTTAGCAACTTTTATCTGACTTTCAACCTGGAGTCATGTAACCGTTCTTTAATTGATTCCGGCGGAAAAAGAATTGAGAAAGTTACCATGACAAGGTAGTTTTGGAAAATTTGCTCAGCTTTCGTAGGGTGCACTCCGTGCACCTATACAAACTATCACCTTACCTTACTCACCTGCCATGGCAATGACTTGTGGTAAAACTATCACCCAGACTGCGGTGGCCATCAATTTTCTCTTGGTTCTTGCTTTGTTTTTTTTCGGCACGATCTTCTCTGAAAAGATGGAAATCTCTCAGCAGGAAAAACGGCAACTGGCAAATTTCCCTAAATGGTCCTGGACCTTATCTTCCCTGGCAGATTGGCCGAAATCCCTCGATAGCTATCTTAACGATCATTTCTTTTACCGAGAGAGCCTTGTTTTTCTGAATGCTCTTCCCCGGGTTAAATTTTTACTCAGATCACCGACCTCCTTTGTCTTGGTTGGAGAGGAGGGCTGGTATTTTTTAACGGGTGATCAGGCCCTGGACGATTATTTGGGGCGCTCGGACAAGACAGGTGTTGAAACGACTGCTGTCTGGGAAAAACTCATTACCTTTCGTCAGCAGCAATTGCAAAAGTCGGGCGCGAACTATCTCGTTGTTGTCGCGCCGAACAAGGAACCGGTATATTCGGAGTTTCTTCCGGAAAGGATTAAAAGCAACAGGGGAACAACCATGCTGGCGGCACTTAAGACCCGGATGCGCAACAGTCCGATGGTTGACCACTTTCTTGATCTTGAAGAACCGCTGGTGAACGCCAAGGAAACCGGGGCTATCTATTTTAAGACGGATTCGCATTGGACTGGACGGGGAGCCTACTTTGCCTACCGCGCTATCATTGAAAAGATCAACCACTGGTATCCTGAGGTCGTGCCGTTGTCCGAGGACCGGTTCGATAAAAGGCCGGCCGAGAATCCCTCCGGTGGGGATCTCGTGCGGATGATGGGGCTTGTTGGTGCTATCCCGGAAAAGGATGAGGAAAGGTGGGTTATGCAACAGCCATGTGCAGAAGCGGAGGACAGAGCCGTCATCTCGGAAATTCTCCCCGCCGAGCAGTCACTCCAGGTAAATGGTTGCCCGACAGGAATACCCTTGCGAGTGCTGGTTATCTCAGATTCTTTCGGCGATGGGCTTCGTGATTATCTTTCAGAAACCTTCCGGGATGTTGTCTATAGCTTTCACCTGCCACTCCCTGAGTTGCAAGGCTTTATCGGCAAATATCGGCCCCATATCGTCCTTGATTTGCGCGTTGGTCGTCACCTGCCCATGCTTATGACGCCGGGCCCGGACGAAAGGATATAGAGGAATGTTTAATTAAATCAAACAGTAACATTTTGCCAACCTGGCAGACATAGACCATTAGCCGAGAGACTGTTATGCCTTTCAACTCGTTGTTGTTTCTTTTCTTTTTTCTTCCGGTGACCTTAGCCCTTTACCATGTAAGTGGCTATCGTCTACGCAATTTCACCTTGCTGCTTGCCAGTCTCTTGTTTTATGCCTGGGGAGGAATGGTAAGCCTGCCTGTTTTGCTCTGGATCATCGTCGGCAACTATCTGTTCGGCCTCCTTCTGATGCGATTGTCGTCGGCGATTTGGCGGAAGGCTCTCCTTGCCTTGGGGATTGCGGTCAATCTGGTCCCGCTGGTTCACTACAAATACACCGGTTTTCTCCTGGTAAATCTCAATCTTCTCTTTCCCGATCACCATTTTTCTTTTCATGTTCCAAGTCAGTCTCACATCCCATTAGGTATGTCTTTTATTGCTTTTCATGCAATTTCCTATCTTGTTGATGTGTTCAGAGGTCGTGCATCCGGGCAGAAAAATCCCTTACAGCTCGGCTTGTATCTTGCTTTTTTTCCTAAGGTTCTGTCAGGCCCTATCCACCGGTATGCCGATGCTGCCTCACAACTTCCTTTTCGCCAAGTAACGCTTGACGGCTTTTCCAAAGGTGTCGAGCGATTTATCATCGGTTTGGCCAAAAAGATGTTGCTTGCCAATGCTCTGGCTGAAATTGCCGATACTATTTTTCAAATTCCGGCGGTCTATTTGTCCGTAGAAGCGTCATGGTTGGGGGCAGTCTGTTATACCTTACAGATTTATTTCGATTTTTCCGGTTACACCGATATGGCCATCGGTCTGGGCTATATGTTCGGTTTTCGTTTGCCGGAAAATTTCAACTATCCCTACCTGGCCCAGTCAGTGCAAGAATTTTGGCAACGCTGGCACATCACCCTGTCACAATGGTTTCGTGACTATCTGTATATCCCTCTGGGAGGGAACCGGCGCGGCAATGTGCGGACCTACGGTAATCTCTGTGTGGTATTCCTGCTCTGCGGTCTCTGGCACGGCGCCAATTGGACCTTCATCGTCTGGGGCCTGATGCATGGGCTTTTTCTTGTGCTGGAACGGTGGCGATTGGCTGCGTTTCTTGCCCGTTGCCCCAGGCTCGTGCGGCATTTATATCTCCTGCTTTTCATTGTGGTCAGTTGGGTTTTTTTTCGTGCCGAGACTCTGAACGGGGCGCTGGGCTACCTGGGGGCCATGCTGGGGATTGGAACACAGCCGCAGACTAACCCATGGTTGCTTTTGAAAATGGACAGGCAAATTGCTCTGGTCTTGGCCTTATCCTGCCTGTTTGCCTTTCCTTTGGTCCCTTTTATAATCGATTTCCTTCGTCGTTTCGCTGACACTCAAGGCAATCGCGGGGAATTGTACCTCAACATCTTTCGCGGCATTAAGGTAGTCGGTTTTTCCTGCCTTTTTCTTCTGGCTCTGATGGAAATGGCCTCGGGCACCTATAATCCCTTTATCTACTTTCGTTTCTGATGGCTATGACTCGTGGCAAAAATCTCGCTCAGGCTGCTTTGGCCATCATTTTTTTTCTGGTTACCGCTTTGTTCTTTTTCGGGACGATTTTCTCTGAAAAGATGGAAATCTCTCAGCAGGAAAAGCGGCAACTCGCCAAATTCCCAAAATTTACCTGGACGAAGTCTTCTCTAGAGGAGTGGCCAAAATTGCTCAATGAGTACCTCAACGATCATTTTTTTCACCGTGAGGATCTGGTGCTGTTGAACTCCCTGCCGCGGGTCAAGTTCTTACACCGCTCAACGACGTTTCTTGTCTTGGTTGGTGAGGCGGGCTGGTATTTTTTAACGGGCGATTGGGCCCTCCACGATTATCTTGGGAAATCGGACAAGACAGATGCTGAGACGACCGATGCCTGGGAGAAGCTCATTGCTCTCCGTCAGCAGCGGCTGCAAGAGTTGGGCGGCAACTATCTCGTTGCCGTGGCGCCGAATAAAGAGTCGGTGTATCCGGAATTTCTTCCGGAGAGGATCAGAAGCAGGGCGGGAACCACGATGCTCGAGGCATTTAAAGCACGGATGGGCTCGAGTGCCATGGCCGATCACTTCCTGGATCTTGGCGAAGCGCTGGTAAAGGCCAAAGCAAATGGACGTACCTATTTCAAGACGGATACCCACTGGAACGAACGGGGAGCCTATTTTGCCTATCGCGCAATCATAGAAAGGATCAGGCACTGGTATCCGGAGGTTATGCCGCTCCCTGAGAGCAGGTTCAAAAAACGGATAGGAGAAAA
>JAZDOW010000272.1:0-2055 GCA_043798185.1 Pseudomonadota bacterium | reverse complement strand
GACAGGACGAAATCCGCAAACTGGGGAAGCAATAAAAATTAAGGCAAAGAATGTTCCAAAGTTTGTGCCAGGTAAGGCTTTGAAGGATGCCGTTAGCTAACATTATTTGAAATTTCTGTGAAGCCCATTGGAGGATTTTTTTCCAATGGGTATTTTCTGCACGTTGCGGAAGATTTCTTCTAAAAAGAAAAGGACCGCTGATACTCAGTCAGCAGTCCTTTTTCACTTTTCTTCAACACGTTAAGCGATCGGCTCGCCATAAAGACCCTGCCTTATTAAGTACAGAATAAATGTATAAAGGTTATTTATACCGAAGGCTACCGGTCTTGTAATCAACCGTAAAGGAATACTGTACCACTTGCTTAACCTAATCCAGTCTACTCTCCGCTCATCTTGTGATCTTCTTTCTATCCAACTCCTTCTCTTTTTTCCTCCATTCAATAAATAATCAGGATTATATGCTATGCGTCTGTCTTCTCCAGAACGTCTATCAATAACAGAGCCTCTATTATTTAACATCTTCTTAACCCTACAACGATACTTAGCAATAAAATAAGTTGACTTTTTTGATACTACGAACTATAATCTGCCAAAATTCAGAAAAGGAGGCAGATTATGTTACCACAAATTCGAAACGATGAACATCTTTTTAGTATTCCTAAGTTCGATATCAAGAAAGAAGATGTTGAAGATTTTCATAATGAACTCAAAGGGTTCCATGAGGCTTTTAGCGACTGTTTTTACCGAATCGAATCCAGAGACCATTTTTACAAGTACATGGTCGGTCAGTTCAGTGAATTGGAGAGAAAATCTATTGAGCCAATCGCTCTGGCAGTAGAATATGGCAATATCAGGCCTATGCAGCATTTTGTGAGTGATGTTATATGGGATGATAAAAAAATTATCCACAAGTATCATAGTATGATAAATGACGACCTCGGTGATCCCAATGGTGTCGTGATTTTTGATGAAACAGGTTTCTTGAAAAAGGGAGATGACTCCATCGGTGTTAGCAGGCAGTACTGTGGGGGCATCGGTAAGGTGGACAACTGCCAAGTCGGTGTTTTTGCTGCCTATGCCTCCCCCAATGGTTACGCCCTTGTTGATAAACGCCTATTTATTCCCGAAAAATGGTTTACCGATGAGTATTCTCTGCGCCGTATGAAATGCCGACTCCCGGAGGATATTACATTCATGAGCAAGCCCCAACTTGCTTCCCAGATGCTTGAGGAACTGGTGCAGGGAAAGCCGTTTCCTTTTAGATGGGTAGTTGCCGATTCCATATACGGCAGTAGCCCTGATTTCATCAACAGTGTCGAAAACTGCCCGGAGCTTCGTTACTTTGTCTCTGTGCCATCGGACACACCCTGCTGGCTTACAGCACCTATTACTCAAAAAAAGAAATACAAATACAGTGGCCAAATACGCGAAAAAACAGTCCTGGAGAGCACGGAGAAAAAACCTATTACGGTTGAATCCTTGGCAAAGAGCATCAATAACTATTTTTGGTACCGCCGCAAAGTTTCCGAAGGAACAAAGGGGCCCATTGAATATGAGTTCACTAAAAGACGTATTGTGCTGTCAAAGAACGAGAACCCAGATAGAACCGTCTGGCTCATTATACGACGCACCATCGGACCGAATCCCATTTACCGATATTTCATAAGCAATGCCCCTGTTAGCACAAGGCTGTCCACATTCGTTTGGCTTAGTGGCATTAGATGGTCCATAGAGCAATGCTTTGAAGAAACCAAAACAGAACTCGGTATGGATCATTACGAGGTTAGGAAATACACAGGATGGAATCACCATATTCTAACCTGTATGTTGGCTCACTTCTTCCTTTGGCACCTGAAAATCAGGTTGGGGAAAAAAAGCACCATCTATTACCGTATCGCAGCTTAGATCCCTGATTGAAGTGGTCTTGCCTTTGCGGCACTATGACATCCAAACGACAATCGATATGGTCAAATGGATTCAGCAAAGAAACCTTCGGGCCTCCATTTCACATCGCAATAAAAAATTGCGACTTATAAGCTAAGTATCGTTGTAGGG
>JAZDOW010000040.1:0-115651 GCA_043798185.1 Pseudomonadota bacterium | reverse complement strand
TTAACGAAAACATTTTTCTTTCAAATCCCCTCCCAATAAGGAACGAGGGCGTTTGAAAGAAAAATGTTGCAGCGCTGCAACGACAAAGGGTGGGTCAGCAAATCGTCGGTGGGTGGGTCAATAATCGATCGGCGGTGACACTTTCAAGATATCTTTACGCCATACATTGATTCACTCTTCTTCTCAATTGGTGAGATGCGGATGTGGATCATATTACCTTTTTTAAAGGAGAATTATTTATGGCGTATATAGATAAGCAGCAAATTACAATTTTGAGACTCAAGCAAGTACAAGGAAGGACAGGGTTATCTCGGTCTACTATATATGATCGCATGGGCAAGGGTACATTTCCATACTCAATCAGTCTTGGAGCTAGAGCCGTTGGATGGTTGGAAAGTGAAATTAATGCATGGTTGTTTTCATGTATTCAAATTCGTGCAGAATTAACCGGATCTATAACTAATTAGGAGGAAATAGAAAAATGAAAGACTTGAAAAAAATGGAAATAGCGGTGCTGGATATGGAAGAAGTGAAAGAAAAGACAGGTGTAGAAAGTGAATTTCTTCTTGATATGTTGAGATTCGGAGGTGTTTTCCCTCAACCAGTTGTCGCCTGTGGGCAAAATATTGGTTGGTCAGAAAAAGAAATTTGTGAGTGGATGTGGATAAAGGCAATTGAGGCTAGTTGGAGAGGGGAAGGTCCTTGGAAAGGTGAGGAATATTCGAGTCTTAGGCATCCATCGAACTTGTTTGGCTCAAATAGTGAAATACTAGAGGAAATAAGGGCAGAACTTAGGGTGCTTTCCGCAAAATGAAAAAACATAGAGAAAACATTGGTAGATGCATTTGATTATGCTGCTGAAGTGTTTGGGGCAAAATTATGATAGGAGGTAAAATGTTAGAAAATATAAAGAATGAAGGAAAATGTCCGGATTATAAAATCAGTTTTTCGGTGTTCACAAGTACAAGTGGTTTGCTTACAAAAACGATAACTCCAGACAATAAAGGAGGAATTACAAAAGTTCCGAGCGAACACATGACGTCAGGTTATGTAGTAACACAAGAGATGCCATTTTCGGAGTTTGGACCATTTTTAAGGTTCATCCGGCTGAAGCGGACTTTTAGTTTTTATCATATGAAATCAAATAGATCTCTATATGCAGAACGGCTTCGAATATTTTCCTTCAATAAAAAACTTACTGATCTCAGAGTGTTGATGCACAAGAAAAAAACATTTTGGCTGCAAACTAATAAAACCTGATTTTCATTTTCATCATTGATTTCAGCTGGTTTATGAGGCGAAGTACGCTTCAGCCGGATGAACCATATAAAAGATTTTACTACCGTTACCCGATCAATAACCGCAAAAACTGCTATGTTCACCGCAAACGACATCCTCTCTCTGCTTCCTTGTCTCCTTGCCGAAACGCATGCTGGGACTGAGAAAATCCGACTTCTCGGTCTCTCAGTATCAAAGCTCACCGACAGAACCAATCTTCCCTGCCAGCTGAAACTCCCATTCATGAACAAATAGATGAAATCATCCCGTTGTACTCGCAAACATTATGATTATAACTGTTTCTATTTAGATTCGCTTCTGAGCTATGTTCTCTGCAATGTCCCATGTCCCTTTAAAGCAAATTTCTTTAAATCGATGCTATAAAACCAACAATAACCGCTCTCCCAGAAACTCATGAGAGACATTTTTGCTCTTTAATTAATGAAAGCACATACACTCATCAAATGAAAGATCTTATTCTTGCAGTTCTCAACATCTTTAGATACGTAGGTAAAATTATCACCTTCGTTCGTAACACCCTGTTTAATTTGGTTTTACTCTCAATTTTGGTAATTCTCCTTTTGGCTTTTATTCCGAAAGAGGTTTCACATATCCCTTCCCAAAGCATTCTCCGGCTTGATATTTTTGGAGACATCGTTGAGGAAAAAAGAATTTTGGGTTCTGTGCAAAAATTACTCGGTGACTCTGTTGATCCAGATGCATCAGAACCAGAAACCGCCCTGCAAGATATTCTCGATATCATCGACAAGGCGGCATCAGATAGTAGGATCGTTGCACTGCTTCTCAATCTCAAACATATGGATAGTTCAGGGCTTAATCAATTACAAACTATCGGTCAGGCTCTTCTTAAATTTAAAAAAACTGGGAAAACCATTATTGCCGCCGAAGACTATTACAGTCAATCGCAGTACTACCTGGCATCTTATGCCGACAAGATTTTTCTCAACCCCATGGGGGGGGTTGATATTCACGGTTTTGGTGTCTTTCACCTCTACTTCCGTGAAGCCATGGACAAACTGGCCATCAACTACAACATCTTCAAGGTAGGGACATATAAATCAGCACTCGAACCATTCACCAGAAACAACATGTCGCCCGAGGATCGCAAACAAAATGAAGTATGGCTCTCAGCACTTTGGCAAGTATATAAAGACGATATCCTAAGACAACGGAAGATATCGAAAGAAACTCTAGAAAATTACACCGATAACATCGCCAAGGCCTTACAAAGTGCCGGGGGTGACCCGGCACAACTCGCCCTAAAAACCGGACTAGTCGATCAGGTGTTAAACAGAGCGGATATCACCACCTATCTCGCCGGCTTAACGAAAAGCACCCAAGACAAACCACGTCTGGTAGGCTCTACCGAGTATTTAAATTCCCTTCTCCCTTCCTATAGCAAAATCGATTGGAAAGGAGATAAAATCGGCGTCATCATCGCCGAAGGCAATATTCTCCCCGGAAAACAGCCCCCCGGGTTCATCGGTGGTGATTCCCTGGCTGCACTAATAAAAAAAGTCAGGGATGACAAACAGACAAAAGCCCTCGTTGTTCGTATCAATTCGGGAGGAGGCTCGGCTTTTGCGTCGGAAATCATTCGGCAAGAATTAGTTTTGTTACAAAAAAAAGGCAAACCTGTGGTCGTTTCAATGGGCGCTGTTGCCGCATCCGGTGGCTACTGGATAGCCGCTGACGCCAATGAAATTTGGGCCTCCGAATCAACGATTACCGGATCAATCGGCATCTTCGGGGCTATTCCCACCTTTGAAAAAACCTTATCTTCCCTTGGGATTTACAGCGACGGCATAGGAACGACACCGCTCGCGGCAGGACTCGACCTCACACAGCCCATGCCAGAGCCATTGAAAGAAGCCATGCAACAGACCATAGCCCATAATTATGACCAATTTCTGCAGATTGTAGCAACAGGCAGGAAATTAGAAAAATCTCGTGTTGGTGAACTCGCCGAGGGCCGGGTTTATGATGGCAAGACGGCTATGGCAATTGGGCTCGTCGACAAACTCGGATCTCTTAATGACGCCATTGACTCAGCGGCACGACTTGCCGGCGTTACCGACTATAATGCTGAATTAATTCGCCCAACAACGACCGTCAAGGAGCAGTTGCTGCAATTCTTCGCCAGTCGTGTAGCGCCGTTTGCCACAACTTTGAGCAAAAACGACCATCCTCTAATAAGCAAAGTGAAAAAGATCTTTGAAAATAAATTCAACGAATTCACTCTCCAAGATGATCCACGAGGGATTTATGCCCAATGTCTTATAAAACTTATGTTTTAACTCCGATAAGCGAAGTCATTTATCAAAAAATCTTCGCATAAAACGTGCAACTATTTTTTGTGAGTGCCCAACTCCCCACAAGGGGGGTAATAGTACCTTAACGAAATTCGTTGATAAAAGACAACAAACGAATTTCTAAGGTACTAAAAACCGAAGGAATCTTCATAGTCGAATTCAGGGATTTCATTCATGGTGAATTCTACCCACTCCCACGGGGCGTTGAGGATTTTAAAACCAATATCCACTTTACCTTCCTCTGCTGCCGGTTTTATCCAGCACGGCTTTGCCAGTAACCGATAGTGCTTTCCCCCACCCGACAGAATAGCTGTATAGGTATGTTTATCTGCCCCAAAGGAACTAGGAATACCTGCAATTTTGAAGCCGCCGACGGAGATATCTTCAATATTCCCATCAATAACCAATTTCCCGTCAGCCAGATCACCAACAAAGCCGGGCAAGCCGGCTCTTCGATGTTTTCTTTTCATCCGACCAAATCGAAATCCACTTGATGGATCTGTGACTTTTTCTAACCGATTCATAGGAAAACCCTTTTATGGATGAGTTGGTATCACTCCTTTATCGTCCCGGATACTCAATAAAACATAGCATATTCCTTAATATAATAAACGAAGAAAAGCTCACACTACAATAAATCTTCACTGAACCACCGCCCGATTGGGTTTCTCCTCCTGCTTCTCTACAACCGCAGTCTTTACAGCCGCCTGAGCAGATAATTCACTCGGCACTGCCCGAACCACAGCGGCCCTGGAATTTACCAGATATTGTCGTGCGAGTTGGGTCAGATCTTTCTCATCAATTGACGAAAAATCGCTGAGAATTGTTTTCGGCCACTCCAATTGCTGCGGGTGCCTGCTGGACAGTGTAAGGACAGAAGCCAGCCAGTATTGATTAGTTCTAACGGTATCAGTAATTGATGTGACCATCGGTCTTTTGGCACGCAGGAGTTCATCACTGCTTACTCCCTTTTCTTTTACCTGATCGGCTATCCGCAATATTTCACTTATTATCTTCTCTTCGCTGCCAGGTTTGACTATCACCTGAGCAATCAGAAAACCGTATCCTTGGTAAACTCGACTATTGAAATTCGACACCGAGGGAGAATAGGCCGCCCCCAGTGTTTCCCTGACCACTTTTCTTACTCTGTCTTCAACTATGTCGGCTAACATATGTAATCTTCTGGTACGCTGAATATCCCAAAAGTCCGCAGTAGGCCAGGCCACCACAACAAGGGATTTATCGATCGAAGTGTTGACATCAACTTTAAGTGTTCCACCCTGTGGGAAACGAACTGCGGCGGCTTCGAGCATGTGCGAACTTTCCAATGTTGCACCACCGAAATACTTATTTATAATTTTCACTATTTCATCTGTATTAAAATCGCCTACAACGGAAAGTTCCAAATCCTTTGGCTGAGAGAAAGATCGAACCCAATTATTAACTGAGGGATAATCAAGCTTTGTGATATCACTGAGAGGTGGCAGACCAAAATGCGGATTGCCGCCGGCAAGAAAGGGCTGCACTTTAAGGTCCATTGCCCCGTCAATCTCACGGCTGATTCTCTGGTACATCATCTCGACTTTATTCATGGCATTGGCAAACTGGGTTTCTCGAAACCCTTGATCATAGAGCATAGTTTGCAGCATTTGGATCAATAGTTCGAAATCCTTTACTAAAGAACCACCTATCCAGGTAAAGGCTGTTTCGCCGACCCTGAACCGCAATTCGACAGAACTCCCGGCCACGAGGGCATCAATCGCCGACTGAGGGAGCTTTCCGGAACCGGAAGAATTGATGGTATCTTCAGCGATCATTGCCATTCCAGGTGCGGGTTCACTTTGCTCTCCAGTACCAAAACTGGCCATCAACTGGAGACTGTTTTTCTGGAAATCAGTTTTTTTCAGATTGACGATAAGGCCATTTGCAAAAATCAATCTTTCGACATCAATGTCTTTATAATACTGATGTTTCGGAGCACTCTCCAACGGAGAAGGGGTTGATAGATAAGGAAAATCATCCTTTTGTCTGCGAAGGGGGCTTGTGACTTGTTCTTGCATGGTCTGTCGGTAGCGGCTTGCAATAATCTGCGTACCATCATTGCCTAATAGCACATCGCCCGTAACAGACACCAATCTGCTGTCATGGTTCCATACCGCCGCAAATCCTTGGTTAACCTGGGCAGTTGTAATTTGATCGACTATCGGGCTGTACAAAGCTTTTTCCTGCTCTGCAGACTGGTACACACGGTTACTCCCCAAATTCCTGAGGATTTTTTCAGCAATCCTACGAGAGTCCTCGGATTTGGCAGTCAACACACCGGCATCAAGATCAGCCAAAATCTCTTTTTTGGTTCGTGATACTTCCTGATCACTAAAGCCAAATTTCGCAGCCTGCCTCAGGGTTCTGTCGATAATCTTCAAACTATCCTGCCATTTTCCACTCTCGGTTTGGGCAGAAATATTGCCATATCCAATGCGCTCCATGAGATCTCCGGCGCTATACATGGCACGTGTAAAAGGTGATTTTTTATCTTCTTGCAGTCGTTGCAGTCGGTATCCCATGATCATTGTGCCCATCGATCGTATGAGGTCCTCCGTCTCCAGCTGCAAGGAATCATTTTGCAATGGCTTATCCCAGAATGATTCAATGGATATATTGGTTTTTCCCAATTCCGGTTCAAAATGATAGAAGGACCGGGTTCCCGTGCGAGTCAGCATTCCAAAATCAGGACATTCTGGTGTTATGCCGCCCGAAGTGAGTTTTGAAAAATGTTTTTCGACAAGCATCTCTGCAGTCTTCAGATTCATATCGCCAACGACTATGAGAATCATATTTTCCGGGCGATACCAAGAATCGTAAAAAGTCTTCAGTGCTGCTCGATCGGCTTGGTGTAAAACTTCATCAACTCCGATCACCATTCTTTCCGCAAGTCTTGTCCCCCGAAATGCAAACTTCATGCTTGCCACCTGGGTTCTATAGGAAGCCGAATCCCTCGCCCGTTTTTCAGCGAGAATCACCCCCCGCTCTTTATCAATCTGATCCTCCTGCAACGTTGCGTGACGGGCATAATCAGCCATGACAGAAAAACCGGTATTCAGTTCTTTTTCAGCACCATCAGGTAAAATGAGATTGTAAACCGTCTGGTCAAAGGTAGTATGAGCATTGGCATCATCGCCGAAATTCATACCGATGGATTGAAAATATTCAACCAGGCTCCCCGCCGGATAGTTATCCGTCCCTTTAAACATCATATGTTCAAGAAAGTGGGCGAGTCCCCGTTGATTATCGGCTTCATTTAAGGAACCAACTTTCACATAAAGAAAAACTGCCACCCGATTCTTCGGTTCATGGTTTTCCTTTAAGACATAACGAAAACCATTTTTCAATTCACCTTGGAGTAGCTCGGGGTCGACAGCCAGATCACTGACTGCCGATGGCCAGGTCGAAGGCAAACACACCTTGTTCCCAGACGGTTTTTCGGCGTAGCTCAAAGGAACAAAAGAAATTCCGATGTAGAGGCAAAACAGGAAAATATTTCTTGCCAATAGACGATTTTTTTTATTCATGCTCTTCTGACTCTGCTCAATTCTTGGTTATTCATTCGGTAGCAACATTCCCAAATGAGAAATATCTTTGCCATGGATAAACGGTAAAGAAGCATGGAGTAACTATAACAATCAATCCTGACGGCGAAACCTTGGTTTTGACCTGAGGTGACTCTTTCTCAATCATTTCCCAGTTTTTTGGTTGGCAAAATCGTGCAAAACCATGTAAACCGCGGCACGAGTGAACTTATAATGAAGCAATTCTTGACCACGTTTTAATTTCCCGAGTCAGTATAAAAACAGTTTTTTTCAGAACGAGAGTGGTGTAGTAGTATTTCCTCTTACAAACCTTTCCTTTTATTTTTGCAAGCCGCTGCCATTATACCTTTTAAGCTATCATGAGAATTAAACATAAACTCGAATACTTACTTCTGAGGTCGACAATATTTTTCATCAACCTCCTCCCTGTCCCGGCAATTCTCGCCCTATGTACTGCGATTGGCAGTCTGGCGTGGGTATTTTTTCCCTTTCGCATCAAAGTTGCCTATAAAAATCTTTCAACCGTCTTTCCGGAACTTACTCATGGGGAAAAATTACATCTTTTAAGAAAAGTGTATCTGCAGTTCACCAGAACATTTGGTCTGGTCTTCATTCTGCACCGAAAAAGCCTCACCAAGCTGGTGAGAAATACCCGGATAACCGGAAGAGATAAGATTGAGCGTGCCCTGCAAAACGGCAAAGGGGTAATTCTTACTACTATTCATGCCAGCTGGTTTGAAGCCTACTTTGCCTGGTTCAATATTGCCAACCTCCCGACAAGCCTCATTTATCAAAAACAGAGCAACCCCTTGTCGAATGACTTCTTCGTGCGCCAACGCGGTCGCTATGGAACGAGCCTCACGCACCTCAGTAGTTATGACGGAATGAAGGCCTATGAACAAGCCCTGACGGATAACCGACTGCTCATTATCAGCCTCGATCAAAGCTACACCAGTCGTGGTGCCAGTGTGTTGTTTTTCAATCGCCCCCTGGCCTGTGCCAAAGGAGCCGCGATTCTCCACCAGCGAACCGGTGCCCCTGTCTTTACAAGTGTCTATTACATGAAGAATGGGGAACTTCATATCGATTTTGACGAAGTTATTCTGCCGCATTACCCTGAAATCAATGATCAAAGCATCATCGATATCTCATCCCGCTGCATCCGACTTTACGAGCCTTTTATCAGGACTTATCCGGAACAGTGGTTCAGCCTCTTTCACCGTCTATGGAGCAAAAAGGATTATCCTCCGGTGAAAAGATCGATAAGACAGATTTTTTTATAAATTTTCCTTCAGTATTCAAGGTCGCTGGTGTATTAGTAGGAACGTTCCTGAACAAAGCAATTAAGCACCATCGGCAGTAGAAAGCTCTTTTAGTTTCCCACTGCCTTTTTCATTTTTAATTATCTCCCATCAACCAATGACCAATAAAGAAATACTGAAGCGATTATTTAAGGTTATCCTTCCATATCAGCACAAACTCCTGATCGCCAGCCTGGCCATGATCTGCGTAGCTGGTTTTACCGGTGCGCAGGCATACCTGGTAAAAGATTTGCTCGATAAGATTTTCATGGAAAAGAATATCTTTTTCTTGAAATTGCTGCCTTTGGTTGTGGTAGTTATCTTTTTTCTCAAAGGTGTTGCCTATTACCTGTACACCTTTTTACTTGAACAGGTGGGTCAGTCGGTTATCCGCGATTTTCGCCTGCAGATCTTTAACCATATCCACAAGCAATCGCTCTCTTTTTTCAATATAATGCCGACCGGAACCCTGATGTCGCGCATTATTTCCGATGTTACCCTGCTGCAGCAGGCTGTATCAAATGCTCTGGTTGGCTCGGTGCGGGATTTTTTTCAGGTAATTATTCTCCTCGGTGTCGTCTTCTTTATGAATTGGCGCCTGGCAATGATTACTTTTATAATTTTACCTATAGCTGCCTACCCGATAGTAAAATTCGGTCGCCTTTTCCGAAAGCTGAGCACCTCGACCCAGGAGGAAGTGGCTAATGTCTCGAATATTCTCTACGAGACTATCACAGGGAACCGCATCGTTAAGGCGTTTTCCAAGGAAGAATATGAGGGGAATAGATTCTTTCTGCAGGTGAGCAAACTTTTTGTCTTAACGATGAAAGACGCAAAATACCGTTGCATGCAGCACCCACTGATGGAATTTATTGGTGGAGCTGCCATTGCTCTGATCATCTGGTTTGGTGGCAATGAAGTTATCAGGGGAACTGCCACCCCTGGAACCTTTTTCGCGTTTCTTACGGCACTGATCGCCGCCTATGAACCGGTCAAAGGGGTAACGCGCATCAACGCTACTATCCAGCAGGGCCTTGCCGCTGCTATCCGGGTGTTTGCCATTCTAGATATTGAACCGGAAATCGAGGATAAAAAGGATGCCGTTGCCCTGCCGCCGTTCACTTCAGTTATAGAATTTTCCAACATTACCTTTCGCTACGATGACGAAAACCCGGTTTTGTCAAACATCAACATCCGTGTCCCCGCCGGTGAAGCCCTGGCTATTGTCGGTCCGAGCGGAGGGGGCAAGACCACATTCACCAACCTTATTCCACGGTTCCTTGACCTGAAAGAAGGGAGTATCAAAATTGACGGTGCGGACATCCGGGATGTCACGGTAGCATCCCTTCGCGGCCAGATTGCCATGGTAACTCAGCAGACAATCCTCTTTAACGATACCGTACGAAGCAACATCGCTTATGGGGACATGCAGGCGTCGGAACAAAAGATTCGCGATGCCGCACAGGCAGCTCATGCCCTTGATTTCATAGAAGGTCTCCCCAATGGTTTTGATACAATAATCGGCGAGGGAGGGGCAAGGCTCTCCGGTGGTGAACGTCAGCGGATCTCCATAGCCCGGGCAATTTTGAAAAATGCCCCAATTCTCATTCTCGACGAGGCTACATCAGCACTCGATACCGAATCGGAACGAGAGGTCCAGAAAGCCTTGGAAAATCTCATGAAAAACCGGACGACCTTTGTTATTGCCCATCGCCTCTCAACAATTAAAAATGCCTCGAGAATAATTGTCATCAAAGATGGAGCGATCGTCGAACAGGGCACCCACGACACTCTCATTGCCGAAAAAGGCGAATATGAGCTGCTCTATAACATGCAATACAAGTAATCATGCAATACAAGTAATAAATCCCTGGCTAAAAATCTTGTTTCCTACAGCTATTTTTTCCATGGAACTCATGACGCTATCGCAAAAATGAAGAAGCTCTCGCATTTTCACAATACAACCACCACAGCAGGAATTTTCTGTATCATTCTTTCCTGCTTCTTCATTCCCTTTTCAACTTCCCTGATGGGGACTACGGCAATACTTGCAACAATTTTCTGGTTGCTGTCCGGCAATGTCTTTTCTCTTTTCCGACTCATGGGCAGAAATATATCGGTTAGCTTAGCCATTGCTTTGTTTCTGCTGCTGTCCATCGGGGTCGTCTATAGCCCAGCTCCACTGAACGATTCCCTTCTTTTTTTGAAAAAATATCGGGAACTGGTGTATTTTGCCATGGTTGTCTCCCTGTTAAAGGACAACGAAGGGGCCGCCAGGCTGGCTGAGGACAGCTTTGTTGCCGGCTGTGTGGTCCTTCTCCTTATATCCTATGGCATCTATTTTTCCATCATCCCCTCCGAGCGTTTCGGTCATTCGGCAGTATATCACATTACCCATAGCTTATTTATGGCCGTTCTAGCCTTCTGGTGTCTGCAAAGAATCTTTGAATCAAGACAGTACGTCTATTTATGGATGGGTCTTTTTTTGCTCACTACTGCCAATCTGTTTTTTATAGCTCCCGGTCGAACCGGCATGCTGGTATATATAGCTCTTATCAGCCTCACTTTCCTTCAGCGCCTTTCCTGGAGAAAATCACTGGCTGCAATGATTCTTGCATCGTTGGTGATCGGCGGCACATTCCTTACCTCCAGTAATTTTTCCACCAGAGTAACAGAGGCCGTTGATGAAATGAGAAACTATCAGGCCGAGTCTTCAAGAACCTCACTTGGCATGAGATTTGACTGGTGGCAAAACAGTATAGATCTGATCAAACAGAAACCAATTCTCGGACACGGGACAGGATCTTTCATGACAGTCCAGGGAGAACTCATCAAAGACAGCGACACTCAATCAACAGACAACCCGCATAATGAATATCTTCTTCTCGCCGAACAAACGGGTCTCGTGGGCTTGTTTTTATTCATCGCCCTACTTTCCTCTCAGTTAATCGGCTCTTTCAAACTTCAGCCATCAAGGAGATATCTGCTTCAAGGGGTGATTGTTGCAATGTCGGTCGGATGCCTAATGAATTCGTTTCTTTTTGACTCCCATCCAGGGCATTTTTATGCGATATTATCAGCAGTTCTGGCTACTCCGTCGATGAAAGGCAGCTCTCTGGTACTTAAACGTTAGCCCCAATGTGAATCGGCAACATTACTCGAACTTCAGTATATTCACTGAGGTCACTGAAGATTTTTATTGTTCCGCCATGTTCCTCAACAATCTTTGCCGTTAAAGCTAGCCCCAGGCCGGTTCCATTACTTTTTGTGGTAAAATAGGGATCGAACACTCGTTGAAGATTCTCCGGCGATATTCCTTCTCCATTATCCTTTACGCTGATAACGATCATCCCTCCATCGCGCTCCGTCCGCACCGTCAGGATGCCGCCATTCGGCATTGCCTGTAGAGCGTTAAGGAGAAGGTTCAACACTACCTGGTTGAGTTTATCCCGGTCGACAAGAATCATGGGAAGGCCCTCTGCCAGACTGAGAACAATAGATATTTTATAGGATTCCGCATCAATCTGCACCAGTGAGACAGTTTTTTTAATTATCTCATCTATGGCAGCCGGTTCCCGTGTGAGCTGCCCCGGTCGTGCATAATCGAGCAATTCTCCGATACTGCGATTCAACCTTTCCACCTCTTTAACCAGAATGTCGGCGGTTTCCACACCCCCGCCGGATACTGATACGTGTGATTTTAACAGTACCGCCAGCCCCTTAATTGAGCTTAACGGATTTCTCAATTCATGGGCTACACCAGCAGCCATTTTCCCCAGTGCCGCCAAACGTTCACTGCGTTGCAATTCTTTCTCCAGTAATTTAACAGCGGTGAGATCCCGTATAAGCAGAACCTCACCGGCCAATCGACCATCACCGTCCAGCACGACCATAGATGCCAAATGAAGGGTCGTCGTTTTCTTCTCCCCGAAATCCAAAAGAATTTCTTTTTGTCTTTCGCCAGTTACTCCTTGGCTATTGCCGAAAAACATTTTGGCTAAACCGGGAGGAAGACAAACTTCCGGAATTTTCCCCCGAATGCGCTCGGAGTCCATGCCAAGGATCTCCTCGGCCGCCCCGTTACACACCCTCACCACTCCCTGACTGTCGGTTGCGATGAGACCAACCGTCAGGGATGAGACAAGGATGTCGGTAAAGGCCCGCATTTCACCGAGACTTTGCTGAGATCCCTTCAACCCTTTGAGAGTTATAAAGGAAAGTGCACCGGCGATACCGACCAAGAAGGTAACAATGGAGAGAATAATTATCTGTAGGAACTGTCGTCTGAGAGACGAATTGAACTGGTCAAAATCGAGCTGCACGACATACATAAGCTGTTTGTCGAACAAATGGTTCATCTCTTCCTGTATGGCTGCAAACTGAGGATGGTTGGCAAATCTGCGCATCATCTGGCCACGCCCCTGGCCGCGCCCCTGGAAATCGGTACGTCCCGGCATATTCGGCGGCATATGCCAGGCGACCATTTGAAACCTTTGTTTGGTCTTGCCCCCTTGGGTATCTTTGATGAACCGCGAAACAAACGGATTTACACTTCCCGCTTTCAAAGATCTGGCGAACGCCAAGGTAGCCGAATCGACGGTACTGTTGGTCGAATTCAGTCCCACACCAGATAAAATCACCCCTTCCTGGTCGATGAGAAAAATCGATTCCACACCGGGTTGTTCCATCGCCTGGTCCATTGCCGCCTTTACCTGATCCTTCCAACTCAGCAAAGTCTCCCTGGAACGAAGATTGTCGCGCATCGTTTCCCGAGCAGAACTGTTAATAAATCGCATCAGGGTGAGACCCTTTTGCACCAACGCCTCCCCCATCAACTCCTTTTCTCTTTGGTAATTGCTGACTGTAAATATAACCAGCAAGAGCAGCAAAAGCGAACAGGCGACCGCCAACAGCCATGGCGAAAAACTCAGCAGCAGGTTGCTATTCTTCTCACTCTTTTGTGGGAGTGTCATAATTGCCGATTTTCTCAAGAATTACTTTTGATATCATATAGGTGGGAACAATCCCTTCATCACCCATCGGCCCCGAGGCCAGTGTCTGACCACTCAGCAACGGATTATCCGAAGCATAATAGGCGTATCGGGTTTTCATCGTGGCCGGAATATGACCCTGAATTATCGCTCCACTTATAGCCCGTTGATAATGCCCTCCCTCCATTTCCAAACCCACCGCCTGCCAGGAAGAAGAATGGAAACGTTCAAGAACATCGCGGTTTTGCAGGGAGGTGCCGAGAACAGTTACCATGGGACCGGTATACACAGTCACCGTGTCATCAAAATCGGCGGCAGATAGATCATTATCAACGATGTAGTTATCTGCAGTTCCCTCCATTACATGCGCCGTGGCAAGCATGATATCTCCCTTTTTACCCGGCAACACTCCGGCCTTTCCCATGATCGAAACGGATTTGATGTTTTGCGAAATAACAACTCCCTGGCAACTATCAGGATTAAGCAGCTCGTCCATTATATCAAAGGCTTGGGTGCCGAATGCATAATCAATGACGATGAGCACCGGCTGGGTTTCCTTGAGGAAATGATAGTTCATTTTCAAAGAAGGATGAAGATAATGCTGGTCAAGTTGACAAAGGTCGATGATATTCACATCGATCGTTGAACCCGACTCATCTGCCTGAAAAACAAACCCATGCTTTACAGCATACTTCTCAACATCTTTTTCCCTGTCGCGAATGGCCCGCACCATCGCATACAGATCATCCGGCACCGTTTCTCCGGATTCTACCAGGGCCCCAGGGCCATAGAGCAGATTTCGCATGGAATGCATATTGGCACTGACCACATGGATCGGTCGATCGAGAAATTGCAGACAACCAAGAGATGTCTTCAATGCCGCAGCCCAGCGGGCAGCATGTGTTTGATGATCGATCATCTCATGTAAAGAGGGGGTGAAGTACACGACAAGTTCATTTTTTTTGGAACTCTGCTCTTCCATCACCCGTTTGCCTATACCGTAAATGATCGCAAAAAAACTGCTGTTAGTGTTGTATTCCCGTCGGTTTTTTTCAAAATATTCATAGGTTTCCCTCGTCTCCTTGTAGGTTCTTCCAAGGATAATGGAGAGATTCCAGATAGCCTGTTCCAACTCTTCTCCCACCAAAGAGTCTTCAATGGAAACGATACGCTCTAATTCCGTCCATTCAGAACTCACTCCCTCAGCTCTGCTGCATACCTGTCGATAAATCTTCCAAGCCTCGATATTAAGAAAGGTGATATGGGTAAGGATGTCATAAATCTCGCTTTTCCCTGTAGTTACGACAAAACAATATTCCTTTTCCGATACCGCATACGATTCTCTTCTTCTTTTCAACGGTACAATTTTTGCGAATGAGGTGTCATGAAAATCTTCCTGGGCAGTAAGGGTAATTCTCGTGCACTTCTCAATCCCTTTTGGCATCCTGTCGAAGACATATTCCAAACCGTGCAATTCAACAACTCGGTTGTCGGACATCGAACCATAAATCTCAGGACTCAGCTGTTTTAATGCCTCAGCCAGTTTCTCTCCAATTCTCCCGGATGGCTTATAGGAGCCCTGAAGTGTCATGGAATCGGCCAGGATTTTAAAGGTTCGAATGGCAATCCGTGCTTTTTGCGACTTGGATAGCTCCTGCATATATTCTCCTTTGGCAAGCGGCTTTTTCTAATCCACTATTTCTCTATCCGAGAGTTCAGGGCATCAAGTAACTCAGTGCGCCCCTGTCCCGTTTTAGCGGAGAAGAGGACTCTGTCCGCCACCTTAATGCTGTGTCCTGCATCAAGAAGACTTGCATTTTTCCCCCGTATACTTCCGGAAATCTTGTCGATTTTGGTGTACACCGGAAGGCAGGGAATGGCTTTTTCATGCAACCATTGGACAAGCTGGGTATCCTGTTGTTTAGGTTCGTGACGGATATCCATTATCACCACAACGCACCTCAGAGTTTCCCGCGTTTCCAGATAAGTTGTTATCAACGATTGCCAGCTGTTCTGCATTATTTTCGGAACTTTAGCAAAACCGTAGCCCGGCAAATCCACTATGAAAAACCGATCTTCGACACGAAAATAATTTAACCCTTGGGTTTTCCCCGGCCTGGCACTCACCTTCACCAAGCTTTTTCTCCCCATGAGGGTATTGATCAGACTGGATTTGCCGACATTGGATCTGCCGGCAAAGGCAATTTCAGGAAGTTCCGGTGGAGGAAGCTGGTTGAGGCGATGAACACTCAGGAGAAACTCAACGTTAAAAAAATCCATATGTATCTCCGGTGAATTATTAAATCACCTTATTCAGTGAATATTCGATGATGCCTTCCGCCCCGAGTTTTTTTAACTTCGGAATCAGATCTCTGACGATATCTTCTGAAACCACGGTTTCCACCGAATACCAAGCCTGATTGTAGAGACTTGCCACCGTTGGGGCATTGATACTCGGAAGGATGGCAACGATATCCTCAATTTTCTCGCTGGCAACATTCATCTTCAAGCCAACTATTCGATCCGCTCTGAGGGCGCCTTGTAAAAGCAAGGCAATATTTTCAATTTTCTCTCTTTTCCAAGGATCATTCCAGGCATTTTTATTGGCTATGAACTGCGTATTTGACTGCATCAGTTCATGAATAATCCTCAAACCGTGCGCTCTGATGGTACTTTCCGTTTCCGTCACCTCGACGATGGCATCGGCTAAGCCCGAGACCACCTTTGCTTCGGTCGCACCCCAGGAAAATTCTATATCGACGTCTATATTCCTTTCCGCGAAAAAACGTCTGGTAACATTTACCAGCTCGGTGGATATTTTCTTGCCCTGCAGGTCCTCGACCGTTCTGATAGCAGAATCACCGGCAACTGCTATCACCCACCGGGTTGGGCGCTTACTAACCTTGGAATAGACCAGGTCACACACCAGGACCGTGTCGGAGTCATTCTCCATTGTCCAGTCTTTACCAGTAATTCCGGCGTCCAGCATGCCTCCTTCGACGTAGCGCGACATCTCCTGTGGCCGACAAATCGAACAGTCGAGTTCGGGATCATCTATCTTTGGAAAATAATTTCTCGCAACCGGTTTGATGCGCCATCCTGCTTTTTCAAACAATTCTATCGTGGCGTTTTCGAGACTGCCCTTGGGCAGTCCTAATTTAAGCTGATTCATTACTCATTTTCTCCGTATTTTTTATCTGTCTATCAACAGCAACTACTTCTTTCCGTATACGGTTTCAGGATCAAAGATCTTACTCCCGATCGTTACCAGTGCATCGCCCTCAAGTCTTCGATGAAAGCAAGATCTATGACCGGTATGACAAGCCGCATCTCCAAGCTGTTCGACTTGAAACACTACGGTGTCTTCATCACAATCGACCAGGATATTATGAATGATCTGCACATGGCCGGAGGTTTCACCTTTCAACCACAATTGGTTCCGTGATCGACTCCAGTAATGCGCCCTGCCGGTTTTCAAGGTCATTTCCCAAGCTGCATCATTAATATATGCCACCATGAGAATTTCAAGGGTTTTAAAATCTTGGACAATTGCCGGTAAGAGGCCATCTGTTGTTTTTTGAAAATTAAGTGTTGTCATTCCGTTTTTCTCTTGCACTGAAGGCTCGATCCTCAGATCAATACAATTCTTTAGTGATTTTAAAAAGGGTCTAAACTAGACAGCTCTGTCCTCTTTGTCAAGCCGCTACCACAGTTTTGTAGCTTTTCTTGCTATATGCTTGCATAAAATTGATCATCTCCTATAGTATGTCACGCATTTTCGACGAACTGGAGTAAATTAATTTTTCATCCCCCTCTTTTTTATCAGGAGTTTAAATATGGCACACCCTAAAACAAACGATGTGGTAGTTTTCGCCTTTACCGGAATGCTCGACAATGGTGAAGTTTTCATTGCCTCCGAGAATGAAAAACCCACCCAGGCGCTTATTGGCAATTCCGACCTTCCTCCAAGTCTGGAGTCAGGAATAATGGCTATGCAGGTTGGGGAAACCAGCAAAATTCGTATTCCACCGGAGGAAGGCTATGGCCAGAGACTTAAAGAATTGGTACAAACCATCGATAACAAGGCATTGATCGACACTCTTCACCCCAAGCCGGGTATGATCGTCTCCCTTAAGGTTGATAGGGATGGCGTAGAAAAAAGTGTACCGGCAACAGTAGTAACAGTCGATGGCTCACAACTTACCGTAGATTATAATCACCCTCTCGCCGGCCATCATCTCACCTATCAAATCACTCTTTTAGAAATAGCCGAGAAACCCGCTGACGCCTGACATCTCTTCACTAATCACCCGTCTTGACTTGTTTCGCCTGAAGTGAGTGCAGGCGGGTTGACTCATCTCTCAGCTCATCATTGCCCTGGATGAAGAGAATAAAAAACTCCTCCATCCATTCAATTTTTTAAAAACTCCTGTACATACCTATTCCCCTATGTATAACCTTAAATAGCAAATATCTGCTATTCAATCAAATGCAGGGAGTAAAGAATGGACATAGAAGACGACGAAATATTGCAAGGATTTATTGAAGAATCTCTTGAGCACTTGGCCGACATCGAGAATGACCTTTTGGCAATCGAAGAAGGTGGAGCCAATATAGACGAAGATCTCGTCAACAAGGTCTTTCGCGCAGCCCATTCCATCAAGGGAGGTGCCGGATTCATGGGCCTTACCACCATCCAAGAACTTTCCCATGCAACGGAAAATGTACTTGGCATGATTCGCAGTAAAAAACTCATTCCAACCCCGGAAATCATCAATGTGTTGTTGATCGCCTCCGATCAACTGCAGAGCATGATTGAAGATGTTCACAACAGCAATGAAGTGAATATTTCCTCAAATCTTTTACCTCTTAATGCCATAGCAGACGGTTCATTCTCGCAGGCATCGCAGGAACCACCTGAAAAAAAACCAAAGGTCGGCACAAAAAAGGCTGTCGAAAAAAATGAACCTCCTCCTGCCGTCGAGATAGAACAACCGCCGGTTGAAAAACCAAAGCCTGCCGCCGTAAAACCAAAACCCAAACCTCCACCTGAGCCGATACTTGAAGAGGCACCTATCTCTTCTTCTTTGCCTGAAGATGACGAGGACGAGGAAGCTGATGATACAGAATTTTTTTCCGACACACCTTCCATAATCAAACCGATGGATCAGTCTGAATCCACCGGCAACAGGAATAAACAATCCGGACCTCCGGCAAAAGCTGAAATGACATTGAGAGTCCATGTCAGCCTGCTCGATTCGTTGATGAATCTAGCTGGAGAACTCGTGCTCAGTCGCAATCAGCTCCTGCAAACCATCGGATCGGATGATTTGCATAACGCCGAGGCGGTGGGTCAGCGTATCGACCTCATCACCTCCGAGTTGCAGGAAGCGATAATGCTGACCCGCATGCAGCCGATCGGCAACGTTTTCAGCAAATTTCCCCGGGTTGTTCGAGATCTCTCGAAAAAACTGAACAAGGCAATTGATCTCACTATCGTCGGCAAAGATGTCGAACTTGACAAGACGATCATTGAAGCCATTAACGATCCTCTCACCCATCTTGTCCGTAATTCGGTCGACCACGGCATCGAAATGCCGGCAGAGCGCAAAAAACTCGGCAAATCTGATGTCGGGTTGGTAATTCTCAAAGCCTATCATGAGGCTGGTCAGGTAGTTATCGAGATCAGTGATGATGGCAAGGGACTTGACGGAGAAGGTTTAGCGGCAAGCGCCGTCAGCAAAGGATTGCTTACCGTCGAACAAGCTCAAGTAATGTCCGACAAGGAAAAGATAAACCTTATTTTCCTGCCAGGCTTCTCAACAGCCAAAGAGGTCACCGATGTCTCCGGCCGAGGTGTTGGCATGGATGTTGTCAAGACCAACCTCGATCAACTCGGTGGAACTGTTGATATCATCTCAGAAAAAGGCGTCGGCACTACCATCTCTATAAAACTGCCGCTGACCTTGGCAATAATTCCTTGTCAGATCATTGAGACCGGCGGAGAACGGTATGCCATTCCCCAGGTGAACCTTGAGGAACTTCTACGTATCCCCGCCAACCAAGTGCAAAACCGAGTCGAGAGAGTAGGTGATGCGGAGGTCGTTCGACTGCGTGGCACTCTGCTGCCACTCATTCGTCTTGCCGACGTTATCGGTATACAACGAACGTATTTCGACCATACTTCCGAGGACATTAAGCCAGACAGGAGAGAACAGACTGCCGATCGGCGCGGCAAGGAATCACCGCTGTTTCGAAACGCTAATGAGTCCGAGAAGAAATCATGGCAAAAAGGTGACGCACATCCCCGATCGGTGCTTGACCGACGCTCTTCTGCCTCCAGCGCCCTCAATATCGTCGTAGTTTCAACGGGGGCCATGAAATACGGACTGATTGTTGATCGCCTGCAAGATTCCGAGGAAATCGTTATTAAGCCACTCGGCCGACATCTGCAACAGTGTAAAGGATATGCGGGAGCAACTATCATGGGGGATGGCCGTATCGCCCTTATTCTTGATGTAAGCAATCTGGCAAGAATGGCCCGCCTTAATTCCTTGGATGGCTCAGATCGAGCAGCCGAAGTCGCTAAAGCTGCCGAAGATGCGCTGAGAGAACAAAAAGACCGGCAGTCTCTCCTCATTTTTAAAAGCTCCGAAACCGAACATTTTGCCGTTCCCCTTAATCAAGTCGAAAGAATCGAAAAGATCAGTCGATCGGATATTGAGGATCTCGGCGGCAAACGGGTGATGAAATACCGGGGCGGCAGCCTCAGCCTCATCTGCATTGATGACTTGGCTTCGGTGAACCCTTTGGCCGACCACGACAACCTCCTGGTCATTGTTTTTAATATTGCGAAAAGGGCCGTTGGATTGCTCGCCATAGGACCGATAGATGCCATTGAAATAAATGCCGATATCGACGATACCACCCTCAGCCAACCAGGTATTATGGGATCGATCATTATTGATCAAAATACCACCATGCTGGTTAATGTATTCGAAATGACCCAAACCCTTTTCCCGCAATGGTTTGAAGAACGGGAAAAAATTATAGTCGAAATTGCAGAAGAAAGTGAACCTCCTACCATTCTCATTGCCGAAGATTCAAAATTCTTTCGCAATCAAGTTAAAGGATACATGACTGAAGTCGGATACAATGTCATTGAGGCTGAAGATGGCGTCGAGGCATTAAATAAGCTCCATGAATATGGTGATAAGATTGCCATGCTGGTTACCGACATTGAAATGCCGAATATGAACGGCTTTGATCTCACCAAGAGAATACGTCAAGACCAACAATACTCGAAGTTGCCGATCATTGCCCTGACTACGCTTGCTTCGGCCGAAGACATTGCCAAAGGGCAAGCAGTCGGAGTGAACGAATACCACATTAAACTCGACAAAGAACGGCTCATGGTTTCCGTACACGATTATATGAAGAGACGGTATTGATCGGATATTAAACAGGTATTGATTCTTGGCCGTCGGATGAACCGTAACAACAGGATGGTATGAACATGGCAGATGACAGAATGAAAGCAGAAAGCAAAAGGATAGTGGAACTTGCCACCTTTTACGTCGGTGACGCCTTGTGCGGCATGGATATTCTCAAGGTCCAGGAAATCAACAAGCTCATGCAAATGACCAAGGTTCCTCAGGCACCCGATTACGTGGTCGGTATACTTAACCTGCGGGGGCAGATAGTCACTATTATCGACCTGGGTCTCAAACTGGGTCTCGGTGCCACCGATCTTACTCAGGACCCGCGCAATATTATCGTCAATTCTGCTGGAGCCCATGTGGGACTGCTGGTGAGAAAGATAAGCGATGTCGTCTCAGCCGATATGGAGAGAAGAGAATTGGCCCCTGCCAATATGCGCGGGATTCAGGGGGAATATTTTACAGGGGTCTATAAAACAGATACCACCCTCATCGGAATATTGAATGTTGATAAAGTATTAAGCCTTGAGGATTAAAAGATCGCATGATTGGTGCAAAAAATCTCCGAGTTCTGGTAGTCGATGATACTATTGTTTATCGCAAGGCTGTCTCAGACATAATTGAGGAAATTCCGGGAGTGGAACTGGCTGGTGTGGCCCATAACGGAAAAATTGCAATATCGAAAATTCTTACACTTAAACCGGATATCTTAACTCTCGATATCGAAATGCCCGAAATGAACGGCATTGAGGTTCTTGAAGAATTACAGAAGAACCATCCGGGTATCGGTGTCATCATGCTTTCGACTTTGACCGCCGAAGGCAGCGACATGACCTTGCGAGCACTTGAACTCGGTGCCTTTGACTTTATCCTCAAACCCCAAAGCAAGAATCAGATTGAGGGCAAGAAAGAGATTAGGGCGGCGCTCGAACCTATTCTCAAGGCATTTGCCAAATCAAAATACGCTTCTTCACTTATCAGCAGGAAAGGGAGAATTCCAGGCCCTACCCCATCTCTTCGCAGCAGCGCTCTCCCGATCAAGCCTCCTGGAGCCACGAGAGTTTTCAAACCTTTGGGTGCAAAACCAAGTGCTGTACGGAGAGGCAAATCGGAAATTGTCGCCATCGGGATTTCCACGGGTGGACCGAATGCTCTCAATCAGATGTTACCTCGACTCCCTGGAGATCTTGGAGTACCGGTTTTAATTGTCCAGCATATGCCTCCGGTCTTCACCAAATCTCTGGCAGCCAGTCTCGATAAAAAATGTGCTCTGACAGTGAAAGAGGCAGTTAACGGCGAAAACATCCTGCCCAATGTGGTATATATTGCCCCCGGCGGCAAGCAGATGAAGCTGGTGGCTGGAACCGATGGCCAAAATAGGCGAATAAAAATAACAGACGACCCACCGGAAAACTCCTGCAAGCCATCGGTTGACTACCTTTTTCGTTCAGTCGCCGATTACTATGTAGGAAGAGCTACCGCAGTAATCATGACCGGTATGGGCTCGGACGGCACGCTCGGCCTCGATGTCCTGAAACAGAAATCAGCGTTTATTATCGGCCAGGATGAATCCTCCTGTATTGTTTACGGGATGCCCAAGGCACCAGCTGAACTGGGGTATCTTGACATAGTCGCACCCCTCGGAAAAATAGCTGAAGAAATTATCAACAGCGTGAAATAAAAATGACCCTTGATAGTCGTTTTCCATAATAGATTTTCAAACCATAATGATAAAAATCAGCCCCGCAGAATTGAAGCTTGTTGCACAATATATCCAGGATATTTCAGGGATATATTTGGATCATAGCAAATCATATCTGTTTGAAACTCGATTGAGCTCAATTGCCGAATCTCATGGCTGCAAATCATACCAGGAGCTGCAAGCAAAAGCGAAAAGTGATCCAACAAAAGCCATTGAAAAATCAATTATTGATGCAATTACCACCAATGAGACCCTCTTTTTCCGAGACAAAGGGCCTTTTGAACTTATGCAGCACAAAATCCTGCCGGAGGTAATTGATGCCCGATCGTCAAAATCATCACTTAAAACGCAAATCAGAATATGGAGTGCAGCAGCTTCCACGGGACAGGAACTTTACTCTATTGCTATAGTTATTAAGGAGCTCCTCAGAGACACATCAGGGTATGCTTTCACCCTTCTGGGTACGGACATTTCCGATGCGGCAATAGCCCAGGCGAGTTATGGGAAATACAACCGTTTCGAAATCGAACGAGGGCTAGAGAAAAAATATCTGCAAAAATTCTTCACACTTTTTGGTGACTCATGGAAGATCAAGGATGAAATCAGGGCGATGGTCAACTTTCGAAAGCTCAACCTCATGCAGCCCTTCACTGCCTTGGGAAAATTTGATATTATTTTTTGCCGAAACGTCGCTATCTATTTTACTCTCGATGACCGCAAGAAACTTTTCAACAAGCTGGCCGACACTCTGGTTGATGATGGATATCTTGTTATTGGCTCAACGGAGTCCCTTACCGGTGTATGTCCCAGATTCATACCGAAACGACATTTAAGATCGA
Organism: Pseudomonadota bacterium; assembly: GCA_043798185.1. Lineage (GTDB taxonomy): Bacteria > Desulfobacterota > Desulfobulbia > Desulfobulbales > Desulfocapsaceae > Desulforhopalus_A. Next base: position 92,181 of record JAZDOW010000040.1, on the reverse strand, counting down.
TTTTTTACCAAAAAAAATAAAAACAAGAGGCCTTCAATGAAAAATCTTTCTATCCTTGTTGTCGACGATGACCCTGTGATCAGACGCCTCCTAGAGCAACGCTTAAAAAAAGAAAACTACCAGGTCCAGGTGGCCGAAGATGGCTATATTGCAGAAAATATTCTCAGACAGCAGTTTTTTGATGTAGTTCTTACCGATCTGATGATGCCTGGGGCCATCGGTGGCATTGAAGTGCTGGAGATAGCAAAAGATATCAACAGTCAGACTGAGGTAGTTCTCATCACTGCTCATTCGTCGGTAAATACCGCAGTTGAAGCGATGAAGAAAGGTGCTGTAGATTACCTTGAAAAACCGATTAATTTTGACGAACTCTTCCTGCGTTTAGATAAAATAGCCAATATGCAAACCATTCTGCGTAGCGCCCAAGACTTGCAAGTTGCCAAGGATACAACGGAAAACGCAGCCTCCGAGACAATACAGAACCTGGAAATGCAGGTCAACAAAATGCGTCAATCACTCGACGAAATTGAAAACACGCTGAGAGATGATCAGCTTGCCGATTACAATAAAATCACCAGGGCTCTGGATATTGTCACTCAGTCGTGATCAGGATGATCTCTTTTCTCTGCCGACGCCGCAATACAACCTAGCCAAATTGTTATTTATCCTCGTGCCCAATCGCCTGCATTAATCCCACGGCAGCTGAAGTTTGGGCATTGTCAAACATCGTTCCTTTTACCTTTGCTCCAGTCAGATCGGCCCCAGCTAGGTCAGCTTTGTAAAAATCGGCGTTTTTCAATCTCGCCTTACGCAAGTTTGCCTTCACCAGCAGAGCCCCCTTGAGATTAGCCTTTTCTAGATCTGCTTTTTCCAGATTACAACCAGTAAGATCCGCCTTTTCCAGATCCGCACTATCCAGATTCTTTCCGGAGAGATCAAGTCCCGAGAGATCGCAACCATAACATTTATTTTTATCAAGAAGACGTTTCAAATTTTCTTTTTTGGTCGTGTCCACATCCGTCTGTTGATTTCCCCCCCCAACGCTGGCTTTTCCCAGTTTCTGTTTTTCTTCCACTACTTTTGGAGCATTAGGCGCTTTTCCCGCTGTTGTTTGATGATTCATCTTTTTTTCTTTCTCTGCTGCTGGCTTTCCTCCAACAGGGGATTTGGTAATTGTTTTCAACTCAACAGCTTTTTGCTCTTTTTTTTCCGCAGTTGCCTTTGGCACCGATTCAATCGCCGCCTGTGTTTTTATTTCTTTGTTAACTGGTACAGGTGATGCAGAAGGGTTTGCAGAATTTTTCTCATCAAGCGATGGTAGGTCGACCTCCGCCTGTTGCATTGGCGTTACTTTCTTTGCAGCAGGTGCTGATGCAAGGATCACATTCCCAGGTTTTTGCAGATCTTTTTGCCCATCTTGCGATTCTGCCGGTGAGGCATCTGGTTCGACTTTACCAGCGGTAATTGTTGTGGGAGACTTACCGATATCCGACCCTTTGCTAACTTTTACTTCTCTTGTCTCGGGAATTTGTTTTGGCTTCACCGGATCGGCAACGAATACTTCCTTTTCTACCCCAGATTCACCGATATCCGCATAAGGCCTGGAGACAATAAACTCCCCATCGAATTGGGCTCCCTGATGATAAGAACTGTCCAGAGACGTCCCACGCAAATCAGCACCTCTCAAATCTGCATCGCTCAGATCGGTTCCGCCAAAAATTGCGCCGCGCAGATTACAGTTCTTCAAATTGGCGCGGGTCAGATTGGTCAAAGAAAGCTTTGCCGAGGAAAGATCCGCCCCTTCCAAATCAGCGCCGACTAAATCCAGCCTGTTCAAAGTGAGGCCGGAGAGATCACACCCCCTACAGCTCTTTGTTTTTACAAGTTTTTCTAGATTCTTAAGTGCCGTGTCACTCTCGGCAGCATATATTGAGCTACTTATAAACACACCAACGGGTAAGGCAAAAGCCATAATCAGAAAACCTGGCAATAAACATTTCATCTTGAAAACTTGATTTCTCATGTAACTCCCCACAGGCAATATCGATAATTATGACAAACACTCAATCAGACCAAATCAAAAACCTAGAACATACAATATTTCATAAAAAGGTGTCAATATAAGGCACTAGAAACACCAGGGCTTACATTAAGGTTACGTTCCTTGCCCCTGTCGTTTCCATTTCCAAGGTGAAATCGGTTTCGAGCCGAACCAAAGCCCTTCTCTTCCCTCGCGTGCCACCTTTTCCAGTTCCGTCCATTTTTTGCAAACCTCTTGACGGCAGTAACGTGGATATACCCATGCCAGCCCGGCTCGAGTAAGATCCCTGTTCAATACTCGATCATTTTGAGTAATTACCGCTACAGTTCTTTTATACGAATCTAGATAAAGAGGTTGAACCAAAACCCGCTGCCCGCCAATCCAGTGCTTAGCAAATTTTTTGGCATCTTCTCCGAAAGGCTGGTTATATTCTGGAGCATCAATGCCGTAGAGACGAACCTCAATGTTTCGGCCACAAGCAGTAATGAGCAGGGAATCCCCATCGATTACCTTTTTAACCGTGCCATAGAAAGATTCCCGGGCATGGGCAACAGCACCGGAAAGTGCAAGAAATACTACGATATTTACCAATGTTTTAGCAATCATGACACAAATAATGGTTATTGAGAGATGAAAAATGGGGGCCGCAAGAAGATCCGAGTATAGCAATGTTTGCCCATAAACGAAAGCCTGATTGATGTCATATCCACCATGCACCATACCAATCAGAAAACTCTATTGTTTTATATCCATTTGATATGATATGCTAAGATTATTGGTTCTTTTTGGTGATCATCACGAGCTTCTTCAAACATTTTTCGTGAACTGCATCCGCGCCTTTTAAAAGCCCAGACACATTCCACAAACAACTCAAGTGCCTGAACAGACAAAACCTTTACCCTATCGATGCCGACAATGCCCCCAAATGCGATGAGAAGAACTGAAGAGGAAACACGATCCTTCCTTGAAAACCTGCCGATATTTGCAAGTCTGCATGTTGATGAGCTTTCAACTCTCGCTAGACATATGAGCTATATTCAATTGCAACGCGGTGAGCACCTTTTTGTTGAAGGCGATCAGGGAACCTTTATGGGATTTGTCGTTAACGGCGTTCTCGAAGTCCAAAAAAGAAGCGAAACCGGAGAAAACATCACCTTGGCACGATTGACTAAAGGAAGTTCCATTGGAGAGATGGCCCTCATTGACAAATCGACCAGATCCGCAACAGTTATCGCCAAACAGGCGGCAATTATGGTGACACTCACCGACCGGGGCTTTGATCTTCTCGCCGAGAAATATCCCGCACTCGGCATCAAAGTAATAAGAAAAATTGCCAGGCTTATGAGCCTTAACATGAGAAGGACTTCCAGCAAACTTGCCGACCTCATGCAATCGACCATATAATAAAATGATTGATATTTCTATACTTGCCAGTTCCCCACTGAAATAAATAATGGCTGTGACACCCACAATACTCATCGCCGCCAGAGACATCGACGGTTTGTTTGCTCATTCAGATGAACTCGACTTGCCCTACCCATGCACTCTGTTACATGTCGCAACTGAGGATGCGTTGCAAACCTCTCTTGAGCAAAACTCGATTGAAATACTGATCATTGACCTTAACTTCTCAACTCAATTAGAAGGAGTTCTCATTCTTTCAACTCTTCGCAACAAATTTCCAAACCTCGCCATCCTGCCTATTATTCCAGCCGGACAGCCACACCTCATTAAAGAAATGTTGACACTCGGCCTGTTTTACTTCATCAACAAGCCAATTGATCCGATTGAAACCCGATTCGCGCTGAGAAGGATCTATGAAACACTGGTTTTACCACAGCAACGAGCAGCTGTCGCAACTAATCAGAAGCGCTCAACCTTTCACGGCATGGTGGGATCGACCAAAGTAATGCAACAGCTCTTCGACATGATTACTCGGGTGGCAGATGATGATGTTTCCACCGTCCTTATCCGCGGCCAATCCGGCACAGGCAAGGAGATGGTAGCGAAGGCTATACACGCCGAGAGCAGGAGAAAGGATAAAAACTTTGTGCCCGTCAATTGTGCGGCCATCCCCGACGACCTTCTGGAAAGCGAGTTGTTCGGATACACCAAAGGGGCTTTCACCGGAGCGACAGCCAACAAAATCGGGCGAGTTCAATATGCCGACCAAGGCACCCTCTTTCTCGACGAAATAGGCGACATGAAGGCATCTCTTCAGGCCAAATTATTACGGGTTATACAGGAAAAGGAGTTCGAACCGGTCGGCGCACTGAAGTCGATCCCGGTTAATACTCGCATACTCGCCGCCACCCATTGTGATCTTGAGGAACTGGTCAGAGACGGCAAATTCAGAGAGGATCTCTATTACCGTCTCAGTGTTATTCCTCTCAATATTCCAGCGTTGAAAGATAGAATCGCCGACCTTCCTCTTCTTATTGATACCTTCCTGGAAAAATATACCCGGCAAAGTGGTCGGAAACCGTTTTCCTTTTCTTCACGAGCAATGGCCGCCATTACGCACTACGAATGGCGAGGCAATGTCAGAGAGCTTGAGAATCTCATCCAACACATGAGCATTCTCTATAGCGGAAAAACTGTGCAACTCTTCGATCTTCCAGAAAAATTCCAGAACATAACAATCCCTGCCGAAGAGACAATCAAAGACACACCTAAAACCGTCTCCCCCTCGCCTCTTGACAATCTACCAACATCTCCGCAATCCCTTGACTGGTGTGATGGCGGAATAGATTTTAATGAGCTGATTAATAATTTTGAAACACAGTTGATTGTTCATGCAATGAAATTGACGGAAGGAAACAAAAAGGAAGCGGCTCGGATCCTCAACCTCAAGCGAACGACTCTTCTTGAAAAAATCAAGAAAAAGGACATAGAAGGATTGTGGGAGAAATAAGGGTGGTACACTCCAACTTTTAGCTATTACAATCAGGCCGCCAGTTGCAGGAGATTGTTGGCAATGTTTTCTTCAATATCTCCCTTCGTGGCCGGTGTGAGCAAAATGTCTCTTATTCCGTACTTCACTGCCTTGATCACCTTCGTTCTGGTCCAGCCGGGACCGGCTGCAATCAGCGGCAGTGAACAGGAAGCACTTATTTTTATTGCTGCCCCAAAGACTTGCTCGTCGACATCCTTCATAACCAGATAAATCGCTTTCAGTTGACCTGGTATGTAGTTGTGCACATTGTCCTTAAATGACAAGGACTTAGCGACAAATCCCATCCCTGCAAGAACCGCAGCAATTTTTGCGGCTTCTGACTCATCGTCTCCTATCAGTAAAATATCAGGAGCTGTACCAAAGCCCTCGAGGTTGCCTACCTTCTCGACTGCCGATGGCCTGATCTCTTCAACCCGGGCGACCTCTTCTTCAACTGCCAGGAGACCTTCCAGCTCAAAAAGGCTCAAGGGGAAAACAATATTCACCTTGCCGAGGATGCTATCTCCAATGGTGAGATCCGAATTACTGAGATAAAATTCACCATCAGGGAAGGGATCAGCCGAATCTGTTATCACCTTCATCGGCACAATTTGCTGCAGATCCGTTCTTACAAAGCGAATCCTTTTGGTATATTGTTCTTCAAAAACAGTGGTGTATACTCCCGCGATAATATTGGCTATCTCGCCATAAGCATCTTTCGTGTCCTCGCCGAAGACCTCATCGTTTACAACCGACTCCAGTTCCTGCGTCGGCAGCATGATCAGTACCCCGCCAACACGTATAGCATCCCGGAGATTCACCACCAGATAGCTTTTACCTTCCATCTCGCCAACCACATCCATATGGGCGATTACCTGCTTTCCTGAGACCTCTTCAAGAAAGAATTTTTCCTTGTTCACTATTTTATTATTCTGATTGCTCAGTTGAACCTCAGCACCAAGAAGAGCACTCACATCTGACGCCATTGTGTTGATACAGGAAGAGAGAAGCTTATCCACCAGTTTCTTGTGCTTTTCTGCTTTTTCCTTAACCTGAGAAGGTACTTTTATGCTTTTTTTCACCGGAGAGCCGCTTTGAGACACTCCATTTTCCTCTGCCTTGAGTACCTGGGGTGGCGCTAATGGTGCAGCAGGAACAGCCTGCACATTGATAACCGGCGTAATCTCTTCGGCAAGCTCACCGTCAAGCTGCAGGAGTTGCGCAGGAAAAAGCATATGGACAGTTCCCAGTTGCTTGCCTGTAACAAGGAGCTGCATATTATGACAGTAGTATGTTTGGTTCGGTATTGGATCGTCAGAGTCGGTAACTACCTCTCGAGGTACAACCTCTCTGAGGGTCTTTTTTACAAATCTCAGCTTTTCTGAGTACTGTTCCTCAAAAACTGCGGTGTAGACACCGGAAATGATATTTGCTACCTCGCCGTAGGCATCACGGCCGTCCTCACTGAAGTCCTCGTCATTGATAACATTGACTAGCTCAGAAGGAGGGAGCATGATGAGTATGCCCCCGAGATGGATTGCATCCTTTATCCCCATGCAAAAATAGCAAGTACCAGGAGTTCCTCCAACGACATCCATAGCCGTGAGGATCTGCTTTCCTACTGTTCTATCCGAGAAGAATTCATCCTTGCTCAATACCTGATTATCCAGGCCCTCAAGCATAACATCAACGCCCAAGAGGGCGCTGACTTCTCCGGCAAGTCTCTTTTTACAATCGGCAAGCAGGCGTTCAATTTTCTTCTTCTGTTTTTCTATATCAACCTTCGTTTTTTGTTCTTTCTTTGGTTCCTGAGTAACACCACCTTGATTCTCCACAGTATCTTCCTGCTCCGCAATTTTTCCGTCACTCGGGGCTGTTGGAGCACCCTCTACAGTTTTGGCTTGTTGCACAGGTGGTTCTGCTTCTGACACCTCTTTTTCCAATCCAAAGGTCTGGGCAGGGAGAAGAATGACTAGATCCCCCATTTGCCGGCCCTCCAGAAGCATGGAACTCGTCATCTGGTAAAACGTTTGATTTGCTACAGGACTATCAGAATCTACAACAACCTTTGCGGGAACAAGGATTTCCTGGTCCTTACGGATAAAACGACAGGCTTTGGGGTACATCTCTTCAAAAGCCTTGCTGATCGAACCGGCGACGATATTGGCAATTTCACCATAGGAATCCTCAACCTCCTCCCGGTATTCCTCTCTCCCGACAACTTCCTGCAATTCCAAATCCGGCAGCATGATAAGCGTGCCACCCAAACGAATCGCATCTTTGATTCCAATAAGCAGGCAGCCTTTGCCGGTAATATCTCCGGCAATGTCGAGATGAGCGCAAACCTGTTTGCCCAGCAATCGCTCAAAGGCCTCGCCTTTACTGACGAGATCCCTGCTACCGCTGATAACGGAAAAATCGCTGCCGAGCAGGGTTCCAACCTCGTCTTGAATCCTGACCTCAACAGCTTCCAGTATTTTATCGATTTTTTTTCGCTGGTCCATGCGACAAATTGAAGAATAGAGATGAGTACCTTAGAAATTCTTTTCTTGTTTTTTAAGAAAGAATTTCATGAAGATACTTATATCCCCTTGTGGGGGTTAGACACGCTCAGGATCAATACTTTGGCCTTATTTCTCTATATCGGCAGGAATGCCGGATTACTTAACAGGCAGGTTGAAATTCGTCAGTTGTCGACATACATTAATTCTATCCAAAATCGTTCCCCGGTCATTTTCAGTGGAACAATTATCCTTTGTGCCCTGGTTGCTCCGCAAACATTAAATGATTCACCGACAATTGTAGTAGGAATAGCAAGCTCAATTTTGACATCAATTGTTGCGAATGCGACCTTGAGATTACCGGCAACCATATTGGCGATCTCTCCGATAGCGTCTTTAACATCATCGTCCAGTTCTTCAACTTCCATGCCAAGAAACCCGCCGGTTATAGCTTTAGCTACTGTTGCCGGACAATGGATAGCCAAAACCCCGCGAATTCCCCCACCCAAACCGATCATCGAGGTGAGATTGGATTGTATCTGATCTCGGTTGTTTGCGATAATATCTTCACTTTCGAGTTCAACCATCAGCATCGTCGAAAACACATCCTGAGTCCCTTTGACTATTTCGCGGCCAATATCAAATTCATCATTCATATTACATTCCTCGGTGCTGAAAATGCCAAAGGCAGTATCCGGAAATTCGATGCTGCCTTTGGCATTGCTGTCAATTCTGGCGGAAATTATTTTTCCAATTGCAACTCGATGGTGAATTGCCCTGGTTCGCACCTAAACGTAATAAAGATTCTTTCTCCATCCTTGTTCGACTGATAGTCATAATTGCTGCCGGAAATGGTAGTCGGCAACGAGAGGTTGATATCTCGTCCTTTCTCCGAGAGTATCGCTTTAACATTACCACCAAGCATATTCGCCAACTCTCCCACCGCATCCTCAACATCAGAATTCATTTCGTCGATATCCATGCCGAGGAAGCTACCGGTGATAGCAATCGCCACGTTGTGCGGCAGATGAATTGCCAGGACACCTTTACGGGTGCCTGCCAAGCCAATAACCCCGGATATACTGTCTACAAGAGGATGGTTTTCTTTCTCATTTTTTTCCATTGGAGATATATCCATCATCAGCATGGAAGAAAATATCTCTTTGGCAGATTCAATTATTTTTTCACGCAATTCCACTACCTCCTTCATGTGTTAAAGAAGTGGTCCAAGTACTTCGTTGACCTTGTCCGGTGTGAAAGGTTTTTTTATCGATCCAACAGCGCCGAGGGATTTGGCTTCGCCTATGATATCATCTCCAGTCTCCGTGGAAATCATCAGAACCGGAATATTTTTAATGCCTGGACGACCGGCTTTTTCCCTGAGAAAAGAAATACCATCCATATTGGGCATATTGATGTCGCTGAGAACGATATCGACTTTCTTGCTCTCAAGAATTTCCAATGCTTCCAAGCCGTCTGCAGCTTCATAAATATTATCGAATTCAATTCCGGCTTGACGAAGAGACCGCCCGATGATCTTTCTCATGGTGCTTGAATCATCAACCAACAGTACGTTTTTACCCATTCCTTTCTCCTGTATTAATTACCGGTGTCATCCCTCAACCACACCTGAAGCAGCCTAGGACAACACCTCTCTTTCCAATGAAAATCTGCTCTGGAACCTTAAATTTAATCTTTAAATATTTTAATAATTCATCTTACCAAGAAGCAATTGAAAAAATCAAATAACTAATGCGAAAAGAAAGTAGCGGGGTGATTTTTCGTCCTAAGTTCGTTATGTCGGCCCAGATGTCAAATAATTGTCACAAAGCACCTTTCAGCATTGACAAACAACACCCTCCAGATAACAAGACATGCAGACATGGCATCATCGCTTTATAGTTACAGAGTGGTATGCATATTGCATCAAAGTGTTTATGAAAATTACAATCTTCGCCATTATTCTGCTCATCAATGTATTACAGGGAGAAGTCCGGGCGTCGGAACTTATTAAGGTGGCTCGCCTGGATTCAAAGGATCTGGTTCAGCTCTATTTTACTTTTGATAAGACGCCGACTTTCAAGGCAATAAGCACCAATCGCCGTGTCGACCTGATATTCGCGAACTCAGTACTCTCTTCAGCAGTCACCTTTTTCCCTCCCGACGAAGACATTGTCAAAATTTTGCCACGCCCGGCAAAAGCAGAGCTTATTGTTTCCTTTTTCTTTCGTTATAAACCGCAAAATTTCAAACTGACAAAAAGTACCGACGGCAAGATCGTATTTGAAGTCCTTCTTGGCAATGAATACAGCAAAACATACCAAAAGCTTGCTGAACGACTAAAAGGTGTCAGTGAACTCAACAGAATAACAACGGATTTTACCAACCCTTCCATTCAATCACCGTATAAAAAAGATTGGATGTCTTTTTTTTCCCTCTACGAATCGCCCATAGAGATCGATGTTCCGGTACAATTCACTCTACCACCCTTTCCCATCATTCGTTTTTTGCCCCCTGGAAGGGAAATGAATTTGCAGTTCCTCTCCGACGATTTTCTCGATCTGGCGGAGAAAGGTGCATGGGCACAACTTGGAGAAAAACTTCTTGAGAAAATTCAGCAAGTTCAGGACCAGGAAACCAAGAAAATACTGGCTCTTACCCTAGGAGAAGTACTCCTGCACTCCGGCGACTTTGAAGGATCTTACCGACAGCTATACCTCCTTAAAGAACAATTTAGTAAAGAGTTACTTGGCACCTTTGCAAATTTTCTTCTCATTCACCTTAAAGCAAAATACCAAAGCCCCTATATTGCCGAATATGAGCTCCAGACGCTCGAAGCGACCTTGGGGACCAACAGCCTTTTGGCACCATACCTCTTCCTTGCCCAAATTGAAGCAGCCTTATCATCAGCAAAATATACTCGACTCAACAAACTCCTTCTCCGCGACGACATTGCCTTACCGAATGATTTGCAGGAAATCGTTCAAATTCGTAAAGCCGACTACTGGTCAGCAATAAAGCAACCGATCAAAGCCGTTGCTGCATACCAGTTGCATGCCGACTCAAAAATTCTTCGAACCCTGCCCTACTCCTTGAACGGCTACTGCTCTTCACTTTATCAACAAAAAAAATTTCCTGATGCGGCGGCATGTTACGAACAGCTCAGCCCTCTGGTGACCGACAAACCAATCCTCGGGCTCATTTCCTATAAAAAATTTATGGCGAAAATAAAGAATGAGGAAGGCTTCTCTCTTCTCAATGACTTTGCCCAGATTGACAATGCATATCCCGGCACAGAAGCTGGTTTTCGCGCCGCAATGAAAAAAAACGATCTGCTTTATCTGCAAAACAGAACTTTTGCAAAACAAGCTCTTGAGAAATACAGTGAGATTGCCGACAATTCAACCAACCGCTTGGTCCGGGAAGAGGCTTTTTTCAAAAAGGCTCTAGTGCATTCGCAACTAGGTGAAGTAGGCAAGAGCATCGAACTGCTGCAGCAGTTTCTCCGAGAATTCCAGACCGGTGATGTGAGAATTTCGGTACAGGCCTTGCTTATTGACATACTCCCTGGTGAAATCAAAAGCCTGGTTGACCGTAAAGAATATATAAAAGCGCTGGTTTTAGCAAAACAGAACAAAGATCTTTTTCAAAACAACTGGATTAGCAGCAAATTTCTTGCCGATATTGCCGAGGCATACAGTCGCATCGGCCTTTTCGATGAAGCCCAGAAACTCTATCTCTACCTCATTGAAGTTATGCCGATCGACCAGCGTGAAGTGATGTATCTGCCGATGATACGTTCAACCTTCGATCAAGGAAATTACAGCCTGGTCGAAGATTACTCCGCTCAATATTTCTATAATTACCCAACTGGTAAGGATGTTGAGGAGATTTTGGCAATACGGCTCCGCGCCCTTATAGCGGATGAACGTTTCGAAGAAGCTCTTAAATTCCTGCCGGTGCCATTACCTGATACCAAGGAACTCTATCACATTGCCAGTACACTCTATTTTCGAATCGAAGATTACCAGAATTGTTTGATCATCTTGAAGAAACTGGCCCTCCTTGAGACGCCTTTACCGGCAAAAGAACAATTTATGCTGGCAGAATGCCTGTACCAGACAGGTGCTTTGGACGAGGCGGAATTGATATTCAAAACCATAACTGAAGAGCATCCCTTCTACGAACAATCACTCTTCCGCCTTGCCAGCCTCGAACGAAAAAAAGGAAATGAGCAAATGGCCCTAAGCTTATTTAAAAAAATTGTCGAAAAAGGAAAAAGTCCTCAATGGAAAAAATATGCGGAACGGGAATTGCAATTTGCAGCAGTATCGATCCGCAAGTAAGCAATGGCTGCAAATCGTCGGGTTATAGTTACTATAGAAGAGGGAAAATATGGATCCGATAAAACCGTTTGATACAAATATGCAGTTACTCAGCAAAGTACTTGATCTGCGTGCCCAGAAGTCGCAGGTGATCTCCGCCAATATTGCCAATGCCGAAACCCCGGGTTATGCAGCCAACCGGTTTGATTTTGAAGAGGATCTCGCGAGGGCACTCAACGCCGGCAAAGGTTTTCAGTTCACGACATCGCACCCAGCCCATATACCGCTTGGACCAACCAATTTTAATTCCGTGACTGGTAAAATAGTTACTGATAAGGACAAAACTGGGATAGGTGACAAAAACAGCGTCGAAGTGGACCAGGAAATGATGGCTCTTTCTGAAAACGAATTGCTTTATGAAACTGCAGCCCAGCTGCTGAAAAAGAAAATCACCCAACTGAACTATGTTGTTTCGGGTGGACAATAACGGAACCTTCACTTCCAAAGAGAATAAAGAGGAATTCACATGGATATTCTCAGTACTTTTCAGATCAGCAGCTCGGCACTGCGGGCCAATAGTCAGAGACTTGACACCATCAGCTCAAACTTGGCCAACGTCGAAACTACTTCCACTCCCGAAGGTGGACCCTACAAAAAGAAATCAGTTTATTTCCAGAGCGCTCCTCTGAGTTTTCAGCAACAACTCGATAGCAATCTTCGCAACGCAACCCAGGGTGTGAAGGTCACCAAAATTATCGAAGATAAAACCGCACCGAGAAAGGTGTACAACCCTTCTCATCCGGATGCCAATGCCGAAGGATATGTCGAAATGCCCAATATAAACGTCATGGAAGAGATGGTAGACATGATGTCCGCAACTCGATCATACCAGACCAATGTTACAGTCATAAAAAGTGCCAAAAGAATGGCTCTCAAGGCTCTGGAAATAGGGAGGTAAACCACAATGAGTACAATAAACGGCATCACCGGTATCCTGCCACAAACTGTTGTTCCTGGAGACAAAAGCGCTGTGGGGCTAGCATCCAGCGGATTTGGCGATATGCTAAAAACGATGCTCGACAAAGTCAACGATGTGCAAGCAGCCGGGGATAAGGCAACCCGAAGTTTAGAGAGTGGCGACGCAAAGCATCTGCACGAAGTGATGATTGCTGTGGAAGAGGCGGATGTCTCCTTGCGCATGTTGGTGCAGATACGCAACAAAGCATTAAGCGCCTATGAAGAAATTATGCGCATGCAGATTTAAATATCGGGGTCATGATACAGAAAGGATACAACAATGGCAGTCGAAAATACAAATATCCCTGCAGTTGGGAGTGGTAACGCCGTAGAAGTTGCACAACCTGCACGAAAAAGCATGATGACGCTTGTGCAGGAATGGCCACTTTCTCGAAAAATTGCCACCGCTGCGGTGCTATTCATTGCAATCATCCTCTCCGTCCTTCTTGTTATTCAGGCGAGAACGGCAGATCAGCAGCTTCTTTATGCCAACCTGTCGATGAGCGATGCGGGGGCTGTTGCCAGTTGGTTGAAAAATCAGAAAATCGAATACAGCCTGCGACGTGATGGAAAAGATATTTGGGTTTCGGCCGATCAACTGTACCAGACTCGACTCGAATTGGCGTCAAATGGCCTTCCCGCCGGTGGTGGAATCGGTTTCGAGGTCTTTGACAAACAGAGTTTCGCCCTCTCCGATTATGTACAGAAAGTAAATTATACCAGAGCATTACAGGGTGAATTAGCAAGAACAATAACATCCCTCTCCCCTGTTGAATCTACACGAGTTCATCTCGCTCTTCCGGAAAGACGGCTTCTTAAGAGCCAACAAAAAAGCGCCACAGCCTCGGTAATCGTCACTCTGGTTCCTGGACAAAATCTTGATAAAAAGCAGGTCCAAGGAATTATCCATCTGGTTGCCGGTTCCGTCACCGATCTCGAACCGGCAAATGTCAAGGTCATTGATGCCAATGGCCTTGTCCTTGATGGCCAAAAAGAAGGCCTTGATGAGGATCAGGTTTCTCTCAACACCCTCACATATCAGCGAGAAGTTGAGCATAGCCTGGAAATGCGCGCCCAAGATTTGCTCGACAAAACCATGGGGAAAGACAATGCCATAGTCAGGGTTTCGGCCACCCTCGACTTTTCAAAGGTAGAAAAAACTCAGGAACTCTTCAATGCCGACGATCCAGTGGTCAGAAGCGAGCAAATAAACCAGGAATCGAACGGTGCCGAAACCACTGGTGGGATTCCCGGAGTTCAATCAAATTTACAAGGTGTTGAAGTGCAACAAGGCGCTTCTTCCCCGTCTTCAAATAAAACCTCCCGTACAACCAACTACGAAATAAGCAAAACCATAAACAAAGTTATCAATCCGATCGGAACAATTAATAAACTCTCAGTTTCCGTACTTGTTGCCGACAAGGTTCAACAAGATGACACCGGCAAGTCCACGTCAACAACACCTCGAAGTGCCGAAGAACTTAAATCTATTGAAAACATGGTATCGTCGGCAATCGGCCTGGCAGTTGATCGTGGTGACATGATCAATATCACATCCATGCCCTTTATGGATCCGATTAAAGTTCAGAGCGTAGGAGAACAGATTCCGGCCAACTTCTTTTATCAGTACCTCCCTTTAGTCAAATATGGTTTGATCGGCCTGGGGATACTGCTTGTGTATTTTTTCTTGGTACGGCCTGTTATTAAAACTATGAAAGGTGAAGTAAAAGAACACTACAAGACAGTCCAGCAACTGGAACTGGAACAGAAACAGGAACAGGAACAAAAGCAGATTGAGATCGAACCGGAAGAGCCACCGCTTCCCGTAGACGAGGCTATCACCGCCCTTCGCCGAGAAGTATTCCAAAACCAGGTACCAACTGCCTTTATTCTCAAAAATTGGATCCAGGAAGGTTAATAAGGTATGGCCATTGAAACACTTACCGGGATTAACCGGGTGGCAATTCTCTTGATCTGCATCGGCGAAGAGGCCACCTCAAGAATTTTCGAGGAATTGTCCGACGACGAAATTCGTCAAGTCACCAGAACCATGTCTGCGATTAACCATGTCCCTGCCGACGTCAAGGAAAAGGTATTCGCCGCTTTTCACGATGCGCAAAAACGTTATGCCGGCTTGTTTGTCAAAGGTGAGGAATTCGCCAAAAAGGCTATACAGGCAACGCCGGGTGAGCAGCGGGCTAATTTCCTTCTCGATCAGTTCGTTTCCGGAACTGAATCAAAATCCCTTGAAACCATTGCTCTGATGGCCCCGCGAATGGTCGCCGGACTCTTAGAACATGAACATCCACAAACGATTGCCCTGGTTCTCTCAACCCAACACATCGAACATGCGGCCGAAATCCTGACAAATCTTCCGGAAGCCATCCGTGCCGATGTTGTTTACCGAATTTCCAAGATTGAAAAAGTGTCTCCGGAAGTAATCAGCCGGATTGAGGATGCCCTTCACAGAGAAATCGGACTGGTTTCCGGCAGGACCCATAAAAAAGTCGGTGGTCTTGAGGCGGTAGTGGGCATTCTCAACCACATGAAAAACAACCTGGAGACCGAAATTCTCGATGAGATGGAACAGACCGATGCAGAAATGGCTGAACAAATTCGCAAGAAAATGTTCACATTTGAACATCTTATTGCTCTTGATGGCCGGTCGCTCCAGATGATTCTCAGGGAAATCAATAATGACTCCCTGACACTTGCCCTCAAAACTGCTTCCGAGCAGATGAAAGAGAAGATCTACGCCAACATGTCATCACGAGCCGCCGATATGATCAAAGACGACCTCGAGGCCATGGGACCGGTTCGCCTGTCCGAAGTCGAGCTTATGCAGCAGTCAATCGTCAAGATAGCCATGAAACTTGAGGAAGAAGGCAAACTCGTACTAGGTACTGGAGGTGGGGATGAGCTTGTCTAGATATTTTAAAAACACCCCATCTTTTAAAGCTGAGGACCTTGTCAAGCATGCTGACAAAATATCACCATACTGGACACCGGACCCGAGAAGAAACGAACGACCCTTCGAGACGCAGCAAATTTCCTCCCCAGCCACACCACAAAACACCTCCTTAAAACAAGAAGTTAGGCATCCAGAGCACAAGTCCATTGAAAATCGCGAGAACGACCGCAATGAGCAGTTGAGTTCTAATGCACCGCCGACTTCTTCAAGCGACATGGTACCACCCCAAGAGGAACTCGTTGATCTCAGCGACTATATCGATCGATCCGAAGCAGAGAAACAAGCCACAGAATCTTACCGGAAAGGTCTGAAAGAAGGCCATGAGAAAGCTGAACAAGATTTTGGCGCAGCAGTTCGGGCTCTCCTCCTTGCCTGTCAGCAGCTGGATACCCTGCGAGCAACAATTATCAGTAACAGCAGCAAGGAACTCATCGATTTTTCATTTGCTATTGCCGAACGATTACTGCGTATTTCAGTTCAAGAACAAGACCATACTATCGTTGCCACCATCGAAGAGGCACTGCGGCGAGCCGTTAAGTCGGATGAGTTCACCATCAATATACATCCGGATGATTATGACACCCTTGCCGCAAAATCTTCAGAAATCATCGCCGGACTGAGTGGTCTGAATAACATTGTAATCAAGAGAGACTCTACCATCGAACGTGGCGGTGCCCGTATTGATTCCGACAATTGTACGATTGATGCGACAATCACCAGCCAGTTAGAGATGATACGCGAGGAACTGAAAGAGAAAAATTTATGATACTGAACACTCAACGTATCAGAGACCTCAATATTATAAAAGTGTGGGGCAAAGTCACCCGGATCGTCGGACTGGTGATTGAGGGCTACTGTCCCCATGCAAGTATCGGTTGTCTTTGCGAAATAACTCAGATGAGCGGCAAAGATGGAATTTTTGCCGAGATAGTCGGTTTTAAAGACAACAAAGCTCTGCTTATGCCACTGGGAGAGATCCGCGGTCTTGGTCCCGGCAGCCTTATCAGAGTGGTGCGGGATAGTGCAACAATTGGGGTTGGCAACAACCTGCTCGGAAGGGTCGTCGATGCCATGGAGGTGCCACAGGACGGGCTGCCTCGCCCCATTCTCACAGAAGAACAAGGTCTTTACGCTCTCCCACCCGGCCCCATGGAAAGGCAGAATATTACCGACTCCCTGGACCTTGGCATTCGCGCCATAAATGGCCTTATTACCTGCGGCATGGGCCAAAGAATGGGCATCATGGCCGGCTCAGGTATCGGCAAAAGTGTCCTTCTGGGAATGATGTCGAAATATGCAAAAGCCGACATTAACGTCATTGCCCTGATCGGCGAGCGTGGCCGCGAGGTTCGTGAATTTATTGAAAGAGACTTGGGCACAGAGGGCTTGTCCAGATCGGTAATCGTTGTCGTCACCTCGGATCAGTCGCCTCTTCTCCGTATGCGGGGGGCCTTTGTAGCCACGGCAATGGCGGAATATTTCTGCAACCAGGGAAAAAATGTTCTGCTCATGATGGATTCGGTGACCCGCTTCGCCATGGCCATGCGCGAGATTGGTTTAGCAATCGGTGAACCACCGACTACTAAAGGCTATACACCTTCCGTCTTCGCCACCCTGCCCAAACTTCTTGAAAGAGCTGGCAGATTTCGCGATAAGGGCACGATTACCGGCCTCTATACAGTTTTGGTTGATGGTGACGATATGACTGAGCCTGTAGCTGATTCGGTACGATCAATTCTCGACGGTCATATCGTCCTCTCCCGGGCAATAGCTGCAAGAAACCATTTTCCGGCAATCGACATTCTCAATTCCACAAGCCGAGTCATGCGCGACATCGTCTCACCGCGACATCAGGAACTCGCCGGTAAAGCCCGTGAAGTTCTTGCCAGATATGCAGAAGCTGAGGATCTTATTAATATAGGTGCTTACATCAAAGGCTCAAATCCGAAAATTGATTATGCCATCAGCAAAATCGACGCTGTTAATACTTTTTTACGACAAAACTTTTCTGAAACAAACACGTTACAACACTCAGTCGAGCAATTGGGCACTCTTCTTAGCGAGCGTAAAGACGAGGAACCTGCCAGGAAAAATCGTCGCCAGTCTGACAAGACATAAATAATTTCCATTCCAATGAAACCGTTCACTCTGGAGAATGTCCTCGCTTACCGAAAACGGTTGGAAGATATCGCCAAGCTTCGTTACCTGGAAGCAAAAAAAATACACCGGCAGGTGGAACAAAAACTTGCGGCAGAGAAAGCAGTCCTCGCCGAACTCAGTCGCCGCAGTGAACACTTGCAGTCTGAGGGAGTGGACATTATCGAATTGATTCGTTATGAAGAGAGAATTCTCCAAGTCAAAGCCAACGTTAAAGCAATTGACAAAACCCTCATAGAAAAAGCGGAAATAGTCTTGCGCGAACATCAAAGCCTCATCAAGCGTGCCAAGGAAAAACAGATCATGGAGCGCTTGAAAGAACAACAAAATAAGGCCTGGGAGGCTTTTCTCAATAAAAAGGAAACAGCCGTGCTCGATGAAATAGCCATACTTCGTCATGATTTAGATAAAAGATAGCTTCAAAAATGATGCTTTTAGGGATATCGCTTCCTTAGAAACACGGTTTCAAGAGTCCCTTGAGTCAAGGTGATACAAATCAAAGCTCGTCCATTCAACAAATCCCGATAATAGCCATGACAAATATAGCCAAATTTTTTTTTACAATTTCTGCTACTCTGCTTCTGTTCCAGCAGGTACTGGCTGCCGATGAAGTTGTTGAAAAAGACTCCTTCAGCTCAGTTGAGGAAAGGAGAATAGATAATACAATTCTGCAGGAACGGGCCAATATCCGGAAAGAGCGTGAAGAGATGGATCTGCACAAAAAAGAGCTAAAGTCCCTAGAAGAGGGTGTCGATAAGAAACTTGCCGACATGGATCGCAAGTTGGAAGAATTGAAAAATCTGCAAAAGAAAATAGAGACGCTGCTCTTGGCAAAAACTGCAGCGGAGAAGAAGCGGATTAACAATCTGGCCGTTATCTATGAAAAAATGGCTCCGGCAAAAGCAGCACTTGCCATGTCGGGTTTGGAAGAAAAATTGGCCGCTGATCTTTTAGCGAGCATGAAAGCCAAAGCAGCTGCCAAAATTTTGGATCAACTTGCTAAACAGAAAGCCACCGAACTGAGCACAGCCTTTTCAACTCTACAACTTGAGTGACAACATGTCAGAGATAGCATTTATCCAACCAACCGCCTCTCAAGCTCCTCCCTCTGGCCCACCCCCTGCAGAAAGTGATGCACGGAGATTTTCTCCACACCTCGATAATGCCATAGCCAGTAGAAAAGATCAGCCATCCAGCCGCGATAGTTCCAGCAAACAAAGTGAAGAAAAAGCAAGCGACATTAAATCGGCACGCAATGGCAATCAGATACATGAAAATGGGAAAAATGACGCGACGCAACGACTAAAACCTGCCAACTCCGAGACTACACACGAAAAGACTGCCGAAGAAGACAGCGGCACTACAAACCAAAGCACAGCTTTTTCCAACGATATCATCAATATTTTGGCAATTGACGAGACCGCATCTAAAGACCAAACTGACACTCCAGTGCTCAGCCGGTATCTCACAGCCAATGCCCAACTGTTTGCGTTTTTATCCAAAACTTCAACAAGTGACAAAACCGAGAACGGCGAACAAATACCTAGCTCACAAAAATCCTTGGCAAACGCTTCCGAGGGCAATCTTTCCAAAGCTTCTCTTGCTGAAACAATGGTCGTGCCGATAGCTGCAACCGACGCCTCATCTCCCGTTGTGCAAGTACCTGAATCGCAATCAACAAACGATGCCCTGTTAGCACAAATTCAGAAAATCATATCGGATAGTGGTGAATCAGGAGGGGCATCAATTACCGTAACCGGCAACAACCTGAAAGCCCAACCAGATTTGAACGGCTTGCAAACAACAATTCCAGAACAAGCACCACTGCCTCTGACAATAACTTCCAATGAATTTGCTAATAATGATATTGACACCTCCGGGATTCTCTTGCCAACCGGTTCTGAGGTGCCTGTCGAAAAGGCCAACCAGGACCTAACTTCAATGAGACACAGTATCCGGCAGCAATATTACGAAGGAAAAATTCTTCCTCAAACAGAGCAAGAAAACCAAACCTCTCCGGAAAACAACCAACAAAACAGCACTTTTTCCCCCAACACCAAAACAGCCGGAGAGAGTCACACCCTCTCTACCATGACTGCGGAACAGACCAACACTTTTGCGCAGCCCTTATCCATGATGCAAGAAGGACAAAAACAACCAACAGTTGAAACGTTGCAACCTGTGATCCTCCCCTCAGGCACCCTTGTTCAACAAGAAGAAGTCATCAGGCAGATTACCGAACATCTTCAAATATCGAGAAGGGACAATGATACCCGGATCAATATCAAGCTTCACCCAGCGGAGCTTGGTGAGTTGAAAATCAATCTTTTTGTAAAAGAAGGTGCGGTTCGGGCAACTGTCGTGGCAAGCAACCAATATGCCCAGGAAATTATAGAAAAGAACGTGGCCAAATTAAGGACGATCCTTGAAGGCCAAGGCTTTACCATTGGCGAAATTTCAGTCACTTCTAAGTCTGACACAGCTGGAAATTTCAATCTCTTTGATCGACAGCTCTTCAGTCAAAACAATTACACTCCTCCTTCGACTAAAAATTTCCGAACACGTGAAGCACTTTTTACCTTGGGAAATGGTGGTGCACCGGAGCAGGAAACAGTTATCGGCGTAAATGTAAAAATCTAACACCCCACAATGGCTATATTCAGAGTTATCAAAAAGGATACAAAATGAGCAGCTACATTGATTCGCTAAATCAGGCAACGACAGCCTCCACCGGCAAAAGTACAGCTAAAACCAAGGCTGAAGCGACTATGGGCAAGGAAGATTTTCTCAAATTGCTGGTAGCTCAACTCCAGAACCAAGATCCTTTAAGCCCGGACGATCCTACGGCATTCACCGCACAATTGGCTCAATTCAGTTCTCTCGAACAATTAACTACTTTAAATGAGAGTATGAATACGTTAGTCACTTCAAATTCCAATTCTGATCGTCTATCAACCCTCAATACCATAGGCAAGGACGTTGCATACTCTGGAAGTAGCTTTAATTACTCCGGAAGTTCTATTGAATTAGGCTATAACCTTGACGCGAAGGCTTCGTCTGTATCCCTGGCACTGCAACTCAATGGTGCCACTGTCGCTACCCTCGATGGGAAAGACCTCACCGTGGGCAACCACTATATTGTATGGGACGGCTTAACCACGAGTGGAGCACAAGCGGCATCCGGTAAGTACACAATCGTCCTCCAGGCAAAAGCCGCTGATGGAGGGAGTGTTGCCGCCACACCTTTGATCAAATCGGAAGTAACCGGAGTCGATCTTGGTGGCGAATCGGGTGGAACTCTCGTAACCAAGGCTGGAGAAATTTCCTTCAATGCAATTATTGGAGTGTATGATCCGAGCTCGCGTACAGTTTCGACCACAACGGCCACAACAGCCAAAACGACCGCAACTACGGCCAAAACGGTAGAAGAGACGGCAGCTGATGTTAAATCCACGACTGACAGCGTGGCAGAAATTACTGAAGACGTAACAGCGGTCCTGTAATCGAATCTCAATAAAATTAAATATTTGAACTTATCTTGGTATATAACCTGACTCTTGCCGAATAAAAGGAGAAACAAATGGGAATTTCAAGTGCATTATACAGCGGAGTCAGCGGGCTTAACACCAACTCCCAGGCCATGAGTGTTATCGGTAATAACCTTGCCAACACCAACACCGTTGGCTTTAAAGGTTCACGAACCGTCTTTTCCGATCTTCTGTCTTCATCGATCAATGGTTCAGGCGGTTCTTCACAGGTAGGACGTGGTGTCGGCATGTCAAAAGTTGATCAGGTATTCAGTCAAGGCACTTTCGAATCGACGGAGTCGAACCTGGATGTGGCCATCGAAGGCGATGGCTTTTTCATCCTCAAAGAAGCGGGAAACGACACTCCCTTCTATTCCCGAGCGGGCGCCTTTAGATTTGACGAAAATGGATACCTTGTCAACCCTGAAGGATATCGGGTTCAGGGCAAAGAATTTGATACCACTGATAACACCATTTTAAAGCCGGGAGACGCAACCGACATTCATGTGGCCGGCACGGGGTTGATTCAGGGACTGGCAACAAGTACAATGACCCTCACCACCAACCTTGATGCTTCAGAACCCATAATAACAGCCGGATTTCTATACACCGACCCTACTACCTATAACTATTCTTCTTCGGCTCAGGTCTATGACTCTCTGGGTAACCCGCATCTTTTAACTACATATTTCACTAAAACAGGTGCCAACGCATGGGCTGTTAACTATAGCTACGAAAGGGATATTGTTCCGAAACCTGCAGCTGCTCCATTTACTACTGTCATATCTGGGTCGCTCGGTGCTCTGGCTTTCGATACTGACGGTATTTTGACAGCTCCGAATCCCCCAACCGTGCCCACTCCAGCAGCTTTAAACTGGAACAACGGCTCCAGCACTGCTGAAATCATCGCAATCACCTTCGATACCACGCAGTTCAACAGTGAATCGGTGGTTATCTCACAGGACCAAAACGGTTACGGTGCCGGCAACCTTACCGGAGTCGAGATTGACCCGGACGGTATAGTTGTCGCCTCATACTCCAATGGAGTGCAAACCAATATTGCCCAATTAGTATTGGGAAAATTCCAAAATCCCAACGGTTTATCCCTGGCCGGCAGCAACCTTTATAACGAAACAACTTCCTCCGGCCCCGCCCGAACCGGTCTGCCGGGTCCGGAACTGGGCAAGGTATTCACAAACTCCCTTGAACAGTCGAACGTCGATATGGGTTCGGAATTTGTACGAATGATTACAGTTCAACGCGGTTTCCAGGCCAATTCGAAGATCATTACAACGGTCGACGAATTGCTTGGCGAACTGATCAACCTCAAACGATAATAGTCAGTTATTCTTCGTTAACAGAAATATCTCTTGCATTCTATTGAGGGAGGCTGATGTATAATCAGCCTCCCTTCTTTTTTGTCACCCTTCACCATTTGCAACTCGAATCTTATCATATAATCACCTGAGAAGACGTTTCTAACTGGAATACTTATTGCTTTCTTGAGTTTTAAGAATCCACGGTCTATGATAAGAAATGTGGGGGGGCTCAGGAGAAATATTAACGTCCGAGATTCAGTCACAAATACCGAATACACCCTTCACTCCCCATAACCGACAGTACTGTTGATAATTTCGAAAACAACGTAACTATCCTCAAAAATGGAGCTATTTTTTGGATCTCGCTACAATAATTGGCATATCTGCTACATTTGGTCTTGTGTTGTGGGCTATCATGATGGGTGGTCCACTCACCATTTTTATCGACATCCCCTCTGTACTCATCGTTTTTGGAGGAACAATCGGTTGCACTCTGATTCACTATCCTTTCAAGGATCTCGCGTCTGCCTTGAACGTTGGAAAAAAAACCATCCTTTTCCAGGAGATACAGGTTAATTCCTTGATAACTCAACTTATGGAATACGCCAATAAAGC
Source organism: Pseudomonadota bacterium (assembly GCA_043798185.1). Classification (GTDB taxonomy): domain Bacteria; phylum Desulfobacterota; class Desulfobulbia; order Desulfobulbales; family Desulfocapsaceae; genus Desulforhopalus_A. The sequence goes on along the minus strand of JAZDOW010000040.1, from coordinate 68,773 downwards.
ACGCAAGGAAGGGATCCTTGCCTTGCAGGGGGCGATGGAAACGGTAGAAGATGATTTCCTCAAGAAAGCAATGCAGATGGCCGTCGATGGCCAGGAACCGGCAACCCTTCGTGACATGCTGAATACCGAAATCGAGTATGTCCAAATGCGGCACGAGCAGGGAGCAGCGATTTTCAGCACTCTTGCTTCCTATGCTCCGGCAATGGGAATGATAGGTACACTCATCGGCCTGGTGCAGATGTTGCAGAACATGGCTGACCCTTCAGCGATCGGACCGGCCATGGCTGTTGCCCTTATCACAACCTTTTATGGTGCGGTCATCGCCAACGTTGTCTGTCTGCCCATGTCGGGGAAACTCAAGGGACGGTCGGCTACGGAAGTACTCGGCAAAACATTAATTATAGAAGGGATGCAATCCATCCTCTCGGGAGAAAACCCAAGAATAATGGAACAGAAACTGCATGCCTTTATTGCCCCTAAACTTCGTGAATCTATTTTCAACAAATAACGGATATTGGCAATGGCTGAAGACAAAAAACAAAACACAGCCGAAGAAACGTCAAAAAAGTGCAAGAAACAGAGCTGCCCGGAAGGTGCCCCTGCCTGGCTGGTCACCTTCTCTGATCTGGTCACCCTGCTTCTCACCTTTTTTGTGCTTCTCCAATCTATGTCAACTACCAATAAGATCAATTTTACCGCTGCTGCCGCCTCAATCAAATCAGCATTAACCGGCAAAAATCCTTCAGCTCAAACCGAATTTGTCGTCCCGGTGTTCCCCAAGGAACCAAAAGTGCAATTTGCCCCGATTACTGCACCAACGACGCAAAAGCTCTACGAAAAGATCAAATCACAAATAGATACTCTGCGTCTCCAGGATAGTGTCGGATTGCAAAAAGCCGATGATGAATCGATTGTCTTGCGCATCAACGATTCAATCCTTTTTGAACGAGGCAAAGCAAAGTTGGCGCCCCAGTCATATCCGATTTTAAGAAATATTGCCGACATCATTCGTCCGCTTCCCATGGATCTGAGAATCGAAGGTCATACTGATGATACTCCCATGCCTGGGGTGGGCAATGGCAATTGGGATCTGTCGGTGGAACGATCTGTCTCTGTTCTCCGCTTTTTCACCGAGGCCGATCTTCTGGCCCTCGATAGAATGGCCGCTGTGGGTTACGGCAAGGAAAGACCTGTTGTTCGCAACCAAGATGAAGCAACCCGCGCTCTTAACAGGCGTGTAGATTTCGTTCTTCGACTGAATAAAGTTGGCGCCTCGAGCGGTAAAATAAGAGGCAGAAACAGCAACGTCCCCCTTTAACGATTACGTCTTGGGACGGAAGAACGTTGACCATAAATTTTTAGTTGAGGCACGCAGATGGCTGATAAGAAAAAAGAAACAACGGAAACGCCGAGCAGTAGCAAAAAAAAATTATTTCTTATCATCGGCTTGGTGACCATCGTTCTTCTGGCAGGAGCCGGTACGGCCGCTTTTTTCATGCTGAAGAAGGCCCCAGATGCAAAGGAAACAAAAGATCCGGGAAAAGAGGTGCCTGTTCCGGAAATTCATCAGCAGGCAGACATCGGCCCGCAGGTGAATATTGAAGAGTTCATCGTTAATATAATAAGTGGCGATACCGCACACTATGTCAAGACATCACTCACGGTCGAGTTAACCAATGATGAGGTGAAGGGGGAAGTTGAAAAAAGAATGCCTCAGATTCGTGATGCCATCCTCCTGCTAATAGGCAATAAAACCTTCGAGGAGTTGCAGGATCTCCAGGGCAAGAAGCAACTTAAGGCGGAAATCACCAGCAAGGTCAATTCTTTTCTTAAAGCCGGTAAGGTGAAAGCTGTTTATTTTACCAATTTTGTGGTGCAGTAAAGCAACGGGTAACGCATGGAACAGATTCTCAGCAAAACCGAAATCGCCGAACTCCTGAAAGCCATCCATGATGGCAGGGTATCCCTTGATCTTGACGAAAAACAGCATTCGCAGTTCCTCGCCTGTACTCCGGCCAACCTTTTCCAGCTGACACGACCGGATAACCAACAATTCAGAATACCTAATTTTGATATCATCCTTGATATCTTTTGCAGATCATATGCAACTTCGCTCAGCAATCAACTCCAACGCTCCTTCTCCATAACCCGCACCGCGCTTGAAAGTTTTGAGTTTCAAAAATTCATGGCCGATAAAACCAATCCCGGGGCCATCGGCATCCTCGACATGAATCCTTTGAAATATGGGGCCATGATCATTCTTGATCCGGTAATTTCCTTTTCTGTGCTGGAAATCATGCTGGGTGCCGCGGCCGAGCTCCAGACTCTCCATCTCGACCGCAGACTCACCACCCTCGAACTCACTATTCTCAAAGCTATCCTCTCCGATGCCTGCAACGACCTGAACAAGGCCTTTTCCCAATTGCTGGAGATGCATTCGGCCCTTATCAAACTGGAAAACAATGCCCGCTTGGTATCCATTGTCGAACCCGAAGCCGAGGTTATTGTCGGTACTTTTATGGTCAAGGTTGGTGAGCATTCCGGGGAAATACATTTGATCTTCCCCTTTGCCACCCTCGAACCTCTCAGAGATTCCTTAAGAGAACTCCTGAACATTCCTACGATAACCAAGAGTACCTGGCAAAGTGTTCTAGAAGATGAGATCAAGGAAGTTCCAGCAAAGATTACCGCCCTCTCCGGCACCATAACTCTCTCCATCAACCAGATACTGCGAATGAAGGAAGGGGATATCCTCGATCTTGACTACGACCCCAACACACCACTGAAGATTCTCGTTGAAGACAAAGTGAAATTTTTTGCGATTCCCGGAACCCATAACGGCAAAAAAGCCATCAGTCTCACCGGCATTTATCAATAAAAAAGGAACATCGACATGGCATCACCTGGCAATACCCGTCCGGACCCAGAAGAAATTAAAGAACTTTTACAGAATGATGCGGCAGGAAGCACCAAAACGCCGGCATCATCAGGCCTGCAAGACAGCCGAAGTCTTGATTTTCTTTACGATATCCCCTTGCACATATCCGTTGAGGTTGGCAGGAGCAAAATGCTTCTCCGAGATCTTCTGAAATTATCGGAAGGGTATGTCATCGAACTCGATAAGCTTGCCGGTGAACCCTTGGATCTCTACGTCAATTCACGCCTTATCGCCAAAGGTGAAGCAGTACTGGTCGGAGACAAATTCGGCATACGTCTCACCGATGTGGTAAGCACTTCCGACCGCATTGAAAACCTCGGTTGAGTGGAGAATGCCGATGATCCCTGCCGTTCGCAGCAGACAATTCCTTACTCTAACTTGTTTTTTTTGGCTCTTCCAAGAACCGGCGACAGCCCATGCCGCTTCTTCTCAGGGGAGCGATATTCAGAGCTATTTCAAGGTAATCTGGGGACTGCTTGTCGTCCTCGGGATAATTCTTGCCCTATATGGTCTTCTCAGAAAACGCTTTTCCCTTCTTGCCACAACTCCGGAAAAAAATATTAAAATTCTTGAAATCAAACCACTTATGGGCAGAAAAGCCCTGTGTCTCGTCACAGTAAAAGGCAACGAATATCTGCTCGGTCTCAGCGGTGACCGGATAAGCCATCTCGCGACCCTACCAACCAAAACAGATCTGTCGTTCGCGGCGACTCTCCGTTCAACTGAAGCGGACCGACAACCATGACGCGACAAAAATCACTTTCCTACAAAAATATAGCTCTGTTTGCCACTCTCCTCGGATTAATTTTCCTCGCCGACAACGCTTCAGCGATTGCTTTACCTACAGTAACCTTTGGCCTGGAGGATGCCCAAAACCCCAAACAGATTTCCACCGCCCTCCAGTTACTTCTGCTGCTGACCGTCCTCTCCATGGCTCCGGCGATCATCCTGATGACTACCTGTTTCACCAGGATCGTCATCGTTTTGGGATTTATCCGGCAGGCAATGGGCACACAAAACATGCCTCCCACGCAAATCATTCTCGGCTTGTCCCTTTTCCTCTCCTTTTTTATCATGTCGCCAACCCTGAACAAAATGAACGAGGATGCACTGCAACCCTATCTCAAGGAACAGATTAGTCAAACCGATGCTCTGGAAAAAGGCCTTGTCCCCCTGCGAGAGTTCATGCTCAGTCAGGTTCGCGAGGAGGAATTGACCCTGCTCACCGAGATCACCATGAAAAACGAACCTGTTATCCAGGAAGATATTCCGACGATGACGCTCATCCCCGCCTTTATGCTGTCGGAACTGAAACGAGCATTTACCATGGGTTTCATGATTTATGTCCCTTTCCTGGTAATTGACATGATTGTTGCATCGGTTCTTATGTCCATGGGCATGATGATGCTGCCACCGGTTATCATCTCCATGCCGTTCAAGCTATTGCTCTTCGTCCTTGTCGACGGCTGGGGCCTTGTTGTTGGCTCGCTGATTAAAAGTTTTAATTAAACCGGGGAAAAATATTATTCCCAACGGAAAGTTCTCATGACTCCTGAAGCAGCTGTCGATGTCTGCCGCAAGGCCATACAAACCATCTTACTTGGGTCGGCCCCTATGCTCATTGTCGGCCTGGTCATCGGCCTGCTGGTTTCCATTTTCCAGGCGGCCACCCAGATTAACGAGCAGACGCTTTCCTTTGTTCCAAAAATAGTCGCTGTCTTTCTCACTATTTTGCTTTTCGGTCCTTGGCTTATTAAACTTCTCAGCGTATTTACCATAGGTCTCTTAGAAACCATGATCACCCTGTAAATCTGCCTTGTGGAAATCCCTCTTCTTCCTATAGACCAAATCCAAACCTTCTTGGTCGTGACCGCCAGGATCGCCGGATTCATGGTCGGTATTCCGGTTTTTATTTCTGCCCAGACCCCCGGTCGAGTGAAAACCACCCTGGTCTTTGTCAGCTCTTTGATGCTCTTCCCGGTAATGGCCAAATCCATACTTCAGGTGAATTTTGCCCCACTGCCCTTCTTTTTGCTCATTCTCTCCGAGGTTCTCCTTGGTCTTCTCCTGGGACTCGTCGCCAGATTAATTTTCACCTCCGTCGAATTCGGCGCAACAGTTGTCGGATTTCAGATGGGCTTTGCTTCTGCGAATGTCTATGACCCTCAAAATCAAAGGCAGGTGGAACTGATTTCCCAGTTCCAAAATGTCTTTGCCATTTTAATTTTTCTGGCCATCGACGGCCATCATATATTCCTTAGAACAATGGTTTTATCTTATAATCTTCTGCCTCCAGGGCAATTCAATGTATCCGGCGAAGCTGTTCCCTATCTTATGCAATTGGCATCGCACATGTTTACTCTTGGGGTGCAGCTCTGCGCCCCGGTGCTCGCAGTTCTTCTGCTTTCGGGCCTTATTCTCGGTATTTTGGCTCGAGTTTTTCCCCAGTTAAATGTCTTCATGTTGTCTTTTCCACTAAATATCGGCATCGGCTTTGTTGTCATTTCCTTGACTCTCAATCTGGAGTCAACACTCATTAGACGAGAATTTGACACCATTGCAGAACGGTTCTTTACCCTCCTTAATTATCTCAATCCGTAAATATAACTTTCTCCACTATATTTATGGCTCATTATTTGCAAATTAGCTTCTGCCCCCCTCACATGAAATGAGCGTACGACAATCATGAGTTCGGCATACAAACATCCAAAGATGTGATAGCTTATGGCAGAAGAAGGCCCAACCGGAGGTGAACGAACGGAAGACCCCTCGTCGAAACGGCGAGAAGACTTTCGAAAAAAGGGCCAGGTTGCCCAGAGCAAAGAGGTGCAAACCGCAGCTCTCTTGACGATTATCCTTCTTTTCTGGCTCATGTATCTGCCAATTTTTTGGAAATCCTTTGCCGAATTGATCTTTTCTCTCTGGCAGGCGATCGGCGAATACCAAATCACCCCAAGCTCTACCATTTCGCTTTCAACATTCATCCTCCAAAAAACCGGCCTCCTCCTGGCACCTCTCTTTCTTGTTGTGATGCTTGTTTCTTTTTTTTCAAGCTTTTTTCAATTTGGTTGGCTACTTACCAGTAACCCGCTTATTCCTGATTTCGGAAAGCTCAATCCTATCTCCGGGATGGCTCGGTTTTTTTCAAAAAAATCATTTATCGAAGTGATTAAGTCTCTTCTGAAGGTAATCCTTATCGGCTGGATATCCTTTTCCACCGTTCTCGACAATTTCAATGAAGCCCTCATCCTCATAGATACCGACATCGTCAGCACCCTCCATTATCTCGGCAAGGTTTCGGCCCTAATCATGGCGAAAATATGTGCTATTCTCGTCCTGTTAGCTTTTCTTGACTTTCTCTTTGTTAAATGGGAGATGGAAGAAAAAATGAAAATGACCAAGCAGGAACTGAAGGAAGAATTTAAAGAAAGTGAAGGAGATCCACATATAAAGGCGCAAATTCGCTCAATCCAGCAGGCAATGGCCAAAAAACGTATGATGGCCGAGGTACCGAAAGCCGATGTTGTTGTTACCAACCCTACGCATCTAGCTGTTGCCATCCGTTATGATGCAAAAGAAATGGATGCCCCCCTGGTAATTGCCAAGGGCGCCGATTTGCTAGCCATGAAAATCCGCGAGATAGCTCTTGAACATAAGGTTCCGATCATCGAAAACCCACCCGTGGCTCGAATATTGCATAAATTGGACCTAGGGGAACACATACCCGAGAATCTCTTTAAGGTAATCGCCGAAATTCTCGCCCATGTTTATTCACTGAAAGGCAAGGTTCGTTGATGGAACTGACCAACATTCAAAATTCTTTGGCTAACCTGGATTACAAGCAAATGCTTGGACGCAGTGATATACTCGCTGCTTTCGGTCTCGTTGCCATATTGATGATGATGATCATTCCTTTGCCGCCGATTGTCCTTGATCTTTTTCTGACCATGAGCATCACCGTCGCTCTGCTCATTCTCATTCTCAGCCTCTATACCGTAAAGGCCACCGATTTCTCAATCTTTCCTTCTCTACTTCTCGTTACCACATTATTTAGACTGTCGCTGAATGTAGCTTCCACCCGCCTCATTCTTTTACATGGCGATGAAGGCCCGGGGGCCGCCGGCACGGTTATTCAAGCCTTCGGGCAATTCGTTGTCGGAGGCAATTATTTTGTTGGAGTGGTAATCTTTGTCATTCTTGTTCTCATTAATTTCATGGTTATCACTAAAGGTGCCGGTCGAGTTGCCGAAGTTGCCGCACGTTTTACCCTTGACGCCATGCCCGGCAAACAGATGGCCATTGATGCCGACCTCAACGCCGGACTCATCAACGAAGATGAAGCGCGGAGCCGGCGGGAAAACATTGCCAAGGAAGCCAATTTCCACGGGGCAATGGACGGTGCCTCGAAATTTGTCAAGGGCGATGCCATCGCTGGCATAATCATCACCCTTATCAATATCGGTGCGGGTTTTGTGATCGGCGTAGTGCAAAAAAATATGCCCATGGCCGACGCCGCTGCCAACTACACTATTCTGACTGTAGGCGACGGTCTTATCGGCCAAATTCCAGCGCTTATTATCTCCACCGCCGCCGGTCTCTTAGTGACACGAGCCACGGGTGAGAAGGATTTCGGCACCGATCTGAAGAAGCAATTTTCCACGAGTCCGACCGCCATGTGGGTGGTATCGGCAATTCTGATCATCTTTGCCATCATACCCGGCATGCCTTTTGTTCCTTTTCTTATCCTCGCCTTTTCCATGGCGGCACTCGCCTTTCAACTTGATAAAAAGGTAAAAGCATTAGAGGAAGAAAGTGTTGAAAAGCCTGTACAGGCACCAACACGCCGAGAAGAAAACTATGAAGAGATGCTCCATGTTGACTTATTGCAGTTGGAAGTCGGATATGGTCTCATCCCTTTCGTTGACTCAGCACAGGATGGTGAACTTCTCAACCGTATCCAATCGATTCGCAAACAATTTGCCATAAATAACGGGTTTATCGTCCCTCCGGTACACATCAGGGATAACCTGCAGTTAAACCCCAATCAGTACACCTTTTCCTTAAAAGGGGTGAAAGTTGCCGAGGCGGAAATGCTTCCCGGACACTTCATGGCGATGGATCCCGGCATGGTGACTGAGACAATCAAAGGAATCGCGACCATGGAACCAGCCTTTGGCCTTCCGGCTATCTGGATTTCCTCTGACAAGAAGGATCGAGCCCAAATTGCCGGTTACACAGTGGTGGACTGCACAACCGTCATGGCCACCCATATTAGTGAAGTTATCAAACAACACTCACATGAACTGATCGGCCGCCAGGAGGTTCAGGGTCTGCTTGACAATCTCAGCAAAGCATATCCGAAACTTATTGAGGAACTGGTCCCGACTATTCTGTCACTTGGAACTATTATGCGAGTATTGCAAAACCTTTTGAAAGAAGGAGTTTCTATCCGAGACCTAAGAACCATTCTGGAAACCATGGCCGACTGGGCAACGGCAACACAAGACACCGATGTCCTCACCGAATATGTTCGCCATGCGCTGTCCAGGACCATCAGCAGCGATCTGGCGGTGAACGGCGTTATTCCAGTCATCACCCTGGCGCGGCCTGCCGAGGATGCGATCCGTAACTCCATCCAGCACAAAGAAACAGGGAGCTATCTGGCAATTGACCCGATCATCGCCCAACGCATTCTCGATTCCGTTGGAAAAGGTATTGCCCTCTTCGAAGGCGGCAGCCGACCGGTGCTTTTGTCTGCGCCGCAAATTCGTCCTTATGTGCGAAGCCTTACAGAACGATACTACCCGGCACTGACGGTCATTTCCCACAACGAAGTCACTCCTAACCTCAAAGTCAGATCTCTCGGCACGGTGACTCTCGATGCAAGTTAGAGTCTTTGAAGCAACGGACATGGCATCTGGGCTAAAAATGGTCAAAAATGAACTTGGCCCCGACGCACTGATACTCTCGACCAGAACCATCCGCAGTGGAAAACTCGGCCTCATTGGCAAACCCATTCTCGAGATTACCGCGGCCATCGACTCTGATTATCCCAAAAAAAGCAAAATATCTGAGCAGGAACAAGTCGTAAGTGTGCCTGAACCTAAAGAAAATCCACGCAGAAGGATTGGTGGATTCAGCCACGTGGTCGACGAATCTATTGAAGAACTCCTTCTCCACCGTGGCCCAACCCCCACAGGTTACAGTCCTTCCGATCGAAATATTGAAAGGCGCAACGGACAAGTGGTAACCGAGAAGCAACCAGATCTGCAAACCGAGGTCAATGAACTTAAAAACCTCGTGAAAAATCTAGCTGGAAAAATATCGCAAATTACCGAAAAGGACGAATCGTCAAAACAATCGCGGCAATTAAAAGTCAAAGACAGCGACTTCGGTAATCGCTACAATGCCTCCACCATCCATGGTGATCATATTCTCTCAAAACTCATCGAGAAAGGTATAAACGTCGAAACATCGAGGACAATTGCCGGATTCCTGAGAGAAAGCCTCACCGATCAGGAGCTCGGCAATCCGGATGTTGTCCTTACGGCAATCATGGGAACAATCGAAGATCTCATTCAGGCAAGCCCACCTACTTTTGTAAACGGAGAGAATCGACAGCGCATTGCCTTGGTTGGCCCGACCGGCGTCGGAAAGACGACTACCTTGGCCAAGATAGCCGCATCGTACCTAAGCAGATATTCCAAATCCATCGCGCTTATAACCATCGATACCTACCGCATTGCCGCTGTTGAACAACTGAAGGTGTACGGGGAAATCATGCACCTGCCGGTCGACGTGGTCATCACCCCGGAACAGCTGGAAAAATCCCTTGAGCGACACCGTGACAAAGAACTCATTCTTATCGATACTGCCGGCCGAAGCCCGCGGGATACTTTCTGTATTGATGAACTGGCAACGTTTCTTAAGCCGGAGTTCAATATTGACAAACACCTGGTACTATCGGCAACCACCCGGGAGCATGAACTTATTGATGCCATCGAGCGGTTCCAAAGTCTAGGCATAACCCATACAATTTTCACCAAAATCGACGAATGCGCCAACCTCGGGATAATACTGAACGTCCAGATTCAGAACCCTAACCCTCTTTCATATTTTACGAACGGACAAAGAGTTCCGGAAGATTTACTTGAGGCCAACTCCAAAATCGCCGCAGAACTGATCATGTTGCAAAATGAAGGATCAATGCATGACTAATATTTCCCATTCAACAACCGACCAAGCTAAGACTCTTCGGGATCTGAATTCCCAATATCCCGGTCCGATCCCACAAAAGGCTGAACTTTCGACAAGTGTCTATGCAATAACCAGCGGCAAAGGGGGTGTGGGGAAAACCGCCGTTACTGCCAATCTGGCTTACGCCCTTGGCTCCATGGGTAAACGGGTGCTTATCCTCGATGCCGATCTCGGTCTGGCGAATATCGATGTCGTGTTTGGTATCTCTCCGACCTTTAACCTCAATCATTTCTTCAACGGCGAGCAGGATCTCCAGGGAATAATGATCGACGGACCGATGGGAATCAAAATCCTCCCTGCCGGATCCGGCATTCAAAACTTCACCAACCTTGATTCCCACCAGAAGATGCGCCTCCTCGACGGTCTCGATGCCATGCAAAATCATTTCGATTTTGTTCTTATCGATACCGAAGCGGGCATTTCTGAGAATGTTACTTATTTTAATACGGCAGCGCAGGAGATATTAGTGGTTACAACTCCCGAACCAACTGCGATTACCGACGCCTATGCCTTGATGAAGCTGCTCTCCACGCAGTATCATGAAAAAAGTTTCAATCTGGTTGTCAACCAGATTGAAACTGAAGACGATGCCCTTGAAGTGTATAAAAAATTGACCATGGTAGCCAATAGATATCTCGATATTTCAATCAATTATCTCGGATCTATTCCTGAAGACAGACAAATGGTGGATTCGATACGTAAACAAAAGGTTATCAGCGAACTCTATCCAGGCTCAAAGATCTCCCTGGCTTTCCGCCAACTGGCTGGCAGGATCAGTACCGAACCAACACAGACCTCGCCGAAAGGAAATCTCCAGTTTTTCTGGAAGAAATTGTTGAATATGAGAGGATAGAAGAGTCCTATGGTCTACCGCCAAAGTCCTCACATGGAAAATCGCACCCAGCTCATCCATGACCATCTCTATCTTGTCGATATCATCGCCAGAAGAATGGTTACCCAGGTACCCTCTTTTATGAATAGGGATGATATCAAAAGTGCGGGGATGGTTGGCCTTCTCGACGCAGCAAACAAGTTCGATCCGACCAAAAACATACTTTTCAAGACCTTCGCCGAATATCGGATTCGAGGTGCCATTCTTGATGAAATGCGCAAGCTCGACTGGTTCTCCAGGTCACTTCGAGACAAGCAGAATAGAATCGGCAAGACCATCAGCGACCTGGAACTCCAACTGGGGAGAGACCCAGAAGACCATGAGGTAGCCAAAGCCATGGATATGACCCTTGATGAGTATCGCTCGATTCTCATTGAAGTAAGTCATCTGGGATGCGTCAGCCTCAACGAGACCCTCGATCACTCGGAAGAAGGCCGGACTTTTCTTGACAGTCTCACCGATGAACGCCCCCAGACATCACCGGGAGCTCGGATAGAGGACCAACAACTGACCAAGAGCATTGCTCTGGTGCTTGGCCAACTGTCGGAAAAGGAACGGTTGGTAATATCACTTTATTATTACGAAGAACTCACCCAGAAGGAAATTGCCGAGGCCATGGAACTCTCCGAAGGTCGAGTAAGCCAATTGCACAGTCAGGCGCTGATTAAGCTGAAGACCAAACTGGATAGCTGGCTCTAGGAATCATCCCCTCTGCACTTTTCAGCCTCCCCAGCACCCCGGAGAAACCATGGCCGAACTCAACATTTTTTTCTATTTTTCCCTTTTCTTTTTGTTCCTGTTCCTTGTCGCCACACTCAAGGCTTTCGCCTTAAAAAAAGAAACAACACTTCTGGCGGAACAGCTCACTGAAACCACGATATCCCTCGAACGTACCCGGCAAAGCCTCACAAGACTGCAGGAAAAGCATGAGGAAATCATCGAGTTTCAAAACAACCTTGGAAAGGCCGAGCTTGCTACAAAATTACTAAAGCCGCGGCTGGACGAAAATCATACCCATGAAAGGGCTCGTAACACCCCGGAAAGATACAATTACATCAATTCCTTGATGGAAAAAGACTTTTCCGTGGAAGAGATCGCCTCAATACTGACGATATCTACGCACGAAGCCAGACAGCTGGTCACTTTAGTGAAAATTGCCCAGGGAAGCTAAAACGATGCAGTTCTCGACAGAGGGTTAAGATTTGACGGGCACAAACCGATAAGAAGATCAACGACAGGAACATTCAACCTCGGCATAAAGAGAAACGAATATGGTTTCAGGAAAATACAGTGCCCTTTCCGGCGCCATTGCAAGAGAACAGGCAATAAGCAATGTAAGCAATAACCTGGCCAATATTAGTACATCAGGCTACCGTAGATCCCAGGTCAGTTTTGAAGCCATTCTCCGCGGCGAGCGTCAGACGAAAGAGGCAAAGGGCATCAATTACAGCAGGGTAGGTAAGAATTTCAGTGATTTTTCCGGCGGACCTCTTCGGCAAACTGAAGATCCCCTCAACTTTGCCATTAACGGTGATGGCTTCTTCAAAGTCCAGGGTCCCAACGGCCCTCTCTATACGAGGCGCGGCGATTTCACGATTACCGCCGAAGGATTATTGACTACCAGCTCCAACCTGCCTGTTCTCGACGAAAATAATGGCCAGATTACCATTCCGGACACGGCCACCAGTAAAATCGCCGTTGATGACAAAGGCAATATCTCACTTCTCGGGCTACAGGGAGCGCAAACGGAAGTTACCAAGATGGCGGTTGTGACCATTGACGACAAACAAAAATTAAAACGTGAGTCCGATACCACTTTTTCCCTGGACCCCGGAGGGACTGAGCAACCAACCGAAAATTCCCGTGTGGTTCAGGGCAGCCTCGAACTGGCAAACATAAACATGTCAGCGGAATTAACGCAAATGATCGATAGTTACCGGACATTTGAAACCTATCACAAGGTCTTGAAAAGCTATGCAACCATCAGTGAAACTCAAGATGAACTCGGTACATTAGGCTAACTTTCAGCCGCAGCAAATTAATCATGAAAAACGTGATGAACGAAGACACCCTCTCATGGGGTAAAAACATGCAAAGAATTTTTCTGAGAGTCTACCTCAAAAAGGACAAACAATGATCCGCTCACTTTGGACCGGAACCACCGGCATGCACAGCCAGCAGTTGAATATCGACGTTATTTCCAACAATCTCGCCAACGTCAGTACTACCGGTTTTAAAAAGAGCAGAGCCGACTTCCAGGACCTCCTGTACCAGACCATGAAGGTTCCCGGCAGTCAAACTTCCGCCGACACCCAATCCCCGACCGGTATTCTCATCGGCCTCGGAGTGAAACCCGCAGCCGTTTCCAAGATATTTACCCAGGGAGATCTTATCCAGACCCTGAATGAACTTGATATTGCCATTGAGGGAGATGGTTTTCTCCAAATCGAGATGCCGAACGGCAACACCGGCTATACCAGATCAGGGGCATTGAAACGCGACAGCAATGGCCGCTTGACCAATTCCGATGGTTATCCGATTCTTCCAAACGTCACCATTCCCGATGGATCAAGGCAGATTACTATCAGCGAAACCGGTATCGTCAGCGCCATCGTTGGATCTGCTACAGCCAGCACCGAAATCGGCACTCTGGAGCTCGCCACCTTCACCAACAATAGCGGGTTGTCGGCCATCGGTAAAAACCTTTTTACCGAAAGTGCTTCTTCCGGAACCGCCCAAACAGGTACCCCCGGCACTAACGGTGTCGGCACCCTGTTGCAGAATTATCTGGAAGGTTCCAACGTCAACATTGTTGAGGAACTGGCCAGCATGATAACCACCCAGAGGGCCTATGAAATCAATTCCAAAAGCATTCAAACCTCTGATGAAATGATGAAAACCACCAACGCTCTTATTTAACAATGAAACGATTGCTCCTCACTCTCATTCTCCTGTTCGGGCTGTTCGAAACCTGCCCGGCGCTTGAGATAACTTTCAACCAGATCGCCCAGATCGATGATCCGACTATCAAACTGGGCGATGTGGCAAAGTTCGATGAACAATCCCCTCTAGCGGAAGCACTGGCCACCCAATCCGTCTGCCAAGCTCCTGCCCCCGGCGAAGCCATGGTTATCCATTCCCAAACCATCATCCAGACCTTGCGGTATTCCAACCGCTCTCTGCCGAGTGATATAATCTGGAGTGGCTCATCCACCATCCACATCAGCCGCCAGGGTATTCTCATCGGAGCAGAAAAGATCCAGGCTATTATTGCCGAATTTTTAATTAACAACAAAAAGAACCTCCCCCAAGCTGAAATCAAATTTATCCCGAATTCCCTGCCACTCCCATTTTTCGTACCGAAGGGAGATCTTTCGTACGACATCATTCCCTCTCATCCTGGGATACTCGGCAGTTCAAGTCTTTCAATCATTTTCAAAGTCGATGACAAGGTTGTGAAAAACATGTCGGTTCGGGGTAAAATGGAGGCCCTCGCCAAGATCGTGGTGGCCGCATCAACGCTAAGGAAAGGACTTATCCTCAGACCGCAACACTTGAATGTAGCAGCCATGGACATCAGCGAAATTGCCAGTCCTGAACTCGACTTCCACGCCCTTATAGGCATGCAACTTACAAGGTCCGTGGCCACAGGTTCCCCGGTTCTCGGGTCCATGGTCGATGCTTTGCCGGTTGTGAAGCGCGGGCAAAAAGTGCAAATCATCATTGATACGGCATCACTGCATTTGACGGCAACCGGTCTCGCCTATAGTGACGGCAAACTTGATCAGATGATTAAAGTACAAAACATCAACTCGAACAAAACGATACAAGGCAGGGTTGCAGCGCCGGGTGTCGTGGAGGTGACCCTCTGATATGAAAAAATTCATTTTGACCCTCCTGACTCTTGTATCACTGGCATCATGCGCCGCTCCTCAGAATGCACCTGTGGTGAGTCGTGAACCACTAGAGGAAATTCAGCCAAGCGATGAACAAACTAACGAAGCAGGATCGTTGTGGCGGGAAGGCAATAGCTCCCTTGTTTCTGATCGTAAGGCAAGAGATGTTGGCGATATTGTTACGGTCATCATCTCCGAGACGGCCAGTGCCTCAAAAGAGGCCGTCTCTTCAACCAGCAGAAAGAGCAATATGTCGGCCTCCATTCCTAATTTTTTTGGATTGGAAAATGACAAGGTCTGGACATCAAAAGCTAATCCCATCGATCTCCAGAATTTGGTAAAAGCCGATTTTACCAATGGTTTTGACGGCAAGGGTTCTACCTCCAGAAAAGAAGATCTCAGCGCCTCTCTCACTACCCAGGTGGTCGGTCGCTACCCCAATGGGCAGCTGAAAATTCGTGGCGGCAAGGAGGTCATGGTCAACAATGAAGTACAGATAATCTATCTGACCGGCATAGTCAGACCGGTTGACATTACCGCCGCCAACACCGTCAATTCGACCAAGATACTCAACGCCCGGATCAGCTATACCGGCAAAGGAGCAGTCAGCGACAATCAGGAGCCCGGCTGGGCAATGCATTTTCTTAATAATATCTGGCCGTTTTAAAGAAATGAATTTAAACACCCAAATCCTGGTGTCCGCCATGAAATGTTCGCTCATTGTTTTTACAACTCTCTTCCTCTACTCATTCCTTGCAATACCTGAGGCAAACGCTGCCAGGATAAAGGATCTGGCACAATTGCACGGAGTCCGCAACAATCAACTCCTCGGCTACGGGATAATATCCGGCCTCAACGGCACCGGCGATGATATGAGTAAATCGGCCTTCACCCTTCAGGCCGTATACAATATGATGACTCGGCAAGGAATTACCATGAATCCTGATAATATGACATCTATCAAGTTGAAGAACGTGGCCACGGTAATGGTTACAGCCACGCTGCCGCCGTTTGCAAAATCTGGATCGACCATTGATGTCCAGGTTTCCTCCATGGGAGACTCGAAGAGCCTCGCCGGTGGCACACTGCTTATGACGCCGTTGCTTGGACCGGACGGCAAGGTGTATGCAGTTGCCCAAGGACCATTATCGACCGGCTCCTTCGCCTTTGGCGGCAAGGCTGCCCAAGTGCAAAAAAACCATCCGACCGTCGGCACCATTTCCGGGGGTGCAATTATTGAGCGATCGGTAGCCAGTGAATTGGGAGCAGCCGGTAAATTGGAATACCAGATGAGCGATGCCGATTTTACCACTGCCGCCAATATGGCTGAGGTAATCAATAAAAGGTTTGGACAGGGCACTGCTTTTCCTGACACCTCAGGAACTGTAAAAGTGGCCATTCCAGAGGAATTCAAGGAAGACGTCGTCGATTTCATTGCTGCAGTCGAGGTACTCGAGGTAGAAACCGATTCTCCGGCCAGGGTCGTGGTCAACGAACGAACTGGAACCGTAGTCATGGGCAAAGATGTCAGACTGTCAACGGTAGCCGTCTCCCATGGCAATCTGAGCCTTATCATTCGGGAGGATGTCGGTGTTTCCCAACCAAATCCTCTGGCCGCCGGACAAACCGTCATCGCCCCCAAGACCACGGCAAAGGTTATTGAGGACTCGGGGCAACTTGTTCTTCTTGACATGAAAAAAGGTGTATCCA
Source organism: Pseudomonadota bacterium (assembly GCA_043798185.1). Lineage (GTDB taxonomy): Bacteria > Desulfobacterota > Desulfobulbia > Desulfobulbales > Desulfocapsaceae > Desulforhopalus_A. The sequence continues at coordinate 52,080 of JAZDOW010000040.1, read as the reverse complement.
TCGGCGAAATTGCCAATGCCCTCAACGCTATAGGAGCGACCCCCAGGGATCTTATCGCCATTTTCCAGGCCATTAAAGCGGCCGGCTCCCTGCATGGCGAACTGATCATCATTTAATCTCTTTCTTTCGGAATGTTATGGATTTTCAAATTGACCCACGCATCGTAACCAGTCGAGCAACACAACCGACGGCTGACAGAAAAGCCAAGGATCTTGCTTCACTACGAAAATCGAGCCAGGAATTTGAAGCACTCCTCCTCGCAGAAATGTTAAAGTCAATGCGACAGTCCGTGCCCAATGGCGGACTTTTTGAAAAAGACACCGCTACAGAAACTTTCCGTGATATGCTCGACAGCGAAACGGCAAAGGCTGCCAGTCGCGGGAAAGGCCTTGGTATCGGTGAAGCCATGTATAAACAAATGGCTAAACAGATTGAAAAGAAAAAATAATCTGTGAGCGACTAAAGTTTTTTCATCCCGCCTCCGATAATAATCTTGAAGAAAGACCTTCTTCCCCACTCTGAATACGCGGTAAGACACCGATTCACGTATCGGAATAATGGTGCAAGGAAGCACGCTTGAATTCGCAGGGAGGCATAAAATGTTAGAAAATTCCAGTATCAGCGCATATCAACCAACTCTCAATTACCCGAGTAAGCAAACCGGCAACATTGCCACATACCAACAAAGTGGTAAAATTACTCAAAAAGAAAGTTTTAATCTTACCACAGACAAAGTGACACTCTCCTATAGCAGTGAGTCGGTAACAACCTATGACAGTTCCATGACCCTGCAAGGCAACCGGGGTGACGGTTTTGACCTGTTGCGCGGACTGGTTCTTAATATGTTCAAGGAACAGGGTATCGATTCCAAGATCGCCACCGGCGATACAGACATCGATATCAGCACGTTAACCCCCGGCGAAGCCCAAGACTTAGTTGCGGATAACGGCTATTTTGGGGTAGATAAGACATCGCAACGGATTTTTGATCTGGCTGTCGGCATTGCCGGCGGTGATACTACTAGGATCGATGCTATTCGAGCGGGAATTGAAAAAGGTTTTCAGGAAGCCAAAAAAGCAATGGGTGATTGGCTGCCGGACATTTCCTACAAAACCTATGATGCGGTAATGCAAAAACTGGATGACTGGGCAGGGGTTGATAACAGCCAGCAATCGACCAATTAGGTGAAGTCATGAGTATAGAGTTTTTTGGAGTCGGAGGTCCGGGACAAATCGGCAGTCTGAAAAAGTCGCAAAAGATACAAGGCGACCAAAAGACTGAAGGTGCGGGAGAAGATAAAGTTCAGTTTTCTTCAGTACTTCAAGATGTTAATCGGGCAAAAGCGGCAACGGCAAGTGGCGATGCGGAACGAACTGAAAGGGTAAAGGAACTGCAAGCTCAGATTAAAGAAGGTTCTTATCAACCTGATCTGCAAAAAGTTTCCGCTTCTTTGTTACAATTCTTAGTCGAGAACAAATAATATGGACACCGCGAACACCCACGACTATCTCGTCCGCCTTCGTGACGTCATCCTGCTGGAGAGAGAGTGCGCCAAGACTCTCGATATGCAGGGGATGACCGAGGCCATGAACACCAAGGAAGAAATCGTCAAGGTGTTGGCCCATATCAAGGTTATCGACGAGCAGGATAAACCTATCGCTGCCCAGATTCGTGCAGAGAACCGCCGCAACGCCTTTCTTTTTAAATCGACTCTCGGGTGGATTAGAGAAACGATGGAATTTTTCGGCCAAAAAACCGTAACCTCAACCTATTCAGCCCATGGTTATACGGTTACCTCCCAGGTAAATGGCCGACTCCTCTCAGGGAGGATTTGACATGGCCGGACTCCTCAATGCACTCAACTCCGCCAGGACTTCTCTTGAGGTCAATCAAAAATCAATAGAGATTACCGGTAACAATATCTCCAATGTCAATACCGTAGGATATTCCCGGCAAAAGGCCGATTTTGAGACCTATCCGGCGATGAACTTCGGTGACTTTTTTATTGGCCAAGGTGTGAAAATTTCCAATGTCAGCCGCCAGCACGATGTTTTTATAGAGCAACAGCTCAAACAGAAGGCAGTCGATTTTGGTCTTCAAGATGCATTGACTCGCCCCCTTTCCGAACTGGAGAGTGTTTTCACCATCACCGACGACAATATCTCTACCGATATCAATAATTTTTTTGACTCGCTCCAGGAACTCACCGCCAATCCAAGTGACCTCGTGCAAAGAAACAACGTTATTCTTCAAGGCGATGTCCTGGCCACCAGCTTTAATACCACTATTGATCAACTCAATTCCATCCAAGAAAACATCAACAACACCATTGTTTCCAAGCTCGACACCGTCAACTCGCAACTCAAGGAGCTAGCCGACCTCAATGATCGTATTTATTCCATAGAGATCCGAGGGCAAATGGCCAACAGCGCCAGAGACCAACGTGATATAGTGGCCAAGGACCTAGCCCAAACCCTTGGCGCCCAATCCTACGAAGATAAAAACGGCATGTTATCGGTAGTTCTCCCCGGTGGCCTACCCCTGGTTCAAGGCAATATGGCCATGTCCATATCCGCCCTGACATCTGGTTCCGATATGACTCTGCAACTCCATGCTGGCGGAGTCACTAGGGATCTGGGCGTCAAAACCCTTGGCGGGGCCTTCCAGGGCTTGCTGGATGTTCGTGACAACCTGATCCCGGAAATGACCGCGGATCTTGATAAACTTGCCTATGAATTGAGTGTTCAGGTCAATCTCCAACACCAGGCCGGAGGAGGCCTCGACTCGAGCACCGGCAATAACTTTTTCAACATGCCGCCGAATTATGCAGCCTCTCCTCCCGGGCCAGCACCAACTGCCGCGCAATATAAAGATGCAGCTCGAAATATGAGTGTTGCCATAACCGATCCGGCAAAGATCGCCGCCGGAGCAGCCCCCGATCCTGGTCCACCGACAGGTAACGTTGCGCCGGGCGACAACAGCAACGCCATTATTCTTTCTAATATCAGTGATACTTACCTGATTGGCGGAACTGATTCTTTTACTTCGCTTTACGGCAAGCTCTCGGCAAAAATAGGTGTCGAGAGCAATCAAAACCAACTGTCTCTTAAGGGTGCGCAAGATGCTATGGATCAGTTGGAAAATTTCCGGGATGGCTTGGTCGGAGTTTCCCTTGAGGAAGAGATGATTAGCCTTATTCAGTTTCAACGCGGTTTCGAGTCATCCGCCAAATTCCTCTCCACAGTTGATGAAATGATGTCGACGGTAATAGCCATCAGGAAATAGTCTTATTTAAGGACGGTGCATTATGAAAGTAACCGACAATTCCACTTACCGTTTAATGCAGACTAACCTTGACCGTATCACCAATGCTCTGTCGACACTCCGTAACCAGGGCACTACCGGTTTGAAGCTCAATAAACCCTCCGATGATCCAGGTGCAATCCGCCCGGTTCTTACCACGAGGTCACAGCTCCAGCAGAACACCCGGTATCTCGAAACCATGGGACAGTCCGCTGACAAAATGGCCGCCACGGACGGTTATCTCGCCGATATTGAAAATACGCTGGTACGGGCCAAAGAAATTGCCATTAATGCAGTAAACGGAAGCTACAGCACAACCGATCTTGGGACCCTTGCCGATCAAATTGCAGAACTTCGAAATCAACTACTCGACACCTCTAATGCGGTTGTTGACGGAAAGTATATTTTTGCCGGATACCAGGACAAGACCAAACCATTTACGGTAAATCCAACCTACGATGCAAGTACTTATCTCGCGACCAATGTCAACACCTGGCCTGTCCTGTATCACGGCGATAACAACCCGACCCAACTGGAAATCTCCCCCGGAGAGTTTCTCGAGTCGAATCTCACCGGCAACGAGCTCTTTATGGGGATCACCAATGAGATAGCCGCCACCGGATATGCCAACCCCTACCAGGGTGAAACAATGACCTCCGGGCCGATAGGCCTTGGCTCATTCGGCAACAATATCACCATCACCACCGGCGCCACGCCGCCGGTGGTCACCCCTATACCTTGGACTGATCTCACCGATCCCGACGACAACTACGCCGCCAGAGTTGCCGGCCTCTTCAGTCAGGCGGGAACCGGCCTGATAGGAACAGCCAATGCCGCAAGCGCAAATCTCGGTGCTTTAACCTTAAGCGATTTCGTTGACATCGAGGACACCTACCGCCTCGACATTACCTCAGCCGGTACAACCATTTCGGCAACTCTTGACGGCCCTTCCGGCCTCTACGATTTCTCCTTGGCCGGCATGGCGTCAGCCCTTGCAAACACCGCGGGAGCAACCAATCTGACGTCAACAGGCGGCACCCTCGCCAACGGCGTTGCCTATGATATTTCCAGCGGTGCTTTAATCCTCACCGGACCAGCCAATGGTTCGGAGATTATCCTAAATGAAGCAATAGCCGACACCGACCCAATCCCCGTTCCCCCGCCGAGCGGGGGAATTGCCGGAGGCAACCAGACTGTATTCGGCACAATTACTATCGCCCCCAATTCACCGACCAGTGTCACCTTGGCTGGAGCTGGCCTTGCCGATGTAGGTCTTACCGCCGACACTCTGAATGGCGCATCCGGTCGAATCGATCTCTTCACCGTCCTTATGCGCACGGAAGAGGCTATCCGGGCAGGTAATTTCGACGACATCAACGGTGCGGGCGGCTCTTTGCAAGCGCAGATCACCAACCTGGAGATTGCCGCCGATCAAAATCGCACCCAACGGAGTACTCTTGGTGCCAGAGCACAACATGTCGAGTCAGCTATCACGCACCAGGAAAACGCACAAATTGACCTTAAACAAATCCTTTCTCGTTATCAGGATGCCGATATCATACAGGTTTATAACGATATAGTTCAAAAAGAGAGTGCCTTTCAAGCCGCCTTGGATATTACCGGCAGAATCTCAAAAATTTCGATTCTTGATTATTTTTAAGCATCGATTACTATCAATCGAGCAAACAGCGGATACACCCGCTGTTTTTACAAGAAACCATAGGTTTTCAATCCCATGAGAGCCTGACTCATGAGCTCGAATGAAGTCATTCAAGGTAGAGAAAGACATTCCTCCCCGAGCTGACAACCATCTTAATTATCCGACGGCATCAACCGTCACTACGGTGTCAAATATGCTGGTTCTTACCAGAAAACTTGGTGAAGGTATCGTTATTGGTGACGATATAACAATCACTATTGTTGAAATGAAGGGCGGAAATATCAGGATTGGCATTGATGCCCCCCGAGACATGAAAGTCCATCGCCAGGAAGTCTATGATCGGATCGTTCAAGAAAACAAAGACGCTGCACACTGGAATATGGTCGATCTTGATACAATTAGCGACAACCTTATCTTGAGAAAAGAGAAAAATGGAAAAAATTAATACTCGTTTTGGTGAAGTAGAATATGATCCGAAGAATCTTCTCCATTTTCCTGCCGGGCTTATTGGCTTACCAAATCTTCGCAACTTCATTGTCATGCCCAACAAAAAACAAGGCCCCCTTTTCTGGATTCAAAGCATTGACGACCCCGACATGGCATTCGTACTCACCGATCCGACAAATTTTTTCCTCGACTACCAAGTAATACCTGAGCCTGCAGAATACCAGAGCTTGCAAATCGAAAATGGTGACGATTGGTTTGTTTTAAGCGTTGTTACCGTTCCTCCAGACCAAAATATTACCTTGAATCTTGCCGCCCCCATATTCTATGCACCGCGAACGAACAGAGCAATTCAAGTCATTTTGCGCGACACAAAATATACTTCCAAGACCCCCCTTCACAAATAATTCTTCGCACAACAAAAATAGTACTCGTCTTGAAAAAGATCTAAACTTCACATGGTAGTTTGCCGATACAGTTTTTAAGGGAAAACATATTTTTTTTTATTTTCCTTAAGAATTGTATGAGAGTGTCCGATACGAACGTTATCGAAGTAATCAATATCAACAAAGGAGGTAGATATCGGGAAAATAAAAAAAACCTTCAAGCAGGGCGATCAACAAAGCTACAGTAATTGGGCACGGATGCCCAAGCAGTATCTCACAACATATATTCATGGAGGAATATCATGGCTCTTAGTATCAACACCAACGTAATGTCTCTCAATGCACAGCGTAACCTGGGAACCTCTCAATCCGCGCTGTCAAAATCCATGCAACGTCTTTCCTCAGGCTTAAGAATCAACTCAGCCAAGGACGATGCTGCCGGACTTTCTATTTCCGACCGTATGACCTCACAGATCCGAGGTCTCAACCAAGCAACCAGAAACTCCAACGACGGTATCTCTCTGGCGCAAACTGCGGAGGGTGCTCTTCAAGAAACAACCAACATCCTCCAGCGTATGCGTGAGTTGGCCGTGCAGTCAGCAAACGACACCAACAGTTCTTCAGATCGCTCCGCGCTGCAAGCTGAGGTTAATCAGCTTAAACAGGAAATGACCAGAATCGCAGATACAACGGCATTCAACGGAAAAAATCTGTTGGATGGCACTATGACTTCGGCTCAATTCCAGGTTGGTGCTAATGCCAATCAGACCATTTCCTTCGGTATCAATTCCGCCAGATCAGCAGATCTCGGAAACAACAGCCTGGACACCAATAACGGTGTAGGTATTGAGGCAGCTACATATTCCGCCGCGGCTATTGGCGTTTCAAGCACTAGTGGGACCAGTGCAGCAGGCAATGCTGCAGCAAACCTCCTCGCCGCTCAGACAGCAGCTCTGCCGGCACAAACCATCACTTTCACCTTTGCCGACGGTACCACCGATACCGCCGCTCTCACCAACGGGATGTCAGCCAGTGATGCAAAAACGGTTATTGATACCGGTGCTGCAGCTACGTCCACGGCTACCTACAGCAGCAATGCCGCCAGCATTACCTTCGCCACCACCACATGGGACGAGCAGGTTGCCGCAGACACCATTTCTCTTAATATCAATGGTGCTGCGTTAACTGTAACGGCTACTGCTCACGCCTCTGCGCAGACCGACTTCAACACCGATCTCGAAACCGCGCGTGTTGCCTGGAACACCGCCAACAGTGCTGCCACCGGGATTACCCTTACCCTTGCCAGCAACGTATTAACAGCTACAAGCTCAACCGGTTCCAATGTCGAATTCTCTGCCGCCGCCAACACAAACGGTGCTGTCAGCACATTGACCTATGCCGGTTCCGCCGGTGAAACCGGTACGCTTACTCAAGGCGCCAACGCCAGTGCCTATGTACAACGGGCTACCGCCAGTTACGCCTTTGCAACAAGCGACGGTATTGTTTCCACGACTTCATCTGGTTCCGCCCTTGGTGTAACTGCAGGCCAAGAAGGTCTCGGCGGCATAGGTAATACCAGTGCGTCCGGTAATAACAACGTCGCCGCCCAGACGCTGACAGTTGTTGGCAAAGACGGTTCGCAAACGGTCGCTCTTGAAGCTGGCGATACCGCTGCGGTTGTAGCGCAGAAGGTCAACGCAGCAGCAGCCGATACAGGGGTCACCGCTACCGCCAACACTAAGGCTACGCTTTCCAATCTGAGTAATAATGGTAGCGTTTCCTTTACATTACAAGGGACGAACACTTCGGCTATCTCCATCAATGCCACGGTGCTCTCTAACGACCTGACAAACCTTACCACCGCGATCAACGAACAGGCTGGTAACACTGGTATCACCGCAACTTTAAGCGCAGATAAAAAGAGCATCGAACTAGATCAAGCCGCCGGTTATAATATCCGTATCGCCGATTTTGAACATAGCGGCGCTATTACTGATATTACTGGAGCAACAGACGTTACACAATCAATAAAAATCTCCGGAACAGAAGGAGCCGGTACTACATTATATGATGGTGGCACTTTAGCAGAAGGCGCCCAATATGATTCGACTGTAGTCGGCGGCGAAATATCCTTCTCCAGTTCTGCAGGTTTTAACGTAACCAGCAGTGTCGACGTCACAGGACAATCGCTGTTCAATACCGCGGCCAATGGAGCCAACGTCAGTACCCTGCAATCCGTCGACAATATCGATATCACTTCGGTGGAGGGTTCCGCCAATGCCATCAAGACTGTTGACGGTGCATTGATGCAGATCGACAATATGCGCGGCAACCTCGGTGCGGTCCAAAACCGGTTCGAGTCGACCATCGCCAACCTGTCCAACGTTTCCGAGAATCTCTCCGCTGCCCGCAGCCGGATTCTCGATGCCGACATTGCCCAGGAAACCTCGGCAATGACCAAGAACAACATCCTGCAGCAGGCCGGTGTAGCCATCTTGGCACAGGCCAACCAGGCCCCGCAGTTGGCCCTGTCTCTGCTCAAGTAAGATAACCTTCACCCTGGAGGGCTGCAGTTGGCCCTCCAGGTCTTACTAGGTTGCAGAAGGTTTTAAAAAGTATTCCAGGGGTGACCACCATGAGCATGGAAGCAATGAACATTTCAGGCACGACTCTGCAAACGCTGCCGCAGGCAGCAGAACAGATCAGTTCCGACCGAAAAAAGGCCGAAGAAAAGCCAGATGCTGCACAAGAGAATAGTGCAAAAAATAAAGTTCAACCTGAAGAAATCCTCTCAAAGATCAAAGCACTAACAGAAAACGGATCCTACAGTGTTCGTTTTGAAAGTGATAAAACAACAAACCAAATAGTGGTGAAGATTGTCGATAGTGCAACTCAGGAAGTCATTCGCCAAGTACCTGCAGAGGAAATGCTCGGAATCAGAGCCGCCCTCAACGAATTTCAGGGAAATATTATCGATACAGCGCGTTAAGATCATTTAATTTATTTTTCGCAGTAACTCCACAAAATGGAGCAAGGAGTTGGTATGTCGGATATTACCTTCACTGGACTGGCATCAGGTATTAACACAAGCGACATTGTCACGAAATTAATGGCGGCAGAACGGGTGCCCGTCGATAATCTCAGTAAAGACAAAGAGACAGAAGCCAATCGGCTCAAGGCCTACGGCCAACTCAATACGATGTTGACCGATCTGAAGACTTCCGCCAGCGCTATGAACCTGACCAGCAACGTTCAGACGACCAAGGCAAACGTCAGTTCCGAAAGTGCCGTTACCGCCACCTCGGACGGCGCGGGTACGGGGAGTTACGAAATCACGGTCACCCAACTCGCACAGGTGCAAAAAAGTATCAGCACCGGATATGCATCCAAAACTACCAGTATTTTCGGAACCGGCACGGTTACTGTCAAAGGCAAGGCAATTACCATTAATTCCGCCAACAACTCATTGACAGGTCTCATGTCGTCTATCAATGCAGTTACCGAGACAACCGGCGTCAGCGCCAGTATTATCAATGACGGCAGCGGCACAACTCCTTATCGCCTTGTCTTGACAGGAAAAGATGCCTCGACCGATTTCTCCGTAACCAGTAATTTGCTCGATGGATTAGGCGCTGCCATTCCCTTCGATAGCACCACAAATATTACCACAGCTCAAACCGCCCAACAGGCTAAAGTCACTATTGACGGCGTCAGTGTTGTAAGTAATTCCAATACAATTTCCACAGCGATTTCCGGCGTAACCCTGAACCTGAAAGCGATAAGCCCTATTTCAGATTCCGGCCCACCGATCGTATATACCACTACAAAACTTGATATATCCGCTGATACAAGCGCTCTCAAAGAAAAGATTTCAACATTTGTCAGCAGCTACAATAAAATTATGGACTGGATAGCCTCCGGTTATGCGAGAAATATCCCCGCTATAGAAACTTCAACCACCACCGACGCTGCTACCAGAATTACTACAACTACCACGACTACCACGCCGACTGACGCCCAGTATAGCCATATTCTGCGTGGAGACGCTACGGTCAACACCATCAAAAGAGGTCTCCAGTCAATATTGACAGATATGGTAAATACCAGCGGCTCTCTGCATATCCTCAGTGATATCGGAATTTCCACTAATCAGGATGGCACCCTCAATCTCAGTGACGGCAAGCTTGACACGGCACTTTCCAACAATTTTAGCGGTGTGGCAAAACTTCTGGCAGGAGAAGATAGCACTGATGGTGTTATGAAAAAGTTCAACACCTATTTAATTAAAGTAACTTCCGCCTCTTCAGGAATGTATGCGGATAAAAGAAATCGTTATGAAAGCAAGACAAACAACCTGGAGAACCAGATCACCCAGAAGTCAGCAATTCTTGATAAAACCGAGTCCACTCTGAAGGCACGATTTAACGCTATGGAGCAGCTTGTCAGTTCTCTGAATTCGCAAAGCAGTTTTTTAACCCAATGGACCAACAGTTTTACATCATCAAATTCCTAGTGCATTAGCCAATGCTTAGTCTTAAAAAATGTGAGGTGTTATCAAATGAATGCATATAATCAGTATCATGAAAACCAGATTTTATCGGCGTCTCCGGAACAGATTCTTCTCTTGCTCTATGATGGGGCCATCCGTTTTACTCGTCAAGCTATACACGGCCTTGAGGAAGGAAATCTCACTCTCTTTCATCATGGCATAAAAAGTTCAATGGCCATCATTACGGAATTCTCCAACTCACTCGACCATGCAATCGGCGGTGAAATTGCCGAAAATCTCGACGCCTTATACAACTTTATGATCCGGGAATTGACCCTGGCCAACCTCCACCAAGACATCGACAAACTGCATGTGGTGGACAAACTGCTGGTCGACCTGCGGGCAACCTGGGGAGAAGCGGCAGAAATCAATAAAGCACAGATGGCTAAGGAGCTGAGAAGAGAAGTCCCGGACAATTATGTTTCCCTCTCAATATCCCGATAGATAGAGGATGATGATGACAACGGACATGCAACAGATTGAAACCGGACTCAGAGACTCGATTAACTACTATACCAGGATCCTGGCACTTCTACAGAACATTGATGGGAGGGTGGGAACTGCTTCACAGGATGAGTTAACAGAGATGAATGAATCTTTAAAAGAGTTACAAGCACCGGCAACCCAACGCGACCAATGGCTACTGGAACACTTGCAGAAAGTTCCGTTGAAAAGTGAATTTCTCAGCTCGTTGCTGGAAAAACGTGATACTCTTGTCAAGGAGGTTCTTCGTTTGAACGGGAGATTAACTGCCAAGGCCATGGGGGTAAAGTCTCTTCTTGCCCATGAGATTAAAACGCTTCGTAACGGCTTGTCGGCAATAAAAGGTTACAGTCACCACGAGAACTATCAAGGACGAATTGTCAACAGATCTTCATAGTGTTTACTACAATTTCATCAGGCTATTGTTGCTGAGGAAGGTACACATATGCAATCAGCAAATATGTATTTTTTTAACACAATTGAACAATGTAACCTTTTTAGACAGGCTGCAACCTCGATTATCGAGGGGATCCATACCTTGACACCAGACGACATATATCAACGTTGTGAGAAACTCTCAACCATACTGAAGGAAATCACCGAAAACAAAGAACAATTCTTCACAGTATTGGAATTCTTCGGCCCCGGAGTTCTCGACACATCCTCCATCGGTGAATTTCAACGAGCTCTTGATAAGTCCATCCTGGCCTGTGATTCGCTCTACGCTGAGATTTTGATTTACAAGCGCAACCTTGCCTTCCAACCCGCCTAGCCTTCCCGTAATATCGACAACAATTACCCAATCCTGTTTTCATGCATTTGCAGGTGGAAATATTAAAAAATCCTTCATCTTAAATTGGAATTTTTCGGATTTCCCATTTTCCTTTTACAACCTCTAGTTACACTGTTGCCTATACGAATTTTTGATGCTACTATTAACATCTTAGAAATTCATTTCTTGTTTTTAACAATGAATTTTGTGAAAGTACTTATATCCCCTTGAGGGATATTAACTTCTGATAAGAATAGGACTTCAAACGTTTTTTCTTTTTCGTTGCCAGAGGTAAGCAATAACAATGAGCTCTCCCCCCAATGTCTTGCAATCCATTGCAAATGGCAAACCAGTACGCATCTTTATCCCTCTTCTTAATCGACAGGAACGGGTCAGAGCGCATTGTATCTGTCAAGATATCGCTCCACCAAAATTTTCCTTGATTTTCAAGTCGGGCATCCTGCCACTTGACGATATTGATACTCAACAACCGTGCATCATCAGCATAGACATGGGAGGCCCAACCATCTCCCTTGAAGCAATGATCCAGGAAATTGTTAATCCGCAGACCCTGCAGATGATTTTGCAAAAATCCATCAGCCATGAACAGATGCGGGAGTTCTTTCGGATCGATGCGGTCACCAAAGTTATCTCCAGCTCCTTTCACACACAGTTCGCCAATCAAAACAACGAGCCATGGTCTATTCAAGGGGAGACTGTGGATCTCAGCGGCAGTGGAATATTGGCAATTTTTCCAACCCAACCTCCGGCTGAAAAACAAATTCAACTTGAAATATCCATTCCCTTTACCGAACCCGAAATACTAAAGGTCATCGCCCACCAGATTCGGGTGCAGCAGCTCGATGACGGCCGATGTGAAGTGGCGTATCACTTCGATGATATTTCCACTGAGGATAGGGACAAAATTATTGGCTGCTGTCTAATATTACAAAGAAAAATACTCCGCCTCAAGGTTCAGGTACTGGAAAAATGAGCACAGACCCTTGCCGACTGCCATGAGATACTTCAATGTCTGAACAGAAAATACTCCAGCTTGTTAGATCAATTCCTGATGGTCAAGCTGCCAGTATCACCCTCATCGATTTGGCTGGCGAAAGAATCCATTTACAAGGGGTTTACAAAGAGTCCGAAGCCCCGAATTTCTTCTTCCTTGTTCCCCCTGGGCACCTTCCCGAAGCCCTTGACACTTCCAGGCAGTGTCCCTTTTCCAGCCAGGACAGAAGTGCCGCGGATGTATCTTTCATCGCCGATATCATAGAAATATCCGGCAACCGAGCCTTAGAACTGGTGGCCAGAGAAACCGTGCGCGCCGAAGATCTTCGCCAGTTTTTTCGGGTAACCTTGCGAACCCGCATTTTTATCCGTTTTTTTTCGAAAAATCCCGACAGTAATGAAAAATATTGGGAGATAACGGGCGAAACAGTGGATATCTCCCAGTCTGGAGCACTGACCATTCTTCCTGAGGAATGTCGAAATTTTAACGATCTTGATCTGGAGATTGAATTCACTACCCCCAGGAAAAATGTATTTTGTACCAGTCATGTTATCCGTTCGAAACGTTTAAAAAAGGACCGTTGGCTAACCTCTTTTCACTTTGATGAAATCTCGTCTGTTGATCGTGATGCCATTGCCAAGAACTGCTTTGCCGAACAGCGGCGGCAACTGAGGGATAAAGGTCAAACCTTTTAGTCCCTTGCAAATTGTTTCCGTTGAGCATTGAGATTTTCTCATGGCATCCTAACCTTTTTGTATCTTCTGTCGATAGAGAAATATGGATACCATTAACCCCCTTTCCTCCATATTGCCCGTCGGCTCCAGCACATCTCAAAGCCGAGGACACAGTCGTGGTCAACAGCTTCCAGCAGCCGGGCAAATATTAAAGGCTGTGGTTCTTGAAGTCAGCGGCAACAACCGTTTCGTGCTTGATATCGGCGGCAATCACCTCTCTGCAAGCTCTGAGGCTAAACTCAGCACCGGTCAAATACTCCAACTTCAGGTAACCAAGACCGAACCGCAGGTTGAACTGAAAATCGTCACCGATACTCTCAATCGTCTTGCCGGGCGGTCTCTTACCCTTCTCGGCAAGAAGATTGATCTCACCGCGCTCTTCGAGGCGATAAAGAACTACAGTCCACCGCCATTACAATTACTGACACCAACGAGCCGTAGCGTTCTTGAAGGTTTCTTCTCCCTCCAACAGAACAACCTTGGCGAAAAAGACAGCGGCGCTCTACTTAAAAAACTCATCGACAGCCTCGGTCTGAATCTCGAACATTTGCTTGCCAATGGTGATAAAGATGCGGCTGTAAAAACCCTTAAGGCCGCCCTTCTGGAGATGGTGCACAGCTTTACTTCCGCTGAACACCTCGCCGAGGCCACCCAGAAAGTACTTACTACCCTTGAACTTTTTCAGTTCGCGCAGGTACAAACCGGCAGCAATTCGCAGATAATCCTTCCATTACCTCTACCCTTTATTGAGCAGGGATATCTCATAATCGAACAGCAGGAAGAAGGAAGTGACTCAAGTACATCAAAAGCAGATGAAACCCGGTTTTCCCTACATCTGACAATGACCGACCTCGGCAATCTATGCATTAATTTCCTCAGCAACTCTGAAGGATTATTTATTAGATTTCAAGCAGATACTAAGGATAAGGCCGATTTTATCGCAGCCTATAGCGAAGATTTGAAGACGGCCATCAGCAACACTCCATTCATTAGCCTGGCTTTTTCGGGTGATGCTTCCGATCCGATAAATGATTTGATTAAAAGCATCGTTCCCGATGGAAGTTCAATGCTTGACACAACGGTTTGATATGGCTGAGCAAAAAAAAGTTATCAATAAAGCCGTAGCCATTGTCTATGACGAAAAAGAGTCGGTTGCACCACGAGTCGTAGCCAGCGGTAAAGGCATTGTCGCCGAAAGAATTATCGCCACGGCTAGAGAGGCAGGTGTCCATATCCAAGAAGACCCCAACCTCGTGGAAATTCTTGCCAAGATTCCCTTGGGTAATGAAATACCGGTTGAACTCTATCAGACAGTTGCGGAGGTTCTCGCCTTTGTCTATCAGGTAAACAATAAATTCAAAAACAAGCTAGGCGAACGAAAAGCATAGACGTGTAAAAAAAAAGGCTACAACATTTTTCATGCTGCAACCCTTGATACGTTCAATAAATGGCGGAGCGGACGGGACTCGAACCCGCGACCTCCGGCGTGACAGGCCGGCATTCTAACCAACTGAACTACCACTCCAACAACGTTTGATGGTGGGCGACACAGGGCTTGAACCTGTGACCCTCGGCTTGTAAGGCCGATGCTCTCCCAGCTGAGCTAGTCGCCCTCATGTGTGACAAAAACTTTCCCCTTGAAACCGAAAACTAAAGGAGTGGCTAATAAGGATATCATTAAAAAAGGAACCGATATATCATCAAATTCCTGGGTATACATTTGGCGGAGCGGACGGGACTCGAACCCGCGACCTCCGGCGTGACAGGCCGGCATTCTAACCAACTGAACTACCACTCCAACAACGTTTGGTGGTGGGCGACACAGGGCTTGAACCTGTGACCCTCGGCTTGTAAGGCCGATGCTCTCCCAGCTGAGCTAGTCGCCCGTCGTCAATCAAACGTGAAGACCTATTTACCAACTTCACCCTTCCACGTCAAGGAAAAACATCAAACAAGGTAAATATCCGACAATATTCCATATTCGCCAGCTATTTCACAATGTTGTTACTATTCAAAAAGCGTCTTGCCCTCTGGGGCTACAAGTGCCTGCCCTAACACCTCATCCATATGGTTGACTAAATCAATCTTCAGAGATTTGCGGATTTTTGCCGGAACATCACCCAGATCCCGTTCGTTAGCCTTGGGGACTAACACGTGGGTAATATTACCGCGCTTGGCGGCCAGAAGCTTTTCAGTTAAACCACCGATCGGCAGTACTCGACCGCGCAGGGTAATCTCCCCGGTCATGGCCAGATGATGTTTGACCGGTGCTTTGACCAGCGCTGAAACAAGAGAGGTGGCCATAGTAATTCCGGCAGACGGCCCATCTTTTGGAATGGCCCCTTCCGGGACATGAATGTGAATGTCGAGTTTCTGATAAAAATCCTCTTCCAGGCCTAAGACCTTGGCTCTGGTACGCACATAACTCAGAGCCGCCTGTGCTGACTCCTGCATGACATCGCCAAGCTTTCCGGTAATGATCAATTTACCGGATCCAGGCATGAGGCTTACCTCTATTTGCAGCAATTCCCCACCGACTTCGGTCCAGGCAAGTCCTGTGGCAAGTCCTATCTCATCATTTTCTTCGGCCAAACCATACCGATACTTAGGCGTTCCAAGATATTTGGCTACCGACTGGGCGCTGACCTGATACTTCTTGCCTTTAAGCTTTTTCTTTAATCGCTCCCTTGCAATTTTTCGACAAAGAGATGCTATAATTCGCTCGAGATTTCTTACTCCCGCTTCACGGGTATAGCGACGGATTATTTCAAAAATCGCCCCATCGGTCAACTGAATGTCGCTACTTTTAAAGCCATTCTGTCCCAGCTGTTTAGGAATGAGATAGCCATCGGCTATCTTCAACTTGTCTTCTTCGGTATAACCACTGATTTGGATTATCTCCATGCGATCCTGCAAAGGAACGGGGATACCGTGCAGATTGTTGGCGGTCGTTATAAAAAATACCTCGGAAAGGTCATAATCAATATCGAGATAATGATCATTAAAGGCAATATTTTGTTCTGGATCGAGGACTTCGAGCAGGGCTGAAGACGGGTCGCCGCGGAAATCCATGGACATTTTGTCAACTTCATCAAGACAAAATACCGGATTGGCAACATCAACCTTCTGCATCGACTGAATTATTTTTCCAGGCATCGCACCTATATAGGTCCGCCGATGCCCCCTGATCTCGGCTTCATCACGCACCCCACCAAGAGATAATCGGGCGAATTTTCTACCCATCGCTCTTGCGATGGATTGGCAGATGGAAGTCTTGCCAACGCCCGGCGGCCCTACAAGACAGAGGATAGGTCCCTTGATTTTCTTGACCTGGCTCTGCACCGCAAGATATTCAAGAATGCGTTCTTTGGGTTTGGCGAGACCAAAATGGTCTTCATCAAGGATCTTTTCAGCCTTGTTAATGTCAATTTTTGATTTACTCTTTTTCTCCCATGGTAGACTGACAATACAGTCGATATAGTTGCGGACCACCGTTGTTTCCGCTGACATGGGTGGCATACTTCTCAGTTTTTTAAATTCCTTCAGTGCTTTATCCTTGGCCAGGGTAGGCATTTCCTTATTCTGGATGGTTTGTTCGAGCTCTCCAAGTTCGTCGAGTCCATCGGCATTCTGGCCGATCTCGGTCTGGATCTCTCTTACCTTTTCACCCAGATAATAATCACGCTGGGTCTTGCCCATACGCATTTTGACCTTGGCGTTAATGTTCTTCTCAATTTCTGAAAGCTCGATCTCTCGATTGAGAATTTCCAGAACCTTTTCCATCCGAACAGTAAGCGGTTCAGATTCGAGGATTGTCTGCTTTTCATCGCTTTTCAAGGGCAAATGGGCGCAGATAATATTGAGTAATTTAAAAGGATTCTCAATGGCCTTAACCGAATTAAGTACTTCCCTGCCAATTTTTTTATTGCTCGCCGCGAATTCATCAAAAAATTTCCGCAACTCACGCTCATAGCCCATCAGTGCCGCACTATGTTCTGGAATATCGACTCGCTCTTCGACTTCTGCCTGGAGAAAATTATCATTTGGCACATAAGAGATGATCTTAGCCCGCGATTTCCCCTCAACAAGTGCCTTGATCGTCCCATCGGGCAGACGCAATAACTGCATTACCGTGGCCAATGTACCAAAGGCGTAAAGATCCTCAATCTCTGGATCATCAATCGTCGATTTCTTTTGCGTTACCAGGAGGATATCTGTCTTTTTCTCCATGGCATCTTCCAGCGCCTGTATGGATTTCTTCCGCCCAACAACCAAAGGGGCTACCATATGCGGAAATATAACCAGATCCCGAAGTGGCATCAAAGGGTAAAGCTTTGTCACAAAATCTCCTTTCGATAATTCATAAAGGTTGAATATTGCACCTTGATTAGGCGGTTTTCAATTTTTCTTCCACCGCGCTATGGTACAGTACAACCGGATAGTCACCCTGAGTGATCACCTGCTCGCTAATTACGCACTCCTGTACACCATTTTTCGATGGAAGATCATACATCACATCGAGCATTGCCTGTTCCATAACCGACCGTAAACCTCGGGCTCCGGATTTTCTTTTCAGTGCTTTTTTAGCGATGGCGACGAGGGCACCTTCGGTGAATCTTAAGGTGATCCCGTCAAACTCAAACAGCTTTTGATACTGCTTGGTAAGGGCATTCTTCGGTTCCTTGAGGATGCGAATCAGATCATCCTCCACCAACTCTTCCATGGTGGCAATTACCGGCAATCTGCCGACCAGTTCAGGGATGAGTCCAAACTTTAAAAGATCTTCAGGCTGCACAGCTTTTAGCAGTTCACCGATTTTCTTTTTCTCATCACCGGTAACCTTTGCTCCAAAGCCGATAGATTTTGAACTCTGTCGACGACTTACTACACTATCTAAACCGACAAATGCCCCGCCGCAGATAAAAAGAATATTGGTAGTGTCAATTTGGATCATCTCCTGCTGGGGATGTTTTCTCCCACCTTTAGGCGGAACAGAAGCCTTGGTACCCTCTATTATTTTCAAGAGAGCCTGTTGAACTCCCTCGCCTGATACATCTCGGGTCAGGGATGGACTGTCTGATTTTCGGGCGATTTTATCAATTTCATCGATATAAATAATGCCCCGTTCCGCTTTCTCCAGGTCGTGGTTCGCTGCTTGCAGAAGATTTACCAGGATATTTTCGACATCTTCACCAACATAACCGGCTTCGGTGAGCGTTGTGGCATCAGCCATACAAAACGGTACATTGAGGACTTTTGCAAGCGTCTGGGCAATAAGAGTTTTTCCCGAGCCGGTCGGACCAATCAAAACAATATTCGACTTCTGCAATTCCACTGAATCTTCATCTACCGGTGCATCGATGCGCTTGTAGTGATTATGTACCGCTACCGAAAGAACCTTCTTGGCAAATTCCTGTCCTATAACATAGTCATCAAGATATTGCTTAATCTCCATCGGTTTGAGGGATACTTGCTTGACCGTTTCCGGCTCAATCAGGGGCAAGCCGACTTCTTTTTTATCCTGCACAATCTCGTTACACAGCTCAATACATTCATCGCAGATAAATACATCCGGTCCGGCAATAAGCTTATCAACGTCGTCCTGTTTTTTACCGCAAAAAGAACAACGGCAATCAGGTCCGTTACTCACGACATCATCCATACTATTTTCCCTCAGCTAACTCTTCCCGTTTTGTAAGCACTTTATCAATAATACCATAGCGCTGTGCCTCTTCACCGCTCATAAAGAAATCACGTTCAGTGTCGGCACTGACTTTTTCAAGGCTTACTTTGGCATGATGGGCAAGGAGGCGGTTCAAATCCTTTTTCATCCTTAAGATTTCTTTGGCCTGGATATCAATATCCGTGGCCTGTCCCTGAAAGCCACCCATCGGTTGGTGAATCATAATTCTGGCATTGGGAAGTGAATACCTTTTCCCGTCGGCCCCTGCCGCCAGTAAAAATGCTCCCATCGAAGCAGCTTGCCCCATGCAGAGTGTTGCGATATCGCATTTCACGTACTGCATGGTATCATAAATAGCCATTCCGGCAGTCACTGAACCACCTGGAGAATTGATATAGAAAGTAATATCTTTCTCAGGATCCTCGGCCTCAAGAAAAAGCAACTGAGCAACAATAACGCTAGCCACGTCATCATTCACTCCCGAGCCAAGAAAAATAATGCGTTCTTTGAGCAGTCGCGAATAGATATCATAGGCACGCTCGCCACGTGGACTCTGCTCAATTACCATCGGCACAAGATTCATCAATCACACTCCTTAAACCCGATCTTCGGGACGCTTTTAGTACCCCCTCGGGGGCACCAGTCTTTTGACGATTATTTTTCGCAAAAGACATGAAAATAATTTTGGGGGAGACTAAAAAGATACGACTGCAAAAAGGCACGGAGCCTTTTGCAGTCGCTATTTTCACTCGATCCGTCAACGCATAATCAGTGAGGCTCCCCACTGTGAATATGCCCAATATAAGATCTTTCCCAGCGGATGCAAGCGCCTCTATCAGCTTTCTGTAGCGGTATTGTCATCAACTGTCGTCTCTGACTTTACACTCTCAACGAAAACCGCCTGTTCTCTTAAAAATGCGAGGATTTTTTCATTCAACAATTCGTTTATGAAGGGCAGAAGGTCATCGCGATTCTGAAAATATTCCTTCACTTTAGCGACCGGCATATTGTACATGTCGCCAATCCGCTTGAAGCCACGCTCCATATCCTCATCGACCAATTTGATGTCTTCAACCTCGGCAATTTTCTTCAGTAGAAAATCACCCCGCACCCTTTTTTTCGCCATTTCGGCGTTCTGCTCAACCAGTTTTTCCCTGCTCAACCCGGCCGCCTCAAGACTCATGCCACTCTTCTCCAGCTGTTCCTGGGTCTGCTTAATCATCTGTTCAATTTCGAATGCGACTAGACGAGCAGGCACTTCAAAGTCATGGTTTTCAAGCAGTTTTTGCATAATTCTGTCGGTAGTGGTCCCTTCGGCACGATCCTTGCGCAACTTGGCAAGACGCTCTCTTATCGATGCTTTCAAGTCATCCAGGGAATTAAACTCTTCGCCGGCATCTTTAGCAAACTCGTCATCAAGGTCAGCCAATATGCGTTCTTTGATATCTTTGACCTTGAAACGAAACTCAACTTTTTTCCCTTTTAAGATTGGATTGGGATGGCCTTCCGGAAAATCAATTGCGTGGGAACCTTCATCATCCTTATTCTTGCCGATGAGCATGGCTTCAAATTCAAGGTCCATTTCCCCCGAACCGATATCAATGGTGTAGTTATCATTTTTTACCTGGGGCATTTCCTGGCCGTCATGATATCCTTGGAAATCAATTACTACCAGGTCACCATTCTGTGTCGGTCTGTCGGAAACCGAGCGAAGAGCCGCCATGTTCTTTTGTTTTTCGAGAAGTTCAAGCTGCACTTCCTCATCGGTCACCTCAACACTCACCTTCTCCACTTCGAGGCCTTTGTATTGACCAAGGGTAACTTGCGGACGAACATCAACCTCAGCAACAAAGGTGAACGATCCGTCATCATTATATTTAATACTTTTCACGTCGGGGTGGACAATAGGATCAACGCCCTCTTTCTCAATGGCGGCAAAGTAATTGTCCTGCACAAGCTTCTCGCCGGTTTCTCCTTCAACCTGGGCTTTGAATTGCTTGACAAGGATGGTCTTAGGTACCTTTCCTCGACGAAACCCTTTCAATTTTACTTCTTTTTTCAGTTTATCGTAGGCCTCATTCAGTTTTGTTTCTACACTGTCGGCCGGCAATGTAACTGTGATTTTTCTGGTAAGACTTCCTATCTCTTCAACATTGACATTCATTGAGTTCCGTCCTTTCAATTAGATTATGCTCAACAACCAACTCTTTGTTCCGTTTCACTGAAAATCTGGTACTGACTGCAAGTCGCGCCATATCTTCAAAACAGAATGAAGTTGGTTGTTTCTATTGCATGTGAGGCTTTTAACTGCGTATCCAGAAGGTTATCTTGAGTTGCGAAAGGGCAAAAATACCCACACAAACCGAAAAACATCGAACTTTCAATCAGATGTTTTCATCTTGTTGTTGACTTGATGTTACTTGATTATTACTTACTTATTTTTTTCGAAAGTAATATCCGAAAAAAGAAAATTTGTTGCAGAGATATAGACAGATTTTTGGTGGTTGTCAACAGGAATGGGGTCTATTTTTGCACATCGGCCCGTCATTAATTGGAGACTGTTGCTAGAATTTGGGCAATGGTCTGAAAAAAATCTTAATCAAGCCCCAAAAAATTCGGAAAACTTCGAAAATCCCCTCAGCACAAGGTAAATGTTCATTTATCCAGCAGATCAGGCTTGATTCCACGTGCCATCCCACCTTTCTAAGCTGCAGGCGTATCAGATACGAAACAATCCTGAATACGAAACAATCCTGATGTGCCTAGCCTTTCCCGTACAGGGCCTTAACCGCCTCGCGATCCAATGAACCGTCGGCCTTTTGCGGCAGATTATCGACGAATTCAACGTACTGCGGTTTCTTGAAACTGGCGATACGTTCACCGACAAAGCGAATCAATTCCATCGCCGTGAGACTTTTACCTGCATGCAATTGACAAACCGCCTTGATACCCTCTTTCCACTTCGGGTCCGGAACGCCGATTACAACTGTTTTTAACACCGCCTCATGCTGGAGAATGATTTTTTCGACTTCAGCTGGATAGACGTTTTCGCCACCTGGTTTAATAAGCTCCTTTTCAGCTTTTCGTCCGGCATAAAACAAGAATCCCTCCCCATCGAAACGGCCCAAATCACCGGTATGGTGCCACCCCTCGCGAAAGGATCGGGCGTTATCTTCCGGCAGTCCCCAATATCCCTTAAAAACTGTGGGGCCTTTTACGGTAATTTCACCCACTCCTCCTCTTTCAACCGAGATACCTTGATCATCAACAAGCTTAACATCAGCTAGCATGACCACTTTTCCAGCAGATCCAGGCCGATCACTATATCGACCCATGCTGGTAAGGCAGGATGTTTCGGTCTGGCCATACATGACATAATACCAGCCACTCGTTGTTTCCTGGAACTGTTCGATCGTCGACGGTGTGCCAAGACCGACAACGGCTCTCAGAGAACGAAGCTTTAGTTGTTCTTCGGCTGCAGCTTTCAACAACGAATCGAGTATGGGAGGAAAATCAAAAAGAAGGCTGACTTTGTTGTCCACAATCAACTTTACGCCACTCTTCGCCTCAAACTTACTGATATTCAGATTCACTGCACCTGCATGAAAACAACTGGTCGCCATGAAAAGTCCTGCCACATGAAAAAGCGGCAGTAGGTTAAGATGGACATCGCTAGGGTTTAACCCCAGATAATAATTAAAATGCATGTCGGCGAGAAGAATGTTGCCGTGACTGAGCAAGGCCCCCCGCGGTCGACCGGCAACTGCGGCCGTATGGATGATGACAAAACCATCACTACTTGCCACATCCGCCGGGGCAAATTGTACAGATTCACCCAAGAGTGAGGTAAAAGACATTGCCTCTCCTCGGTCGGCTTTCAAATTATAAAAGGTCGTCACGGTCGGCAAGGCATCCCTCCTCACCTCCAATTGCGGCTGAAACTCAGCATCGACAAAGACGAGTTGCGCTTGACAATCGTTGAGATTAAAGACCATTTCGTCAGCAGAAAGGCGCCAGTTTACAGGCAACACTATCGCCCCTAATGCCGCCGCCGCCCCATAAACTAGAAAAAATTCGAGGCTGTTTTTGCCTACAACCCCAAGGCGATCGCCCTTTTTTATCCCGCTGCGGGACAGCCCTGTGGCCAACAGATCCACCTGCTTTTTGTATTCTACAAAGGACAATTGCCGTCCGTCATCAATTTCCCGCCAACAAAGACAATCGGCAAAAGCCACCGCATTACGAGTAATCAGGTCATAAAAAGAAAAGTCATAGAGTCCCATGAAAAGAATCTCCCGAATCCTACGAGGTAACCAATCGGTTTAATATGAATACTGTCAAACGTTCCATATCTCAAAAACTACTATTTGCAAAAATCTCCAGTTATCTAAAGGAGCGGTTTACACTGATAACCGGACAGGGTGCCTTGAGAATAATGTACTGTGCTGTTGAACCAAGGATGATTTTTTGTGTTCGTGACTTTTTTTCCACACCAACATATATCTGGTCGATTTCATGCTCCTCGGCAAAACTCACCACATCTTCCCCAGGCGACAGGCCTCGCGCCAGCTGAAATGTTTCACAAGCTATCCCCTTTTCTTTGAGAAATCGCTCGGCGAACTCAAGGTTTCGAGTGGTCTTGCCGATTTCTTCGGGTTTTTCACTCCTACCTCCACCCATAGAGGTAATAATATAAACCTTTGCCCGAAAAATCTCAGCATGAGTTCTGGCCAAGGTCAACGCTGCCTTAGCCTCTTCGGAACCGTTAAATCCCAATAAGAACTTCATTATCAGCTCCATATATACAGAATATTTTCCATTTTTACATCCAGCGCTTACGTCTCTTATAGGATTTTACTTCTTTGAACGATTTTCTTCCACCACCCTGGGTGAGTCCCATGTAGAATTCTTTGACATCTGGATTTTCCTGCAATTCCTTGGATGGTCCCTCAAGGACTATCTTGCCCGATTCCATGATATAGGCGTAATCCGATATTCCCAGGGCAATCTTGGCATTCTGTTCGACAACCAGGATGGTGGTATTCATCTCCCGATTGATCAATTGAATATTGGCAAAGATTTCCTTTACCAGGAGAGGTGCAAGTCCAAGGGATGGCTCATCGAGCATGAGCATACGGGGCGAAGCCATCAGAGCTCGGGCTATGGCAATCATTTGCTGTTCACCGCCGGAGCAATAGCCGGCCATCCTGTGGGTGATATTTGAGAGCCTCGGAAAATGGGAATACATGAGTGCGTGATCATCACGAATTTTTTGGGCACCATCGCGTCTGGTTATTGAACCGACACGGATATTCTCATCCACCGACAGATGCTTGAACACCCGTCGTCCCTCGGGAACCATGACCGCTCCAAGTTTCACTACTTCCGTTCCAAGCATATTGGTTATATCTGAGCCTCTGAACTTCACATACCCTTCCCGGATAAAGCCGTTTTCAGGTTTCAGTAAACCGCTGATGGCCCGCAATGTCGTTGTCTTGCCTGCCCCGTTTGTTCCGAGAAGAGCAACGATGCTCCCCTCGGTCACTTTAAGGCTCACACCTCGCAAAACCTGGATTATATCATTATATACCACTTCGATATTATTGACTTCCAGTTGACTTTGACTTTTTTCAGTTTCCATAAGACGGCACTTTCCTAACTTCATACAATTGACCGTGGACGAGAGAATCCCCCTTTCGTGCTCCAAAAATTAATTATGGCCAATTCACGAAAGGGGCAATCTCAAAGATCTCGTCTCGAATTATATTCTCCTCCCCGAGCTATTTTATCTTGCCCGTGTAGACCGGCGTAAAGGGAGCACCAAAGGATTTAAATGCACCGTCTTTGACTACGTAGAGTTGCAAGGCATCAACCCCGGCATGATCGGTTTTCGAGAAAGTGACCGGGCCGACTGTTGTTCCAGGAGAAAAAGCCTTATCGCCGTTCATCTCCAGGAGCTCTTCATACAGATTGGCCTTATTGATTTCCTTGCCTTTGGCTTTTGCCCGCTTGATGACCTCGGTCGCAACCTGAGCCACCATCATGCCGTTGGCATAATTGTGTGAGTTTGCGGCTTTTTCATCACGATTATATTTTTTAGCAAGGTCCAGCTGGGCAGTTGCACCGGCACTGGGTTCATTAGTAATTATGTAAGAGGTGGTCCAGTAGAAATTTTCAGCTGCCGGCCCTGCCAATGCCACCAGATCATTGCCACCGGTGTAATGGCAGCCCAAAAAGGTGAGCTTCCCTGCTTCACCGAAGGATTTTGCCACCAAACCTAGGCTGGCTGCATCTTTTAACATGGTGGCAACCGGCGACTGAACAGTCTGGCTGATCACATACTGCACTCCTTTACTGAGAAGGCGCTGCAGCATGGCGGTATTATCAAGGTCTTTGCCATGCTCGACTACTTCAACTATTTCCATTTTGAGGCCGGCGCTGACCGCCTTTTGCAGATCCTCAACCGGGCCTCTGCCAAAGGCTGAAGGATGTATAAACAGAGCTACTTTCGGAGCTCCGCCCTTATTGTTGTTTACAATATACTCGGCAAGGCCGATGGCCTGGGCTGAATAGGACGCTATCGGTAAAAATATATAATTGGAATCAATCAAATTTCCCGCATGAAATGAGGCCGGCAAAACAGGCATCTTTTCTTCTTCAAAATCTTTTTTCAGAGCAAGCGTACTCCCTGTGGAATAGTTCAAATAAAAGACGATGCCCTGGGAGATAAAATCTTCGAAGTTCCGCTTGGTGATGTCGTTATTGTATTGATCATCACGAATCACGCAGTCAATCTTATCATCTCCCAGCATCTTTGTATCATTGACAAAGTTAAAGTAATCTTCCACCCCCTTCGAATACGGATTGCCGGCATCCGATGTAGGTCCGGTAATGGCCAATGACAATCCAAGCTTGTACACCTTTCCGGCAAGGGCATGGACGGGAAGGGTTACCATGAAAACAGCTCCCAGCAGAAACATCCACTTGATCTTGTTGTTCATTTTCAATTCTCCTCCTTGGTGTTTGTTTACCTTCTTCTTGACCGTTGACCAAAGCTACAGTGTTTCGAAAAAAATCTTCATGGGCACTAATATCTGAACGGCCAAAGCTTTACATACGATCTGGCGATGCGCCACCAATTGGCAATTCCCCGTGGCTCAAACATTAAAAAGAGCACAATAACCAGGCCAAAGCTCAATGGCTTCAAGGCAGTGGCCAAATTTGTAGCGATTGTAAGGTGGTTTCCCACCCATTCGGAAAGCTGCTCCACCTGAAGATCGAGGACCTTGATTGCAATTGGCCCCAAAAAGGAGCCATGCAGGGTGCCCAGTCCGCCGACAATCGCCATAGCCAAAAAACTGATAGAATGATGCAAGGTGAAGGACTCAATGCCAACCCCCCGGTACAGGTAAGCGTGCAAGGCCCCGGCCACTCCGGCAAGAAATCCGGCCAAGGCAAAGGCGTAGACTTTGGTGAATCCGGGGTGCATGCCCATGGCATCGGCGGCGCGGTCATTATCGCGGACGGCAACAAGACATCGACCATAGCGGGTGCGCAGCAGATTGCGGACGCCAAAACCGGTGAGGACAATAACGACCAATATCGCATAGTACCAAAATGTATAGTGTTGACCGCGCGATACGGTTCCGGTCACCCAGGCGACCCGAGTCACCGATATCGTCTGACCCTGGTTAAAAAAATCCATGAAATTGATGACCCACTGGAAAATCATCTGGAACGATAGAGTGGCAATAGCCAGATAGAGATGTTTAAGACGAAGCGCCGGCAGACCGACAATCGCACCAAAAACAGCGCCGATGCATCCAGCAACAACAATCATAAGCGGCCAAGCATGGGTCAACAGCATATGGTTTTCACCGAGCACCCGACCAAAAGATGCTATTGTATAAGCACCGATACCGACAAAGGCTGCATGACCAATGGAAATAAGACCGGCAAATCCGGTAACAAGGTTCAAACCCATAACGGCAACAATCGCCACCATGATATTATCGATCACCAGCATGTATTTGTTATCAAGATGAATAAAAAGCGGCCAGAGGAAAAAAAACAGTATGAGGAGTCCCATTGCCGTTCTGTCCAGGCTGGTGAAGAAAATCCTCTGCTCTTCTTTATAGGAAGTGTAATAATTTCCGGTGGCAAGCCAACGATTTGATGACATAGTTACACCCGTTCAATTTCATGTATACCAAATAAGCCATGGGGTTTAAAAAGGAGAATTACCAGAAGAATGATATACGGCATGACTCCCCCCGTACCATTCAGTCCCCAGTTGCCATCCAGGTACCCGCTGGCAAACTGTTGGATCAGTCCCATAATGATTCCAGCCACCACCGCTCCGAGAATAGAATCCAGTCCACCAAGAATGACGACGGGAAAGACGACAATGCCAAAGGCATGGAGAGTCTCAAAATTCAGCCCGGTAATATTGCCGATGATGCCACCAGCTGCAGCGGCACTCAGTCCGGCCATGGCCCATGCCAGACCAAAAACCCGAGGGACGGAAATCCCTATTGACATAGAAGCCAATTGATCATCCGACACAGCACGCATGGAAATACCTAAAGTCGACTTCTTGAAAAACCAGGAAAATCCACCAATCAAGGTAAAAGTGACAATTACTCCGACCATTTGAGTCCAGGAGATGGAAATACCGGCAAAAGAAATGGGGGTTGTCGGGAGAAAAGCTGGAAAGGAAAAATTCTCGGTACCAAAGGGTGTTAAGTAGATCAGACCATCAAGAATGGACATAAGTCCAATGGTCACCATTATAACCGAAATGATCGGTTCGCCGATCAGTCGACGCAGGAAAATCCGTTCCACACTCATAGCGAGAAAGAAGGTGATAATCATACTCATGAGAAAAGCCAAAGCAATAGGAAGACCTGCCCAGACTGTCAGTGCATAGGTAATAAAAGCCCCGGTTGCGATGATCTGCCCGTGGGCAATATTCAGCACCCTGCTCGATTTATAGATAAGAACAAATCCAAGTGCCGAAAGAGCATAAATCGATCCGACAACAATGCCACTGACCACCAGTTGGAAAAAATAGCTCATCGTTTCTCTTCCATTGTGTAAAAGCGGATGGTTGTATCAACCGTCGTTGTTTGTCCGTCTTGATACTGAAAATGCGCCTCAACCTTCTTCTCCGTCACCGTCTCATCATACAATGCTTCATACAAGTCGTTATATTTCTCCCGGACAAATTTGCGCCTGATCTTCCCGGTCTTGGTCAACTCACCGTCATCCATATCGAGCAGCTTATAGAGAATGGCAAAACGGCGAATCTTAAAATGGCCCTTTTCGGCGTTATCATTAATATTTAAGACCGCTGTCTTAATCAGCTCAGCAACCTCAGGTTGAGCAGATAGGTCCATATAGGTGCTAAAAGAGATACCCCGATCCTCAGCCCATTTACCAACGACGATAGGATCAACATTGATGAGGGCGGCAACGTATTCCCGTTTATCACCAAAGATCACCGCCTCTTTTATATAAGGGCTGAATTTCAGACGATTCTCAAGGAACATTGGGCTGAACATAAGACCGACATTATTATGCATTACATCGGCAACCCGGTCGATGACCACCAGATGACCGTTACCGTCGATATATCCGGCATCACCAGAGTGAAGCCAGCCGCCCTCAAGCAATTCCGCTGTTTTCTCGGGAAGTTTGTAATAGCCGGGAGTCACCGAGGCGGAGCGGGAAAGGATCTCCCCCGATTCGGATATCTTGCATTCAGTTCCAGGCAGAGGCTTTCCGACCGTATCCGGCCTGACATCGCCATCCCGGTGCATATAAGCGATACCAACGATTTCCGTCTGACCGTATATCTGTTTGAGATTTACACCAAGCGCCTGGTAAAAGGTGAATAGTTCCGGACCCAAGGCCGCTCCACCGGTATAAGCCCGTCGCAGACGAAGCAGTCCTATCTGGTTGACGAGGGGACGAAAAATTATTTGTTTCCCCAACCAGGCAAGAAAACGAAGTTTGCCGGGCAGAGTCCGACCCGACATGCGATACCCAGCCGCCTCCTCGCCTATTTTCATGAAATAGGTGTAGAGTTTGCGATTCAACCAATAGGATTCATCCATCTTTAACCAGATCTGCGAACGGATGGTTTCATAGATCCGTGGGGCACCAAACATAAAGTGCGGGCCGATCTCTTTTAGATCCTCCATACTGGTTTCAACCGACTCGGGGAAATTAACGGCAATGCCGGTGGCCATGGCCACCCCGAAGGAATTCATCTGCTCACCAATCCAGGCAAAAGGCAGAAAGGAGACATACTCGTCGGTTTCTTCAAGTGGGTCTACCTTGGTGAGCTGTATACCCATGTTGATATAATTGCGGTGGGTCAGCATCGCACCTTTAGGCAGCCCGGTGGTGCCGGAGGTGAGACATAAATGACACACATCGTCAGGTTTTCCTTCATCTACTAAGGCATTGAAGAGGTTTGGATCCTCCCGATGCAGGTCTTCACCCAGCTTGTAAAGATCTTCGATGTGCATAAACCAATGGTCATCTCGATAATTCCGCATACCCCGTGGGTCTTCGTATATGACTCTTTTAACCTGAGGGATGGTTTCTCGTACATCAACAATCTTATCCACCTGTTCCTGGTCGTTGCAGAAGACTATTGTGACACCGAGATAGTTGAGAATACCGCCGATTTCATCCGGCAGACTCGTTTGATAAATGGCCGACGAGACACCACCAACCGCCTGCGCACCGATTGCCATATAGAGAGTTTCGGGGATATTATCGCTGATAATGGCGATCTTATCTTCCTTTTGAAAACCGATTTTCCTTAAACCCAGACCGGCTTTTCGCACCCGATCGTAGTACTCATTCCAGGTGTAGTTGTTCCAGCAGCCAAAATCTTTTTCCCGCAGGGCAACCTTCTCTCCGGTTGTTTGAACGCGCCACCGCAGAAGTTGCGGAATGCTGAGCTGCACTAGATGGTCTTTGTTTTCCATGCGAAAATTACTCTTCTCCTATATAGGCATCGATCACCTTGGGATTAGATGCAACTTCATGCGGTTTTCCCGAACCAATGACTTCGCCGAAGTCGAGCACGTAAATCTGGTCGGAAATATCCATAACTACCCCCAAATCGTGTTCGACAAGCACTATGGTAATCCCCCATTCTTTCTTGAGATCGAGAATAAAACGTACGATATCCTCCTTTTCTTCGATATTCATTCCGGCCATGGGTTCATCGAGAAGCAGCAATTGCGGTTCGAGAGTCAGAGCCCTTGCTACCTCGACGCGCTTTTGCACCCCATAGCTCAGGTTTCCCACCATTTTTTTGCGGTAAGGCTCAAGCTCCATGAAATCAATAACCTTCTCCACATAGGCTCGATTTTCCGCTTCCATCCGTGACGCTTTGCCAAAATAAATAATGGCGCTCAGAATCGAATATTTAAGATTTTGATGACGGGCGAGAAGAAGATTATCGAGGACGGAGAGACCGCGAAAGAGTTCCAGGTTTTGAAAGGCACGGGCAATACCCATCGTGGATATCTGATGAGGAGATGCATGGGTCAGATTGCGCTGACCATAACGAATCTCCCCTAAAGTCGGATGGTAAAAACCTGAAACACAATTGAGCAGACTGGTTTTTCCAGCTCCATTTGGCCCAATTATAGAGGTAATAAGGCCTGGTTCGATGGAAATATTAACTCTCGTAAGGGCGTTCAAGCCACCGAAAGTAAGAGTAACCTCAGTAATAATGAGATGTGTCATAGTGTTCTCAGCATCAGGAGTTAAAACTGATCTTTTACATCATACGACATTTTTGTTGATGGGCCTGCCGGCCAGAAAAAGCACCTATTGGTTACGCCAAAACTTCAGACCAATGACGATTGGTTTCCCCCAAATGCTAAAAATTGAATGAATGTATAAAAATAATTTAATCTCTTTTCAGAATACTCCAATAAAAGATAAATTCAAGTTTATTAAATAGCGGTACAATAGTGGCAAATAAC
The DNA here is from genome assembly GCA_043798185.1 of Pseudomonadota bacterium. Taxonomy (GTDB): domain Bacteria; phylum Desulfobacterota; class Desulfobulbia; order Desulfobulbales; family Desulfocapsaceae; genus Desulforhopalus_A. The sequence continues at coordinate 21,037 of JAZDOW010000040.1, read as the reverse complement.
CACTATTGCTCCAGAGCCAAAAGATGCGACCGCAGGTTTATCTTCTGATTTTTCAGGCCTAATTTGTTTCTGATATTAAAGCGATGAAAGAGAATAGTATTTTTTGACACCAGCAACACCTCGGCGATTTCCTTGTTGGTCTTCCCTTCCTTGACAAGACTCGCTACTCTGATTTCAACCGGCGTCAAATGGGTGAGACCGGTAGCCATTTTGTTAATGAAGGGAGAAATGATGTTGTTGAGATTCGTCTCAACAATTCGCGCCAGGGTTCTTTGCTGAGTGTCCAGTCGTCCGCTCATCACCCTCTGCAGATATGGGCTGACTAATTCCTGAACATTTCGCATTACAATTTCACCCAGTTCTTTCTTGTCAACCTCCCGTTGTTGCAACAGAACCCTAAGGGCTGTATTCACTTCCTCCAGGTGGTGGGATTGCGCCTCCAGCTCCTGCTCCCGTTTTTTCAGAGCTTTTTCCGCTCGCCGCCGTTCTTCAATCTCCTGCTCCAATTTTAGATTGATCAGGGCTAATTCTGCCGTTCGTTCGGCAACAATTTCTTCCAGGTGGTCACGATGTCTATTCAACTCTTTTTCGGCTTTTTTTCCGGCACTGATATCACGCAAGCTGACGATATTTCCCAGCGGATGCCCATCGCTGCCGGTGTAGAGGGTAGAACTGAGCTGAACATCAAGAATTTTTCCTTCCCGCGTCAGTCTCTTGGTCTCGAAAAGATTGATTTTTTGGCCGCTTTGCATCCGCTGAATTGCTTCCTTAGTCTCAGGCCAGCTTTCTTCGGGTACAAAATCAATCTGCTTCCCGAGAAGCTCTTCGCGGGACAGATGAAAGGTCTGTTCAAAGGCAGGATTCACATAGGTGGCAATGCCCTGCATATCATAGACAACGATGGGATCCGGAGACGATTCAAGAAATGTCCGATATCTCTCCTCACTTTCCCGCAAAATTGACTCAGTGCGTTTACGCTCCGCTAATTCGTGGCGAACGTCGGCGTACAATCGCGATTTTTCCAAAGCAATAAGTGCCAAGGCGGCAAATTGCTCAAGGGTTGCGATATCCTCCCCACTAAACTGTTTGTCAATCTCCACATGGGCAAGCCCAATAACCCCCAATACGAGGTGATCATTTTTCAAAGGAATCCCGACGATAGATCGCAAGCCGTCAAGCACCTTATCGGCGATCCGACCTTGCCATAACTTGTAATCATCAACCACTACCGGTTTTTCGGCCTGCCATACCCAACCGCCCATGCCTTGACCACGTACAACACGCCGCCCCAGCTGGCTTTTAAAAAAGCCCTTTCCTACCACCATTTTCATATATTTGTGATCAACATCAAGCAGATAGATATATCCGTGCGTCGTCCCACTGAGGGAGGCCGCCCTTTCAAGAATATTTTCCAGGAGCTCTTCTTTATCGAGTTTGGCGATAAGGCCAAGGGATGTTTCATGTAAAGCTTTGAGCGAGGCGTTTTGTCGATGAAACGCCTCTTCGGCCATCCTGAGACGCTGGACTTCTAGTTGCAGCGCTTCGAACCGGGCTTCCAGCTCGTTATAGGAAGGAATGGTATCCATGGCAAGGAGGAATCCTTTTCGCAGGGAAAATGTATATGCCCGACAACCGGCACCTGATTTAGCCACTTACAAAAATCTTAACCGGCTTATGAGGAGCCCTTCCATCACACACAATTTTGAAATGCAGCCTCTGCAAGCTTTCGAGCATGCACCTGAATATCGACAGGCCATGGCACAATTAGCTCATTAAAACGCTCCGGATTTGCTGCAAACAGAGTCCTCGTCGCCTCCTCAAAACCTGGCAGGTCACCGGCCATGGCCGATATAAATCTGTAGGTAACTTCTTGTGAACGACGAACCTTATCCCTGTTGCCGTTCACACGCCTCGCTTCCTCAACAAGTTTACGAAGAGCTACTGAGGCTCCTCCTGGTTGACTATTGAGCCAATCCCAATGTCGCGGCAGCAATGTGACTTCCCGGGAAACAACCCCCAGCTTGGGGCGCCCCGGCCCCCGTTGTTCATTTTTATCGGTATCTGACAAGATTGTGGCTACATTGACCTTCGCTGTTGGTTTCTCCAACTTTTTGAGAACATCGGCCATTGTACCGCGAAAATCGATCTCGATAACTTCGCTGGTCAAATCGTCAAAGATAAGAATTGGCAACTGATCATCGCCTCCGATAAACTCCTTCACTTTCTTGGCAACTTGCCGAATGTCCCCTGAAGCAATACGGCGGTTACCTTCAAATGCGGTGCAGCTTTCTTGATTCTGTTCATCCATTTCAAAAAATCCTCCTGTTGAATTTTCAATGAAAATAATTGTACCCGGGTAAATCTAGGTTGTCAATATTACCCGGATAAAATATTTTTTCGATTGACACAACAAGAAGCTCCTTCGCGAGCTTTTCCGACTTTCAATGGAGAAACGAGTTATCAATGCCATGTTTCACGCCCCCTTTTCCCCTTCCGACAGAAATCCATCACCGAGCAATCGCCAGTTGTCCGACCGGCATGGTTTTCTCGGTGACATTCAGCTTACTGATACTTCTAATAAATTCATGCATATATATCGGGACGTTCGTGTGGTTGAAATAGACCGAATGCCAGATCAGGGGGAGACCTCGAGGGGTTATCGGCCGAGCCACTATCGGCCAAATTTTCAGAGCGTCGGCAATAGCCCAACGCGGAAAAATACTGATGCCGAAGCCAGCGGCAACCATTTCGACAATAGCCTGCAGGGCGCCTACGTTCATAACTCTTTTCGGCTCGATTCCTTTTGGTTTCAACGCCTGCTGGTAAAAGCGGTTTTTTTCCTTTTCTGCATGGGAGATCAGATTATTGCTGCGAAAATCTTCAAGCTGGATGAAACTGCAGGTGGATAAAGGATGATCCGCCTGCATGATGCAAACCAACTGATCCTCAAACAATGGCACAGAGGTGTGAGCGTCGTCCGTCGAAGCACCTCCGGTAATGACCAGATCATATTTTTTCTCTTCCAATTCTCTACAGAGGTCTATGGAATTTCCCACTTCGATTTCGACACGGGGAAACTTGCATTGAAAGAGGTTCATCACCTGCGGCAACCATTTATAGCAAAAAATACATTGGGTTCCCACCTTCATTTCGCCTCTTTCGCCCGAGATCTTCCTGGAGATATCCTGCTCGGCGGAGTCCACCGCCTCAATAACCTGGGTAGCTGTTTCAAGAAGTTGTCTGCCGACCGCAGTCACAATCATTTTCTTGCGGGTTCGAAAAAACAGATCTGTGCCCAGTTTACCTTCTATATCCTTCAATTGCTGACTGAGGGCGGACTGAGTAACACACAGTTTTTCCGCTGCTCGGGTCATATTGCCGCTGTCGGTAATAGCCCGAAGCATGCGGAGGTGCTTGATTTCGATATTATGCATGTTTTTTATTTAGTTACCACACTCCCTCTAAAAGCTTTCCCTCTTCTTGATATGTTTACAAAACACTCATTCCAATCTAACACCATGGATCTCCTCCTGTCGAAAGTTACAATTATTTGTTCTTATCGATACGATTATATATATTAATTTTACTTATAATATATTCACTGGTATTTTACTATAACAATTCATCACGACCGGTAGTTGCATGCGACTTGCCGGCCATTTATTAATACTCTAACGCGAGACTTAAACCATGGCACTTATTACACCGGTAGCACCTGAAAATGCAGAGGGAATTGTCAAAGAAGGCTATGAAATGTTCATAAAAAACGTAGGGACCATTCCCAAACCCATGCAACTCCTCAGCGCCAGCCCGGCGCTCTTTGAACTGCAACTCAATCGAATACGCTATTTTGGCAAACACCCGAAACTGAGCTTCGCCTTGCTCGCCCATATCCGATATCTTGCGGCACACACCCTCGATTACCCCTACTGCATCGACTTCAACCGCCAGTTCCTGAAAAAATTAGGCAACGACGATGACACCATCCGGGCTATGGAAAACGATCCGGGTAAATCGATGCTCGAGCCACATGAGAGCGCCATGTTGGACTTTGTCATCTGCTCGATGAAAAAACCAGGCTCGATCACCGCCGCGGACATTTCCAAACTGAAGGAACTTGGCTGGGAAGAGAGGGATATGGTTGATGCCCTTTCTCAGGGGGTCAGCATGATCGACCATGCCATTATGATGCAGGTTTTTCAGATTGACCAAAACTGCCTGCTAGGTTGATTGCCGGTTCATTTTCATCAGTCTGTCCGATTTCAACGAATTGGACAGACTCCCCCCCTTCTTTGCCGCCCAACGCAAAATCCTCATGAAAAACTAAATACTTGAAGCGTTGTGGGCAAACCCCACTCCCATTCTTTTCAAGCACTCCAAATTTCAGCATGCCAAAAAATCTACATGATACTGGTCACCTGCAATTGTCATTGAAAAAAAATCGATGATCATTGTTTTTTTTTGTGATTGAGAATATGGTATTCATTGATAAATAACTTTCATTTTCCGTAGTTTGTCCCGACGACCCCACAGAGCGGAGTTAAAGCATGAAAGATCTCTTGTTGTCATTTATTCTCATTCTCGCCCTCTTCCCTGGCACACTACTTGCTGCCCAACCACCCGGCTCAGAATCCGGCGAAGGAAAATCCACAGGAGATAAAACCGTTACCGCTGAGGGCAACGGTGTATCCAAGCAGGAGGCATTGCTACAGGCAAAAAGAGCAGCTGTCGAACAAGGCATAGGAGTCGTGCTCAGTTCTCAAACTGAAGTTGAAAACTTTATGCTGAAAAAAGACAAGGTCATCACCCAGAGTTTTGGTGCTGTCCGCAGTTTTACAACCATAAAAGAAGAGCAGAAAGGTGACACCTGGTACGTTAAGATCAGCGCAGTGGTCTCGCTAGATTCGATTACCGCCGATTTAATGGCCCTGAAGATTCTCCTCATTTCCATGGATAAACCTCGGACTATGGTCCTTATTCAAGAAGAAGGCGGCCAGAATGTCGAAAGTACGATTGTTGATTATCTCCAGGGAAAAGGATTCGACCTGGTCGATCCGGCACAAGCAGCAGCACTGATGGCCAAGGATGATCCGTTCATTCGTAATGCAGTCGAAGGCGACCCGGTAGCAGCAGCCAAACTTGGGGCGGAGAATGGTGCGGAATATGTGGTGGTAGGCAGTGTCAGAAAGAGTCTTTTGGCGAATGAAGTAATAAAGGACACCGGCATGAAATCCGGCCAGGCGAATCTCACCGTCAAGGTAATCAACTGCTCAAACGGCCGCATTGTAGCGACCAAATCGGCAACCGGGGCAGCTATCCATATCGCCGACGATATTGCCAAATCTCAGGCAGCCATCAAGGCGGCGACCAATCTCATGGACAAAAAGCTTTTCGAAGCGATAGTCACTTCCTTCCAGGACACCTTAAATAACGGCGCCACTCTTGAAGTCGTCATCTCCGGCGTAAAAAGCTATGGCCTACAAAAAAGCGCTGCCAAAGTATTGGAAGATGCAGAAGGGGTTGTCTCAGTTACCAAGAGAGGCTTCGGCGGCGGCAAACTGGAACTCTCCGTGCTTTTTAAAGGGAGCGCTGAAACCTTTTGTGACCATGTCGACAGCAAGACAGTTGACGATAGCAAACTGGCAGTGACCAATATTGCTGGCAATAGAATTTCCCTAAATTTGCAATAAGTTGAGCGTTCTCATGCAGTAAAATTGAACAACTCTCTTGTGAAAATATTCTTTTGCATTTTTTACAAGCCTCCTTCAAGGGTAAAACTTGCAATACAATTTTTCTAAGGAACCGATATCCCCAAGGCCCAGGAGTTTGAATATGAGAAATTTAGCGAACATTATAATTATTTTAGCAATTACGTTTATGGCCCCTCTCTGCGCCTCGGCCGAATTCAGCAAAACAAAAATTGCCGTACTCGATTTTCAACTCCAGGGAGAAGATTTCGACAACAAAGATATGGGGACGATTGTCGCCGAGTGGTTTATCACTGCTATGGTCCGCGAGGGTCGCTTCGATGTTGTTGAAAGAAGGATGCTGGAAAAGATTCTCAGCGAGCAGAAGCTGGCCATGTCCGGGGTCGTCGACGCCACGAGCGCCACCCAGATAGGAAAGTTACTTGGCGTCAAGGTTATCATTACCGGTTCAGTCATGAAATTGAGGGACGTCACCGAAATCAACGCCCGCATCATTGATGTCGAAAGCGCCTCCATTATTGCTGCCGAAAACGTTAAAAGTTCCGCCACAGCCAAACTCCAGGACATGGTTATTGAGATGTCGGCAAAAATCATTAAAAATTTCCCCCTCGAAGGCTATGTGGTTAATCGCAGTGGTGACTCAGTCACTCTGGATTTGGGTATTCGGACCGGGGTGAAAGTTGGTATGCACTTCATCGTTTTCAGGGAGGGACAGATTATCAAACATCCGAAGACCGGTGAGGTTCTCGATGTCGAGCGCATTGAAACGGGAAAAGTCACCATCGTCAGTGTCTCGCAAAAAATCTGCACCGCCAGTATTGACGAAGAAACAAGCCCCGGCTCCGTTAATTACAGTCAGTTGGTTAAGAGTATCATCGACGCGACACCTAAAAAAGCACGGCTTACGATAACCACCACACCGACAAACGCTAAAGTCCGCATTTTAAACATCCCCCAGACATACGAACCAGGCATGGTGCTTGACCCAGGACCATATCATATAGAGGTCTCAGCACCGGGCTTCAAGACCTACTCAGACTGGGTTAACCTCGGAAAAAATGAAGAGAAAAACGTATCAGCACAACTTAGCGCAGGAAGCTCTCCTTCTGAAGAGACACCTGTAAAGTCACCCGTAACTAGAAAAAAAGAAACCTTCTCCCCACCACCACCACCACCACCACCACCACCACCACCACCACAGCAACAGCCACAGCAGCAAACACAACAGAGCAGTCAGCAGACTTCCCAACAGGCCAAATATATTCGGATGCTTGAATCAAACGATACCAGGCAACAAAAAGATGCGGCCCAACTCATGGTCAGGGCAAAACTTCGCGACACTGTGGTACTTGACGTAGTAGAAAGCGTTCTGCTCAGAGGATATAAGGCATCCGGCAAGCAACGCAATGATAGTGTTGACACCTTATCCTGGCTTTGCAAGGCATTGGGGGCATCAGGTCAGGGCAAGTATAAAGCCACTTTAAGCAAGGTGGCAAGCGAAGCCCCTGATCGAAAGCTTAAAAGCTACGCCGAGAGGAGTCTTAAAGAACTGTAACACCGCATACGTTGCTGGATGAGTCACTCACAAAAAATATTTGCAGGTTTTTTGCGAAGACTTTTTGATATCCCGATTCTCGGGATCATGGCAAAGTATCACAGAATGGTCCTGATACTGGAGACTTGCGATGGAAAAAACTGCTTGGAGTTTTTGTCTGGCTGTTTTACTTCTTGGCACCCTCTCTTTCTCGGTTTTTGCCGAACAAAAAGTGATCGGCAAGGTCAAAGGACTTCGAGGCCTGGTTTCCATCCTTCGAGATGGCAAGACCAAGCCGGCGTTCCCCAATGATCTCCTCTATCAAAGCGACACTCTCCTTACCGGTTCGGACGGAGCGATAGGAATCCTGCTCGAAGACAATACATTGATTTCGATGGGACCAATCAGTCGGGTTTCAATGGATAAATTCACCTTTGCCCCAGCCACCAACGAATATGCCATGCGCATCAATATGCAGCATGGTACTTTTGTATACCAGTCGGGTTTACTTGGCAAGCTGGCACCGCATGCTGTTGAACTGGATACACCGGTCGGAAGAATAAGTATGCTTAAAGAGGACACCAGTTTCAAGGCAAAGTTTACTGAATAGGACTCTAGCCTTGGGTGAGAAACCCCTAGAGTGCTCTCCACTAACAACGAAAAATCTTTACCTCCTCACAGGGAGTGCTTTATGAACTGGAAAAGCTTGATTGTACTCATTGTCATTGCCCTCTTGACCGGTTGCAGCGCCAAGGAAAGCTTCATCGTCCTTACCCCATCAAACGACGGTTCCGTCGGAGCTTTAAAAATTGCAACCGATAAAGGAACAGAAATTCTGGATGAAAAAGGCATGGCTATTTTCATCGACGATCACAACTCCACTCCTTCAGCCCCGGTGCCAATCAGCAAAGAGGAAAGCCAATTAATATTTCAGGACGCCTTGCGGGTTCACCCACTCGTGCCTGAAAGTTTTATCCTCTATTTCCAGTTCAATTCCAATGAATTAACTACTGAATCGAAAAAGCTTATCGGCGACATCCTGGTGGCCATCAAAAAACGTCAGTCCCGGGATATCTCGGTAATCGGCCATACCGATCGGACGGGAAATGACGATTACAACCGCAACCTCTCGTTGCAACGAGCTAAAATGGTTTACGATATCCTCAACGCCGAAAACATCAAAAAAGAGGATATGACTATCATCTACCATGGCGAAGGAAACCCGCTCATTCCTACCGCCGACAACATTGCTGAACCGCGAAATCGACGGGTCGAGGTCATGGTTCGATAGGGTTACAAACAATGCACATTCGTCTGCTTTCCACCAGGACCTTCTTTGTTCTTTTCATTCTCCTCTATGCCCTGCCGACGTTTGGAAATGAGGAGAGTATCGATCTCTCCGACCCCTATCAGATCATGCAACGCCACTATGAGGCAATTGGCGGCCTGGACCTTCTTAAAAGTATCGTCAACAGCCAAAGTGCGGGCCGAGTACACTATGACGGTCTGCAGGGCACTTTTGAACATTGGGAAAAACGGCCTCTGCAATACCGCACCGAAGAGGACTATTCGGTCATTTCCCAGATCGAGGGTGACAGCGGCGATTTTTCCTGGTTTTACGACACCAATGGCCAACAGCTCATCGTCAGGGACGAGGAGACCCTGAAGCGCCGCCGCATCAGTACACTGCTTGATCGATATGATCATCTCGACCGGAAATCGCCTAATTTTTCCATGACCTACGCCGGAATAGCGGTCGTCAAAAACCGACCCTGCTACGAGGTCGTATTGAGTAATACCATCAACAGCGATCGTGGCCACTTCTTCTTCGACACCCAGACCATGTTCATGGTCCGTTCCCTGTATCATCAACCGGACATGGTAACAGAAAGTCTTTATGACGATTTCAAATCGGTGGATGGCCTAATTTTGCCCTTTCACCAGCACAACACCTTTCATCCCTGGGAAAAGACCGAAGAAATCTGGACCGACCATTACGCAAGCAACCAGCCTGTTGCCGAAACGCTTTTCTTGCCGCCAAAAAAAGAGAAAAACTTTCATTTCCAAAACGGCGACACCTCGGAAACGATCCCCTTTGAACTCATTGAAAACCTCATCTATCTGCCGGTCACCATAGGCGACGACACCCAATATTGGATACTTGACAGCGGAGCCTCAATGTCGGTTATGGATCAAGAATACGCCGAGAAACTTGGCCTCGACATTCAAGGCAGCATCAAGGGTTATGGTTTCGGCGAACTGTTTGATCTTTCCTTCGTTAAGGTACCCGTACATCAGGTAGGAGCCATCACATTTGATAACCAGAAAATGTATGTATCCAAAGGTTTGGCTGCCAGAAGCTACGAACCGGCAATGGTCGGCATTCTCGGTTACGATTTTCTTTCCCGCTTTGTGGTGGAAATAAATTACGACTTGCAACAGGTGACCTTTCATACTCCTGAATCCTTTGCTTACAAAGGATCTGGAGCTGTAATCGATGCGCCTCTCAAGTACCGGACCTTCACTCTGCCGGTGAACATTGACGGCAAGTACAACAGCCTTTGGAGCCTTGACCTCGGCTCCTACCACAGCTCCATCCACTATCTCTTTGCCGAAAAGAACGGCCTTCTCAAAAGAGCGGGTGTAGAAATCGTCAGCCAGGGTATGTCCGGCCTGTCCCGTGAGATGAACGTCCAGTTTAATTGCCTGCAGATAGACCGTTTCCAGCTTCTTCGACCACTCATTTCCATTCCCGTTGAAAAAGGCGTAGGCGCGACAGCCTTGGGCGAAGTTGGCGGCAATCTCGGCAACTCCACCCTGCGTCATTTCCACCTGTTCCTTAACTATCCCGAACAGAAAATCATCCTTGAAGAGGGCAAAAATTTCAATTTCGTCTATCCACGCGACAAATCAGGCCTGATTATCGGTCGGGCGGAAAACAACCAACCGATGGTCTCTTTCATTTCCAACAACAGTCCGGCGGCCAAGGCCGGCCTTGTTGCCGGTGATATCATTGTCGAGGTGGCTGGGCAGACGGTTGGTCCGAGCCATCCAATTGTACCCTTGCGTTTTATTCTGCGAGGCCCGGCGGGTTCCAGTGTCCCCATGAAGGTACAAAGAGAAGAGCGGGTCCTTGAAGTGAATATCTCCCTCGAGGACCTCTTCCCAGCCGACACCGACGATTGCGCCGCGCCTCTTAACTGAAATAGCTCTATCTCTCATCAACTCCTGGCCGCCACGATGATAATCCGCTGCGACTTGTGCCCAAAACGATGCATGATAGAACCCGGTCAGAGCGGCGAGTGCCGCATCAGGGTCAACTTGGACGGCAAACTGCTGGCGGTGTCGTACGGCCATCCCTGTACGGTGCATGTTGACCCGATCGAGAAAAAGCCCTTTTTCCACTTTCTTCCCGGCTCGCAGAGCCTCTCACTTGCCACCGTCGGCTGTAATCTGCATTGCAAAAACTGCCAAAATTGGGAAATTTCCCAACAAAATCCGGAAGAAGTGCCTTCCTCCCTGCTTTCTCCGGTCGAGATTCCGAGGTTGGCAATGGAACACGGCTGCCAATCGGTTTCTTACACCTATACCGACCCGGTCGTCTATTACGAATATGCTTCGGACAGTTCAGTCTGCGTGCGGCAAGCAGGACTAAAAAATACCCTGGTTACAGCCGGATATATCAATCACCAGCCATGGACGGAACTGTGCGAAAAGGTTGATGCAGTACGAATCGACTTGAAAGCACTTTCCGACAGGTTCTATCAGGAAATCTGTGACGCCACACTACAACCGGTGTTAGACAGCCTGGTTACCGCAAGAGCCGTCGGGCTCCATATCGAGGTAATCAACCTCCTCATCCCGACGTTGAACGACAGCGATCAGGATATCAAGGCGCTCTGCCTGTGGATTGTCGACAACCTCGGCCGCGAGATACCACTCCATTTTTCCAGGTTTTTCCCCAACTATCAAATGAAGAATCTTCCTCCAACTCCGGCAACGGTACTCCTCAGAGCCAGAGAAATAGCCAGAAATGCAGGACTTTATTACGTTTACCTCGGCAACATACTGGTTCCCGACGGGCAAAACACTTTCTGCCCGCAATGTGGTGAACTGGTGGTTGAGCGTCGAGCTTACCAAATCCTCAAAAACATCATCGAAAACGGGAGGTGTCCGCGTTGCAATCACGAGATATACGGCGTGTGGGTATGAGTCGCAGAGGCTTTTTGATTAAGATTTCGGCGCTGTTCGCGATTATTGCCTTACCGATAACACGGTTGATTCGGCAAGCGGAAAATACGCGAGTCATTCGGGCAAAGCAGGGGAAAAAGTATCCCGGGCCTGTTCGTCCTCTCGATTACGGGAGTATTCGACATCCGGGCAAATGGGCCGGTTGAAAATCGGTTAGGTAAAAGGTGATTTTTTGTCGATTTTTCGCGTTCTCAGTAAAATCATCCACTCGACAGGAGTTCATGACGATGCACATAAAGCTAGCTGCCACTCTCTTTCTTGTGAGTTGTTTGGGGCTCACCCTGCCGGTCTCTTTGGCAAACGCTCGCAATGAAGCAAAACCTACTACCCAAAATGGACAAACGACCATGGTATCACCAAACAATAACAACAAAACCATCAGAGAAAAAAAGGTCTTTCCCTCACCCCTCGCCGGGACTTGGTTTACAGCTGACCCGAAGAAGCTGTCGGAGGAAATCGATGGATATCTGGACAACGTTCCCGACAAAAGCCTTGGCCCGATCTCTGCGCTCATTCTCCCCCATGCCGGACTGCAGTGGTCGGGACAGACTGCTGCCTACGGGATTAAGCAGCTTGATATGAGAACAATCCGCAGAGTTATTATGCTTGGGCCTTCCCATCATGTTTTCATGAAAAATTCAGCGAGTGTGCCGGATGCCACTCACTATGCAACTCCGCTCGGTGAAACGCCGCTGGATGTCGATCTGGTAAGGGAACTGCTGAAATCTCCGTACTTTCATATTATCAAGGCAGCCAATGAAAACGAACACAGTGTCCAGATTTTGCTCCCGGTCTTGCAACGAAGATTGGCGGAGTTCCAGTTTGTCCCTATTGTCGTCGGCAGACTCGACCGTGCTTCGGCAGTAGCAATCGCCGACATCCTTCGACAGCATCTAACCCCTGATACTGTGGTGATAGCATCCAGCGATTTTACCCACTATGGCAGCAATTTCGACTATCTTCCCTTTACTGCAGATATCCAGGAAAATCTGAAAAAGCTTGACATGGGAGCCTTCAAACGTATCGAAGAGAAAGATCTCGATGGTTTTAGTGCCTATGTACAGAAAGCTGGAGCTACCATCTGTGGTAGAGCGGTGATCGAGGTATTGCTGGCCTTGCTCCCGGCAGAAAGTCGCATCCAACTGCTGCACTATGAAACCTCCGGAGCCAAGACCCATGATTTTTCCACTTCGGTCAGCTACCTGAGCGCTGCAGTCATCGGCAACTGGGAGGCATTTACCGAGAAAATGGCTGTGAGCCCTGGATTATCAAAGGACGACAAGATCCGGCTCATGGCTCTCGCCAAAGGCACGTTGCGCTACTATTTGGAGAGAGGCTCAGCTCCTACACCCGAAAAACTCGGCATACAGATCACCCCCGGCATGCAGCAGATCATGGGTGCCTTTGTGACCCTGAAAGAGCATGGGAACCTCAGGGGCTGCATAGGCGAAATCACCCCGACAAGACCGGTGTATGAGGCGGTCATGCAGCGAGCCATCGATTCGGCGGTGCATGATTACAGATTTTCTCCCGTGAGTAAGGATGAATTCGAACAACTCTCCTTCGAGATCTCTGCCCTCACCCCTTCAAGGTCGGTCCCCTCTTATCGGGACATCGTTCTCGGTCGGGACGGAGTCGTTTTGCACAAAAATGATCGAAGTGCCGTTTTCCTTCCCCAGGTTGCCCCGGAACAAGGCTGGAGCCTCGAGGAAATGCTTTCGCAGCTTGCGCGAAAAGCCGGCCTGCCCGCCAATGCCTGGGAGAAGGGCGCGTCGTTTACTGTCTTTCAGGCCATCGTTTTCGCCGAGAACGATTTATGAGAAGATTTGCGGCAGAGATTCCCATTGCCGCACTGGGTTTCTTTGCTCTGGTTTCACAAACCTTGCTGTTTCGTGATTTTCTCGCCACGCTTGAAGGCAATGAGATCGCCGTCGGGACTTTCTTCGGATCATGGCTGATCTGGGTCGGAGCCGGTGCCGTTGTCGGCCGTTTTATTACCCTCCACTATCCCGCCGCACTCTCACGCTTTCTTTTCTTTTCCCTGCTGTATCTCCCTGCCTCTCTCGGTCAACACCTGCTGATCGTAAGCTCCAGATCGATTCTCGACCTGGAATCCTTTATCCTGGTGCCTTTGCCGTCGCTCTTATTATTTACCGCGCTTGCCAACTCCCCCACGAGTTTTCTGAGTGGATTTCTATTCTCCATGGCCTGCACCTGGGTGGCCGAGACATTCGTCCTGCCAGTCGCCCGCGTCTATATCATCGAAACAATTGGAGGTTTCATTGGCGGACTTTTTGTAACCGGACTTCTTACATTGGGCATACCAGGGGAGAAGGTTTTTCTTTATGCCGCCTTGATGTTTACCGCTGCCATACTGGCCCACTTTTTTCAGGCGAGGATGCATCCACTGTGGTGGGGGCCACTCGCCATCTGCGTAGCGACGGCAGTTTTAGCTGCGGGCATCACCGGCCATCTTGCTGCAAACCGCGCTGCCCGCAACCAATGGAGTCGATTACTGCCGGTCGATACCTATCTGGGCAGCTTCATCACCGCCCAGGCTAGATATCTGTACGGAGAAAGGGCTGGCGATTTCATCGTCATGACCGAAGGGGGGGTGATTGAAACCCTTCCCGAGGAGGAACATGCCTCGGAAGTGACTGCCTGGGCGATCGCAGAAAATCCACGGACCACAAGAGTTCTGATTGTCGGTCCAGGTGGTCCGGCGATCGCCACACGTCTTCGACTCCTCCCACAGATCCAGGAGATAGTTTGGCTTTACCCCGACCCGGATTTTCCAGAAAGATTGTTTACGGTGTTACCCAGTAGAATTCGCAAGGCCTTTGGCAATATCGATGTCCCCCGACAGGAGGTGAGAACCTACCTCAGGGAAACCACAAAGAAGTTCGATCTGGTGCTTGTCAATCTCCCTGAGCCAACCACCCTCGTTCTCAACCGCTATTATTCCACGGCCTTCTTTTTTCAGGTCCAAAACGTTCTTGCCCAGGATGGAGTCTGTGCTGTCAGGCTATCCGGAGGTGCCAATTATCTCAGTGGCGAACAAGTATTAAAGGGTGCCTCAACTCTGACAACCCTGTCATCAGTCTTTCCTTGGGTGGCGCTGAAGCCGGGTGATGAGAGTTTTCTGTTTGCCTCGAAGACAAATGTCGTCAGTGAATTGCCCACCCAACTTGTCAGTCGGTTAGCAGCCGTTCAAGGCTCCTCGCAACTCTATCCGAAGGAGGGATTGTTTACCTCCTTTCCCCAGGATCGAATCTCCTTTCAAAAAGGTAGATACCACGAAGCGCAAGAAAAATATGGCGAGCATTTTCTCGTAAATACCGATGATCACCCCAAAGCCCTCCTCTTTGATCTTCTTCTGACTCTCCGTCGTGCCGGTATGGATTCTGTTGCCAGAATCGCAGCCTTCCTGGTCGACAATGGAACGTGGATCTGCCTTGCCGGGATCTTACTTTATGGCCTCTTGCGCCTTGTATTCCTGAAGAGGCTTCCTGAAACTCTTCAAGGGCAAGAAAAGGATAAGGTTCCGAATCTCTTTGATATCCAAGTGATCCTTTTTATAGCTGGGTTGGTGGGCATGTCGGCGACGGTTGTGCTCATGTTTTGCTATCAGGTTCGCTTTGGCTCCCTTTACCTCGATATTGGGCTGATCTCGTCCTTATTCATGCTTGGGTCGGCCGTCGGTGGAGTCACATGTGAAAGACTCCTGCTGCGTCGGAATTTTACTCTTTCCAACATCATCATGATGATAACCGTTTTCGAGACGATCTTTTTCTCTGCCTTGATTTTTTGCTCTCCCCTGGAGGCTTCTCGGCCGGCTCTCAGTCTGTTGTTCCTCGCCGTGGGGATTTTGTCCGGCTTCTACTTTCCCTTGGCAGCCGGGTGTTTGAATACCGGCGGATATAGGGTAGAGACAGCAGCAGGACGGTTGGAATTGCTTGATCACCTTGGCGGCGCGGCAGGGGCGTTGACCACCGGCCTTTTGTTATTGCCCCTTCTGGGAGTGAAAACGTCGCTGATAATCCTGATGACCACGGTGTTTGCCGCCAATCTTCTCTCCCTATTGAGGAAACCCACGCTTGTTTCTGACATATCATACGATTGGTTTGACCGTTTCCGACGCCCCTTCGGTTATCTATTGTTTGGTGTCGGAGCCTTTTCCCTGCTCATCTCCCAAGGCTTCCAGACCACACAAAGTGGCAAGGCGGTCGAATACTTTCAAGTCGCTGCAGCTGAGATGGAAAAGAACATTCGTCAGGGTCAAGAGCTCAAGGCCACCCTCACTGACGGTTCGACCTTTCTTTATTACCATGTGCCTGGAGGATATATTTTTCCCTCCGCACCGCTTGCCCGAGGGATCAGGGGTTATGGTGGAGAAATCCCTCTGGCGATCTGGCTTGACGATCATGGTATTTTGAAGGACTTTAGGCTTCTCAGGTCAAACGAAACCCCTGTCTATCTGATCTTTCTCAGGAACTGGCTGGAGAGTCTCAAGGACCGCGAGATGTTCACTGCCATGCCACTCCAGGGCATTGACGCGGTGTCCGGAGCAACGATGTCCTCCGCCGCCATTATGAAAACACTCACCCGATCGACAACCGCTTTCGGCGAGGTCGTACTCGGTCACTCCAGTCAGGCTGCCGCCACCGCCTCCTTTGCGTCCGTGCCATCCTGGCAATTTACCGCACTGCTGCTATGGACAGTGGTGACCCTTGCCGCACGCTACCGGCCGCACCGTTGGCTGAGGCGATCCATTCTTTTGATATCGTTGGTTTTGTTCGGTATAGTGCTCAATCTTCAGTATACATCCCAGCAGGTCATGGCTCTTCTCTCCGGCAACTTTTCCTGGGAAATAACGAGCAGCGGATTTTTCCTTGTAGTGACCATTCCTCTCGTAGTCATTCTTTTTGGTAATGTCTACTGCGGATACCTCTGCCCCTTCGGTGCATTACAAGAATTCCTCGGTGATCTCCGGCCGGTGCGATTTTTCCCCGATCCTCGGAGGCAGGTCTGGCGCTATGGTCGCTTCGGAAAGTACGTTTTGCTCTTTCTCCTTGTCCTCTTATTTGCACTCACCCGTGATTTTTCCGTACTTCACGCCGATCCGCTTATCACAATTTTTGGTGCGGCCCGTGGCCGAATGGTGACTATCCTCGCGCTATCTATCCTCGTTTTTTCCTTGTTTTTCCGACGTTTCTGGTGCCGTAATCTGTGCCCAGCCGGTGCATTTCTCTCACTCTTGAGCGGAATGCGACTCCTCCGATACTTTCTCCCTAAAACCAGACCAGAATTGTGTGATCTCGGAGTGCGCAACCACTCTGAACTGGATTGTCTGCAATGTGACAGGTGTCGTAATGCGAAAAAATGAAATGGCATACATCTTCGCAGTCACCACCATGGTGCTGGTAATTTCTGCCCTGTCCCTGCACCGTTTCAGTGAACTTGAAAGGTCATGGCAGGATGCCGCTCCCGCCAAATCCATTGGAAGGCCTCGAACTATCAATAGTCAGCAGATCCGGTTCCTGATGAACCAAGGGAAACTTTCTGATAAGGATGCAAAATTCTATACCACTTCCCCCGAGATAGAAAGACCACAGCCAGCCCTGCAACACAATAAAACGCCTTAATATTTTCAAATAATCACAGCATGCGCGTCATCGTAGAGTCACTTTACACTTCCTTGGTTGGCTAACGGTATTATTTATTTCCACGAGATGGTGCTGGAGTAGTCGATCTGTTTCTCCTGTGGTATGGTGTCTTCATTGCTTATTAAGCTGAAAGAGCAGATTCAGTAAACAACCAACATACATGACTCGCCTTGCTCCATTTACTAAGGTAAGATTATAAAGATAGGAAGGTTATGGAAGCTAGAAATCTCAGGACACTTGCCGAGACAGTCATGATCCTCTTTTACCGATTTTCTCATTTCCCGAGGCCAATACGCCAGTGATGAAAGAAAGCTACCGGCCCGTTCTATCAAGTATTCCAAGTATCCTGGAATTTATCGAACGCCGGATGAATGCTGAAGACGTATCTTCAAAGACAGTCATGCAGGTTTGTCTAGTCGTGGAAGAAATTGCAACCAATATTATCTACCATGGCCAGCTTGCCCCTCAAACCTTAATTGATGTAGTCTTCACCAGTGATCCCGATGCAATAACGATATGCATTTCCGATCAGGGAGTTCCCTTTAACCCTCTTGAGGTGGATACTCCTGACTTGAATACATCGCTTGAGGAAAGAGAAGTCGGTGGACTAGGGTTATTTTTTGTGAAACAGTTTATGGACCGAGTACACTATAAAAGAGCTAACGATAGAAATTATATTTATCTAATCAAGAACAAATGATTCCCCGCTGTGATTAATCCCGTCCATTACCTTGTATAATTGCGGTGGTTGACGTTTGATTGTATCTCTCTCAGCTTATGCTGCTCGATGCCCATATCATCTGAGAATGTATTCTTCAATGTGTACCAATTATAACGATCTGATTGCCAATTTAGCTGCACTGATGTCAGAATAAATGTTCATAAAATTGGAGAAACCGGACATTTCAATGATTTCCTTAACATTTTCGCTTAAAGCACAGAGGACGAATATCCCGGCGCTCCGTAAATTTTTCGCCGTTTTCAGGAGAACACGTAATCCAGCACTGCTTATATAGAGCAACCCATCTAAGTTCAAAATGATTGTGGTACCGCCGCCTGTAATAATCCTATCCAGTGCCCCCTCCAGTTCACCACAATTAGCTGCATCCATTTTTCCCGAAGCGGAAACAACCGTAAGTCCGTTATCTTTTTCTATGGATATTTTCATAATAATTTTTCCTCTCTCTGACCCATGGGGCTCGATAGAACCCCGATCGGTTTTATCTGCAAACACAGCCAACTTGCATTGTTAGGTCGAATATTTTGACATCCTCAGTAGATCCGCCGATAAAACTTGACCGACAGCATAGCTTGAGACCTCAATTCAGACCTCATTTGCCGTAAGCTCTTAGATGTTTGAAACATCCAGGACAGCGTTTGAAGTATAGTATTTGCAAATAACAATCACAAGCGATACTTCGATAAATTCCTATCCCACCTACATGGCCGTTAGCTGTTACCACCTTTTCTCCAATCCACTGGAGCACCATGGCCTTTTTCCCTCTCTAACGAATCGCTGACAATCTCTTTTTGGAAATCGTTACGAATACATCCACCCAGAAGGTGAGGAAATATATTTTATTTTTGCATTTGATTTCTATTGGTTATAGAATAACTACAAAAATATTGACGGCGTGTACCTTGGATGCAACAAATCTTTTGAGAAGTTTGTCGGCAAAAAAGAAAACGAGGTGGTCGGTAAAACGGCTTTTAACCTGTATGACAAGGACACTGCCGAGCTATTAATGCAGAAGGATGCTGAGGTTTACCAGGCTGAAAAGCCTATAAGTTATGAAGAGTGGGCCGATTATCCTGATGGCAAAAGAGTTTGCCTGGATAGAGTAAAAACCCCACTTAGGGACCCTGACGGAACAATTTACGGGCTCGTTGGTATCAACCGAGACATAACTGACCGTAAAAAGGCTGATGAGTCCATTCAGTCAAGCGAGGCAAAATTCCGTACAATCTTCGATTCTGTGCATGACGCCATTTTTATTCATAACGTAGAGAGTGGTGCTATTGTAGATGCCAACCAGCGGATGTGTGAAATGTACGGCATGACCCGCACAGAAGCCCTCCATGCAACAGTTGAACTCTTCAGTTCGAATGTCCCGCCTTTTTGCAAGGAAGATGCTGAAAAGTGGTTAAAAAAAACTACAGAAGGTACACCACAACTCTTTGAATGGCATGCCCGACACAAAAATGGCGGCCTTTTTTGGGTTGAAATTAGTATGCGTCGTCCGATTATTGGAACGACAGATGGTATTCTGGTCATGGTGCGCGACATTGCCGAACGTAAATGTACTGAGAATGAACGCCTTAATCTGGAGAAGCAAATTCTCCATGCTCAGAAGCTTGAAAGTCTCGGTGTTCTGGCCGGCGGTATTGCTCATGACTTTGTAACTATTTAGCACTTATTTAAGTTTCTGCAGATTCCATGAATGCCGGCCATTTACCTTGGAACAGTAAACGTAGTGCTTCAGTCGCAGATACATCCTGTTTCCTGCAGGTCATCAGGTAGCTTCTTATGCGACAGAATATTTTTGCCCCTTCCATGGAACGGAAACAGCCCGACACCTTTTGCTGAACCTTGATCATACGGAGATCGTTTTCAGACTGGTTGTTGGTAAACGGGACGAGTGGATCGTCAATAAAGCGGAGAACATCGTCCTCAAAGTCCCTCAACCGCTCCAGGAGATTCCTGGACTTTGACCTAGCGATCTTCCCCGGTTTCCAGTGTTTTGCACTTTTTATCGGTGCGGGGCATTCGGTATCGGCTTCCGCCAGGAGTTTTCGGTAGCGCTTTCGATACAACTCCGATGAGGGTGGGTCGAGGCAACCGCCGGCATTATCCACCGCCCCGTTGATTTCAAGGAGCAGCTTGTTCATTTTCTCGGCCCATTTTTGGCCATCTTGTTCCCAGGCCCTTGTCAACTCGCGGAGGTGGTGGGCGTTACACAGGGCATGGGCCTGACCGTAATTGAAATAGGGCTTCCAGTGATCATGGCAAAGAATTCCCCGGTAGTGAGGCAAAATCCCGATCTCATCAAGGGCTGATCCGCCGCGCTTTGGGTGCGGATAAAAATAACTGAACCTGTCGTTGGAAGTATTGTGCAACCAGTTGCGGGTGCCACCGATGTTGATTCCGGTTTCGTCGACGTGGGCCAATGCGGAGCGGAATAATTGTTCTTTGACCCAGGTGTCGAAATACTCTAGCCGAGTGTAGGCGTCCTGATTGAAATTTACTATGGAACCGGCGCTGATCGGCATCTGCATCTGATCGAGGAATTGTTCCTCGATACGGTTGTAAGGGATCATCTGATACTGTGACATATACACCGAGTTGACCTTGACTCCGATTCCATATTGTACCGGCCGAGTGACTCCTGCCGGGAAGGGAGCGACATACTTTTTGCCGTGCTGATCTTCCAGCACCTCGGCCTGGTATTCGGTGACCACTGTGCTGATATCCAAATCGATAACCTGTCTGGCCTCATGTCCGACCTTGCGGTATTCTCCAGGCGGCAGAAGGCTCCTGTCGACCGGAATAGATTTGACGATATCGGGATCGGCGACTTGTTTCAGTGTCTTGCCGATATGGCCATGCTGTCCACCTGGTTTGCGGCCGCTTGCTGTCCTCGCCTCTTTCTTCCGGTGCGGATCGGTCACCGGTGGTTTACTGCTGTTACGGCTGTTGAGTCCGAGACGATTGACCATGATCGAGATCAGCAGAATCATGACCTCAAGGCTACTTTTGAGCGCCGGGGAAAGATTTTTCTCCTGGGCAATCAAATCGGTGACCTTTTTGACAGTTTCTTCTACATTGATATTGTCTATCGTCATGCACTCCCCCCGTGTTTGCTGATGGTGTATTATAA
>JAZDOW010000242.1:0-18853 GCA_043798185.1 Pseudomonadota bacterium | reverse complement strand
TGCCTATCTTGCCGAATTTAAAGAATATATTCCACAACTAGCCTCATTATGGCACAGAAATTGAAATCCTGTCTTTGATAGCAATTCCCATGTGGGATATAATCCCAATAGTGGCGCTTTAATTTTCAGGAAACTTCAGCTCCTTAATCATGGTACTTTCTTTTAAAAAAGACATATTCCTCTCCCTCGATGAGAACTGCACCGAACCTTCTCAAATAATCGGTACTACCCGATTGGCCGGACTTTGATAAACTTCCTGCAAAACCAGAGCACCTGCCCCTCTGGCGTAAAGGGTCGGCTGCCACTCCTGAATAAAGAGCCTGGTATCGGCGTTCCGGGCAAAGGAAATACCGGCCGGCAGGGTTTCACGCATCGGCCCGAAAAGCAGTTCACCCGCCAGGACACCTTTGCCGGTAATGATAATTTTTTCCGGATCGAAGAGCTTACAGATATTGCCGATGCCGACCCCCAGTGTACGTCCGGCACGACGGTAGATCTCCCGCAAGGCAGCATTACCGCCTTTGGCCTCGAGAAGAACCTCCTCGATAGTCAGTTCCCTCCCCTCTTCTTGTCCCTGGCTCTTGCGCCTGAGCACCTCTTTCGCCTCGCGCAGAATGGCGTTGTTGCCACAGATCGCCTCCAGGCAACCGATCTGGCCGCAGCGACAGAGCGGGCCCTTATCATCAACCACCGTATGGCCGAATTCCCCGGCAATGCCTCGATATCCGCGATAAATCTTGCCGTTCAGCACCAAGCCGGCACCGATTCCATGCTCGGTGGTAATGAGCAGAAAATTGTCGGTACCACGGCCGATGCCAAACCACTGTTCATAGATTGCCAGGGTATTGGCGCTGTTTTCCACATACACCGCTACGTCCATCCGCTCGCGCAAGCGATCAGCCAGGCCGATATTGGACCAGATATAATTGGGGACAAAGTGGACAAAACCGGTTCGTGAATCAATCAGGCCGGGGATAGCCACCCCTATGCCGGAGATTTGGTTTTTACTGAAATCAGCCTGCCAGAGACAGGTCTGCACCGCCTCGATGAGAAGCTCAACCACCTCATCGGCGGCGCATCTGTCCGGCTCCAGTTGCCGGGTGTGGGTCTTGATGATGCCGGCCTGGAGATCCATAAGGACAACACAGATGTTATCAACCGACAAATGAACCCCCACGGTATAAGCACCTTGCGGATTGAGGGCGAGTGGCACCGGCCGCCGGCCGCCATCCGATCTGCTGCTCTGCTGCTCAAGAAGCATACCCTCAGCGAGCAATTCGGCAGTAATACCGGTGACCGTCGCCTGGCTGAGCCCGGTTCTCCGGGCCAGGTCGACCCGGGAAATCGTTCCGGCATCGCGGATGGCATGGAGGATGGCAAAACGGTTGATCGCCCGCATCAGGTCTCTATTTGCTACCGCCATACTTCACTCCATACAGATTCATCCATGCGTTTTCGGCCAACCGCCTTGAAATTTTAATTGTCTGAGCGAATTAATGCACCAATTGCGCCATTATGTCAACAGCGAAACCTAGGAAAATCGCCCGACAAATTTCAATATTTCCATTTTTTATCCGAACATTCAATATCTTAAATTATGGAGGAAAATTACAACATATTACTTTACTGAGTAAATAAAGTCCTTGACAAGCCTTCTCTTCTCAGCTAAAAATTCGACCATTAACGCACTATCCACTAAAAAACCAACCCACTATCAGCAAGGCGAACGTCAGGAGAAACCCATGACCTACATCGAAAAACTCTTTGGCCTTGCCGGCAAGACTGCGGTTATAGCCGGCGGTGCGGGAGCCATCGGCACGGTGATGTCCGACGCCCTGCTGCGCGCCGGGGCAAACGTCGTCGTTCTCAGCCGGACCGAGCCTTCCATAGAGGCCTTTGCCGCCCGCTACGACAACGAGCCCACATTGCGGCAACGTGTGCACGGCATGACCGTTGACTGCGGCGACGAGGTAGCGATGGCCGAGGTGTTTGCTGCCGCGACCAAACGGTTTTCACCGCCCGAGATCCTTATCAATGGTGTCGGCGGCAATCGCGGTAAAAGTCCTTTCGTCGATATAGACCTAGCAACCTTCCGGGAAGTCCTCGACCTCAACCTCACCGCGGGCTTAGTCGTTCCTACCAAGATTTTCTGCAAGGAATGGATTGCCGCAAATATAAAAGGGAGCATCATCAACCTCACCTCGATGGCCTCCTACAACCCACTGTCCGGGGTCTGGGCCTACGACGCCGCCAAGGCCGCCGCTCTCAATCTGACCATGGCTGCGGCGAGCGAGTTTGCCCCCTTCGGCATCCGAGTCAATGCTATCGCCCCCGGTTTCTTCCTCGGGAAGCAGAACAAAAACCTGCTGATAAACGAAACAACCGGCAACTACACCGACCGCGGCCGGGCAGTAATCGGTCACACCCCATATAAGCGTTTCGGTGAGGTTGGGGAATTGGCTGGAGCGACGGTCTTTCTCGCCAGCAGCAAGGCCGCGGGTTTTGTTACCGGAGTATCGATCCCGGTGGACGGTGGATATTTGGTTCACAACATTTAAAGGAACGCACCATGAGTCACGGCATCGGCGCACCGAATAAACCACTTACCGAGGCGGAAATTCGTAAGCTCATTGTCGACTCAACCACGGCTGAGCTCTTTGCCGGCAAGAAGGTCCTGGTCCTGACTCCGGACACCACCCGTACCTGCCCCCTCCCCCTGATGATTCGCTGCCTGGGTGAGCTGATGGGCAAGTCGGCCGCCCGCCTCGACTTTATGGTAGCCCTCGGCACCCACACACCGCTGCCGGAAGAACAGATCCTCAACCTTTACGGTATCTCCGAAAAGGACCGGCAGCAACGGTTCGCGGGCAGCAGTTTTCTCAACCACCGCTGGGATCTGCCCGACACCCTCGCCCGCATCGGCTGGATCGAGGCAAAGGAAATCGAAGAGTTGTCGGGCGGCAGACTGAGCGAGCGGGTACCCGTGGATATCAACAGGGCTATTTTCGAATACGACCAGATCCTCATTCTCGGCCCGGTTTTTCCGCACGAGGTGGTGGGTTATTCGGGTGGCGCCAAATATCTTTTCCCCGGCATCTCCGGCGGCGAGTTTCTCCATGCCTTCCACTGGCTGGGGGCGGTGGTCACCTGTCCGGGGACCATCGGCATCAAGCACACGCCGGTACGGGAGGTTATCAACCGGGCCATGCGGTTTATCGAAACACCGGTGCACTGCCTGGCCATGGTGGTCAAATCATCATCGGAATTGTACGGTCTTTTCGGCGGCGATTATCGCACCTCCTGGGCCAAGGCAGCCGATCTCTCCGAACAGGTCCACGTAGTCATAAAAGAAAAACCCTTCCATACCGTTTTCGGGGTCTGCCCCCCGATGTACAATGAGATTTGGACCGGCGGCAAGGTCATGTATAAACTTGAACAGGTGGTGGCCGACGGTGGCCGGCTTATCATCTATGCACCGCATATTACCGAAGTATCGCGTACCTGGGGATCGTACATGGCAAAGATCGGTTACCACGTCCGCGACTATTTCCTCGCCGATCCCGGTCGCTTCACCGACATTCCCGGGGGGGTGCTGGCTCACTCCACCCACGTCCGGGGGATCGGCAGGATGGATGGTGGGCAGGAAAAACCACGGATAGCCGTGGTGCTTGCCTCGGCAATTCCTGAAGAAGTCTGCAAAAAAATCAATCTCGGCTACCTCGATCCACAAACTCTTGATCCGGACAGTTACCGCAACCGGGAAGACGAGGGCATTCTTTTTGTTGAAAAAGCCGGCGAGATCCTCCATCGACTGCCAACCTCTATTCTTTAGAAACCTGCCATGAAAGCCTTCCTTAACGACAATTTCCTTCTGGAAAGCAAAGCCGCCGAACGGCTGTACCACGAATACGCAGCCGACATGCCGATCTTCGACTACCATTGCCATCTCCCGGTGGCCGAAATTGCCGAAGATAAGAAATTTGCCAACCTTACCGCCATCTGGTTGCAAGGCGACCACTACAAATGGCGAGCCATGCGGGCCAACGGCATCGATGAGAAATACATCACCGGCCCGGCCTCAGATCTGGAAAAGTTCCAGGCCTGGGCTGCGACGGTGCCAAAAACCCTGCGCAATCCCCTCTACCACTGGACTCACCTTGAGCTGAAAAATCCCTTCGGTATCACAAACACCCTCCTGTCACCCGCCACCTCCGACGCCATCTTCAAAAAGTGCTCGGAAATGCTGCAGGGAGATGATTTCTCCACCCGCGGGCTCCTTAAAAAGATGCGGGTGAAGGTGGTCTGTACCACCGACGATCCCCTCGACAACCTGGAGCATCACCAAAAACTTGCCAACGATGCTTCGTTTCAGGTCAAGGTTCTGGCGTCCTTTCGGCCCGACAAGGCCATGGCGGTTGACGACCCATCCGCCTTCAACCTTTGGGTCGACCGACTGGCGGAAATCTGCAACCGCGATATCGGAGACTACAGCCGCTTCATCGACTGCTTGGCCAGCCGCCACACCTTTTTCCACGACATGGGTTGTCGACTCTCCGATCACGGCCTGGAAGAACCCTACGCCGAAAACTATACCACGGCCAAGGTGGCGGCGACCTTTGCCAAGGTCCGCAGCGGTAAAACCATTACTCCCTCGGAAATCCGTTCCTTCAAATCGGCAATGCTGGTGGAGTTTGCCCTCCTCGACCATTACCGGGGCTGGACCCAGCAATTCCACTTCGGTGCCCTGCGTAACCAAAACAGTCGGGCTTACAGGAACCTTGGTCCGGATACCGGCTACGACTCGATCGGCGACTTTTCCATGGGCAAGTCCCTCGGTCGCCTCCTTGACCGCCTCGACACCCAGGAGAAACTGACCAAGACAATTCTTTACATCCTCAATCCCTGCGACAACGAGATGATTGCTACGGCCATCGGTAACTTCCAAGGTAGCGGCATTGCCGGCAAGATGCAGTTCGGATCCGGCTGGTGGTTTAACGACCAGAAGGACGGCATGGTGCGTCAGCTAAACGCCCTGTCAAATATGGGGCTCCTCTCCCGCTTTGTCGGTATGCTCACCGATTCACGCAGCTTTCTTTCCTATCCGCGGCATGAATATTTCCGCCGGGTGCTCTGCAACCTCTTTGGCGGCGACATGGAACGGGGCGAACTCCCCGATGATTTCGCACTGATCGGCGAAACGATCCGCGATATCAGCTACCGCAACGCAGTTGACTATTTCGGCATTGCGCCGCTGGAGAATCAGCCATGATACTCGTTATCATCGGCCCGATGGGCTGCGGCAAAACCACCATCGGCAAACTGGTGGCAAAGCGACTGGCATGGCCCTTCGACGACGCCGACGACTTTCACCCCAAGGAAAACGTCGAGAAAATGCGCGACGGCATTCCCCTTGACGACGAAGACCGGCAGGGCTGGCTAACAACCTTGAGAGAACGGATTGATAAGAGAAAGACTGCCGGAGAAAATCTAGTGCTGGCCTGCTCAGCCTTGAAAAAAAAATATCGCGACCGCCTTGGTGTCGATGACCGAGAGGTGATCTCGGTCTACCTGAAAGGCGATTTCGACCTGCTGCGACAGCGAATCGAGGGACGAAACCACCAATATATGAATAAAGACCTGTTAACCAGCCAGCTCGCCACCATGGAGGAGCCGGAAAACGGCTTGACCCTGCCCATCGGACCAAGCCCTGAAATGCTCACAAAAGAGATAGTCACCTGGCTGCAACAGTCACAAGACAAGGAAAAAAAATGCTGCAGCACATGTCACAGATAGGGATCGCGGGTCTTGCCGTCATGGGCGAAAACCTGGTGCTTAATATGGCAAACCACGGCATTTCCGTTGCCGTCTTCAATCGCACCACGGCCAAGGTCGACAACTTTCTTGCCGATCGGGCAAAGGACAAAGCAATACACGGTTTCCATACGGTGAAAGACTTTGTCGCAGGCCTTGAGCGACCGCGTAAGATCATGATGATGCTGAGGGCCGGTGACGCGATCGACCAATTTATCGACCAATTACTCCCCCACCTTGATCCCGGCGATATCGTCATCGACGGCGGCAATTCCAACTTTCACGACACCATTCGCCGGACCCGCACCCTGGAAGACAAGGGTTTTCTCTTTATCGGTACAGGCGTCTCCGGCGGCGAGGAAGGAGCACTGAAAGGCCCGTCGATCATGCCGGGTGGATCGGCTGCCGCCTGGCCGCACCTTGAAAAAATCTTCACCGTAATTTCCGCGAAAGCCGGAGCCGGCGAACCTTGCTGCGCCTGGATGGGCGGCGACGGGGCCGGTCATTTCGTCAAAATGGTCCATAACGGCATCGAGTACGGCGACATGCAGCTCATCTGCGAGGCCTACCAGATCATGCGGGAACTCCTCGGCCTTTCTCCTGATGCCATGCACCGGGTATTTACCGACTGGAACAAAGGCGAATTGCAGAGTTACCTCATCGAGATCACCGCCGCCATTCTCGGCCATAAAAAAGAAGACGGTAGACCAACCGTCGACCTCATCCTCGATACCGCCGGGCAAAAAGGTACCGGCAAATGGACGGTGAATGCTGCGCTCGACAACGGAGTGCCCTTGTCGCTGATCAGCGAATCGGTCTTTGCCCGCTGCATTTCAGCACAAAAGGAGCTGCGTCTTCGGGCAGCCACCACCCTGGCTGGACCCAAACCAGGCTTCACAGGCGATGTCGACGAGGTGCTCCAGCAACTGAAACGGGCGCTCTATTGCGCCAAGGTTATTTCCTACACCCAAGGGTTCGCTCTTCTTGGCGAGGCATCGCTGGAGCACGGCTGGAATCTTGATTTCGCCACCATCGCCCGGATTTGGCGAGGCGGCTGCATCATCCGTTCGGTCTTTCTCGACCGGATCGCCGAGGCCTTTGACCGAGAATCAACGCTCAACAACCTACTCCTTGCTCCGTCCTTTACCGCCGAAATAAACCAGGCCCAGACCGACCTGCGGGCGATCATCGGCCTTACTGCAAGCTACGGCATTGCCGCCCCCTGCCTGTCGGCGGCCCTGGCCTATTACGACGGCCTGCGCACGGCGCGGCTGCCTGCTAATCTGCTCCAGGCCCAGCGCGATTACTTCGGCGCCCATACCTACGAACGAATCGACAAACCACGCGGCGAATTTTTCCATACCGACTGGACCGGCAGCGGCGGCGCCACCATTTCAACGGCTTACAGCCGATAAAAAAACGATCTCTCCTGGGGAAATCACCTATGAAACTTGCCAAATACTCCTTCGGAACCGGCGACCGCTTCGGCCTGCAGGGCGCAGCTCAACTTGAGGCCATCACCATGGCCAAAAGCTTGGGTGTTGAGCTCGCAATTGTCTGGAACAAATCGCAGCGCGAACACAATATCGTCGGCACTAGCCCTGCCGATGTCCGACATGAGGCAGACGAGGCGATCCGGGCAGCGGCCGGCAACATTGAATACCATGTCGATGCCGACCATATCAATTTGACCAATGTCGATGCCTTTATCGAGCCAAGCGACTTTTTCACCATCGATGTTGCCGACTTCATCGGTAAAACAGCAACTGACGCCGATCTTGCCGACTTTGTTGCTCGATTCCCCCGCTATAACGGTAGGCTGTCCATAGAAGGCATTGTCGAGCCACTTTCAGTAACCTCCGAAAAACTGGCGGCAATCGGCGAAAAATACCTCTTTGCCGTACAACAGGCGGCAACCGTCTACCGCCATATCGAGACGAAGAAAGGCACCGGCAATTTTATCACCGAAATATCAATGGATGAGACTGCCGAGCCGCAAACTCCCGAGGAATTATTTTTCATCCTCGCCGCCATTGCTTTATATAAAGTTCCGGTCCAGACCATCGCCCCCAAATTTACCGGCCGCTTCAACAAGGGCGTCGATTACCAAGGCGATGTCAACCGCTTTAACCAGGAATTCAGCGACGACCTCTGCGTCATCCGCCGGGCGATCAGCGACTTTGGTCTGCCCGCCGACCTGAAGCTCTCCGTCCACAGCGGCAGCGACAAATTCTTGATCTATCCAGGCATCCGCCGTGCTATTACTGCACTTGGCACTGGGGTCCACATCAAGACGGCCGGCACCACCTGGCTTGAAGAGTTGATCGGTCTCGCCGAGGCGGGCGGCGAGGCTGCGGCAATGGTGAAAAAAATCTATGCTGCAAGTTATGATCGTTTCGAACCACTTTGCCAGCCTTATGCCAGCGTAATTGATATCGATCGTGGCGCACTCCCACTCCCTGTGACGGTTGCGGCCTGGGACCACGATCGCCTCGCCCGAGCCATCCGCCACGACCAGAGTTGCCCGGATTACGACTGCAATCTCCGCCAGCTTCTTCATGTTGGTTATAAAGTGGCGGCAGAACTGGGCGAGGCATATCTCGGGGCATTGAAAAACCACCGGGAACTGGTCGGTAAACAAGTCCGCGACAACCTGTTTGTTCGGCATATTAAGCCGCTGTTTCTTTAATCGCTTACCCTGTTTCTCGGAGTTATTGGTCGCTTATGCACCCCATTTCAGCCGCCTGCACTTTTCAATTGACAAGGGAGCTACTTGTAGTAAATCTACAACAAATGTAGGATATTTCATTTTTAATAATTTATTTGATGGTATTCTACGCAAACACCTTTGGAATCGCCGGAGCCCACCACGGGCTTTCACGGCAAGAATTGGGGTTGCCCCGCTCAAACACAGATGGAGGTATCTCATGAAGATTGGTTACAAGATTGCAGGTCTGGCGTTCGCCACCCTGACTCTTACAACGATGCTGACACTCGGCTCAACGACCAGCGCGTTTTCGGCAGTTGAACTCAAACTGGGTCACTTTGCCTCGGACACCCATCCCTGCGGCATTGCCGCTGTCCAATTCAAGACCAACGTAGAAAAACGTACCAACGGCGAGGTAAAAATCGCCATTTTCGGCAACAATGCCTTGGGTAATCCACCGGAGGTGTTGGAGCAGGTCATCATGGGCGCGGTTGACATGAGCCTGTCGGGCCAGGATCAATTAGCCAAGCATCTGCCGTTCTACGACGTCATCAGCACCCCTTTTGCCTTCAAGGATTACGCAACTGCCGACAAGGTCATCGACGGAGAGTTCAAGGCCTGGGCCACGCCCGAACTCCTGAAAAAAAATCTGGTTCACCTCTCAGACTGGGAATGGGGTTTTCGGCAACTGACCAACTCCATAAAGCCGATCATTGTGCCGGCAGACCTCAAGGGTATGAAAATTCGCACCCCACCGGCCTTTGCTTACCAGGCGTTTGTTGAAGCCGCCGGCGGCAATGCCCAGACCATCGCCTTTGCCGAGTTGGTAATGGCCATGAAACAAGGTGTGGTTGACGGTCAGGAAAACCCCATCGGCACAATCTATGACCTGAAGCTTTACGAAACCCAGAAGTACATGTCGATCCTCAACTACACCTACAGTTCGAACGTCAACGTCATCAACAAAAAGAGCTGGGACAAACTGACCCCGGAGCAGCAAAAAATTGTTTCCGAGGAATCGAATAATGCAGCCAAGTTCGCCCGCAAGCTCCTCCGCGACAATGAGGCGATCCAGCTGAAAGACCTTGAGACAAATAAGGGCATCATCGTTTCCCGTCCCGACCTCGGACCATGGAAAGCAGCCATGGGTCCGGCCTGGGACAAGGTTAAGGCCCGTGTTGGTGCCGACAACTTCAAGAGGTTCATGGAGATAGCGGAAAAAGCCAGCATATAAGGCTGTCAATTTTGAAAAAGTGGCAAAGGTGTTTTCATGTTGACTCTAGCTATTTTCGCAGTGTTACTGGCGATGCTTATGATTGACGTACCCATTGCTGTCGCCATCGGTCTGACCGCTGTTATCTTCTTTGTGGCTCAGGGGCAGATAAGCTTTCTCGCCATGTTGCCGCAACGCATGTATTCGGGCACCACCGGCTTTACCCTGCTGGCCATTCCCTTTTTTATCCTCGCCGGCAATCTGATGAACGTCGGCGGCACCACCCAGCGGCTATTTCGTTTTGCCAGGGCGTTGGTCGGCCATGTCCCGGGTGGGCTCGGGCAAGTCAGCGTCGTTTCGTCGATGATCTTTTCCGGCATGTCCGGTTCAGCCGTCGCCGACGCCGCCGGTCTCGGCCAAATCCAGCACCGCGCCATGGTTGATGCCGGCTACCGACCGAAGATATCCGCCGCCATTGTCGCCGGGGCCTCAACTATCGGACCGGTCATTCCACCGTCGATCCCCTTCGTACTCTACGGTGCAATCACCTCGGTTTCGGTGAGCAGGCTTTTTCTCGCCGGTGCCGTCCCAGGGGTGGTTATGGGTATCGCCATGATGCTGGCCATTTACATAATGGCCGGCCCACGCAATTTGCCAAAGGATCCCCGTGCCAACCTGCGGGAAATCATCGCCAGCACCAAGGCAGCCTTCCTCCCCTTGATGACGCCGGTGATCATTATCGGCGGCATTACCTCGGGTTTTTTTACCCCGACCGAGGCTGCCGTAATTGCCACCTTATACGCCGCAGCCCTTGGCTTTCTTTACAGGGAACTGAGGATAAAGGATCTGCCTCCCATCCTCTTTACCTCGCTCAAACAGACCTGCGGCCTGATGTTCATTATGGCCACCGCCAATTTTTTCGGCTGGTTTACCATTTTTGAGCGCATCCCCGACGCCCTGATCATGCATCTGACGGCAATGGGCACCACGGCAACCGCCTTTATGTGGATTATCATCCCCATCATCCTGGTACTCGGCTGCTTTCTCGACGGAAACGCCATCTTCCTTATCACCCTGCCGATTTTCATGAAAATCTGCCCGCTCTTTGACGTTGACATGGTGAATTTCGGCGTCGTCATGACCCTGCTGATCATGATCGGCAACCTGACCCCGCCGGTCGGCATGTGCCTCTTTGCCGTGGAAAGTTTTGCCAAGGTCGGCATGTGGTCTCTGGCCTGCGAATGCCTCCCCTATTTACTGACAATTCTTGCGGTGACGATCCTCTGCGCCTTTGTCCCGGATATCGCCCTCTGGCTTCCCAACGCAGTAATGGGGATCGTCCAATGAAGCCCAGAGTGCTAAGTTATGGAGACAATGATTCATGAAAAACTCATTCTCCAAGATATTGAATCGCTTTGATAAAACACTGACTCTGGTGTTGGAATGGATCTGCATCACCCTTTTCGCCGCCATTACGATGATACTCACCCTCAATATTATTGTCCGCTTTGTGCCGTTCATGTCCATGCACTGGTTTGACGAAATTCTCGAATTGCTCTACGGCGCCCTGATTTTTTACGGCTCGGCGGCGGTCTGGGTCGCGCATGGCCATTTCAGCGTCGGCGACTGGATCTCTAAATACTTAAAGAACGTCTACGCCCGTTTTGCCTACCGACTTTTGGTTGAGATGATGTCGCTGATATTCATTGCCATTTTTTTTAAGTACGCCTTGGACCTGACCCTACATACCGAAGAGCAGACCACTGCTTTTGCCATGTCGAGGAAATGGCTGTACGCCTGCATGCCGATCACCGGCGGCATCATGGTTCTGTACAGTATGAAAAACCTCTATTTGGAACTGGCTAAGATCGTCAATCGCGATCCGGTAATAACCGAGAGGATGTAGAAGAGTTTTTTAAAACCGCCGTGCCCCGCTAACGGATGTACGGCAAGAGTTGGGGTTACCCCCGCAAAAATATTGATGGAGGTGTCTCATGAAATTTCGTAAGTCAATCGTAGGTCTCGCCCTGACCCTTGGCGCAGTGGGGATGATGTCAACCTCGGTTTCGGCCCTGGAACTGAAGGCAGCAGACGTCCACCCGGAAGGCTATCCCAACGTGGTGGCCATGCAGAACCTTGGCAAAAAGCTTGAAGCTGAGACCAAAGGCCGACTCACTCTGAAGATGTTCCCCGGTGCCATCCTCGGTGACGAGAAGGCAATGATCGAGCAGACCCAGGTTGGGGCAATCGCCATTCTCCGTACCTCCCTTGGTCCGGTCGGCCCGGTCGTTCCCGAGGTCAACGTCTTCAACATGCCCTTTGTTTTCCGTGATGAAGCCCATATGCGCAAGGTTATCGACGGACCGATCGGCGACGATCTCCTCGCCAAAATCACTGCCAGCCCATCGAAAATGGTTGCTCTCGGCTGGATGGACGGCGGCACCCGGAATTTGTATTTAAAGAAACCCATCCATACCCCGGCCGACTTGAAGGGCCAAAAAGTACGCATGATGGGCAATCCGCTCTTCATCGACACCATGAATGCCATGGGCGGCAACGGTATTGCCATGGGATTTGGCGAATTGTATAGCGCCCTGCAAACCGGCGTCGTTGACGGCGCCGAGAACAACGAACCAACTTACTTCACCCAAAATCATTACAGTGTCGCCAAGTACTACAGTCTCACTGGCCACCTGATCATCCCCGAGATCTTCGTTATGTCGAGACTCGTCTGGGATAAACTCTCCGCCGACGATCAGGCACTGATGAAAAAGCTGGCCCGCGAGGCCC
Organism: Pseudomonadota bacterium; assembly: GCA_043798185.1. Classification (GTDB taxonomy): domain Bacteria; phylum Desulfobacterota; class Desulfobulbia; order Desulfobulbales; family Desulfocapsaceae; genus Desulforhopalus_A. The sequence goes on along the minus strand of JAZDOW010000242.1, from coordinate 6,332 downwards.
AGATGGAGCAACGCGTCTTGTGGGATAAGAAGGTTGCCGAATCGAAAGAAGGCTTGAAAAAGGCCGGAGTCGAGTTTATCGAAGTCGACAAGAAGCCCTTCTACGATGCAACTGCTCCTGTTCGTGAAAAGTATGGCAAGAATTATGCTGACTTAATCAAACGTATTGAAGCTGTGAAGTAAAAACGAAAACCCGGACGAACACGAAAAGTGCTCGCCCGCCAACACTTGCTGGGGCTCGAAAAAGTACATGAAAGAAACAATACTCACTGTCATGGACTGGCTCTATCGGCTATCTATCTGGATTTCTGGAATTTCCCTCCTGATCATGACGATCGTCATCCCCATCGGCATCTTCAATCGCTATATCCTCGGCCATGGTTCGATGTGGCCGGAACCGCTGGCAATTTTATGCATGATCATTTTTACCTTCATCGGTGCGGCCGCAAGCTTTAGGGCCGGTGGCCACATCGCCGTCACCATGCTCACCGATCGACTGCCGGAAAAGGTTCAGCCAATCTTCATCCAGATCGTCAATGTACTGATGATTGTTCTTGCCCTCTTCGTCGCCTGGTACGGCACTTCGCTCTGCCTCGTCACCTGGGACCAGTATATCGCCGAGTTCCCGATTCTCCGCGTCGGCCTTACCTATCTCCCGCTGCCGATAGGATCTCTCCTTACCCTGATTTTTATTGCCGAAAGCATGATTTTCGGCCCCCAACATAAACGCCCTGTTGTCATGATCGGCGCCCCCGGTGCGGGAAATCACGATTCAGATCACGCCGAATTGAAGGAGAAGTAAAAATATATGGACGCGTACATCCTCATCGCCAGTTTATTTCTCCTTATGGTCATCGGCGTGCCGGTTGCCTATACTCTTGGCCTTGTATCGGTCATCGGTGCCCTACTCATCGACCTGCCACTGGACGCGGTGATGATTCAGATCGCCGCAGGCGTTAACAAGTTCTCGCTCCTGGCCATCCCTTTTTTCGTCCTGGCCGGGGCAATCATGGCAGAGGGCGGCATTGCCACCCGCCTGGTGAACTTCGCCGCAATTTTCGTCGGCTTTATCCGTGGCGGCCTGTCGCTTGTCAATATCCTGGCCTCGACATTCTTCGGTGCCATCTCCGGCTCGTCGGTGGCCGACACCGCCTCCATCGGCTCGGTGCTCATTCCGCAGATGGAGAAAAATGGCTACCCGCGCGACTTCGCCACCGCCGTCACCTGCTCCGGCTCGGTCCAGGCCATCCTCATTCCACCGTCGCATAATGCTGTTATTTATTCCCTGGCCGCAGGAGGCTCGGTGTCGATTGCCGCCCTCTTTGTCGCGGGCATCATGCCCGGAATTTTCCTCGGCGCGACGATGATGGGCATGTGCCTCTATTTTGCCAAGAAACGCAATTTCCCAAAAGGCGAGCCCATCCCCTTTAAAGACGCTCTTCGCATCGCCCGCGAGGCCCTTTGGGGGCTTTCAACAGTTGTTATTATCCTCGGCGGCATTCTCTCCGGCATATTTACCGCAACCGAGTCTGCCGCGATTGCCTGTCTGTGGGCATTTTTCGTCACCATGTTTATATATCGCGACTATAAATGGCATCAACTGCCGATCCTTGTGCACAGGACGGTGAAGACGGTGACCGTGGTGATGATACTCATTGGCTTTGCCGCAAGTTTCGGTTATATCCTCACCCTCATGCAGATCCCGATGAAGATCACCGCCTTCTTCTCAGGTCTATCGGATAACCGTTATGTGATACTTCTGGCGATCAACGTCATGCTGATCATGCTCGGCACCCTGATGGATATGGCACCTCTCATCCTGATTCTCACCCCAATGCTCCTGCCGGTAACCCGCACCCTCGGCATCGATCCGGTGCATTTCGGCATGATCATGATGGTCAACCTCGGTATCGGCCTCATTACCCCGCCGGTCGGCTCAGTGCTCTTTGTCGGCAGCGCGGTTGCCAACCTTTCCATCGAGAAGGTAACCAAGGCGATGTTCCCCTTCTATTTCGGGCTGCTTGCCGTACTCATGGGGATCACCTATATCCCCGAGATCTCACTGTGGCTGCCACGCCTGGTGGGTCTTAATTAACAGGAAGAAATTTTATGGCCGACACCTTAGCCCTTATCCGCGAATCCATCGAATCTTTACGAAATTCGGAAAAGAAGGTGGCGAAATGCGTCCTTGCCGATCCCTCGGCGGTGATCAATTCATCGATCACCGAGTTGGCGGAGCGGTCCGACACAAGCGAACCAACGGTCATCCGCTTCTGTCGCAAGTTGGGGCTCGGCGGGTATATGGAGCTGCGCCTCAATCTGGCCCGGGATTTACCATCGAGCCAATATATCTTTGAGAATATCAGTGACAGCGACAGCCTGGCCGGAATCGCCGGCAAGGTTCTCAACGCCCATCGTGAAGCAATCAGCAATACCCTGGCCCGACTCAGCCTTGACGATCTCGATCTCGCCGTCAGGGCCATGCAGACAGCTCGGCGCATCGAGTTCTATGGTTTTGGCGGTTCAGCCATTGTCGCCAGAGATGCCTACCATAAGTTTTTCCGTCTCGGCATTCACTGCGCTGCCCATGACGACTCACACATGCAGGTGATGTCCGCCGCCCTCCTGGGGCCTGAAGACGTGGTGGTCGTGATCTCCCACACCGGCTCCACCAAGGATATCATCGACAGTGCCCGGGTCGCTCGCAAGGCAGGGGCTAAAGTTATCGGCATTATCGGCAGCGAGAATGCGCCACTGCTCAAAGAATGCGATATTTCCCTGTCGGTTTTTTCCCAGGAAGCGGCGGTCCGGCTTGCGCCGATGACCTCACGCCTGGTGCAACTGGCAATAGTCGACGTGCTGTTCGTGGCCGTGGCCATGAAAGATTTTGATGGGACAAAAAAGCGTCTCGATCAGGTAAAGAGATCCCTGGTCGATAAACGCTATTGATTCGCTCCTTCGGGAGGAGCAACTCATTGGGTACGTTAGTAAGGAGACTCCATTGTTTTTTGAGGAACTGAAAAAATTCCAGCTAGTACCGGTGATCGTCATCGACGACGCAGGGCTGGCCATGCCTCTTGCCGATGCCATCGTTGCCGGCGGCCTGTCCTGTGTCGAGGTTACCCTGCGGACAAGCGAGGCACTTGCCGCCATACAAAGCATGGCGGTTCGTCCGGACCTGGTGGTGGGTGCCGGGACCGTTTTCACCATCGACCAAGCGAAAGCGGCGGTCGACCGTGGAGCACGGTTTATCGTCTCCCCCGGTATGAGTGCAACCCTTGTCGACTGGTGTATCGACAACTCCATTCCGGTGGTCCCCGGTTGCGCCACGCCAACTGAAATCCAGCTTGCCATGGAAAGAGGAATTGATACGGTGAAATTTTTCCCCGCCGAACAACTCGGTGGGGTAAGGATGCTTGCCACCCTCGCCTCGGTCTTCCAGAGTATGCATTTCATGCCGACAGGTGGCATCACCGCTGCAAACCTCTTGCAATACCTAGCTCTGCCCCACGTCGTCGCCTGCGGTGGCAGCTGGCTGGTAAAAACCGAGTGGTTGAGGGATGAGAAATTTGCCGAAATTCGTCTGGAGATTAACAAGGCTGTAAAATTGTTGCAAAACGACGACTAGTAAGAGGAACGTATGATTGACCTGCTCGCCTTTGGTGAAGTGATGTTGCGTTTCGATCCCGGCCCCAGTCGTATTGCCGAGGCCGAAAATTTCAAGGTCTGGGAAGGCGGTGGCGAATACAATGTGGCCCGTGGTTTAAGCCGATGTTTTGGACGACGGACCGCAGTTGTCACGGCGCTCGTGGATAACGCCGTGGGCGGACTTATCAAAAACCGCATTGCCGCAGGCGGAGTAGATACCAGCCTTATTCGCTGGCTACCGGATGACGGCATCGGCGAGACTCACCGCAACGGTGTCTATTTTCTGGAACGGGGTTTCGGCCTACGGCCAGCCCTTGGCGTTTCAGATCGGGGTCATAGTGCGGTCTCACAACTGCGACCCGGTGATATCGACTGGCAGCGAATCTTTACCAAAAACACGATCCACTGGTTTCATACCGGGGGAATAATGGCCGGCCTTTCGCCCACCTCCCCGGCAATCGTCATCGAAGCTATAACGGCGGCGAAACAGCATGGTGCCACCGTCTCCTACGATCTCAATTACCGGGCGTCTCTGTGGCAGAGGTTCGGCGGCAAAAAGAAGGCGGAAGAGATCAACCGATCCATCCTGCCCCATGTCGACGTATTATTCGGGGTGGAAGAACTTGACGCCGTCCCTACTGACCTCGATCCTGCGCCCTTCCGCCGGGCAATTGAAAAGACGGCTGGCGACTTTCCGAACCTTAAATCCATCGCCACCACCATGCGCATTGCCAAAACCGCCACCTGCAATCATTGGGGCGGTCTTTTGTGGCACGAAGGGCAATTCCATGAGGGCATCCGCCTACCCTCCCTGGAGATCCTCGACCGTGTCGGCGGCGGCGACGCCTTCGCCGCCGGTATCATCCACGGCCTGCTCTCCGGTCATCCCCCGAAAAAAGTCATCAATTACGGCGTGGCCCACGGCGCCCTTACCATGACCACTCCCGGCGACAACTCGATGTTCTCCCTCGTCGAACTTGACCGCTTCCTGGCCAGTCGTGACGCCGCAGTTGTCCGCTGAGACCGCAATTCTGTTCTCATCCAGTCGACCAGATAAAAACAAAATGAAAATCCTGGTCTTGTTTAGATCACACTTTTGTCAAGAGATGGAATAAGGTGAACGTTCCCTGAAGACATTCATGTCGGGTTTCGTTTACCGATGGAGATACAGGAATACTTGACTCTTGCCAATCACCATGCTCGACTATTTTGAGTTTAACTCTCTTTCCTGTTATGGCAGCTTTCAGGGCAGCTTTGGCCTCTTCAACCTGCTTTTCAAATACATACCCAAGCAAAGCCCCGGAGAACATCTTCGAAGCATATTGACCGGCAACAAAACGCATCATGCCTTCATCCATATACTTCCCGGTCAACTTGTCGATCTTCCCATTCTTTGATGCTACGAACAGTCTTTTTGCTTCAACGAGAAAGTAGGTCTCCATTCCTCCGCCGGGGTATAGGAAGAGGATATCTGCTCGCCCTCTTATTTCAGATTCGTTTCCGATATAGTTGATCACCGGACATTCCTACAAAGGCATGACCAAAAGCGGTCCAATCCGATATTCCGGAGCGTTGAGTATATTCCTATAAAGGCGACAACTGAGCTGATTCTCCAATTCGGTCGGTTTTTCTCGTCGGAGGCATTGGCATGCCCGCAAAATATCCTGTATGATCCTGGGGATCTCATCAGATGGGAAGAGTTTGACAAAATCAGCAGCCGGATGACACTCAGCCATTTGTTTGCCTCCGGGCCATGGCAATTTCGCCAAACAGGGCATCGGCATCATTCAAAGCAGCCGTTCGTGTCCAATGATTTAATGTCGCCGGACGGATAATATGAACGTGCTCCCCTTCGAACCAGAACAGTTCCCGCTCAGAACGGATGGTCGCGGTCTGATTTACAGAGGCTTCAAGCCCTTGCTTGATTATTTCCGAGAAAGACTGGGATATTTCCAGCTCAACCATGGGACCACTCTCATTTCCCAAGTTCAGAGTGACCATCGCCACCCCGGATTCCTGGTCGACGCTTCCGGATGGCCTGACTCGAAAGTTGGAACCTCGGTCTTTTGCCCAAGTATTGAGGGTTTCTGCCAATGTCTCGGCATAAACCGCCAATCCCCTTTCGTAACCCTTGACTTTGCAAGAGTTGATTGGTTGCAGCGTTTGCAGATCAAACCGGCTTGCTTTCGCCTCACTTGGAGTTGAGCTGGGAATGGAGATATTCACCGTGTCTTCAAGCAGCATTATTTCTGGTTCAAGAAGCCCAAAATAGCGGTAAATCAAAGGATCCAGTTCCCTCTGCAGTGCATCGGTTCGTTCCTTGCGTTGTTTAAGCCACTCTTTATAAGCGCGTTGTTCGTCGGAACCGTCCAACTTTCGATATCTTTCTAGACATATTTTATGAAGCTGTTCCTGTTCGTCGTGCTCCTGGTGCATCCGTTCCGCTACCTTTTCAACAATATCATTGGCATTCTTGGCGGGTGCATCCTCGGGAAGTGGGAAAGGAAGCTTTAAAAGTTCGTCTAAATGGACTTTATCTCGCTCTGTTCCCCAATTTGCCGCTGTATGAAATAAATAGAATTTTGCCAATGACGAACGAAGGTAGATCGTCAGGAACAAGAGTAAAGTTTCATCTTCAGGCAATCCAGAAATCGATTGCAGGGAATCTTGAAACAATATATCGAA
>JAZDOW010000217.1:0-15969 GCA_043798185.1 Pseudomonadota bacterium | reverse complement strand
TGGCAGTATCCAATGGAAGCGTTGCGCGAGCTTTTATTAAATTCGGTGGTACATCGGGATTACAAGAGTGCTTCCGATATTGTTATAAAGATCTTTGATGATCGGCTTGTCTTTACCAATCCCGGAAAATTGTTCGGTAATTTGCGTATCACGGATTTGGAGCGGGATGATTACGTGTCCTCCCTGCGCAATCGTCTCCTTGCAGAGGCCTTCTACCTGACAGGTGATATTGAGCGTTACGGTACGGGGTTTGTGCGGATTCGCGAGATTTTGCGTAGTTATCCTGAAATTGTTCTTCGTGTCGAAGAAATAGGCGACTTCTTTAAAGTCGAGTTGCAGTTGCTAGTACAAGTTGCCCCCCCAATCGCCCCCCCAATTACCATTGCGAACGATATACTAATAACTGATTTGGAGCGGCGGATATTGTTATTGCTTTACGATACCCCGACCTTAACCAGTAGTTCCATGGCTCAGGATTTTGCAATTCGCAGGGATTCGGTCAAGAAATATCTACACCGCTTGAAAGCCAGGGGATTGTTGGTACGAGAAGGTTCAACCAGAACCGGACGTTGGCGTCTGACAGCTGCCGGTAGAGCAGCGATTGATCGTATTACATAGCGTTATTATCTGTTGCTGGAGAACATTGAAGGATCGATTATTCTTGTTATTACCGAGATTGAACAAAAAGGAAGGTTGCTTTGCATGAAACGGATTTTTGACCTTACTGTGGCTCTTGTTGTTTTTATCTTGCTTGTAATTCCACTGCTTTTCATTGCTGTTGGTATAAAACTTACTTCGGCTGGACCTGTTTTATATTGGTCGAAGCGGGTCGGTAAAAATAACGTTTTGTTCAACATGCCGAAGTTTCGGACCATGCGCACTGATACACCGGCGGTGGCGACGCATCTGCTTGGAGATCCTGATAAATTTGTTACTGGTATCGGCAGGATACTCCGCAAGACCAGCCTAGACGAATTCCCTCAGCTTATAAGTATCATGAAAGGAGACATGAGCTTTGTTGGTCCTCGACCGGCATTGTTCAACCAGGACGATTTGATTGAACTCAGGACCTTGAAGGGAATACACCGGCTGACGCCTGGCTTGACCGGATGGGCACAGATTAATGGCAGGGATGAGTTACCGATTCCTGTTAAGGTAGAGTTTGATTACTACTATCTTTTGAATCAATCATTTTGGCTGGATATGAAGATAATTCTGCAGACTGCCTTGAAGGTTGTTCTTCGCGAAGGTGTTACCCATTGATTGCTATCTTGGGAAAGTTGCAGGCATGGCGCGACAATATGTCGGATATTTACCGTTAATTCAAGCTGTTCAGTGTCGTGTATCCATGCTGAAAAAATTTATTGTTCGTTTTCTTCTCATATTCGTTTTGCTCAGTTCTTGTATCTACGGTTTTTTCTTGAACATTGGCAGTTGGCTGACAACCACCGATGTTCCCGGCAAAGCCGATGTGATTATTTGTCTTGATGGCAGCGATGACCGGATTAATAAAGCAGTATTGCTTCTTGGGGAAGGCCTGGCCGAAAAGGTGGCGGTGACAACCGACACGGCATACCAGGCGATGCTGAAAAGAAAGGTGAGTCCTGATAAGATCCTCAAGGCCGATTGGTCGGCGAAAACTACCTATGAAGAAGGGTTGTTGCTGAAAACCATCTTGGATGAGAATGTCAAGTCGGCGTTGCTGGTTACCGACCCGTTTCATCTCTTCCGGGCGAAATGGACGTTTTTGCACCTTTTCTCTGGTAAATTGATTACGTTTTCCTTTGTTTCTTCAGATGCACCATCACTGCAAGGTTTCTGGTGGTCTAACCACAATAGCAGGCTTTTTGTTCTGAACGAGCTTCCCAAAATTGTTTATTACTGGGTCTGGCATGGGGTGCTGGGAATTGTTGACGATCCACAGTGGGCTGTTGATTTGGAAAAGTCGTACATGGCAATGATTCGCAGATTGTAGAGACTTGGCTGCGGAGTATTAATGTCCTTTGCCTTGCACCTCACTTGTACACATGGTCATGCCAGCCGATGTCAAGCAGAATAATCTCCTCCTGGGAAATGAGGAGTGTCAGGGGTATCCGGTAGCTGTACGTGAGGCTTACCACATGCATTCCGGACAGTTCCGCTTAAAGACTGCAAAGCCTGGTGAGGTTGAAAGGGGCCTTGCTGGAAATCGTGATAAGGGACTGTTTCTGTTATTTCAACGGTGGCGATTCAAACGATTTTGCCTGCAATTCCATTTTCAAGATTGTGTCATACAGCTTCGGTAGATCTCCGATGACGACAATCCAGACTATTTCGAGGTCAATTCCAAAATATTCGTGTGTCAGTAGGTTGCGGAAGTCTTTGATATCTTGTCAATTAACCTGCGTGTGTTCGTTTTTTAAATCATCCGGAAGCTTGCCAACGGCTTCTCCGATTATTTCAAACTCCCGGATTACCGCGGAGTGCCTCATCCTGTCGCTCATAAATGCATCAAAAGAGATGCCTTCAGTGTAGAGGAGAATGGCCTCAATTGATTCACGGATATCGGTAATATAGAGAATATCCGTTCGGCTAGACATAGATAATCTCTTTTTGTATCTGGTTTTTTATCGCAGGTTTCAAGGTAGCTTCGAGACCGAGGTCGATGGAACTGTTTAGACTTGTCTCGAGAAATCTTCTGAATTCCAGAAAATTATGGAGGTTTTTACGACCTGGCGCCATTTCTATGGCAATGTCAATATCGCTTTGCTCAGTCTGTTCTCCTCTCGCTAGGCTTCCGAAAATACCTATCTTTGATACGCCGTATTTTTCAAGGAATTCAGTTCGATGTTCCTTGAAAAAATTCGTTAACTCTTCTTTTGATATCGTTCCCATAGATGGTCTCCTAATAACTATTATAAAAACAGGGGACAAACCCTGATTTTCTGGCTTTCTTCAGCTACCGTGTACGGTTCCAGTTATGCTAAGCCGTTGTCAAAAAATAAAATGGCCAAGTTCCTGCCCGGAACGGCATAAGGAGCCGTAACAAAATGGGTATAAATGGCCAAGTTATTTTGTAACGGCTCCTAAGAAGACCTCGACTCATTCTCCCGGGTATCCCGCTGAATATTATTCAACGCGGCCTCAGATTTCATCATACAGAATTTGCATAATGGTTTTGAATTGTAATTCCAATGAGCTTTCAAGTTGACTTTAAACGTAGGGTGCACTCCGTGCACCATCGCGATTTTGTTGGTGCACAGAGTGCACCCTACGAAAAACAAATGCCAGTTTGAATGCAAATGTGAATAACATCTTTGGTAATCAAAGTATTGCCATCCAGTGCCGTATGTGCGGTAATAAGTCGATCAAAAGGGTCGCGTATCCGGATAAATCATGTGCGAGGCTTCCATTCAGCTGTCCAATCTATATGAACAAGTTCCTCGGGGTCGCCAATAATGAAATTTGGATGCTCTTCAAGCAGATCCAGTTTAGATATGGACTGGCAGGGTGACATGAGTAATCGCTTGCCTTTCAATACTACTGTCGCTGGATCTCCGGTTTCAAGAACCTGATCGAGTATTTTGTAAATATCTTCTTCAGAATTTTTGAGAATATGAGATGTTTGTGACATACGTTTCTCCTTGTTACTGTAAGTATTACGAGAACAGTGTAAATCGGATGCATGAATAAGTCAACGATCCCTTGAGCGCAGCAGTTGGAGGGAAGATGGCTTTGCCTTAGAAATTCGTTTCTTGTTTTTTAAGAACGAGTTTCGCGAGGGTACTTATACCCTCAAGGGGCACTAAAAAGAGTCCCCTTTGCTGTGGAAGGGGATGATAGCCCTTGGGTTTGCGGGCGTTAGCCCGCTTTAGAGAATGACCGGAATGAGTTCACAGTCGCCATAGTGTCCGTGTTCAAGACGGGTGTGAGGAATCAAGATACGCTTGCGGCCCACACAAGGCAGATAACAATATCGGTTTTTGGGGGTGGGTCGTTAATGGAGAGCCAGCCTACACCGGAATCCTTGCTGGTGGCCCTTGGCTGTCGAATCGTAGAGGGGAAAGGCCCCTCGGTCACATTTGAAAAGGATGGCGTGCGTTGCTGGTTAATGACCCGTTTCATCTCTTCCGGGCGAAATGGATGTTTCTTTTTTTCTTCATCTTTTCCCTGGTAAATTGATTGCGTTTTCCTTTGTTTCTTCAGATGCACCATCCCTGCAAGGTTTCTGGCGGTCTAATCGCAACAGCAGGCTTTTTGTTCTGAGCGAGCTTCCCAAAATTGTCTATTACTGGGTTTGGCACGGGGTGCTGGGAATTGTTGACGATCCACAATGGGCTGTTGATTTGGAAGAGTCTTACATGGCAATGATTCGCAGATTGTAAAGACGTGGCTGTGGTAGTATTGGAAAGTCCGGCTCAAAGTCTACAGCCAAAGGCGGTTGGCGGTTATGGATAACTTCCGCCGTACTGAGGCTTACGGTTTTTCCGGATTTAAGGGGTCGAAAACCAAGATCGACAAGGGGCATGAGACACAGTTTCAGCTGCTGACCGAGTGCTTACGTATTGACGGGAAACCGTTGATGCCCTTTGCCTGTGTTGAGAGTGTGAAGCAGGGGGGATGGGTAAAAGTGGTGGTTTGATTGGCAGAAACGGGAAGATCCAATCACTTGTAGTGTGTCCACATTCGCAGAATGTGGACGAGGCGTTTTTCTTCGTCGATGGAATAAACCAGTCTGTGTTGGATATTGATTCTTCGTGCAAAAAAAGCTTGAAGGTTGCCGACCAGTTTCTCAAAGCGTGGTGGTGTCGCAAAGGGGTCTTCGGCTAGCAAAAACAGCAACTTTTTCGTCGCAGGGGCAAGACCCGCGGTTCGTAGCTTTGTGAGATCCTTGATAGCCTGCCGTGAAAGAATGACGGACCAACTACCACTCGACGTCATGGAGAGGTGTCCCGTGGGAAAAGTCCTCGGCGGCAGCTTGATGAATGCTCTCCACCAAGCCGGGAATGCGGTTGAGGTAGAGAGTTTCCTCTATGGCACGCCAGTCGCTTTCTCCGATTATCACAAAGTCACCACCATTTTTACGGGTAACTTTGAGAACTTCATGGTTGATTATGCAGGCATCAACTTTTTCTTTAAGAGTTTTTCTGAACTCGTTTGCAGTTGTTTCTTGCATTGCCGTCTCCTTGTCTTTTACAATTCACATTTGCATTCAAGCTGGCATTTGTTTTTCGTAGGGTGCACTCTGTGCACCAACAAAATCGCGATGGTGCACAGAGTATCTACGTTTAGAGTCAACTTGAAAGCTCATTGGAATAAGTACGAACAGTACAGCAGTGCTGTACTGTTGTCAAGACAAAGGCTCCGGCCATGACGGGCTATTGGGCGTGGATCTTTGAGTACCTTAGAAATTCGTTTCTTGTTTTTTAAGAACGAATTTTTAAGGTACTTATCCCTCTGCGGTTTGAGGGATGACAGCACTTGGGTTCCGGGCCTCAGCCCGCTTTGGTGTCATTGAACTCCGACATATGTGGCTGTATGGAAAGAAGATGGTGAGATTATCCATTACGTGGAGGTAATCTATGTTGGAACGCACGAAAAAGCTCCCTATTAAAACAACCGAGGCTCGGTTTATCGGGAGTGACGAAAGTATTCGCCGGTTGAAGGAATATGCGGCTAAAGAAGGTCTTACCGATATTTCCGGACGGATTCCCTGGCAGGAAGTATTTCCCGAACAGACCAAAGAAACACTGCCTGGGACCCTATTGAGTGGCTACCGTTATCGTGAAGGCTTGACCCAGGAAGAGCTTGCGAAAATTTCCGGAATTCAAAGGCGGCATATCTCTGAGATGGAGCATGGCAAACGTCCGATTGGCAAGGAGAATGCTAAGAAATTAGGGCAGGCTTTAGGTGTGGATTATCGGGTGTTGATGTAGTTATGGCCGAGCTGGACTGAAAAAGTTTGTCCACAAATCCTGTGTGCTGTTTGTCTTCGTCGGATGTTACGGCTTTAAAAATTTGGCCATTACCTTGATGTGTAAAATGACCCGATGGCGTAAATCATGGGGTCTGAGGAGCGGGAAAAGAAATGAAAAATAAAATATATGCCGTATACGGCGCCAGTGGTTTTGGCTGGGAGCTTACCCCCTTTCCTTCAGCGCTACAGCCTAAGCTACCGCGCAAGCTGCTTGACAATAATTTTTGCAGGTAATACTTTGGTAAGTACTACTTGCAGGAGGTGGGGCGTATGAAAATTACAAGCAAAGGGCAAGTCACAATTCCCGTTGAAGTCCGTGAACAGATGGGATTTTTCCCGAATACTGAGGTTGAATTTGTGGTGCAGGGTAACGTGGTGATTTTGCAAAAAGCTACAGCTAGTAAGGGTCGCGGGAAAAAAATTATTGAAAGAATGCGAGGGCGGGCAACGGTTCGTATGTCTACTGATGACATAATGGCCTTAACCAGAGGTCAAGTCTGATGGCAGAGCAGGTGCTCGTTGACAGCAATGTTATTTTGGACATCCTGCAGGAAGATCCGGTTTGGTTCGAATGGTCATCAGAGCAGCTATCCCACTGCGCGGAACATTCAATTCTTGTTGTTTACCCTATAATCTACGCCGAAGTTTCCATTGGTTTTAACCGGGTAGAAGAGCTTGAAGAAGCGTTGCCTTCGGATATTTTCGAACGGAGGAGCTTGCCTTGGGAAGCTGCATTTTTTGCTGGAAAATGCTTTCTTGCCTATCGCCGTGCCGGTGGTAACCGTCGTTCGCCTCTTCCGGATTTCTTCATCGGAGCGCATGCCCTGGTGCAGGGGATGAGCCTGCTTACCCGCGACACAGCACGATATCGGACGTATTTTAAAAATTTGGCCTTGATTGTGCCGGATGATGAATTACCGGCGTAATTGAATCTCGGTGCGGTCATTATCTGCCATACTACGAGCGTAAGCGGGAAATCATTCAATGAAAATTTATCTTGATTGTTGTAGTCTCCAGCGTCCCTTTGATGATAGATCTCAGCCAAGAATAATGGATTAGATGTCGCGGTCGTATCATCTACCGAGCTTATTATGGAGTTAGACATATGAATATAGAAACAAGATCAATATCTGAAATCAGCCATCGGGCTACTCGTATTCTGTTTGAGAAGATGGGGGTTGTTGACACCATTCGATTTCTGAATCAATTTTCGATTGGCCAAGGTGACTATACGAAGGATCGTGAGAGGTGGCTTGGTGATATATCCCTGGACGATGCTATCTCTCAAATTAAGGCTGAGAGAAAAAAAGCCCAACTAGGCATTTGAGTTGCCGTCGCCATTCAACCTTTTTTGTAAAAACCCTTGAACGTTGGAGCAAGCAGTTGCGCGGCGAGAAAAGGGTTATTTTTTAAGAGGTTGCCAAAACGAGTGGCTACTATGTTTGTTGTGATGGCAGTAGACCGCGTCCTTTGCTTATGGAGTATATTGAAAGATATTCACCCGAACAAAGCCGAAGGCATGAGGTGAAACCGGGCACAACCGGTTGGGCGCAGATAAATGGTCGGAATACTTTATCCTGGGAAGAAAAGTTTGCACTTGATGTTTGGTATGTGGATAATTGGTCGTTTTGGCTTGATATAAAAATTCTCTTTTTAACGGTTGTAAAAACGATACGAAGAGATGGGATAAGCGCCGAAGGTGAAGCCACCATGACACGTTTTATGGGGTCTGAAAAGTTGGAAAAGAAATGAAAAATACTATGTATGCAGTATACGGTGCAAGTGGCACGGTTCGTATGTCTACTGATGATATAATGGCCTTGACCAGAGGTGAAATCTGATCGGCGGCAAGAGTATTAAGCGCCGGTTTGCGTGGAACCGGGCAAAGCAACGGAAAATTCTCATCTAATGCCGCTTGCGCCACCAATTTTCGTACATCGGAAAAGGCGGAATGATCACGACCTTTAACCGCTTGCCTCCGAGATGGAGTTTTTCAAGACGACAAGCGTAAATCCAAACGAGTGAAGTGGCCATCATGTAAAAGTTCAGATGGTTTTCTACCGCCACCGGATTTCTGCACTGGGTCTCAGCGCTACCTATATCCTGTTTCAGTTCTTTGAACCCGGCCTCGATCTTCCACCTGGCCCCGTAAAGATAGCTGTTTACGAGATACCCTTCAGTTATGTTTGATACCTGCCCACAATGGCATCTAGCCGTTCCACCAAATAGAGGGGAAGGGAAATTAATGTGTATTTTACCTGTTGGCGTTGTTTGTTTATGTTGATAGCAGTATCTATCTGATGCACAGCAGGCAGTTGTGTGTCAAAACGGATGGCAAGTGGCGCCTGCTTCATACCCATAAATTGATGGAGGGATTTCAAAGTCCCGGTGGCACCTGATTTAACTTCTATAGGAATTATTTTTCCCCGCAGCCCAACAATAAAATCCAGTTCGGCGTTGGCAGAGCGTCCTTCGCGCAACCAATAATTTAATTCACGGTTTGGTTTATCCGCAAGCATGGCTTGTAAATGTTGTCCTATAAATTGTTCAGCAATAGCCCCCTGGTTAATAAGTTTTATATCATCCATTTGTGAGATACTGCGCCAGTCCAAACCACAAATCGCATTCATCAGTCCAACATCAAGGAAGAGCAGTTTGTAAATTTTTTCCTCAAGATCAGCCTGCAACGGCAGACCAGAACAGTGACTATGGATCACTTTGCCAACTACACGAGCCATTGTCAGGAGATCGATATCCTTTTTTATGGTAACACTCTGGTCTTGAGCCGAAATGTTTGAGTATTTGATTTTTACGCCCACATTTCTTGCGGCAAAATTAAAGACATTCAGCATCCGATTCTGATTTCTGGAACCGGCATATTTGGGAAAATCATCTCGATAAGTCTCGATAATGGAATTATGAACTTCGCTTACATCTTTATAACTATGACTCTCGGCAAAAACGGCCACTGCTTCCGGCATGCCTCCGATAGAGTAATAAGAACGCAGTAAATGCAATAATCGTTGATGGGCAATATCTCCGATTTCCTGACCTGGTTCGTAGTTATCAATAAAATTCTTCAGAAGTTCCTCGTTAAGTGCTAACAGGAACTCGCTGAAAGTCATGGGGCCCATGTGCAAATACTGAATCCTTCCAACAGGCATGGAAAAAGAATGGTCCCTCAGAGCGAATTCCAATAAAGATCCAGCGCAGACCACCGGAAGTTCAGGCATATCTTCATAAAAATACCGTAGCGCAGGAATGGCCTCTGGAACGGCCTGGATTTCATCAAGAAACAAAAGGATATCCTTCCCCATGCTTCCCATGTTCGGCAGAAATTCTATTTGTTGAAGAATATGTTCAGGGGCCTTGCCGGAAAAAATGGATGACAGCTCAGGATGACGTTCCAGATTAACATTTCGTAAAGAGAGCTGATGTTGCTTGGCGAACAATTCTACCAGTGTTGATTTGCCGACCTGTCTGGCGCCACGGATAATAAGAGGTTTACGATTTTTATTTTGCAGCCAGGTAGAGAGGAATTGCAATTGTTGTCGTTGCATTGAAGTGGACGCTCCTTGTTTATCAGGATACCGTAACACACCCCTTATACAATAGTATAGTTATTATTTCAATGGTGTGTTTAATGTCTGACATTGTCTTTTACAAGCAGTGCACTATGAACATTCCGAACTGGGTTATAACTACCGGATGAGTAATGTACTGGCGGCAATAGGTCGAGGACAGCTGCGGGTTTTGGCGGAAAGGGTAGAGGGGGAAACGCAGGGTTTTTGCCACGTATGTGCAGGCCCTGGGCGCTTTGGCGGGGGTTGCCTTTATGCCTGAACCTGATTTTTGCCGGTCTACCCGTTGGCTCACATGCAAGGCTTACGGTTTTTCCGGATTTAAGGGGTCGAAAACCAAGATCGACAAGGGGCATGAGACACAGTTTCAGCTGCTGACCGAGCGCTTACGTACTGGCGGCAAACCGTTGATCCCCTTTGCCGATATTGAAAATGTGACTTTGGTGTTATTGAACTCAGACATATGTGGCTGTATGGAAAGAAGACGGTGGGATTATCCATTACGTGGAGGTAATCTATGTTGGAACGCACGAAAAAGCTCCCTATTAAAACAACCGAGGCTCGGTTTATCGGGAGTGACGAAAGTATTCGCCGGTTGAAGGAATTTGCGGTCAAAGAAGGTCTTACCGATATTTCCGGACGGATTTCCTGGCGGGAAGTATTGCCTGAACAGACCAAGGAGACATTGCCCGGGACCCTATTGAGTGGCTATCGTTATCGCGAAGGATTGACGCAGGAAGAGCTTGCGAAAATTTCCGGGATTCAAAGGCGGCATATCTCTGAAATGGAACATGGTAAACGTCCGATTGGCAAGGAGAATGCTAAGAAATTAGGGCAGGCTTTAGGTGTGGATTATCGGGTGTTGATGTAGTTATGGTCGAGCTGGACTGAAAAAGTTTGTCCACAAATCCTGTGTGCTGTTTGTCTTCGTCGGATGTTACGGCTTTAAGATTTTGGCCATTACCTTGATGTGTAAAATGACTCGCTGGCGTAAATCATGGGGTCTGAAGAGCGGGAAAAGAAATGAAAAATAAAATATATGCCGTATACGGCGCCAGTGGTTTTGGCCGGGAGCTTATCCCCTTTTCCTTCAGCGCTACAACCTAAGCTACCGCGCAAGTTGCTTGACAATAATTTTTGCAGGTAATACTTTGGTAAGTAATACTTGCAGGAGGTGGAGCGTATGAAAATTACAAGCAAAGGGCAAGTCACAATTCCCGTTGACGTCCGTGAACAAATGGGATTTTTCCCGAACTCTGAGGTTGAATTTGTTGTGCAGGGTAACGTGGTGATTTTACAAAAAGCTACAGCCAGTAAGGATCGCGGGAAAAAAATTATTGAAAGAATGCGAGGGCGGGCAACGGTTCGTATGTCTACTGATGACATAATGGCCTTAACCAGAGGTCAAGTCTGATGGCAGAGCAGGTGCTCGTTGACAGCAATGTCATTTTGGACATCCTGCAGGAAGATCCGGTTTGGTTCGAGTGGTCGTCAGAGCAGCTATCCCGCTGTGCGGAACATTCAATTCTTGTTGTTAATCCTATAATCTACGCCGAAGTTTCCCTTGGTTTTAACCGGGTAGAAGAGCTTGAAGAGGCGTTGCCTTCGGATATTTTTGAACGAAGGAGCTTGCCTTGGGAAGCTGCATTTCTTGCTGGAAAATGCTTTCTTGCCTATCGGCGCGCCGGTGGTATCCGTCGTTCGCCGCTTCTGGATTTTTTCATTGGAGCAAAACGCCGACTATGATCATTGATGACCGCCAGATTACCGACACCCTGTTTGAGGCGGTCGATCAAGCAATGAAATCCGGAAATTAACTTTGCTGTTGAAGAGATTGGCGATGGTATATTGGTAACCTTCGTGAGGGGTGAGGGAGTAAATGAGGGAGTAAATGAGGGAGCAAATGAGGGAGCAAATCGTCCCTATCAGGTCATTATGGAAAAGCCGGGTGTACGTCTTCCTGAACTTTCCAACACGTTACGCATTCCGATAAAAACACTTGAACGTTGGATCAAACAGTTGCGTGACGAGAAGAAAGTCGTTTTTAAAGGAGCAGTAAAAACCGGTGGTTATTATGTTGCGGACAGTCACGAATGATGTTGAAATGCCGGCCATCTTTTGTCGTCTGGAAGACAGATATCGCTCCTGTTGGTCCCCAGGTGGAGGCTTTTAAGCGGGAGTTCGCTGAAATGGTGGGAGTTAAATACGCTGTTGCCGTCAGTTCCGGGATTGCGGCGCTGCATTTGGCCCTTCGTTATGTGGGTGTAGGACAAGGCGCTGAGGTAGTTTGTTCCACCTTTACCTTTGTTGCGAGCGCCAATGCTATTGTTTATCAAGGGGCTGCGCCGGTATTAATCGATTCGGATGATCTCAACATCTGATTCACATTTGCATTCAAGCTGGCATTTGTTTTTCGTAGGGTGCACTCTGTGCACCAACAAAATCGCCATGGTGCACGGAGTGCACCCTACGTTTAGAGTCAACTTGAAAGCTCATTGGAATGACAAGTTCCAGGGCTGGATCAACCAGTTTTACAAGTCTTTTTACCGAAGCAAAGGGGCCGCTACCCTGAGCGATTCAAGGGCTTGTTCCTCAATCCGGACATAAGATAATAAAGGTAGGGTTGAATCAATCCGAAGTGAGTAATCCTGCTATAAACCTGGCAAACGGTTCTATGTTCTTTCTTACACTTGCTTCTTCCAGGGTAGCCATATATTCATTGCGTGTGTTAAATGGAATAACTGTCCATGGATAGCCACCACTGGCTAACATAACATTCATCAAAAATCTTCCCATGCGACCATTTCCATCAATGTAAGGGTGGATATATACAAAGAAAAAGTGACCCAAAACAGCCCTTACGGCAGGTTCTTCTTCCTCTTGTAAAAGAGTAAAAAATGCAGGCATAAGATCCCGTATCGCTTCATGTCGGGGGGGGGCATGCATTGATTTTCTAATATAAACAGGTTGGTTACGGTAACCGGCTAGATCAGATGCGGCTGTAATGCCGGCGCTTACACTTGGGGCAAATAACTCTCTATACCATACTGAGTGGTCATTATTGACCACCTGACCAGCAGAATTTTCATTAAAAATCTTTGTTAAGCTTTCCTTTACTGCTTGAAAAGCTTGCCAGTAACCACGAGCAGCTAAGGCGTCCGAATACTTTTTATCCTTACGATTATTTTCAGGATTCCAACCTCCTGAGCGGACACGTTCAATGAGCTCTTCACTGACACGATATCCTTCAATAGAGAGTGAGTGATAGGCATCAGTCAGATATATTTCATCTACATGCTTAAGATACTCTTGGTCGTCTTTTCGCGATGAGGGAGCCTGAGGAAAATTCTCCAATACAATACCGCGCATTTCTGCCCAGCTCATCCGTATTCGGTTAACGTAAGGAGAAAGCTCTCGTTCACCAAAAATGATCGCTGCCTTTTGTTCAAACGGGTCGTTTTCTGTAATGCTATATCCGGCGGCCTTCATTGTCCCAATAATATTGTCAGCAATTGCATTTCTTCCTATATTTCGAAAGGCTCCAGCAATTCTCCCGGCTATTGTGCTATGTCCACCTTTGAGCAGTTTGTGTAAAATCTCAGAAGCATCGGAAATCATGGACAATGCCGCTCGTGCCTCAACAGGATTATTTGAGTAATAGCTGGGGCTACATGAAACCAAAGCAGCGGATAAAGTTATAAGCTGTATATTCTCTTTGCTTTCTATATCCTGTTTATCCGGCAACTTCAGGCGAACATCAATGATAGAGGTATCATGAAGTAGAAATATTGGCTTGTTCCCACCTTTTGGGGTACGGACAAGAAGTTGTTTCGGTACGTTCCAGTTTCCGCTATGGATGTTCAATGATTGTTCAGGGGAAAGGCACCATTGATTACCAAATCTTGATTTAAAGTAATCAGCACAAAATCCCCAAAATGAAGCATACCAGGCAGTGCTTTCCCCAGCAGGATCCTCAGGGCGAGCAGGGATATACCATCCTTTTATCACTTCTTTGATAAAACCATTATTGACTAGACACTCTCGATGAGTGCGTGTCAAAATTTTTGTTTGAATTGCAACAATTCCTTTGTCCTGAATTTTTTTTAAAACGGCTAGAGACTGTGCAAACTTATCTTGTGGTGTTGACATTTTTCCACATATTGTTAGAGGCATACATCTGTGCTACATTTAGGTTATTAAGTCATATAGGTTTTAGGTTATTGTGTCAAGCGGATTCTAGGTTTTTGTGTCATTGGGGTCAGGTCTCAACATCTGACAAGCTCTTTGTCAAATGTTGAGACCTGACAAGGGGCCTTTTAATGGGTGACCCCGACAAGCCCCTCTTGATTGGGTTTCCAGAGGGTTAAACCGTATCGAACCCCCCTTCCTGCCCCTTCGGTGTAAAACAAGCCCTTTTCTACCAAGTCGGAGAGTTCGCGTTGCGCTGTCTGCCGGCTGGTCCCGGTCATGTTGGTGTACTTTTTATTAGTCAGCCCGCCCTCGAATCCGCCGGGCCCGGCATCGAACAGCTTGTTGATGGCCTTTTGTTGTCGCGGATTTAAATTCATGGCGTTAGCCTTTTGCCAAAATTTGGCTCGCTCTAACGTTTGACCCAGGAGTTCTATAGAAGAATTCATTGCTCTCCGGATACATTCCAAGAACCATAGGAGCCAGGAGGTGATCTCGCCGTTGCCTTTCTGAGTGTGTTCCAGGATGTTGTAATACTCTTTCCTATCGGCCATGACCTGCTGGGAGATGCTATAGAACCGCATAGGCCAGCCATCGTCCTGGGCAAGGACCATATCGCTCAGAGTGCGGGCGATCCGGCCATTGCCGTCCTCGAACGGATGGATGGTCAGAAACCAGAGGTGAGCCATGCCGGCCCGAAGGATGCCATCCATCTGCCCCCGTGACTTATCAAACCACTGGAGAAACAGCGTCATTTCCTCTTTCAGTTGCTCTGGAGGCGGAGCCTCGTAATGAACTTTCCGGTGTCCGACAGCGCTCGAGACGATGTGCATAGGTGTCGACCGCCATTTGCCCACTTCAATTTTCTGGAGATCAGAATAACCACCAGGAAATAAGGCCACCTGCCAACCTTTAAGACGATCCGCCGTCAAGGATTGCTCAGGGTTCTTAGTGGCATCCAAAAGGACATTGACTATACCGTCGGCATGTCGGTTTCGAATTGTGTGCAGGCCGCCGTCGGGCAAGCCGAGACGATTGGCCACCGAGGAACGCACTGCCTGTAGCTCCAACTTCTGTCCCTCTATAGCAGAGGTCTCGATAGCCTCATTGGTTAGAATATCGGCATAGGCCTTCTGTTGATCTTCGAAACTCAAGTCTTGAATTTTGGCGAGTAAGGTCCCCTGCAGGAAGCGGGTGGTGCCAAGGGGCACGAGAAGATTCCGACTTTTCCCGAGACAACCTGCATGGGTTCTTGATGTGTTCGATAGTCTCCGATGTCAATATTTTTTCTGCCGGCCATCAACATGTTATGCCAACTGCAGAGTGTTTCTTTTGTTAATGGTGCGTCGTAAGCGGTGTATAAATCTTGCATCATTTCAGCAATCCCCGCTTCCGCCGGTTTTGCATCACGATAGTTGCCCATACCCAGGCCGAACTCTTTTCTGATTGACGATTGCAGACTCTCTCTGTCTAAATATTCACCCTCAATTGCAGAAGTTTGCAGCGCCTCATTGCTTATTAGCCCAACTTTGTGATATCAAGAATCAAAACATTGCAAGATCAATATGTTGAGCATTTTTAAGGTGCCGTTATGGCACTACTTTTGTTATTTCGTTTCATATTGTCGTTTTTATCGTTTGGCCAGGAAGACTCTTTACTCCCAGTAAGAGAATATATTTGGTTCATCCGGCTCAAGCGTACTTTCCAAATCAAAATGTGGACATACTACTTCCTTTTTAGTGATCCCCATCAACTAATAGTGGGTATGCAGTTTACTCAACCGGCCACAACGTGTAGTATAGGTCCATGGACGCGACAATACACCCAGTTGCCGGGACTGACTACCCACGAACGTTTCAAGAATTCGATGAGTGGTTTGGTAGCGAAGATAACTGCCTTCAATATATTGCTAAAACTCGATGGCCTAAAGGTTTCCAGTGTCCTGCCTGCGGGGTAGTACCTGAAAATCCTTCTCTGATAGGGAGAGGCCTTTTTCTGTGTAGACAATGCAAACGTCAAACTTCTGTTACCGCCGGGACATTGTTTCACCAAACTCACAAACCACTTCGTGCTTGGTTTCTCGCCATGTGGTTCGTTACTAGCCAAAAGCATGGGGCCAGCGCTCTTGGCCTGAAGAGAGTTCTCGGCCTCGGGAGTTACAACACTGCGTGGGAGTGGCTTCACAAACTGCGTCGCGGGATGGTTCGAGCTGGACGGGACAAGTTGCAAGGGCCTGTCGAAGTT
>JAZDOW010000196.1:0-30023 GCA_043798185.1 Pseudomonadota bacterium | reverse complement strand
GTGACCAGGATTGCTTTGCGGTTTTTGGTGTTTTCGTTTGCCATATTCTACCCCCTATGCCTTCCGGACGTTGACCATGAAGGCCTTCGACTCGGGTATCATTGTGTTCGCGTCACCCACGTTCGGTGTAAGCAGATTGGCGCTGTCATAGCCGCTGCCGTCCTCTGGAAATTGCCAGCCGAAATGCCAGGGAAGACCTACCTGATGGACCGTCGAGTCCGCTATCTTGAAGGGCTTGAACCGCTCGGAAACCAAGGCGACCGCTTTGACTTCGCCGCGGGCCGAGGAAACAACGACCGTTGCGCCGTTATCGAGTTTCAGCTCCTTGGCCAGTTCAATACTCATCTCCACAAAGTTCTGCGGCTGCATCTCCAGCAGCCAGGAGCAGTGCCGCGTCATACATCCGGTCTGCCAGTGTTCCGACACCCGGTAGGTCGTTCCGACAAAGGGGAACCGCAGGTCGCAGGAGGCGAAGGCGTCCATCTTATCGCCGAAGATCTTGATGGTCGGGTTGATCCGCTGGGCGGACATGGAATTCTTCTCCACCGGGCATTCAAGGGCTTCGTAATGTTCCGGAAAGGGGCCTTCCGCAAGACCGGGGCCGAAAATAGAAGCAATGCCATCCGGCTTCATGATGAAGGGCAGCTTGCCGCCGGGGAGTCCCGGGGGAGGTCCGCCACCGTCGACAATATCGCCGCTCCAGGTGGATTTTTCCTTGTTCCATTTGAGCAGCGGCCGTTTTGGATCCCAGGGTTGTCCCTGCAGATCGACCGAGGCGCGGTTGTAAATGATGCGTCGGTTTACCGGCCAGGTCCAGGCCCAGTTGGGATAGAGTCCCAGTCCCGTCGGGTCTTCTTTGCCGCGCCGCGCCATCATATTGACCGGTTTACCGTCTTTCAGGATATAGGAGTTGCAGTAGATCCAGTTACCGCAGGAGGTGGTGCCATCGGCCTGCAGCGATGGGAAGCTGGTGACCAGATCACCCTTTTTGCCGATGAGTTTCGGCGGATCGACTTTCTTGTCATAGACATCTTCGAGCCAGTAACCGTTAATTTCTTTGGCCACGGCGTGGATATCCACATGTTTTACTTTTCCGGCTGCGTCTTTTTCGCCGTATTCCCAGCTCAGGTTGAGGATTGGATCAGGGAAAGCGCCGCCCTCTTTTTTGTAAAGCTCGCGAACCTTAAAAAACAGTTCGTTGGCAATCTCAGCATCGGGCTTTGACTGGCCAAGCGGTTCGATGGCCTTATACCGCCACTGCGCCAATCGCCCGGAGTTGGCGATACTGCCTTCTTTTTCCATGGAGGAACAGCAGGGCAAAAAGAATACCTCGGTCTGAATATCCTTCGGTTTCAAGCCGGGGCTGCGCCAGAACGAACCGGTTTCGTTGTCGAAGAGATTGACGTTGACCAGCCACTTCAGCTTGGTCATGGCCTCGCGGGTCTTGTTGGAGTTTGCTCCGGAGCAGGCCGGATTTTGTCCCCAGGCAAAGAATCCTTCAAAATCGCCTTTCAGCATTTTGTCAAAGATCATCAGCCACGAGGCATTCTGACCGACGTCGGTTTTCGGCAGCCAGGAATAACCGAAATCGTTCTCCTTGGTTGCGGCGTCGCCGTAAACAGCCTTGAGATAGCTGACGATATATTTGTTGCGGTTCGCCCACCAGTTGACGCTTTGCGGTTCCTTGGTGGTCGGGGTGTTTTTCTCGATGTAGGTTGCAAGATCGGGCCAGGCCGCGTTCGGGGTCGGATTATAACCGGGGAGGATGTGGAAAAGAAGACCGTAGTCGGTCGACCCTTGAACATTGGCCTCGCCGCGCATGGCGTTGATGCCGCCGCCGGCCATGCCCATATTGCCGAGCAGTTGCTGGATGATGGTCATCGCCCGGATATTCTGGGTGCCGACCGTATGCTGGGTCCAGCCCATGGCGTAGCATTCGGTGCCGACCCGGTCCGGCTTTCCGGTGGAACCGTAAATTTCGTACACCGCCAGCAATTTGTCTTTGGGCGTTCCGGTGATGCTTACCACCTTATCCACGGTATAGCGGGCATAGTGTTTCTTTAAAAGCTGAAAAACGCAGTTGGGATCTTGCAGGGTTGGGTCCTTGAGAGCGACACCATTTGCATCTTTCTGGAAAGACCAGGTAGCTTTATCGTAATTTTTCTTTTCCAGGTTATATCCGGAGAAGAGACCATCTAACTCTGCCGGCCCTTTATAATCGGGAGATACCAGGAAGGCGGCATTGGTATAGCTGACAACGTATTCCTTGAAGAAAAGTTCCTTCTCCAGGATATAATTGATCATGCCGCCGAGGAAGGCGATATCCGTGCCGGAACGAAGGGGGGCGTAGAGATCCGCCTTGGCTGCTGTTTGGGTAAAACGGGGGTCAACGCAAATCAGCTTTGCGCCCTTCTCCTGGGCCCGTTTGATCCATTTCATGGAGATGGGATGGTTTGAAGCGGGATTTGAACCCATAGCCAGGATAACATCGGCGTTTTTCAGGTCAATCCAGTGGTTGGTCATTGCACCGCGTCCGAACGACTCTGCCAGAGCCGCAACAGTTGCACTGTGTCAGATACGCGCCTGGTGTTCTATATGCACCAGGCCCCAGGACCGAATCATTTTTTGCAGGATATAGCACTCCTCGTTGTCCAGGGCGGCGCTGCCGATATGGGCAATGGCGTCGGTGCGATTGACGACGAATTCTTTTTCCACCTCAAGCATCGTGCCGTCGGCCTGCTTCTCTTTGACCTTGGCTTTGCTGGTTTTCTTGAAACTCTTATCCCGGGCGTCTTTGACCAGGCGGGCAATTCTGTCAAGCGCCCAGTCCCATTCCACTTCCTTCCAAGCCGTCCCACCGGGTTCGCGGTACATCGGCTTTTGAACACGAGTGTCGTTGTTGACGAGCTGGCTCACGGAAGAGCCCTTGGCGCAAAGCGCACCCTCACTGATCGGATGATCGGAATCACCCTCGGTGTTGATGACCTTGCCGTTCTCCGCATAGACGACTATTCCGCAGCCTACCGAGCAGTAGGGACAGATCGTCGTCGTCTGCTTAGCGTTTTTGATCCTCAAATCCTTGGCGTAGGCCTTTGCAGGGTCGAGGTTTACGCCAAGCGTTGCAACCAGAACGGTGCCGCCGGACAGTTTAAGAAAATCCCGCCTAGATACTCCCATGTAAGACTCCTTTCTTGTTTATCACAAGTGAGGTAAGTGGTGTGAAGCCCGGCCTTAGGGGTCGGACCGTATTCCGTATGCAACAGCGCCTGCCGGTTCCGCGCTATCTCGGTAAAAGAAAACCGAAAAACGATCACTCGTCATGTACGCAGCACAAAGTCTTCGCACATGACGAGGAGGTTAGAGGTGCCAGCTCCAGGCAGACAGAGGTGGGGTTGGCGCCTAAAACATCAATAGGTAATATAGAGGAACGAAGGTGAGAATAAAATCAGCTAATTGCTTTTTTACAGGTAGGCGAATGGCGAAGAAATAGGTGAGGACCCAGCCTAAGAATGAGTAGGGATGGAGCTGGAGAATATGTAAGCTAATAGCTTAAGAAAATGTAAGGGAAAACCTTACTAAATATGCGGAATCTGCACATATCTTTCAGGTGAAACATTTATGCTTTTAAGGAGAGTATGTCAATACAGAAAACTAAATGGATGCAAAATGACTAAAAATGACATGGCGGAAATCGAGGTGGCAGGGATGGTGAAATCTCTCCGCCAACAAAAGCGAACGAGACCCCAAAAGCGCAGTCCTACATACCACAATCAGGAAAAAAACTGGAGTTGTTTTTGGGCGAGCCGTCTGACTCCCCTATCCGTTATCTTGTCGTCACTATCGATGGTTCCGCATAAAAGATCTCCGTTCGGGTTGTGGGCGGCAAAGTTATGGGCAACGGAAATCTGATCGTTATTGGCGTAGCAGTACAAACAGCCATGCGGGCAGGAGTTGTAAGCGCCGATATCGATGCTGGCAATACAACCGCATTCCCGCCGTTGATTTTTATCTTTTTCTGCCCGTATGCCGGATCCGGTGATTTTTATAATAAGCTGGTCGTCGATGCATTTACCCGGTGTAATTCCGGCTTTTTCAAGGTCCATCCCGGCAGCACAGGTTTGTAAAACGATGTTATTGGCAGCAGCAATTGTCTGCAGGGTGCGAAGAAGGCCCATTCGTTCTTCGGCTGATGGGTGACAAAGCCCCACACCTTGCAGGTTTCGCGTGCATTTCCGATACATCTCGACAAAACTGACGATGCATTTTTCGGTAAAGCCTGCAAGCTGTGCTGCGATTTTGCTAAAGGCGGCGGCGTGGAAGTTGGTCGTGTGATGGTCGGTGAAAAGGATTGGATCGTATCGCCAGATGACCCTTGCCTTGCCGAGCTTTTCGGCGAGTGTCTGGAAAAGAGCGATGCGCTTCTCAACCTCTGGAACATTGACTTCGATGCCGGCATCATAAGGAGTCAGGGTAAAGAGGAAATAATAGTGGTAGCCGAGGTCATCGACTGCCGTGAGTCTTTGAAGCATCGGTTCTGGATTTTTGCTCCAGAAGACCACACATTCAAAATTTGTCGGTGAAAGGGCAATCCGAGATACCTGATGGAAATTCATGGGATTGCGAACCAGCACCATGCCCTCTTGCAGGCGCTTCAGAAACCACTCCGAATAAAAGGCCGGGATGTCGGTTCTTCTGCTGGCGCTGAGTATCATAGCATTTCCATTACGATTGCGGAGAGATGTTGATCAGATTGAATCAATACTGTAGGCGCGAGAGTGCCTTGATGCAAGTTGGAAGGTTCCATCTGCTTTATACGTTGAGAACTCTCTCTTATCTGACATACAGAAGGATGGTGTGTATGTTTATAACAACTTGCTAAATCAGTAGGAAAAGGATAGGCTGCAGTTCTAAACGTAGCGGGGTGAACAGGAAAAACCAATTTTATAATAAGCATCTTTGAGCGAGGCATCCTGTCACCTCACTTTTCATCAAACCTTCAAGAAAAGAGGAAAAATGAAAAAGCGAATTTTTTGCATGAATGCGGTTGGTCTTGTACTCCTGGCTGTATTTCTTTCAAGCTGTGGTCTGAAATACAATATCAAAGATCCATCTTTATCGGAAATCAATTATGGCAAGAGTGCTATCTCGCAAACAACAATGGGCATAGTCGATAAAAGAACCGGCGATAATAAAAATTATGTTTTGGGTAAGATTGGTCCTTGGGGAGGATTAAAAGATATATCTGACTTGTTAACTATAGAAAACATAAAAGATCCTCTTGGCTTTTTATCTGCCAATTTAGAAAAAGAGCTTAATCAACGTGGAATTCCAGTAAAAGTAAGTGTCAACGCACCCGGCGAAAAAGAGTTGGTTCTTGAGGTCAACCGATATCAAATCCTTAATTACCGATCTACCGGATTTTCTCCTTGGGAAGCCTGTCATGTTTTTGAGGGCACTCTTGTTCAGGGACAAAAACGAATAAGCATCAAAGCTTATTTCTATAATGGGAAGGTGCCTGTGTGGAGTATGGATGAATTACAAGATCCGTGTTTCAGTACTCCGTCTTCAATCCTGATCAAAGATATTGCCTCAAAAATCAACAAAATTGTTTTTAATCTGCAGGCACCGGATACAACAATAAACCAATTAACTGCCGACATTGACGCCGAATTATCAAAAGACAGCAAAACTGGTCCATTGTGGAAGGTCCTTGAGTTGGGATATACCAATAACCCTCTTGCTATGCCTGCCTTGAAGAAATACTCATCAGAAGGGGATGGGTTATTTAAATCAGGGGCGTTATCGGCGATTGGTATTTTAGGGGCAGAAGACCAAATCGACTTTTTAAAAGAACGTTACAACAATTCACAATACAATGAAAAGTACATGGCCGTAAAAGCCATTGGAGATGTCGGAAATGACAAGGCACAAGCCTTATTAAGGGAAATGAAAAAAGAGAAGGTGTATGAGGCAGAGGGGGCACTGAAGAGCTGTGTCGATCTTTATGTGCCTTAGTGCCTGCCTTACTCCTTAAAAGCTGTCACTTGGGTTGCGGGCTTTCTGCCCGCACTAGAGGTAAGTTGATGTTGTCGCCTTTGCCGTTGACGGCATCAATTCCTGAGTCTTTGCAGTAAAAATTATTCCCTTGAGATGCTCCCCTCCGATCCGCTACCTGGAGGGGAGCAAAAAGTTGTTGGGCGTATAGGCTCTCACCATTAGCGGAAAATCCTCCTATTTGAGAGAAATCTCGACCGGTTTTAATATCGCCTTGAGATCAACCTCCTTAGAGAGTTGTTTCTGGGTCAACATGATGTGTTCGGTCTGCTCCCATCCTTTCACATCGATCGTGCCAATGGCAAGAAGGGGTCCTGGCTCTACCAACTCGCGGGTGATCCTTAGCTGTTCTTCCAGGATCTGACGCGGCGTATCGGGGTCGTACGTTTGCAGGGTTTTGATGGCTTCCTCTTGATTTTCAGGGTCAAGCGCTTGCTGCCACCCGGCAAGCAAGGCTGACAGGAACCGTTTCACTAGTTCAGGCTTCTCCCGTAACGTACGCGATGCAGTGACTACGGAATTGGCCACGAATTTCACTCCGAATTCCGCTGGATTGAAAAAGGCGGTTTGTTCACCGGCCTTTGCAAGCTGAGCACTGATAATCGGTCCCTGGGCATTCCGATAGACCGGCCAGAGCTGAACCTGGTGCCGGTAAAAGGGCGTATAGTCATAACGGACGCTGGACAGTGATACATCAGAGCTGCTGATGCCGGCTTCGGCCAGCAAGGTGGTCATGATGGTTTCATCATTGCCTCCGAAGGTCACGCCGATGATTTTTCCCTTCAGGTCCAAAGGCTTGTCGATCCGAACATCCGTCGGACGGTACATCCATTGCAGCGGATTGACCTGGAATAACTGGGCGATGACCGCCACCGGCGACCCTTTGGCGCAGGCCCGCAGTACCTGGTCGGCCGATGCCTCACCGAAATCGGCATACCCCAGCTCCAACTCGCGGAGCGCATCCCGTTCCGGTCCACCAGCCTTGATATCCACGGCAAGTCCCGCCTGGTCGAAGAGATGGTGGGTTTCGGCATACAGTGCGCCGATCACACTGACATTGCGGAGCCATTTCAAACGGTAGGTTACTTTTTCATTGGCACAGGCGCCGGTTGCGAAGAGCATAGCCGTTACAAATAACGCCCAGGCAGGCAGAGTAAGAGGTTTTATTTTGTAAATCATTTTCGCTCCTTGATGAGAACCTTGGAAATTCATTTCTTGTTTTCTAAGAATGAAAGGATCTTACCTTCCTGTCCAGGCCCGTTTTATGGCCATCCCCAACAATTCCAGCAAGGCCTGATATATGGCGACGGTGATGCCGATGAGAAAAAGGGCGATCAGAATCTTGCTCAGGTCGCTTTGATAGAGGGCGATTCGGATACTGTAGCCGATTCCTGCATTGGCGGCGATAAATTCCCCAACAATGGTTCCGGCCATGGCGAGGGTGGCACTCCCTGCTATGACGGTGGTCAGTTGACTCAGGTTTTCAAAGGTCCGGATCTTCACCTCCAGCTGCCAGCGCATGCGGCCGGTGGCCCGATAAAAGTGTTCAATATCGTCTACCGGCTTTGACATGATTCCCAAAACGGTAAGCAGCACCGGGAAATAACAGATCATCGCCGCGATCAGTAACCGGGTGAGAAAACCGTCGCCGAGCAGGATGAAGAGGATCGGCGCCAGTGCGACAATGGGGTAAGCCTGAATATTGTAGGCTGCGACCTTGATAAATGAGCCGAACCAGGTGGACTGACGGCCAATGATACCGATGACGAAGGCCATTATAACCGACAGGATCTGGCCGATAATCGCCACGGTCATGGTGTTTAAGGTGGCAAGGCTGTATTGGCGACATTCGGCAATCAGGGTGTGGTACATGCCGGCTGGGGGTGGGATGACGTAATCGGAGAGCTGCAGACTGTATTTCAGCAGCATCAGGCCGCCGATAAACAGGAAATAGATGATGAAGAACTGGAAGACGCGCCTATACAGCATTCATGATCTCCAGGAGGGTTGCATCCAAGGCTGCCCGTAAAAGGTTTTCCCCTTCGCGGATGTTGCACCCCTTTACCATAAGGGCCAGCGGTGTCTTGCCGTTGCTGCGGAAGACGAGGATCGAGTCGCAGAACTTGGAAACCTCCATGGCATTGTGCGAAATATAAATGAAATAACGGTTGGGAAACATCATTTTGATGGTCAGGATAATCTTTTCTCGGGTACGTTCGTCAACATTGGCCAGGCTTTCATCCATGATCAAGAGATCGCAGTCCTGAAGCAGATAGCGGATCAGGTTCACCCGGTTCTGTTGTCCCATGGAAAGCTGGTCGAACCGTGAATTGATGCAGTCGGATAAGCCGAAAATCTTCACGAGTTCATCCTTGTCGGCATGCATCGGCGGCGGAATGACCCGCGCTAAGTGACGGCCCACGCCGGACCAGCCGGGAAGCCGCTCTTTATTGTGCGAATAGAGGAGTGTTTTGAGCCCGTTGGTTGAAATTTTGCCGGAGTGTTTATCGATATTGCCGGTGATGATTTTTGCAAGAGACGTTTTGCCAACTCCCGAAGGACCGAAGAATGAATGGAATCCAGGTGATGTCAAACGAAACGATACATCCGTAAAGAGCGGGTGCTCAGCTCCCGGATAGGTGAAAGCGATATTGTCGCAGATCAGAGACATATTTTAACCTTCGAATCCGGGAACCACCTTTGGTGGGTCCAGACAAGGTTTCCGCTCTTTTTTTAATCCTCGAAAACGACACTACACTTTTCATGGCTAAAAAAGATGTGGCTTTATCTGGAAGCTTAGTCCTTGGCCTTCCGAATCGGTTCTTAGTACCCTGGAACTTCTTTTCTTATTTCTTAAGAAGGAATTTCATAGACGTACTTAGTCCCCTTAAGGGGAATTACTATAATAAATTCTTCACTCCTTATCATTTTTAGCCAAGAGATTAAACCTTAAAATAGGCCTGAATGAGTTCCGGGAAAGCTCCGGGAGATACCTAGCACGGTTGAATGTGATGAGTCACTTATAGAAAATCTTCGCAAAAAACATGCAAACATTTTTTATAAGTGACTGAAATCATAGATTGAGGAAGGAGGACATTATAGCGCCATTTTTACCAGACCACATCACCTTGGTTCAACTACAGCTATTGGAATAAGCGTGAACTAATTGCGAAAGCTGTGCTGAGTGGGTAGTATAAATGCATAGGATCGGTTGGTACTTCGTATGAAAGGACCTTTTCTTTTGGAAGCCTGAAGAAAGCGATTTTACTTATCACTCTACCATTACCTCACCCATTGCCGGTTGGTTTCAAAATGAACCCGGCACATCGGTCGTTAAAGGAGCCATGCAATGAAAATAATCATAGCGACTCTTATGATTTTAACCGTAGTTGCTTCGGCCACGGCCTTTGCCGGGCCCCGCGATAACCAATGGAGAAAAGCTCAGGATGCCATCAACAAGGGATTGCCAAAAACAGCTATCGAGGAACTAGAGCTGATCATTGGGAATGCCATGAAGGACAAAAATTACGGAGAGGCTATTAAAGCCATCGGCAAAAAGATCGCCCTCGAAGGGAACATCCAGGGGAACAAGCCTGAAGAAAAAATTACGTGCATGCAGGCGGAAATCGCCAAGGCACCTGAGGAAATGAAGCCGATGATGGAAGCCATCCTCGCCAACTGGTATTGGCATTATTTCCAGAATAACCGCTGGCGGTTCGTGCAACGGACGGAAACCACCGGACAGCCGGGCAAGGATTTTACCACCTGGGATTTGCCGCGCATCCTCTCGGAAATCGACAAACAATTTAGCAAGGCACTCTCTGCCGAAAAGACGCTCAAAACAACCCCCATCTCTGCTTATAGCGATCTGCTGGAAAAGGGCACGGCGCCTGACAATTACCGCCCGACCCTGTTTGATTTCCTTGCGCACAACGCGCTGACATTCTACAGCGCGGCGGAACAGGGCGGAGCCAAAGCCGAAGACGAGTTTGTACTTGAAGCCGATAGCCCGATCTTCGGGACGGTTGGCGAATTTCTGAAATGGCAGCCACAAACCACCGACTCCGAATCGCCAGCGCTGAAGGCGATCCGCCTCTATCAGAACCTCATTTTGTTACACCAAGATGACACGGACAAAACTGCATTCATCGACGCCGATCTGTGGCGGCTGAACTTCGGCTACAACCGGGCGGTTGGCGACGACAAGAACGAGCGCTACAAAACGGCGCTGAAAAAATTCTCGGACGAGTGGGGCGGCCATGAGGTTTCCGCCCGCGCTCTTGCCTACCGAGCGCAAGTGCTGGAAGCCGAGCAAGAATTCGTTGAGGCACGGAAGCTGGCACACGCCGGACTGAACGTATTCCCTAAGAGCGACGGTGGTGTGTTGTGTTTCAACATCATCAAAGCGATTGAGGCCAAGTCCGCAACCATCCAGACCGAGCGCGTATGGAATGACCCGCTGCCGGCTATCACCGTTACCTACCGCAACGTAACGAAAGTATTCTTTCGTGCCGTACCATATGACTTCGAGGCGGTCATCAAATCTCGCCGCTGGAATCTGTACTCAGGCTTCGACGACGCGCAACGGAAAGAATTGCTCAGCAGGAAACCCGACCTAGAATGGAACACCGAGCTGCCCGCTACCACCGACTTTAAGGAGCATGTGGAAAAGTTGACAGCTCCGAAAGACCTCAAACCCGGCTTCTATTTCATCGTATCGAGCCACGAGGCGTCGTTCGACGGAAACAATCACCCGGTGTCGGTAGCGCCGCTATGGGTGAGCGATCTTGCCTTAGTGATGCGTCAACACCCATACGAAGGCCCCATTGAAGGTTTCGTGCTCAAGGCACTCACCGGAGAACCGGTCGTGGGTGCGAATGTTCGCGCCTGGGCGCGAGATCGCGAAGGTTGGTTTAAACCTGGAGAACTGGCAAAGACCGACGAGAACGGTCTTTTTAAGTTCGAAGGCG
This sequence comes from Pseudomonadota bacterium, assembly GCA_043798185.1. GTDB lineage: Bacteria > Desulfobacterota > Desulfobulbia > Desulfobulbales > Desulfocapsaceae > Desulforhopalus_A. The sequence continues at coordinate 18,999 of JAZDOW010000196.1, read as the reverse complement.
CCACCGACAATCGCTCAAACGTCTTTCTCGTGGAATCCGGCGGACAGCAAATCTCCACCGCCAATGAATTTTCGTGGGGCGGACGCTCTTCGCCCGAAAACAGGGGAGAGCAGACGGTCTTTTTTACTGATCGCTCCCTCTACCGGCCCGGTCAGACCATTCATTACAAAGGCATCTGCATCCGCTTCGATCAGAAGCATGCAAACTATGAGACAATCTCCGGCCAGACGGTGACTGTCATCTTCACCGACCCAAACAACAAGGAGATTGAGAAGCGCACCCACAAATGCAACGATTACGGCGCGTTCGATGGTGTATTCACCGCGCCGCGCGATCGAGTCACCGGGCGCATGACCATTGCGACAAAAGGGCCGAATGGTACTACGCAGGTCAGTGTCGAGGAATATAAACGGCCCAAATTCCAGGTGGAGCTCGCCGAGCCAAAAGAGGCGGCAAAGCTGGGTGGTGAAGTAGTTCTCACGGGCAAGGCCTCCGCTTACACGGGTGCTGCCATCGGCGGTGCGAAAGTCAAATGGCGGGTTATGCGGCAAGTGCGGTTCCCACCGTGGTGTTGGTGGGGTTCCTGGTATTTCGGCGCAGCACATTCACAGGACCAAGCCATCGCCCACGGCAGCGCGGTCACGGAAACGGACGGCTCTTTCATCGCCAAATTCACTGCCTTGCCCGATTTGTCCATCTCCGAGAAGGACGAACCGATTTTCCAATACACCCTTTACGCCGACGTAACAGATACGACCGGCGAAACGCGTTCCGGCCAGAAGGGTGTGCAGTTGGCTTACACCGCATTGGCGGCGACTCTCGGCGTCAGCGAATGGCAGACGACGGAGAAACCGGTTGAGGTGAACATTAGAACTACAACGCACGACGGCACGGGACAAGCAGCAGAAGGGACGTTGAAGATTTGCCTGTTGAAACAGCCCGATAAAGTCCAACGACCGGAACTGACGGGAAACCATCCATATGGCTACTCTGGCCGAGGTGTGCACCCGCAACCGAAATCCGACCCGGCGAACCCGAACTCGTGGGAACTTGGCGAAGTCGTGAACGAGAAAGCGTTCAATACCGACGAGAAAGGCAACGGCAAACTCGATGTGTTGCTGAAGGTGGGTATCTATCGTGCAATGCTTGAGACAAAAGACCGCTTCGGCAAAACTGTCACCGCCCGACAGAACATCCAGGTCGTTGACACGAAGGCAAAGCAATACACCATCAAGCTCCCCAGCTATTTTTCCGCGCCGAAATGGTCGCTTGCGCCGGGGGAATCGTTTTTCGCGCTCTGGGGCACGGGCTACGACAAGGGGCGCGCGTTTGTGGAGGTGGAGTGCCGGGGCAAACTGCTGCGCGCCTGGTGGACGGCTGCCGGCTCCACACAGGAAGCCATCGAGCAGGCCGTGAACGAAGAGATGCGTGGCGGGTTCACCGTGCGCATCACCTACGTTCGCGAGAACCGGGCGTATTTGGAGAACCGCGTTGTGGATGTGCCGTGGTCGAACAAACAGCTCGCAGTCACATGGGAACATTTTACCTCTAAACTCGGTCCCGGCCGGAAGGAAACGTGGACGGCCGTTGTGACTGGCCCAGACGCGAAGAAGACCGCTGCTGAAATGGTAGCGGGGCTTTACGACGCGTCGCTTGACCAACATTTGCCACACAACTGGACGCAGCAATTCGGTGTCTTCCGGCGGGAAGTCCTGCGCGTGCATTCGCAGTTCCAGAATTCTGAGTCCCCGTTCCAGCAAATCTTTGGTTCATGGCCGAGCGAGTTGCGGGGATACGGCTGGCGTTATCGTACGCTCCCACAGGAAATCATTGTGAATCCCATGGGATATGGATTTTACGCTGGAACTGGATTGGGCGGCGTACTTCCAGCTCCGTCTGCTCCGTCGTTTTCTCCCGTGGAGTCTCTCGATGCGGCAGCCCGCAACGTGGCAATACAGGCTATGCCAACAGCTGCAAAACCTAGCGAGAGAAAAGCAAAAACAGATATGGCCGACAGCAGTGCCGCCGGTGAACCCGCAGCGCCACCCCCCGGTCCCGATCTGAGCAAGGTTACAGCCCGCAAGAACTTAAACGAGACGGCCTTTTTTTTCCCGCACCTGCTTGCGGGCGAGGACGGTCGGGTGAAGATGGAATTCACCATGCCCGAGGCCTTGACCGAATGGAAATTCCTCGGCTTCGCGCACGACAAGAATTTGCGCAGCGGTTTCATCACCGATAAAACCGTCACCGCTAAGGACCTCATGATCGAACCAAATCCGCCGCGTTTCGTGCGCGAGGGGGACAGGATCGAGTTTACGGTGAAGGTCTCAAACCAAAGCAGCGAACGACAAACGGGCAAGGTGAAGCTCACCTTTGCCGACGTCCGGACGCTTGGGTCGATGGATGAGGCGCTTGGTAACAAGGCTCTCTTCGATGACAGCGCAGGTGGAAAAGAGAGGCCCACCGCGGGCGAGAAAAGCGGAGGGATTGAACGGGATTTCGATATCCCACCCAAGGAATCCCGTACCTACTCGTGGGGCATCGCCATTCCCGATGGAATGGACTTTCTCACCTACAAAGCCGTCGCCGCGACGGAGAAGTTGGCCGACGGAGAAGAAGGTAACCTCCCCGTGTTGAGCCGGCACATTCTCGTCACCGAATCAATGCCGCTGCCGATTCGTGGCAAGCAGACCAAGAAATTCGAATTCACAAAGCTTATCGAATCGGGCAAATCGAAGACGCTGCGCCATGAAAATGTCGCCGTCCAGATGGCGTCTCAGCCCGCCTGGTATGCGGTGATGGCATTGCCATACCTGATGGAATATCCGTATGAGTGCAGCGAACAGACGTTCAACCGCCTTTACGCCAACGCCCTTGCCCGCCACATCGGCGACAGTGATCCGAAAATCCGCCGCATTTTTGACCTGTGGAAGGGGACAGCGGCGCTCGATTCACCGATGGAGAAAAATCAAGAACTGAAGATGGTGATGCTGGAGGAAACGCCGTGGTATCGGCAGGCAATAAAGGAAAGCCAGGCACGGCGCAACGTCGGTATTTTGTTTGATGAGAATCGGCTGAATGACGAAATGGGGCGCGGGCTAAAAAAACTCACCGACATGCAGCTCAGCGATGGCCGATGGCCGTGGTTTCCCGGTGGGCCGCCGAGCGATTACATCACACTCTATATCGTAACGGGATTCGGTCGGTTGCGGCATCTGAACGTGGATATCGATGTATCGGCCGCGGAGAAATCGCTGACCGCGCTCGACGTCTGGATGGATCAGCAATATCGACGTATTATTGACAAGGAGAACTATGTGCCGGGCGTAACAGAGGCACTGTACCTGTATGGGCGGAGTTTTTTTCTAAGAGATCAGGCGATTGATGGCAACCACAAGGAAGCGGTGGACTATTTCCTGCAACAGTCGCGGAAATTCTGGCTGAAGATAAATTCCCGGCAGTCACAAGCCCATGTGGCAATTGCCCTGAAGCGTTTCAATGCCAGCGACACTTTCGCCCTGAAAAGCGACACAACCCCGACCGATATCATGCAATCCATCAAGGAACGTAGCGTCTCGAACGAAGAACTCGGCATGTTCTGGCGTGAACTGGAGTTGAGTTGGTGGTGGTTCCATGCGCCGATTGAGACGCAGGCGATGATGATCGAGGCCTTCGATGAAGTGATGGGCAATCAGCAGGCCGCCCTGGATTGCCAGGTCTGGCTCTTGAAACAGAAACAGACCCAGGATTGGAAAACGACAAAAGCGACTGCCGACGCCATTTACGCACTCCTGCTGCGCGGCACAAAGAAGCTGGCAAGCGACGCACTGGTCGAAGTTACACTCGGAGGTGAGACCGTTAAACCCGAGAACGTCGAGGCGGGCACGGGTTTTTACGAGAAGAAATTCGTGCACGGTGAAATCAAGCCCGACTTGGGGCACATCACTGTGAAAAAGGTGGATGAGGGCGTCAGCTGGGGAAGTTTTCACTGGCAATATCTGGAGGATATGACGAAGGTGACGCCGTATGAAGGCACACCGCTCAAGTTGAAAAAGACGCTCTTCATCAAGGACACGACGAAGAAAGGGCAGGTACTGAAACCCGTGACCGGGCCGCTCGCGGTTGGCGATGAGTTGGTGGTGCGCGTTGAATTGCGCGTCGATCGAGACATGGAATACATCCACCTCAAAGACCAGCGGGGAAGCGGAACGGAACCCGTTAACGTGCTGAGCCGCTACAAGTATCAAGATGGCCTCGCGTATTACGAGAGCACACGCGACACGGCAAGCCATTTCTTTATTGATTATCTGCCGAAAGGCACCTATGTGTTTGAATATTCCACACGTATTCAACTAAAAGGCAGGTATCAAACCGGAATTGCCGCTATCCAGTGCATGTATGCCCCTGAATTCAACAGTCACTCGGAGAGCTACACATTGGAAGTTAAGTGAAGCAGCGAAATGGGAAAAAGGTTTACCGGGTAGCGGTTTCTCTTTGTTGCCTGTTTGTTTTTCTTGGATGAGTATCGAGTTGAAGATTTTTGCATGCGGCGATGGAGGTAGCGGGGATAGGTGCTCGAAATGTTTGGCGGCCAATTCCCTTTCTCCTGTGTTTTTTTCTTGCTCTGCAAAGAGCTGCTTTGGAGACAACATTTTGGGCAACCACTGACCCTGAAAGGATCTTCCAAAACCTGTTCAGCTCTGGCTGGTAGGAGCTTTTAATCAGGTTACAGAAATACAGGATGATTTGTTATTGGTTGGTGAAACAGACTAAATATAACATTAACACATTGTTTTAACAATATATTATCCTCACTTTTTCCGTGTCAACAAACCATCTCAAGATATGCTTCAACACGTACCCGAAGCTGTTCGGTATCGCTTTCGGCGTAATCGGTTTCTAAATGGAGGGTGGGGAGGTTAAAGGTCTCATCGATGAATTCATCCACCTTGAAGGCTTCAATATTGTAGGTGTGGCAGGCCTGCCAAGTGAGATCGATAACGCCGTCTACAGCAAAATCACGGATCATCTCTCCTAACAACTGGAATCGCCCGGAATTGGGGCTCATCACCGAGCAAGGGGTGGTCAGATACTGCTCGGCCAAAGCGTCTATCGGATCTTTGTCTTCAGCAACGGTAAATGCCTGCTTGTATCCGGAACAGTTTTCAAAGGCCACCACATCAGCTCCGCTTTGTTCTACGATTTTCACGACCTTGTCACTCCCGACTCCTACCGGAACCCCGGTCAAGAGGATGCGCGGGCGTTTGTCATCCTGTCGGTTTTTCATTGCGAATGCTCCTTGCTTCGCTTCGGCAACCACTCTTTCCATCAGGGCTATACCCTTTTCCTTATCGGCGAGGAAACCGATCTTGAAAAGAATTTCGAGCAATAGGGAGCCATTAAGCAGGGCGGGTTGCTCCTTGTTCAGGTCCATTACCGCCTTGCGCGCATTGCGTACCCGATTCATCAGACGGATGGCCGACCCCAGACGTTCATTGGTGATAACGACCCCGGTCTGCTCCTCGACTATTTCCTTAAACCGCGCAAGTTCTGCTCGCCAAAGAGCCAAGGCCATTGTTCCATTCTGGCTCTGCGGTAATTGCAGGACATGGGTGGGTTTGTAGCGGGTAAGCAGTTCGAACATCTTCTTTTTGCCGTCACAAGTGGTATCACCGACGATGATATCGGAGAAGCGGAAAAATAGGCAAGTATCGCTGACCGCAAAACCAAAACTGCTTTTAATGAGAGGGCAGAGATTGCGGGGCAGGATCTCTTCCGCTGCAGCGATTGGATCATTGCGAGTACCACACAGGGGTAGGGGGATGGCTCCGGCGGCAACGGCAATTTCCATGGGTGAATACAGGCAGTAAAAGCCGATGGCCGAATGGCCTGCGGCCTTTGCTTGTTCTATATCCAAGAGGTTTTCTTCCGTGATCTGTTGCAGGGTGTTCATTATTGTGGTCATGCTGGGTTCCTTTTTAGGTGTTTGCCGGTGGAGATTTATGCTCTTTTGAGATTTTTCAGGATATCGGTGAGCTGGGCGAGATAACCATGATACGCTGCGCCGGTCCGATTTCGTGGTCTGGCAAGATCGATGGTCAGATCATGGGCAAAGGCTCCTTGATTTCTCGACATGACGAGGATTCGATCACTGAGATACACAGCCTCTTCGGTATCATGGGTGACCATGACTACCGGTTTTGGTTTTTTTTGCCACAGGGCCTCGAATTCTTCCTGGAGATTTTGCCGCATCTGGTAATCGACGGCACCGAAGGGTTCGTCCATGAGCAGAACTTCGGGATCACAGGCCAGGGCGCGAATTACCGCGGTGCGCTGTTTCATGCCACCGGAAATCTGACTGGGATAAAGGTTTTCCGCCCCATTGAGCTGCGCCAGGGCAAGAAGCTGCGAAAGCCGTTCCTGCTGCTGCTTTTTACCGATCTTCTGCTGTTGCATGGGGAAGAGGATGTTTTCCTTCACCGTCATCCAGGGAAAGAGGGCAAAGTCCTGAAAAACGAAGCCGCGGTCCGGTCCCGGTTTTTCGACTGTGTTGCCGTTCAACAACACCGATCCACCGCTTGCCTTCTGGAATCCGGCAATAATGGTAAGCAGGGTGGTTTTGCCGCAACCCGAGGGTCCGAGCAGGCTGACAAATTGCCCGCCATTTATATCGATGGAGATGTCCTGGAGAACAGTTTTGGCGTGGCTGTTACTGCCGTAGGATTTGCAGACTTTTTGCAGATGCAGGTACATAAGCGAGATCAGCCGACAAACCGCCAGCGGGTTATCATTCGTTCGAGAAAGAGGATGCAAAGGTCGATCAGATAGCCGACCAGTGCAGCCATTATCATAAGGGCAATCAGTAGAGGTGTTTCCATCTCCGTCTGTGCTTCAATCATTGAGAAACCGAACCCGGCACTCGTGGCGATAAACTCAGCTCAAATAACGCTCATCCACCCGGAACTGAGGCCGATGCGCAGGCCGGTGATGATATCGGGCAAGGCTCCGGGCAGGGTAATCCGTGAAAAGATGGCAAACCGTCCGGCCCCCATCGAACGGGCGGCATGGTAATAATTCGTCGGCACCGACCTGACGCCTGCCATGGTGTTGAGGAGGATCGGGAAGGTGGCCACCATAGCAATGAGAAAAATGGTTGGGCCTTCTCCTAAGCCGAACCAGACGATGGTCAGCGGCACCCAGGCCATAATCGGCACCTGGCGCAGCGGGCCGATTATCGGGTCCACGAGTTTATGGATAATTGTCGAGTACCCCATGGCTAGTCCGACGGTAAGGCCAATGACCATGGCGATACTGAGACCAATCATCACCCGCTTCAGGGTGATCGCCAGATTTATTAAAGTATGGGCATCCTGCACGGCAAAAACAAAGGCCTTGAGGGTTTGCCAAGGCGTCGGCATTATCAGTTGGTTGTGGTAATGCAAGGCTGCCAAATGCCACAGGCAAATGAGAGTTCCAAAGGTGATGAACTTGTAGAGCACTTTTTTGAGATTGAATCTCAGTTGCACCAAGTCAAATTGCGATGGGGGGAGTGCAAAGGGTTGATGAAGTGAACGTTCATTTTTTGCCATTTCAGGACGTCTCCCATTGAGATATTTGGCGATTCGTAGGTTCGCAGCAGGCGGAGAAGATTATGGGGATCATCCATCTCCTCGACCGCTTGACCGTATTTTTCTAAAAAAAGGGTGTATTGCTCTTTGTTTTTCAAGGCCTTTTTGCTCACCAGTACGTAGGTGCATATGCGTTGCTTTCGCGCAGCGGCAACCTCGAGATCCCCATCGAGGTGAAGTACCTTGGTGATATCGAGAATCGCTCCCTGAATTACTCCTCGGGCATAGGCAAAGGGGACGGCGGTGTGCATCATGGGTGCCGCCCTGCCGGATTCACCGAAGCGCTCGGCCACCATTTTCCTCTGAAACGCTCTTTTTTCCGATATACCAATGGTTGGCTGCTGCAGATCAACATTCGGAAGGGTAATAAGGACATCCGAGTTGATCATCACCGGGCCGATGATCTCAAAGCGTGTATCTTTGGCGACCAAGGCACGGGCGGCATCCGGGCACATGATCGCCAGATCGAGATGAGCGGAGCCGAGGGCATACTGGGTTGTACTGGCACAGCAATCGTATACGGTGTACGGTTCGAAACGAACTGTCTGCACGGCAGGAGAACCCAGCTTTTCTTGGAGTACATACCTGGCCAAAAGCCCTGCCGACCCGTCGGGAATGCCAATGCGGCGAATTTCCCCGTCACTTTGGTTTGAGGCAGGTACTGTGGCAAAAATGGTTAAGACAATCGCGACACCAGCCAGCACGCACCAAGTGATTCGCCGATCCACCTATCCTTCCAACTCCGTAGCCTTTTTCTTCCAATCCGCATAGGACATGCCATAAGGGAATACCGGATCGACTTTGGTTTTGATAAATTCATCAAAATTAGGGACGTCGTTGCTGGCCAAAAAGGTCATGTCAATAACCTCGTTATAGCTTGGCGCGGTTTTGAAAATACCGGTTTCAATCCTGTGGGCGACAGTTTCCTGATAGGCATCCTCTTCCAGGTTCCAGCGAAGGGTGCGGGATTCTCCGACGGTCTTTTTATAGATGGTCATCAAGCCTACTTCGTAGGGCACGTGATAGCTGTCGGCAAAGATTTTTGCGGATTTAGTCGGGTTGGTATAGATATATTGGAGTGCTTTTATATGGGCGAGCACCATTTTTTGGGCGATCCGGGGATGTTCTTTGACAAAGGTCCGATTCATCACCTGGGCGCAGCAGATTCCCCATTGGCCGTTGGGGAAGGTGTCGAAGGTGCGAAGGATCTTGCCGGTGTTTTCGTATTCGGCCATCGAGCCCCATGGGTCGCAGGTCCAGAAGGCATCGAGGTTGCCGGTTTTCAAAGCCAGGTATTCGTCGCGGTCGGTCATGACGAAATTCTGGTAATGTTCCGCTTCCTTGGGGATATTGTTTTGCGTGGCGTAGGTCACCCACCACTCATTATTACTTTCCGGTTTGTTGCCGAGCGCCACCTTCTTACCAATCAGATCCTCAGCTTTATCGATGCCGTGGCGAGCGACGATGTACATGGATCCACCCTTATGATTGTGGGCAACGGCCACCATCGGTGAGCCTTTCATGATGGCTTTGGTCATTCCGGTGAAGCCGATATAACCGACATCCATTTTGCCGGCGGCCATCGCCTCCGGGACCTTACCATTGCCGGTGACCTCGACTTTCAGGCCAAGTTCGGCAAAAAAGCCGGCGTCTCTGGCAATCGGGGCGGCGGTCATATGATCGCAGTCATAGTAGCCCAGTTGCACTACATAATCTTCCTCGCCCTTACCAAGAATGAGACTCGGGAAACTCATGCCGACGGCGGCGGAGGCACCAAGCAGAGTTGCTCCTTTGAGAAAGGTTCTTCGTGAGAGTGACTTCGTCTGATTCATTTCTCTTCCTTTTGTTCGCTATTTGATTAAAATATCCGTTTGATACGACTCATTTTATGCTCAGCAATCAGCAACAATCCTCCATGCCCTGGCCGAAAAGATCCTCAAGCTTGCCGCCATCAACGCGAAAAATGGCGTAACCGACCTTGGGGCCTTTTCGGCCCTGGACGATGAATTCCAAGGGCGGTTTGCTGTCGATGTCTTTGAACTGGATGAGCTGGTCGGAAACCGGTGCCGGGACCGAATTGCTTTCGATACAATCCGCACCTCGCTGCAGGACGACACACATCTCGTTCTGTCCCTTGGTGACCTGATAGATGACGATCACATCCTCCTGACCGTCATTGTCGAGATCGGCCTCGGCATATTTAAGAATTGCATGATGTGGATGCTTTTCAGCAAAGGAGCGCATCAGCCTGTTTTCCTGGAGTACGGCTGGGCTATAGCTTTTCTGGTCCCCCTGAGCCGGGAGGTCTTTATCGCTGCAGCCGGTAAGCGATACCAGCACGATAGCCGAGAGTATTTTCAAGGTGAGAGCAAGCTTCATGCCTCGACCCTTCTCCATAGCGTCATCATCTGCGGTCGGTAGGCCCGCAAAAAGAGCATGAGGATGATAACCGAGCAGGCTATTTGCACTGGTTCCGGAACCGATACGATGAGTTTATTGGCCAAGCCGACAGCGCTTTGACCCTTTTCCAGGTTATAAAATGGGACAAAGTCCGGCAACAGCAACTGGTTGGTCAGCCAGCCGATGAACATCGAGGTCGAGACGACCAGGCTGCTGTAGATGAGCATGGCCCGTTTGCCGATCATTTTATAGATACTGATCAGTTCCGGCAGATTGGTCGCTGCCCCGGTCATCAGAAAAGTGATGGCAATGCCGGGGGAGGCGCCCGCCGCCACCAGGGCGGCAACCAGGGGAATGTGGCCGACTGCGCAAACATAGATGACCGAGCCGAGGACGGCGATCCCGAGAATCGAAATCATTCCCGGAGCACCCAGGTAACCTTGGATGAGATGTTGTGGAATGGCAACGATCAGGACCCCGGCCAAAGCGACCCCGAAGACGATATATTTGCCGACCATGGTGCCGAGTTCAAACATTCCCCAGTTGCAGCCGATCAACAACCGTGCCCCGATGCCGATTTTTTCCTCACTCTCAAGGCCCGCCTGTTCGAACTGCACATCCATCCCCGGGGCGTGTAATTCTTCACCGGCGAGACCATTGCCGACAAGGCCAATGAGAATCGGCACAATAAAACCACCGATCAAATACATGGTGGCAATCTCCGGGCCGAGCAGGCCATAGGCGAGCAGGATGGCTGCCGGATTGATGATGGGAGTGGCAACCATGAAGGCCAGTGTCGGACCGAGATAGGCACCGGTATAATACATGCCCAAACCGAGAGGGATGACCCCGCAACTGCAGATCGGCAAAAGCATCCCCGAAAGGGTTGCCTTGATGATCGCCGCAAACCCGCAATTTCCTAAAGCTCGTTGAAATTTCGCCGGATCGAGAAACTGGCGGAGCAATCCGGCCATGACAAAGCTGGCGACCAGCCAAGGTGAGACATCGCACAGGATGTCCCAGGCAGTGAGGATGATGTCGGAAAGCAGGGTGGGCAGCATGGTCAACCTGCCAGGGCCTGACTTATGGCCTTTTCAATGATCTCTTTCGAGAGGTTTTCATATTTCTTCACCCCGTTGATGATCATCGTGCCTTTGCTGATCATGCCGTATTTTTTCAAATAACCGAAATCTTTGCCGGCATAATAGATGGCGACATCGACATCATCTCCGAAACGGGCGGCGATATTTTTAATGTTGGCGCCGTGTTCGTCACAGCAGGCGCAGGTATTGATGAATTCCACTTGAACCTTGGCCATCTTTTTTCTCCTTTTTGTTTTCCCGGATCACGCCATCAGGGGAACAAAGAATTGCGCCCCAAAGTCAACCGCCTCTTGTAAGGTAAAGGTCTCCCGGTTGCCATTATCTTCAGCCAGCCAAGTCTCGGCTACCTGCTCATCTTTTAAGAACATCATCTCCATGCACAGGCTGTTGGCGCAACAGGAGCAGGAGCTGGCTGCCTTCCAGATGATGCCGAAGTGAATACCCGCGGCCTCTTCAGGGTTTTCAATGGTCTTGCCGGTTTGCCTGATGACTACCGGGGCACCGGTGGCGCGGCATTTTGAGGAAATTTCCGTTTTCACGCCGAACATCGGGCTTACCGCCAGGGCGTCGAGGGCACACATCGCGTTGACTGTATGGCCGTTGACGCGGATTTTGTGTTCACGATCCTCCATGGTAAAGGGGTAGGCTCCGATTGGCTGCCCTGAACAGGAAAAAACAACCATGTCGTTGGTTTTCAGGATACTTGCCGCTTCGTCGATGTTGCCGACATGCTGCGCCATCTCTTCCTTTGTTAAGATTCTGCCCTTTTCGACAAAGGAACGCAGCACCTTCTGGTGCAAGGCCTTTATCTCAGGGCCGCAACTTTCTTGTTTCGCTTTTAAGGGCAGAACACCGATCAATCGGTCAAGGGCTTTTTCTACTTTTGCACTCATTGCATGCTCCTGTTGCCTATTGCTGTTGGCACTTTTGTTTAGTGTTTACCGACAATTTCAAAGAGGGCTTCAATCTTGGTGCGGATCTGGCCCTCGTCGTTGGATGAATAGTTGGATTCGATTTTCAAATAAGGGAGCTTATGATGTTCGGTTACATGCCGCCCGACCTTATAAGACTCGACATTGTACGAATGGCAGGCGGTCAGGACAAAATCGATAACTGCGTCGGGTTTGAAGTGTTCGATCATCTGGGAAAGTGCGGTTAATCGCCGGTCGTTCGGGGTCATGCAGGCACAGGGAATTTCCAGGTACCGTTTGGCGATGGCCGCTACAGGATCGGCGGTATTTTCTTCAATCTCGCCCATAAACGCCTTGATACCGGTGCAGGCGTCCGGGGCGACCACCAGCCCACCCGACGCTTCAATGATCTTGAAGATTTTTAATGCGTCGCCACCCACGGGGCAACCGCTGACCAACACTCTTGGAGCATTTTCGCTGCCATAGTGTATCCCTTTGGCCACCCGTGTGCGCAATTTTTCGAGCACCGCTTCAAGGGTTGGCAGCACATCGTTGAGTCGGGCCGGAAGAGCCAGAAAACCAACATCATACATCTCTTGCCAGTTGATGACCGGCGGATGCATGGCGGCAAATTCATAAAATTCTCGCATCATCCGGTTCTTATGGTTGGTCTGTTGGATGGCTGTCTCGATGTCTTGATCAGTAGCTTTGAGTTTAAATGTTCCCTCAAGAAAGCCCTGAAGCTTGCGGATCATCGCAGTCCAGGTGGGTAGGGCTTCGGCTTCATCGGGAAGCTGGGGGAGATCCATGACGTGCATGGGTTTTATCTCGGCGGCCAGTTCGAACATCTTTTTCTTGCCGTCGCAGGTAGTTTCGGCAATGACCGCCTCGGACATGGCAAAAAACGGACAGGTGCCTTCAAGGATGAAACCGTAGCTCGACTTGATCAGGGGGCAAAGGTTGGCGGGTAGAACGGTTTCGGCCGAGGCAATCGGTGCCTCGGCAAAAGCGCACAGCACGGCGGGAACGAGTCCCATGGCCTGAATCAGTTCAATGGGTGCATAGCCGCAATAGATGCCGACAATCGGATGACCTTTTTCCTTTTGCTCCTGCACATAATGAAGCACCCTTTTGGCAGGTTGGCCGTCATAGCCATCACCTAGCAGTGGTGACACATTCATAGTATTCTTCCTTTCGTTGTGCCTTTCATCTCGAACTTCATGATGCGGCCGTTGTCGGCCAGGGCAATTGCCTTACTGTCCTGACCACCAATGTCGACTACAGCACGGGCTGCCGGGAAAAAGGCCAGTGGTCCCCGAGCATGCGCCTTGATTTCGGTGACCGTCGACGCATCGAAGGCAATCTCAAAGAGGTTCTTGTCATAGCCGGTGGCCATGATACGGTCATACGACTCGCCGCCAAGGAGTTGTTCTGCGGCCTGCATTGGTGCAAAGCCAGTGTCGGTTTGCAGGCTGCAAAGAATCGTGCCGGCCTCGTCCACCACCACCAGTTCAATAGTCCGCGAATCGATATCGATTCCAGCAAAATAGTTACTCATCGTTTTTCCCCGGCAATGCACTACTGTGTAGTATTTGCAACATCTTGATATCACAATTGAACGCAATGAATACAACGGTTATCAATGATATGTCAAACAGGATATTCCGATCATATGAGATTGTTGGTGTGGTTTTGTCAATACGAAGCTCTCTTGTGGGGCAACTTGCATCAGGTTTGATTATTTGATCATACGGCAGAATTATGCTGTGAAAGCAGTCGGTTTTCAATCGCGGCCCCGTCCGGGATGATTCCATTGCATCGTAATCTGTACTTGCGGCAACAATGCGTTAGTAAAATTTAGGTGTATGCGTGGATAAGGTGCGTTATAGTGATTCATGCATAATGATATCCACGAGATAACCTTTGATGTAAAATGGTTCGGGTAAAACGCACCGGAAATAAATATGTCAGTATGAGTGCGGTGGTGCTCGGCTATGCAGTTTTTGCCGTCATTATGAGGTTTCGTCATCCATAATTCCGCCCAAGGCCGGTGGATCAACCGATACCTCCGTAAGAATTTTTATTAAAACTGCCAAAAAATATCTTCAAGTTACTGTTGCCGGAGGTGAAGAATAAACTTGATTATGAACCTTATCCTCTCTACTCTTTTCTTTTTCCAGTCGAATGATCGAAACCTGGGGATTAAAATTCATGAGAGCATTCAAATTCTGATTTTTCACTCCAACCATGCAAAGAAAACCTTCGGCAATATTTTTTGATGATGATGATTATCAACTCCTTCGTATCGTCAATGATGTTTTAGAGAGAGGTCCGAAAACCCAGGCTCTCCGCTCCCTGCTGGTCGAATACATGCACCCGCATGGTATCAAAGAAATGGCCGCCCCGCGCGGATTAAGGATTGCTTATGCCATTGCCGGTCTGCTCGGCTCCTTTGAAAAAGGAAAAGCCGTTGATAGGATAAAAGCTCTGCGCTCTTTACGAGACGAAGTATTCCTTCCATCGCCAACGTTTTTTCAGAAGAATACCGCACGAGTCCTTCTGCAGATAATGAAACAGCTTGTACGAAGCAAAGACAATAAGCTGCGTCAACTCAAGCTGGCCCATGATTTTCGCATGGTTTCCATGGGAAATCCGCGAAAGGTGAGGACGGAACTGGCAAAATACCATCTTATCGAAATGCCGGAGGAATGGAATCAAGTCGCCTTTGATGACCATGTTCACGATGCCAATACCAAGGGGAGAAAATCACCCACCCATCTGGTAATGGATGCCTGGATCAAAGGGATCCGTTATCTGACGGTGGTGTACTATAACTATGTCCGTCCGGAAGTGGTGGAGGAGCTGATTGAGGCCAGTTCGATCCTTGATATCCGGGTTCAGGTCGGTATTGAGATGTCCGTCCGGTTCCGTGATAAATATGCCCGCTTCACTTGGGAGCCCCACGGTTTTCATGACAATCGTTCCTTCTTGCAGTTTCTCGGCGATGAAGCGGTCGGCCAAATGATGGATCAAGGTCGGAAGGTCTCAGAATACCAACAGAAATATGTGTTTGAGGTGTTGCAGGTCTTTAATGACCGGCACCGAAAGGTTTTGAGCGAGGATCTGGAAATATCGCTCGACCCACTCAATCTTGATGATTTCATAGGGTTTGTTGGGACGGGGCAGCCATCGGTATTGCATCTCGGCCGATTTATTCACAATACCATCATCCGTCAAATAAGGGAGAAGCTTTCAGACGTCACTGAAGGAGGGGAGGAACAACACAGAGAGGAGGAAAGCCCACTGAAAAAAAAGCTCGCCCATGCTCAAGGTCTGAATGTTGAAAACATTATTAACGAATTCCTGCTGCCGATACACAACCCGGAAGTCAATGATCCCACTGTGCCGAAGCCGGACGCCGATCTCCCTGATCTCCTTCAATTTACTCTCGGGGATTTGCTCAGCAAGCTGCAGTCCCTTCATTCCAGTTCAAAATTTACTCTGAATCTTGGCAATCTTTCGGTTCAGGACACTCTGGAACTGCTTTATGCCGGAGAGGGAAAGATCACCCATATAGAAGCATTCAACCTTAAAAACGTGACACATGCTCTCAGTGCGGGCGTAACGGTGGGTGTCGGCCATGCGAACGGAGAAAATTCAGACCGGAAGAGTTCGGCGAACCGTTACAATCTGATAACCGAATTGCAAAAAGCCCTTAATGACAACAACGTCATTAATCTGAAAAGGGTGATCCGGGCAATCATTTTGGATTATGAAGAACAGTACCGCCGCCAGGAAACGCAGGAAGCGCGAGAGGAGGAGGCGAAGGCGGGAGATGGCCCAACCCCTTTGTTCCAGCAGATGGAGGTCAGAAAGCTGGAGCTTCTTCAAATTTTGGCCAATCTTGAAACATTGCACAATTATTATAAAAAAAGAACGCTTTGTTCGCGCATTGGTTCCGGGTCAACAGGGCAAACAGAACATCAACATGGCATGGGTTTTGTAGTTCTTGACACGTTGCCTGCCCGGGCACAAAAATTATTTTATCAAAGAAAGGGCCAAAAGGACCGGGCCTTGATTCCGGTCAGTGCGCTTTTAACGAAAAATTCTCATCAATGCCTTTATAACTCGGCGAATAACCATCCTCGTGGAACTTGGCGAAGAAATTTGCCATTTTGCCAAGGAGCCTGCGGCGAGCAATGGTTGGACTGGAGTCTCGACGGTTTTCAGGTCCATGTCGAAAGGAGCGGCAATATCGCTACCCTCGGAGGGGTGAATAAAAACACGGACAACGAGTTTTTGGCTGCCGATTCAACGGAAAAGGAAAATGTTGATGCACCATGGAAATACCTCAATACCAACCTGAAAAATACCATGAAGGTGTTTATCGGGTTTATTCCCGCCTTTCTCACTTTTTTTCTCACCAAAGACTGGTGGGCGCTTGCGTATCTGGGCGCTTTTATTTGGTTTGGCATCACCGGATCACGAAATATTATTCAGTCAGTCCTTGGCGGTGGCGGATTGCGCAGGTCACCACTCTTACCCTGGAATTCTCTGATCAGTTGGAGCAGGATATCCGACTCCTTGTTGTATACGGGTTTTTCCGTACCTCTTTTGGATTATTTGGTTAAAACCCTATTGCTGGACCGGGCCCTTGGTATCACGACAGGAACCAATCCGATAATCCTCTATTCGGTAATGGGCTTGGTCAATGGTATGTATATATCAAGTCATAACGTACTGCGTGGACTGCCCAAAGGAGCCACCTTCGGAAATTTGTTCCGTTCTATTCTGGCAATTCCGGTAGCAGTTTTCTTAAATACCCTGATCGGCGCAATTCTCGCTGGAGCGGGCATCCCCGATGTGACCGGTGTTTTGCAAAAGTGGGCCGCTATACTATCCAAATTCGCCTCCGATTGTGTGGCGGCAGTAATTGAAGGGCTTGCAGACCGACAATCCAATATTTGCGAACGACTCGCCGAATACCACACCAAGGTTTCTCAATTGTTCGAGGTCTTTTCACGACTTGATATGCTTTTTCCGGAACAGGACGTCCTGGATATGCTGCAATCGCCAAAGAATATGATGAGGATATTAAGCAAGGAGGCGCAGGAGATGGAAAAACTCATCATAGTCAATGCCTTGGACCTCATGTATTTCTGGATGTATCAACCGCGAGCCCGGAAGGCATTAACAATTATTTCCCAGAATATGTCTCCGGAAGAGTGGCGTATTTTCTACAGTTCACAGCTGATACTCAAACGTCACAAGGAGATTAGTCAGGTATTCGTTGATGGCTTGGTCGGGAAAAACTTTAGAAATGCGCTCGGTTTTTATCTGGCCAGGTCTCAAGAGCACCTCTCCGACTTGAAACGTCTCGGCAATAAACGAAATGTTTCGCAAGGATGAGTCATTTATAATATGGCGGCAGTTGGTTTTGCAGGAAGCCTGTCACCCTCGACCGCTGCCTGCATGATGAAAAGATAATTCTTATCCGCACATATGCCCGTCATCATGAAGGATCAGGGGCTTTTTGAAGCGGCTATTTGACAATGATCAGTTTGTAATTTCGTGTCCCCAAACCGATTTTCGCCGCATGCTCTAGGCAGGAGCGCCACCCGGATTCAGGAGTCGAGTTGGTAAAGTGGTCGTGATGGTCAACAAAATCCGGCCTTGCCATATTCTTAAAGAGTTGACTTCCCGGCATCGGAGTAGCCTTCAGGCAGGCATCGACACAGGCCTGATCGAGTGCCAATGGATCAAAGGAGGCAAACATCCCTAAATTGGGAAGAATGGGGACATCGTTTTCCCTGTGGCAATCACAGTTAGGGGAAACATCTACAACCAGGGAAATGTGGAAACACGGGCGGCCATCAATGACAGCCTTGGTATATTCCGCTATACGCCGGTTCAACAGCTCGTTGGCCGCGAAATCGGCAAAGGCAATGGCATCGAAATTACACGCTCCCAGGCAGCGACCGCAGCCGACGCAATTCTCTTCGTTAACGCGCATCTTCTTTGCCTCGGCATCAAAGACGAGTCCGTTGTTAGCACATGCCTTCAGGCACAGGAGACAGGCCCGGCACTTGGCTTCGTCAATTGCCGCTTTGCCGCTGCAGTGCTGCTCGGACTTGCCGGCACGGGAACCGCAGCCCATGCCGATATTTTTGATCGCTCCGCCGAAACCTGTCATCTCATGTCCTTTAAAATGCGTCAGGCTGATGAATACGTCCGCATCCATGATGGCACGTCCGATCCTGGCGGCCTTTACATATTCACCTCCGACCACCGGAACTTCGATATCGTCGGTTCCTTTCAAGCCATCCCCAATAATGATTGGACAACCGACGGTCAGCGGCGTGAAGCCATTTTCCCAGGCACACTCCAAATGCTCCAAAGCATTTTTTCGGCTCCCGGGATACATGGTGTTGCAATCGGTCAAGAAGGGCTTGCCGCCAAATTCCTTAACCACCTCGGCCACCGCCCTGGAATAATTGGGGCGGAGGTAGCTGATATTGCCGAGTTCACCGAAATGGAGCTTAACGGCAACGAACTTGCCCTCCATATTCAGATTCTTGACTCCAGCCTTTTTAATCAGCTTTTTCAATTTGGTAGGCAGCCCGTCACCAAAGGCCTTGGTCCTGAAATCAGAGAAATAAACTGTTGCCTTTTCCATGGTCTGACACTCCTGGCCATCCAGTAAGGACGGCTTTTTAAATTTTCCTGACATAACTCCTGCAACGAACGTAGCAATTGTTCCACTAAATCTTAACTCTGCTTGGTCTATAGTTGATTGGTGATCAGGATTCGCCCTTTTGCTCCCAACGATGTTTTGCCGTCCTGGCCCACTATTCTCCCCCGGAGTTCGACAATGTCGCCACCAAGTTTCTTTTTCGGAGTTACCTTAATCACCAACCATTCCAGTCGAATGGTTTCATCAGCGTAAATCGGACGGCG
>JAZDOW010000193.1:0-7735 GCA_043798185.1 Pseudomonadota bacterium | reverse complement strand
GTGCCGGTGTCTGACGTAATTTTATTTGATTCTATTGGGTAGTTGGAGAGTGTAATGTGCAGTAGTGTTTATGTGGATGGAACCGAAAAGCCTCGTATTCTGGTTATTGACGATGAACCGCGGATACGAGACGCCTGCCAGATTGTTCTTGAGGAAATGGGTTTCGAGGTAGCCTTGGCCTCTGAGGGTGAACAGGGATTGGCCAAGATAAAAGAGAGACATTTTGACATCATTCTGGTTGATTTGATGATGCCGGTCCTTTCCGGCTTTGATGTCTTGGCGCAGGTGCGGGAAAATCATCCGGATACGGTAGTTATCGTCATCACCGGTTATGCAACTGTCGAACACTCGGTTGAGGCCATGCGTAAGGGAGCTTACGATTTTATCCCCAAACCCTTCACCCCTGATCAACTGAGGGCTGTGGTCACTAAATCGATCAAATATACCCGTGCTCTGCAGGATATTACCGATAGCAAATCCCGGCTTCGGGTAATGGTCAATCGGTTGATGGACGGGGTTATGACCACGGATAATGAAAAACGGATCGTCTTGACCAATCCGGCTTTTCTGCACATGCTCGACTATCATGGGGCTGATGTTATCGGTCATTTAGTTGAAGAGGTTATGCCGAATGAAATCCTGGTTCGGATGATCGATGAGGCCCTTATCATGCCATCGGATACCTTCATAGAAATTGTTCAGGAGCTCGCTCTCGGAGCTCGGGATGGGCAGGCCGAACGCATTCTCAGTGTCCGCTGCGCACCTTTTCGCGGGCGCACCGGGGTCAATCTTGGGACCATCACCGTCGTGCATGATATTACTGCGATCAAAAAAATGGAGCGAATGAAATCGGATTTTGTCTCGATGGTTTCACACGAGATTCGCAGTCCGATGAATTCTCTTCTCATGCAGATGAAGGTCATCCTCGATGGCCTGGCCGGAGAGGTTACCGACAAGCAACGCGAGATCCTCGAAAGAGCCTCGGGAAAGATCAAAAATCTTACAGAAATGGTGAGTGAACTGCTTGATCTGGCCCGCATTGAATCAGGCCTTGTCGTCAATGAAAAAGAGACGATTGAGCTCCCAGCTCTCCTGAAAGACCAGATCTCTTTCCATCTGGCCGCTGCCCAGGCGAAAAATATCCGCCTGGAATTGGAGCCATTGCCACTATTGCCGGCGATTCAGGCAAACCGCCGGGGAGTGGAAGAGGTTTTTACCAATCTCATCACCAACGCTATCAAATACTCCCCGCCTGATGGTCGGATATCTTTGTCGGCGACCCTGGAAAATGACTATATCGCTATAACCGTCAGAGATACCGGTTTTGGAATCCCTGAGGAGGATATAGAGGAAATCTTCACCCGTTTCTATCGGGTGAAGGACAGTAACACCAGGACTATTCACGGTACCGGTCTCGGCCTTGCAATTGTCAAAAGCATCGTCAATGCCCACCACGGCAGCATTAAGGTTGAGAGCAAACTGGGCCAGGGGACAACCTTCACCGTTTTTCTGCCATCAGCAGGAAATTAAGTTTGACTTTGGGCATGGAACGAGTGGCTACCACATTAATGCTGGTGCCGCAGATGTTTTCGACAATGATCGTACCGATTTCAACCGGAGCCGTGACGGCGAGAAGGTGCAGACTCCTGGCGATTTCGCCCATTATTGCCTTGGGAATGGCTTCTGCGGTCTTGACTGGAAGTCTCGGCCAAAGGCCATCCCTGCAGGCGATTGTGGTCGAAAGCATACGACGCGGATCAGTAAACTCCTGCCTGGCGTATTTCGGTCCAATCTTGCATTTATTTCCTTCTATCTCGCTGATGGCCCCGCCCTCGACCTCGAGCTGCATCTGACAGCCCATTGGACAACAGATGCATACCAGTTCCATTTGACTTTTCATTATGCATCCTCCCGCGGGACAATGTCGATCCGTAAAGTAGTGCCATAAAAGCGATCGAGAATTTCAGGCTTGATTGTTAGATGAATCATTTCCGAAGGTACGACCAGTCGTAACGGTTTTTCGAGGAAATTGCCTAAACGAAGGACACAATCCTTTTGGGGATGAATGCAGCGTAGATACACCGAAATTTCGCGGTCGGGAGACAGCGTGTGCGGCACACAATAGCGGACGTTGTCTCCTGCCTGGAGTTCGATGTTGTCCTGGGGTCTGCGCCGGCCCTGGGCCAACTCCCCTGCAAAGGCTCCTGCCCGCATCGATTCTTCGGTGACGTAATCCACCAGGTCGTGAATATGCAGAACATTGCCGCAGGCAAAGACACCTGGTAAGGAGGTTTCGAGGGTACTTGAAACCCTTGGACCACCGGTGATGGGATCCATTTGCAAGCGCAATTGGCGCGACAGCTCGTTTTCGGGGATCAGCCCTATCGACATAAGGATTGTATCGCAATCGACATCCCAGGCCTTACTCAGGAGAGGCTGATAATCGTTGGCAACCGGCGCGACAGTTACCTTTTTGACGCGATCGCGGCCGTGAATAAAGGCCATGGTCGTTGAAAGATGGAGCGGGATGTCAAAGTCTTTCAGGCATTGCACAACGTTACGCGTCAGACCGTTGCAATAAGGCATGATTTCATAGACGCCGGTGACCTCACAGCCTTCCAGGGTGAGGCGGCGGGCCATGATCAGGCCGATATCGCCTGAACCCAGGATAGCAATCCTTTTGCCCGGAAGCAGCCCCTCTATGTTGACCATCCTCTGGGCCAGGCCGGCGGTCATGACCCCCGCTGGTCGATAGCCAGGCGTGCGGATGGCACCACGGGATCGCTCCCGGGCTCCCATGGCCAGCACGACAGCTCCGGCCCTGATTTCGCCTAAGCCGATGGTGCTCCCCATCAAGGTCACCCGAAGATCAGGAGAAATTTCGAGAATGAAGGATTCGGAGATCATGTCGATTCCCGGTTCAGAGCGTACGCGACGTATAAATCGATCGGCATATTCAGGTCCGGTCAGCTCCTCCTTGAAGTTGTGCAGGCCAAAGCCGGAGTGGATGCATTGGTTGAGGATGCCACCCATCTCCTTTTCCCGGTCAACGATCAGTATTTCGCCGCAGCCCGAGTCTCGAGCCGCAACGGCTGCGGCCAGACCGGCTGGTCCACCGCCGACAATCACCACGTCGTAATGCGCTCGCAGAACGGTCATTTCGCTTCTCCCTTCTTGCCGTGTCCATTTTCTTCATCTTCCGGGCGGGGATAGAACATCTCCGATCCTTTGCCGCGTTTGGAGATGAAGTGCAAAGGGACACCTTGTTCCCTGGCGAGAATATCCATAACGCGCGAGGTGCAGAAGCCGCCCTGGCAACGTCCCATGCCGGCACGAACCCTGAACTTGACTCCGTCGAGGGTGGTTGCACCGTGCTGCACCGCGTCCAGGACCTCCGCTTCCGTCACCAGTTCGCAGCGGCAGACAATCTTGGCCCGCTGCGGATCGCCGTTTACCCAAAGGCGGCGCTCTTCGTTACTCATGAGAGCGAAGCGGGCCGGGCCGTCGATTGCCGGTTGCCAATCGCTTCGTTCCTCAGACTTCAGGCCTTCGGACCATAAAATTTCCCGCACATATTCGGCAATGGCTGGGGCGGCGGTAAGTCCCGGCGACTGGATTCCCGCCGCGTTGATGAAGCCTTTGATCCTGGTCGGCCCGATAATGAAATCATTGGTGTTTGCAACTGCGCGCAGACCTGCAAACTCGGTGATAACATCGCGCTCGGATATTGACGGACAGTATTTCTTTACCTGACTGAAAACGGTGTGCGCACCGGCAAAAGTCGTGGAAAAGTCGTACCGGTCTTCGACGTCCTCTGCAGTTGGCCCCACCATGATAGTTCCGTCGAAGGTCGGGATAATGAGGATACCCTTGCTCTTTGGCTGGGGAGTTGGAAAAATGAGATGGTTCACCACACCCTTGAGTCGCTTGTCAAGCATGTATTCCTCGCCCTTGCGGGGTTGGATTTGAAAGTCATGCAGACCGACCATCTCGGCGATTTTGTCTGAAAACACACCGGCAGCATTGACAATGAATCGTCCATGGAGTTCAAGACGCGAACCTTTGGCGACAAAGACACCGTCATGGAAGTCGATGGCAAAAATCTGGTTTTCTCGAACAAACGTAACGCCATTTCTTTCGGCGCTCTCGGCCAGACCGAAGCTTAATTCGTAAGGATTGATGACCCCGGCCGCAGGTGCATACAGGGCGCCGAGCAAATTCGGACTGAGGTTGGGCTCCTCTCGTAAAAGGCGCTTACGGTCCCATAGCTCGAGGCCTGTCACCCCTTTCTTCTCGCCTTTTTCCTTCAGTTGCGCCAGGATCTGCAGATCTGCTTCGTTTTGGGCAATGTCCAACTCACCGATGCGTTTGAAGCCAAATTTCAGGTCTCGCTGCAAATCGTCGTAGAGCCGATTGCCCCGCACTACCAGCTTGCCCTTTAATGATTCGGGTGGAGAGTGATGTCCCGAATGGATGATGCCGCTGTTGGTCTTGGTGGTGCCGAAGCCGACTTCGCAATGCGCTTCCGTCAGGGCAATCTTCAGCCGGAACCTGGAGAGCTCTCGAGCGATTGCACAACCCACCACTCCTCCGCCGATAATTACCACGTCATAAAGCATAAGTGATACCCCAATCAGGGTTGATGATTGCGAGGTGGGTTCCGGTTTGCACAGACACCCACTGTCCAAAACCAACAAGTCTGCCTTGCAATGGCCGCCGTGCCACCGGAGCTATATGGATTTTTGAGGCTGTTGATGATCAAGATACCATTGCATAGGATCTATCAGCTCAAAGCCATTCTCCTTCAGTTTCTTCTTCACATTCATGATATTGTTGGTCAGCAGATAGGGGAAAATTGCCCGCTTATTGTTGTCCCAGGCCCTGGCGACCAAAATGCTGCCCATTGCAATCTTCTCGTCCGTAATAATACCGACTATTTTTTTCATCTGGCCAGTTTTTTCCTTGGCATCGACAACAATGCACAACAGGCAGCCAGGCTCATCGATATTCAAGACACTGACAAAGGATCTCATCAGGTCTCGGACCGAGAGAATGCCCTTCAGATACCCTTCCTGGTCGATTACCGGTAAGGCTCCGACCTTCTTCTTCTGCATCATCAATAGGCTGTCCTGGATGGTATAATATCCATAAACGGTCAAGGGATTTTTGGTCATGATATCCCCAACTGGAACTTTCATGATCTTCGCCAGATTGGTTTCATAATCCGCTTTTTTTAAAAGGGTTGAAGGCATTGCGGCACGAATGTCACGGTCGCTGACGATACCGATAAGTTTTCCTGCACTGTCAACGATAGGTAAATGGCGAAAACCCTTTTCTGCCATTATCGTTTTTGCCTCAATTATGGTCATGTCCGGCCCAGCCGTAATCAGGTTTTTCGCCATTCTCTCACTTATAAACATATAGCCTCCATAGAGTATTTACTATTTTGAAAAATATTACAGGATAATGGCTGGAGTATAAATGTTACTTTAGGTCCGCCAGGAACCTGATATGCTTCTCCACCAAAATTGGCAGAATATTGAGATTATAGCCGCCTTCAAGAACAGAAACCACCCGTCCCCCCGAACAACTCTTCGCCAGATTCATTATCACCTCGGAAATAAAATCGTAGCCTTCGTTGGAGAGATTGGTCCCAGACATCATGTCAGCTTCATGGGCATCAAAGCCTGCCGAGAGTAATATGAATTTTGGGGTGAATTTTTTAAAAGCGGGAACCAATTCCTGCATGATCAATCGTTTGTAATCATCATCCCCTTGTCCGGGAAGAACCGGGGAGTTGACCGTATACCCTTTACCCATACCGAATCCCGCCTCAAATGCTCTACCGGTACCTGGATAGGCAAATGAGGGGTGTTCGTGAATCGAATAGTAAAATACCATCGGATCACTTTCAAAGATGTGTTGGGTGCCGTTACCGTGATGCACATCAAAATCGATTATCCCAACCCTTTCGATGCCATACTCCTTCTGTAGATACCGAGCCCCGATCGCCACGTTGTTGAAATAGCAAAAGCCCATGGGCTTATCTACTTCCGCGTGATGTCCCGGCGGTCGAATTGCACAAAAAGCATTATCGACTTCACCTTTCATAACGGCATCAATAGCTTTAAGTATACCGCCAACTGCAAGAAACGCCGTATCATAACTGTCTCTACAGATGCAGTTATCTGGGTGTTCGAATTCATTTAACCCGGTGGTGCAGGCATCTTTAAAGCGCATGATATAACTGACGTTATGGACTGTTTCTATCCATCGCTGATCAGCCTTTGAAGCCTCTATCCGCGTCAGTTGCTTCAGTATTCCGGAATTTTCGAGCCATTTGATAATCACTTCCAACCGTTTCGAAGATTCAGGATGGTAATTGCCCGTATTGTGCAATAGATACCTTTCATCATAAACAAAACCAGTTCTTTTCATAAGGTTGTAAGCCCAAAACCGCTAAAATTTTAGTTCCTTGAATAATCGTTTCTGCTTAAATAGTTATATATGAGATAGCCTTGCAGGGGAATTTTCTCCTTTTCACTTCCCAGTAATCTTTGATCTTGGCTTTTCGGCGAACAGCTGGCTCCAGCTCCATACCCTCTCGAAGCAACTTTGGGGCCAAACCGAAAATAATAAAAACATTTCTGTATTTGTAATTAATGTGAGGTGATAGATGGTACATGCTTGAAAGCATGCATGCTGATTCACTGAAACTACCGGCAGGGCCTGTATACCTTTCGTGCCAGTAAAACATCGGATCGAGCACTATCTATCTATATTATCGCCTAAAAATGACTTTGTGTAGAAAATGTGGCAGATTTCGATACAAATCCGGAAAATGGGGAGAAATAGTGACAAAGTAAAAGAACAAGTGGACGATTCAAGGCAGAAAATTTTCCAACAGTTGGCAATATTTTTAATGTAAACATTGTTTGAATCTTTTTTCGGCCTTTTCTTTTGGTTTCATGGTTTTTTAATTTTCCAATTCAGTCGGTCGTTTGATAAAGGGATATAATCCCATAATACCCTCACGCAACACCGACAATTTATAGGGTTTCTGAATAAATCCAGCCAAACCTTTGCCGGCAAATTTCTGCGTTACTTCCAACTCACTGAACCCACTACTCATAATAACTTTCACATTGGGATTCAACATTCGCAGCTCTCGAAAGCATTGTTCTCCATCCATATGCGGCATGGTGAGATCAAGGATAACAATGCTGATATCTGTTTCAGCTTTATATATCTCGATGGCTTCGCGACCATCGTTGGCGGTTACAACATTGAAGCCCAATTCCTTAAGCATTACTGCACTAATTCCTCGAACCGATTCTTCGTCATCAACAAGGAGCACAGTGCCGCTTCCTTTCCAATGATCATTCTGGGGGATCGTGATTGAAAATCTCGGCTGGTTTACCGTTTGCCGGAAGAAGAATTTTAAAAGTACTTCCTTTGCCCGGTTCACTGTAGACCTTTACAGCACCCTTGTGGCCCCGAACAATTCCGAGAACTGCGGCCATCCCAAGGCCTCTCCCGGTAAACTTGGTTGTAAAAAACGGATCGAACCGAGGTGAGGATGTTGTTAAAGTCATGTAACTATTTAGCTTAAATTATTTTCGCTCTATCAAAAATAGTTCTTGACAGGGTTTTTGGTGAAATTTTCAAAACTCAACCGTGTTGCCAGTTAGGTTCGATACTCCATTCAGAATGCTTCTGCATGGCTCATGTCGAG
>JAZDOW010000177.1:0-5451 GCA_043798185.1 Pseudomonadota bacterium | reverse complement strand
ATAGGGTTCATAGGTCGTGGGGTCGTTGCGCAATCCCTGGAGATGGAGGCCGGTTTCGCAGGTAAAGATATCTTCCCCGACAATCGGTCGGTTACCCTCGATATTTCGACCGGTAATTCCTGCTACATATTGGGCAAGGGTTTTGACCTGCCCTACCTGCAACCTGCGCTGTCCCTTGACCAGACAAAGGTAGCCGACGATCTCTTCCAGTCTGGCGCAGCCGCTGCGTTCCCCGAGACCGAGGACCACGGTGTCGACGGAGCGGGCACCGGCCTGAAGAGCGGCCACGCCATTGGCGGTGGCCATGCCGAAATCATTGTGGGTATGCACTGCCAGGTAACTTCTGGTGAGTTCCTTGTGAAGACCTGCAACCAGGCGGGCCATATCGGCTGGTGCGGCAATGCCGACCGTATCGGCGAGGCGGATGCGCACTGCCCCCATCCGTTCGGCCGATTTAGCCATCACCTGCAAAAATCTCTCGTCGCTGCGACTGGCATCCTCAAAGCCGATGGCCACGGCCATTCCTTTTTCCCGTGCGCAGGCTATGGCGGTGCACATCGTTGTAAGCGCCCAATCGCGGTCTTTTGCCAAGCGTTTTTCCAGATGGATGTCGGAAACCGGAATGGAAAGTGAGAGCAGATCGGGCCGCAATTCGGCGGCGGTGGCAATATCGTCTTGTCGGCATCTGCTCCACAGGGACACCTTGAGGAGCGGATGTCTGCTTCGGCAATGGGCGATAAGCGGGCCGACGCAGGGGTGAAACCGTGATGAAACTCCCAGCTCCACCTCATCTACCCCGACACGAACGAGACCATCGACAATACGCCTTTTCTCGTCGAGGGAAAAGAGTACGCCAGGGGTCTGTTCCCCTTCCCGTAGAGTAGTGTCTATAATTTGGTAATCTTCGCCCATGGTGGTCCTCATTGTATCTTTTGAAAGTGTTAAGCAAATTTGGTGCCGGAAATAAAAAGGAACAATTTGCAGCTGGTAACTATGGGTAATGTTTTCTTTTTCGTTTCGTTGCTGCAGGTGGGAAGGATCATGACTTCCTTACGTAATTGTAGGATTCAAACCATGCCGGTATTACGGGCACTCGTCTGGCTGAATACCGACTCTTTCCTTGTGCTTGAATCAGAGGAGGCCTTTGGGGTACTGCTCGGCTACTCATTGGAGCAGTTGCGTGCTCTTACCGTCACCGACCTTGAGGTTGGGCTGACTTTGCAACCAACCTCCGCTATAGAACAAAGATCTGCGCTTTACCAAAAAAGCGATGGCTCCTTCCTTAAAATGAGCTGTTGCACTCGCCATATAGAAGACAAGGGTGGACAGTATTTCACCTTCCTTCACCACATTGACTCCTCCAATGGGTATGCCGCAGACCGTTGCCGAACCATCAATGCTGCACCTTATACTCGAGGCACAACCGAGTAATTTAGTCCTTTTCAATCTACGGTCGGAGGTGCTCTGGCTGAATAAGAGTGCCTGCCGGAGTTGCGGACGCGACTTTTCGGAGCTCCTTGGTAAAACGTGCCGGGAGATATGGCCTGGGTGTGATGGCAAAAGTTGCGGTATTTGTCCGGTGGATCAGGCAATTGCCTCGGAAAAGATTGAGCAGCGCAAGATGACCATGTTGAATAACCGGCGGTGGCGGGTGACCACTATCCCGATCCATGACGAAGCCGGAAACCTGCAGAACGTGCTGTATATTGGCGATGATATAACCGAATACCTCACTCTCGACAGAGAGGCGCGGCAGAGTCACAAGATTGAGTCTCTCGGTACCTTGGCTGGAGGTATCGCCCATGATTTCAATAATATACTCTCGGGAATTGTTGGTTATACAGAACTTTCACTGGCCATCGTCAAAGAGGAAGGGCCACTGAAGGAGTATCTGCTGGAACTGGCCCAGGCCGGGAAGCGGGCGACCGCC
Organism: Pseudomonadota bacterium; assembly: GCA_043798185.1. Lineage (GTDB taxonomy): Bacteria > Desulfobacterota > Desulfobulbia > Desulfobulbales > Desulfocapsaceae > Desulforhopalus_A. The sequence goes on along the minus strand of JAZDOW010000177.1, from coordinate 3,521 downwards.
TTGGTGCGCCAGATTCTCACCTTCACCCGGCGCGGTGAAGGAAAACTGGTGAGCACCGATATTCCGGTCATTATAAAGGAGGTTTTGCAACTGTTGCGGTCAACCCTTCCGACGACCATCGAGCTGAAGAAAGAAATCGATACCAATGTCGATCCGGTACTTGCTGATCCGGTGCAGATTCACCAGGTCATTATGAACCCCTGTACTGACCGGGGATCGATTGGCCAGGGAATGTCTGGCCGTGCGGCCGGGCCTACCGATAATTCTGATGACCGGGTATACCGATCTGGTGTCCGAACAATCAGTGCACGTACTGGGAGTTCGGGCCTTGATGATGAAACCGCTGGTCGGTACGAATTTTCTCACTAAGATCCGCCGTCTGCTCGATGAGGCCAAAGAGGTGGATCAGTAGTGCAGGAGTTGTGGCTCAGGCCAGGTGGTGTTAAAACCCAGTTCCTCGAGAATTTCGATACCTTTGGCCATGTTGGCCCCGACATTGCCGACCCCGTGCGAATCGTCGCCAGGCACAACGGCTACGCCCATATCGCGGGCAATTTCCAGAATTACCCGGGATATGTAGGGTTCGTCGGCACCTTTCAGCAGTGAGCGAAGATTGAAATCCATGATCAGATCGAGCTCTTTAATGAGGGCAAGGTTTCTCTTGATCCGGGTCATTATCTCGGGGTGCAGGAGCCTGGCCTTGTAGTTGTCATCGAAGATACGAATAAGATCGAAATGGCCGACCACCGCTGGTCGGAGGAACTGGATCATCTCGTACTGCAGGTCAAAAAAACGGCAATACAGCTCGTCCTTGCCGCCGACGGCCTCCGCCGTCAGGTCATATTGTTCCTTGGAATAGTCAAAGCCGCGATCATCGACGAAATGGACGGAACCGACGACATAGTCCGGCTGGAAGGTGGTGATCAGGTACGGCATGAACTCCTTGTAACCACTGTAAGTTTCGCTTTCAACGGCGGCAAAGATCCTGATTTGCGAACGGTATTTCTCCTGAAGTCTGCGGCATTCCGTCATATACAGGGAGAAACGGTGCAGAAGGAACTCGGGGGTAAGGCCTGCCGCCCGTTGATCGGGATAGAGCAGTTCCAGGCTGATGCCTGGGGCGTGTTCGGTGATGCCCACCCAGGGAAATTGCTTGACGATATATTGCTGAATGATTTCTTCGAGGGTGTTAGTCGCATGGAGACAGAACTGGCCGCTATGGCCGCCGTGGACGGATACAGAAGCGATATTTTTCATTCTTTACGATAAACCTTTATAAGGTAGAGACAGTGCCGATTCCCGACTGTTGCCCTTGGCGGGTGCGGAGGAATTTTAATTTCGCTTTCCAGGGAAAATCCGTGGGAAGGACGAATCGGCAAAGTAATCTAACAAAAATGGGATACTTTCACAAGTTCGCTGGAGAGTGTTGTCTGAGAAATTCCCTTTCAGTGCAGGAACTCTCCCGTGCTGGACATGGCCAGATTGGCGTCCCGCACCCCCCGGAGGGCGCTGAGCAGGTCGGCAAGTTCCTGAACTTCCTTGGCCTTGCCCCGCACCACGATGACCTCAAGACAGTTGTCATGGTCCATATGGACGTGGGTGGTGGAAACAATATGATGGTGGTAGTCATGCTGCACCAGAGTAACTTTTTCCTGCAGCTTATGTTGATGGTGGTCGTAGACCAGACTGATTACCCCCATAACCTGCTTGTCTGCCTGCCATTCATCCTTGATGAAAGCCTTGCGGATCAGATCGCGGATTGCCTCCGATCGATTGGTATAGCTGCGGGCCATAATATGCTCGTCAAATATCGACAGCAGTTCCTCTTCAAGCGATATAGAAAATCTTTTCAGCATGGAATTTCACCCCCTGGCAATGATAAACCGGACAGGTCTCATTTGCTTCGCGGCTTGTCGTCACAAGTCTTCGCAAATGGGACCACTTAACTGGAGCTCGTGCACTCGAAGCACACTATATAAGGACATTGTCGGAACTGCAAGCCGCAAGTATTGGGAGAAAAATGGAAAGTTGTCGGCATAAAAACTGAATCGCGTCAATAGCGCGTAAACGGGGTCGGAGTCAAATTTAATGGCTGCTCGGCAATCCGACTTGATGCGGTTGTCATTTATTTTCAATATGTTGATTGAATAGTTTATTCGCAATAATTGTCTGATAATCCTCACTTCCGCGCAGACGATACAGGCAAAAGACAACTGTCAGGGCAATACCGATAGCCGTATACCAGGGAAACCAGCCGATCGCTTCCTGGAAGGCAAAGCCTTCCACCGCCGGGCCACTCCAGTCGGGATGGCTAACTTTGCCAGCATCGCGAAGCCTGGTAATGAGGAGAGCAAAAAGGAAGCCGATGGTTCCATAAGCGAGGTTGAAGGCCAGTCCTTTAAAGCTGAGAACGGTTGCCCGTTGATGCGATTCGGTGACGGCGTTGAGGTAATGGCTGGTGAAAAAAGAGATAAGCATCATGGCGATAAAGATCAGAGCCATCGGCAGCAAACCCCAGTAGGGATAAAAGCCGGTGAGACCGATAAGAGCAAGAAGCGTTATGCCGGAGACCCACCAGACATTGGCGATGGGTGAGTTTTTAGCGACCATCCGTTCGGCGATTTTTGGAGTAACAAGGCCGAGGACGGCCATGGCCGAGCCGATCAGTCCAAAACTTGCTTCCGGCAAATCGATGAGGCGAAAGTATTGACTGGTCATGGTGACGATCATACGGAGAATATGATCATAGAGGGTGCCAAAGAGAATCACCGCCAGGGCGAAGGGACTTCTGGCCAGCCAAGCTCCGGCCTGCAGCGTCTTGCGAAAAGCGGCCAGGCTGGTGGACTCCTGGCCTTCTGCTCTTGGCGCCGGTTTTTCCCGCATGGATAGGGCGCAACCGGTTGCCAGGAGTGACAGTACGAATGTCAGATAAATAGGAAAGCGCATGGTCACCTGCTGGGTGAGGCTGAGCTCCGAACCGAGCCAGGCAAGCAGGCGATTGACCATGCTCGGATCATAGACCAGTGCCCCAATGGTCATGGTGACGATTGAGGCGATGGAGCGCAACCGCATCTGCACGCTGAGGACCTTCGGCCAGTCCTCCGGATTGCCTTCTGCAACCAGCGAGTCGTAGGCAATGGCCTCGTCGGCCCCGCTGGCCAGAGCCTCCGCCAGGCCGCTCAGTATGCGGTTGACGAGAAAGACGGTGAAAATGACCGTGCTGTTGCCTAAGGGAACAAAGGCCAGCAGGCTCATTTCCGCAACCATCAAAAGAGAGGTGGTGACCAGCAGATATTTGCGGCCGAGAATATCGGCCAAGGCTCCTGACGGTACCTCGGCACAGACAATGGTGATTGCCCAGACGGTATTCAAAAGGGCGAACTGCTCGATGGTCAGGCCATAATCGAGAAAGAGAATGGTAAATACCGGATAGTAAAAGCGGGCATTAAAAAACACCCGAAAGGCAATGAACAATCGGATATTGGCGATGGAGAAGGGTGAGGCTGAGGGTGGCATGACGG
>JAZDOW010000149.1:0-4289 GCA_043798185.1 Pseudomonadota bacterium | reverse complement strand
GGGAACCGCCTATCTCGTTATGGTCCTGATGGCTCTTTTCCCCCAGCTCATTGGCCACTCTTCCTACAATTGGGCGCTTGGCTTTCTTCCTGCCGCCTCCGTCTCCATCATTGTTATTGCCGAACCGGTTGGCGCAACCTTGTTGGCCCTCCTTATCTTCCAGGAAATTCCCAACGGCTTGACTTTGGTCGGCAGTGTTCTGCTTTTGGCCGGAATTGTCTGGGCCAGTCGGCCTGTTCGCAAGCCTGACACCGTTTCCGGTTAAGGCAGCGTGTCGATATAATACGGAATGTATTCCAAATATACATTCAATCTCTTATCAATCATATCAATCTAAAAACTATTTGACAGATCTGCAGGGCCTTGCTTTGATGTTTCTCAACATAGAGAAATGAAAACATCTAGAGGCCGCATGAAACGTCTCAGTCCCTATTTTGTTCGCAAAACTCTGGAGGCTTTTTCGCTTTCCGAGCCTGTCCGGAAGCATATTCAGGCATTGCTGGAACTCAGTGAGGCTGACGATAGAATTAAGGTTTCGCGCATTTTAGAAACCTTGTTTCCGCTCAGCACAACCGCCAGCGCCAATAGTTCCCTGAACAGACTCCTTGCTGCCATCAACAAGATGGCCAAAGAGAGAGGTCTTTCTTTTGAGGTGAGAATCACCACCGATAAGAAGGCCGGCGCTGCTAATCGGTGGATCTGGTTCGAGGGTCCAACACCGGGCCCAGGCCCCGCGCATACAAGTGAACTCAACAGCATCCGGCCGGATCAATTTGGTACTGTTGCCAGTGGCTGTCGCCCCAAGCGCGGAATGGTGATCCGATTTACGTGGAATGTCTCTTTCCAGAAAAAGGGCCGCTTGGCGCGGCCTTTCCACCCGCTCACCCACCCCTCATTAAAAAAAGTATTGTCACCCTGTCCGGCCATAAGGATTGGGGTAAGGAGCTGCGCGGTCAGCCCCGATGGTCTGCGGGTCATTTCGGCAGGCGATGATAGCACTATTCGCTTCTGGAACACCGAAACCTTTGCCCTGCTCATGCCGGTTATCCATAGCGGCCGCGACGATTGGGTGGTCATCGATTACCAAAACAACCGAGTTGTCCAATGCGGGCCGGAGGCCTGGCGACATCTCGCCTGGCAATCTCTGGATGCTGAGGGGCGAATCAACCGCTTTCCGGTTGAGATCGAAGGGCCTTTACCGATCAAGGAGTTTTAAGTAAAGCCAGAGGTTAAATTTTGCCTTATGGTACAACGAATACATGCTCCGGATTAACCGGTAATTTTTAAGCTAATTGCACGAAGGGAGAGTTGTTGGTTCATGAGAAAGAGAAAGTTTATTTGGAATGCTGTAATAGTGGCAGCCGTATCGATAATGGCAGCTTGTGCATATTGGGGTTGGGTGCTCTATTCCGCTCGTCAATACACCATCAATGTTGTTCTTCCGGCGGAAAAAGAAGCGCAATATCCGCTGCAGTTGTCGTCCTTAACGCCACGGCAATTAGATATCCTGCTCAAGGTGGAAGATCCGCATTTTTTCGATCACCACGGCGTGGACTTTTCCACACCTGGCGCAGGTATCACCACAATCGCCCAAGGTCTTGTCAAGCACTTATACTTTGTGAAATTTAGGCCCGGTGTTGCCAAGTTCAAGCAAACACTGATTGCCTATTTCGTGCTGGATCCTTTGATGTCAAAAAGAATGCAGCTGACCCGGTTTATCAATACTGTCTATCTGGGCCCAAAGGCAACAGGTTTTGAGCAAGCCGCCGGATTGTATTTTAACAAGCGGTTTGAACAGCTCGCCGAAGATCAATACATCGCTTTGGTGGCAATGATTATCGCTCCCGCTGCTTTCAGTGTCGACAGATACCCGGAAAGAAACAGGGCGCGCACGGAACGTATTAAACAAGTTGTTAGCGGCCAATATAAACCAAAAGGTTTATTTGATCTTTTTTACGGAAAGTTGGATCAAGAGACTCAGAAGAATCTTCCTCCGGTTTCGTATTTTGAGTCATACTACAAATAGATGGTTGTAAAACCAAAAAGAAGGGAAATCATGCGCATTTCGTTCTTGACGATAATCATCTCTAACAGTGCGTATGTTCCATACCAATATTCGTTCGTCTGATAAAGGTTGGTTGGATTTGTAGGGATCGGCATCCTTACTGGCACTGCCGGGGAATCATGATCTTTTGTCTACTGGGAACCATCGTTTCAGTCACTGCTGCAGTTGTTCCGTATAAATATACCATGCCGGTGTCACTTAAATCTCGGGGCGATTTGTAAACTTTAGGAGAACTTGGAAAATAGATGACCAAGTTCTCCCAGTTTTATACCGGGTTATAGCATTGACATTTTGGGTTTTTGCTAATCTATCCCCCCCCCCCAAAAAAAAAAAACCATCTGCGCAATAACCTGACGCCGTTAAACGGGATAAGTTCATTTATAAAAAATCTTCGAAAAAAACGCACAAATATTTTTTATAAATGACTAAAATCGAAAAATTACCCCTAAGCTCAATGCAATACCAGATAAGTCAATTGAGTCGCTGCTTAAACGAACATTCCTATCCTGAGATTCTGCATCTACCGAAGCGTTGACATAGTCCAAATTCATGGAGAAGGCGACTTTTTTCCCCCCGGCGGTTAAACATAGACCTGGCGCGACACCCGTAGTCGGAGATAACTCTACGTTTTCGCTGCCGTCCCAACTCAAATCGTATCGAATTAACGAAAGATGTGGCCCGAGTGTTATGACTTGGCCAAGTTTAAAACGAAGGGCCACATCACCTTGGTAAAAGGGCCCGGTAAAAGCTCCGTTCACCAAATATCCCGTACCTACTGTGAGATCAATATACATGGAAGGTAGATCAAACCCAACGCCCCCGTTGATCGAAGGAATCCAAGAGCCAACTCCACTAATCTCTTCACTGTAGTAGCCGTTGCTAGCAGTGAATCCGTCAACGTCCGGACTTATCAACAAAGAACCCGGATGAACACTGAGGACAAAATCGGTTCCCGCCATTGAAACACTTGGAGTAAAGGCCAGAATGAACAATAATAACACAATTTTTTTCATGCTAAGATCTCCTTTCAAGTATGGATAATAATGAATAAAACGCCTCTCTACTCTGGTACCTTCGTATCTGAGAAAATTATTCAGATGGAATTTTTTATTCCTGTAAGAGGTTGGAACCCCCGCCTTTAAGGCGAGTAGCATTATGCTAGCGGTTGGTAATAATCATTTCATGGAATATCGCCACGAGAGTTATAAGAGTTATACTTGGGTGTGTGCCGGTCCATGAACTTGTTGGCTATAAACCTAGAGGATATCTGGGCCGTCATTTCGTAAAAAATACCAACGGTATTTAGCTACTCTTTCACGTTAGATTTCGCAACTTTTTTTTCAGTTTTGTGGGCATTTATGATGAGCAATGTCAAAAGGAAAAAGGCGAGTGGAGACATTCTTCCGTGATGGTTGAAAGACCTTGAGGCCGTATAGGGGAGGATTGATTTGATACTTTTTGCGATACCTGTTTCTTGATACATAAACAAATCAAAACAAAGATCTAAGTATACGAAACAACGATGTAATAAATATTTACTGATAGATCGGAAAGTGTATCAATATATTATTGATGATATGTCAATATGTTGAATTTCATCTGATACAAAATTAAATCAAAGTGGTTTTGTCAGCGTTTGAATCTGTTTCTGTAACAGCATGAAATATTATGAAAAATGAAGAATAATCGGTTCCGGATCGTAGCTTGCAATCTGTCCTCTAATCCCAGTGTCAATGATGTGGGGTGGTTTTTCAATCCCGATAGACGGGATACGTCACATATCAGACAAATTTCGCAATAAACGAGGAAATATTTTTTGTAAGTGACAAACAATGCAAAAACGAGGTGGAAGATGATTATCCATGATCACGGGCAAGTAGTTACCAAAATTGAACGTTCTATCGTCAATTCGAGGGGAATGCTGACGGAGAATCTCGCCTGGTTGGAGTCCGGCATGCATCCCTATTTCTTTTTCTGTAACAGTGAGGATATTGAAGAGGTGGCGGTTTTGGTCTCGGACCTGCATCTTCTTAGCCGGAATCAGCGTTTTACCCTTGCCGACAGTGACACAAAGATCAGCATTGCCCAACTGGGAGTGGAGGGGGCGTTGTATTCTGCCCTTCGTTCTTTGCCTGAAAAGCCTATTGCTTATGCCCAATTGCATACTTCCTACGGACATCTCCCCGGCACGGATTTTCCCCTTGAGGTGTTGGAATGTGACTTC
>JAZDOW010000133.1:0-29055 GCA_043798185.1 Pseudomonadota bacterium | reverse complement strand
TGAATACCGAAACCATGATACAATATGCTCGTGGACATACTGTCACCTCCTTTATTAGTTGATGGGGATCACTATAAAGGAAGTAGTATGTCCACATTTTGATTTGGAAAGTACGCTTGAGCCGGATGAACCAAAATTATGTAACACTGATCATCGCCAAAGAGAGATGGCTGAAGTGAAATTTTCCTCATTCTCATTCTTATCGATTTCCTGTCCCCTTATTGACATGCCGGGGAAAGTGCGGTAAAGCAAGCAGATATTTTCAGGTTTCATCAAAGTGGATGAAAGGGAACCCGGTGTAAATCCGGGACGGGCCCGCCGCTGTAACTGGGGACGAACGTTGCAAAAATGTCACTGTTTGTGCTGCAAACGGGAAGACGCAACAAGTAGGATGAACCGGGAGTCAGAAGACCTGCCTGAAAGTGGGTTGGATTTGTCCGGTTAATGCCTGGCGAATCATAACCACACGTTGCATTGTTATCCCCGAGGACAAGGGATTACAGCACCCGGCGAAAAAAGGGCATCCCCGGATCAATTCTTAATTGGTCCGGGGATTTTTTTTGAAAATATGACCGGAAATAGATCTATAAAAATGAAATATTCTCACATCCTGCTGCTTGTGCTCATACTCCTTATCCAACCGACTAGGAGGTTGTGGTCGGAAGAGCTCCCTATAACCTTCAGTGATTTTTCCGGTCAAAAAATCACCTTGGCCGAAACGCCGCAGCGGGTGGTCTCCCTGGTGCCGTCGATCACCGAAATTCTTATGCGGATCGGGGCAGGGGATTCGGTTGTCGGTATCACCACCCACGATGTTCGGCCTGTCGAGGTGGCCCAAAAGACTCTTGTCGGGGGCTTTCTCAACCCGGATATGAACCGGGTGGCAGCATTGCAACCCGATGTCATCTTCTATGCCGACCTTCATCAGAAGGCTTTGTCCCACCAATCCTTTAAGGCCAAATCCATTTGTCTTGTCCCCCGAACTCTTGCCGAAGGCTTTGCCGATATCCGTCTTCTCGGCCGGATTTTTTATAAGGAGAGCCGTGCCGAGGCATTGATCGCAGAAGAGCAAAGGCAACTTGAGGTGATTGCCGCAAAGGTAGCCAAAATTCCTTTAGATCAGAGGCAAAGGGCTATTCGTTTGATGGGGATGGAGCCGCTGACGGTGCCCGGGGATGATTCTTTCCAAAATGAATATATCCGGGCCGCCGGAGGGATAGCGCCACACTTCGGCAAGGACGGGCAGATCATCCCCGTGACCCCAGCCGAATGGCAGAATTTTAATCCACAGGTTATCTACAGCTGCGGTCGTCCCGAAACAGTGACAGCGGCCTTACAGCAGCCCGGCCTGCGCGAGGTGGACGCGGTTCGTAACGGTCGAATTTTCTTTTTTCCCTGTGAACTCACCTGTCGCTTGGCAAGTTATAGCGGCTTCTTTGTTTCCTGGCTTGCGGCAAGCATTTATGGCGAACAGTTCAGTCACCGGGAGCAATATGTACAAAAGGAGGAGGTTGTTTCCCGAGAACCGCTGACTTTGGATCTCGCCTCTATTAAAAATGGAGAAATCATTACCAGCAACATAGGAGATTTCCACAATAAGACCCTGCTTCTCACCTTGAGGCAGCCGATGCGCATAGTCTCTACTTTGGAGGGCCAGAGGTCGGGAATTAGCTTCGTTGCCAATCATTTTTTCCCGCCACCGGCCTGGGGGCTTAGTCATGGGCAGGGAGTGGATGAACTCCGTAAAACCAGCGAGAAGGTCTTAGATCTCAACCAAGGCACCACCGCCATGCTCTTTACCGGCGCGGATATGGATAACCTGGCGGTAGTGAGAAAATCGTATCGGGAGATGGAGGTTGTAGCTCTGGTTACTGCCGGGGTGGAGGGCAATGCCATGCGTATGGGTGTCGACACCGGCAGTTACTATGAGCCGGAGGGGCGACAGACCGGCAGCAAACCCGGCACCATCAATATCCTTCTCATCAGCAATATGCAGCTTAGTCCACGCGCCATGACCCAGGCGATTATCACCGCCACCGAGGGAAAAACCGCCGCTCTCCAGGATCTCGGCATCCGCTCCAGTTTTAGCGGGGAAATACATGCGGCAACCGGGACAGGCACCGATAATATTATCGTCATAGAGAATGTTGGGACACTAATCGATGCTGCAGGGGGCCATACCAAAATGGGGGAACTCATTGCCCGTGCGGTCTATGAGGGAGTGCGGGAGGCTATTGGCAAGCAAAATGGTCTGGCCGGAAAACGGTCAATTTTCAAGCAGTTGGAGGAGCGGAAGATACACCTTGAAGAAATTTGGCTGGCTGATAGGCAAATGCGCTCCTGCATTGAGCATCTTCTCCTTGATGGCAAAAATGCTTCGTTCATGCAGGCGGCCCTTGCCATCAGCGACGAGTATGAACGGGGACTGGTTACCGATCTGTCCGCCTTCGACACCTGGTGTCAGGTTATGGCCGACTCGCTTGTCGGAACGTCGACAACACTCCCTGTATTGTCGGACACGAAAACTCCTAAAGTGATTGGTAAGGCCTTGGCGGTTTTTATTGTTGCCGGCAAGGCAGCAAGCAAATGAAAATTCGAAGTATTTCCAAGTTCAAACGCGAATAAACGATAATGACTAGGTTTTCTCTAATCCATGCCCGGATATTTTTCTTCTTTGCCATACTATTTGCCTTCTCAGGCAATGTCCATGCCGCAGGGACGGTGGAATTACCGGGCAAAGGGCCGCAACGGATCGTCTCCCTCGGGCCGATCCTCACCGCGAATATTTATCTCCTCGGGGCGGGCGATAGGCTGATAGCCGACACCAGCTACTGTGTGCATCCGGAAGCGGCAAAGAGCAAGATAAAGGTCGGCTCGGTGATGAGCTTCTCCGTAGAAAAAGTCCTTAGCCTGCATCCCGATCTGGTAGTAGCCAGCAACCTTTCTCCTACGGAGTCTTTACAAAAATTGAGGGATATGGGGATTCCTGTCGTCAAGTTTCACCAAGGAACTTCGTTTGCCGATATCTGCGACCAATTTATAACTCTCGGTCGTTTGCTCGATCTGGAATCCCAGGCCATTGATCTGGTCAGTTCTGCTAAGCAGAAGGTGGCGGAGATCGGGGAGAGAGTTGCCGCTTTGCCGAAGCCGAAGGTATTTCTTCAGGTCGGCAGCCACCCCCTGGCCGGGGCGATCGGGAAATCCTTTACCCATGACTTTATTGCGCTCGGCGGCGGGATAAATATCAGCGCCGACCACCTTCTGCCCGCCACAACCAGGGAAAAGGTGATCGCCGAAAATCCCGAGGTGATCATTATTGCCATGATGGGCAGCGAAAGTGGCCTAGCTATGCAACAGAAAAAGGACTGGATGGCTATACCGGTGATCAATGCGGTCCGGGACAATCGAGTTCATGTGCTCGACCCGGACCTGGTTTGCAGTCCTTCCCCGGTTACCTTTGCCCGGACTTTGGCAATCATTACCGAGCTTATCCATCCGGAACTGCATAAATAGCTTCTTTTACATCGCTTTGAATCGATCACGATAGCTGCGACTAATGAGAAAGGAGCCGGGTATTTTTTTCAGGGTTAAGCTGTATCTGCCTGTCAGCGAAGTACTGACTCTATCGATAAAGGCCGCATTAACAACGGTGCTTCGATGGATCTGCCAGAACATATCCGGGTCTAATTCCTCCGACAGAAGCTTGATCGGTTTACGAATCAGAAATTCCTCTTCTTGGGTCAGTACTACCGTATATTTATCCTGCGCCTGGAAATAGCGGATATCCTCCACGGGGATGAGCCGGAGATTTTGCTTGTCTATAACTTTAATCCATCGCAGGTAAGAGACCGGTTGCGTCACCAACAGTCGATCTTGCAGACTTTGCAATACCGCCTGGAGAGGATTGGGCGTGAGGGTCTCTTCGGTCAGGCGCTTTTTCAGTCGATTGATGGTCAATTCCAAACGTGCTCTATCAACCGGTTTGAGGAGATAATCCACAGCCGCATTTTCAAATGCTTCGACCGCAAATCGTTCATAAGCGGTAATAAAGACGATGCGGCAACGATCGGCCACTTGACGCGCTACCTCCATACCGCTCATCCCCGGCATTTTGATGTCCAGAAAAGCAATATCCGGGTGCAGAGTTTCTATCTGCTGGAGGGCATCAATGCCGTTTGACGCCTGGGCGCAGATCTCAAGATCGGGCCAGATCTGTCTCAGCAGGCTTACCAAAGACAAACGCAAAGGTTCTTCATCATCGGCAATAATGGCCTTATTGGTCGACATAGGGTACCTCAAGCACTACTTTGATACCAACAGGTTGGTTTTCCATAATGAGCACACGTCCATGGCTGCCATAGAGTGCCCTGATCCTCTCTCGCACATTGGTCAGCCCAACGCTTTCCGGTTGCGTTTCCCCGAAACCCTTGCCGGTATCGGCGACAGTCACCCGCAAAAGAGCCTTCTCCTTTTCGGCGGAAATATGTATGAGGCCACCGTCGACAGTAGTCTCAAGGCCGTGAAGGATGGCATTTTCAACGAGCGGCTGAAGAAGCATAGGGGGAAATTTAACCGGTTTCAAGTCTTCCTCCACATCTATTCGAACCTGAAGCCGTTCACCCATGCGGATCTTAAAAATATTGAGATATGCGCCTGCCAAAGTCAGTTCGCCACCGAGAGTAGTCCATTGTGAACGGGTTTCCGCAAGGGACGCCCGGAGATAGCAGGTCAAATCCTGCAGCATTTGCCTGCCCGTTGCCACATCGGTGTCAAGCAGGCTTAAAATATTTGACAGCGTGTTGAATAAAAAATGCGGTTCGATCTGGGCTTGCAGCATTTTCAGTTGTGTCTGTGCTGCGTTCTTTTCGCTGGTCAGTCGTTGAATACGTTCCGTCTGGAGTAATTGCTGGGTTGTCAGTATCATCTTGCGGGAAAAAAAGAAAAAGGCAATGAGCCCGCCAAACGAGAGGCTGAGAACGAGAATCCTCCCTGCGTATACCTTTTGTTCGGCAAATTCCGCTGGTTTGATTCCAGATAGCCAGCCGCCGAGAAGCCCTCCCAATCCCCCCCCGATTACAATGGCGACTATGACGATAATCATCAGCCAAAAGGTGTGTTGCGGCTGAAAGAGAGTCAGGCTGCACCGGCACAGAGAAAAGATGGTCAGACCGATACACTGAGAGATAACGAAGTTACTCAGGAACGGGTCATCCTGAGAGACGAAAGTCAAAAAGCCGGCGATTATTGTGTTGAAAAGGAGAGTCAGACCAAAATCTTTCAAGATGGTGTTATTGAGATTTTGGTACAATGTATGGTCGATTATCTTAAAAAACATACATGAGACCCATGGTGAGCTGGTAATCGATAATGCTTCCGTATTCACTGTGATCGCGACCATTATCCCAGGTACCGACCGCAAACAGTTGCAGGTGATCTCCGACAAACCAATCCCCGATCAAGGTCATACGGCTTGATCCATCATCAATATTTTGCGTCCATCGCAGCGTCAGGTTCACCACATCGGCGATATCGGGATGAACATATTGGAGCATAAGGTAGTTTTGGCGGAGAAAGCGCAAGCCTGGGTCCGCTGTTTTTGCCAACTGCTGATAAGCCGAAGCTGTTGCTGCCGAACCTTGAGTAATCGCCTCGGCGGAATGTTCTTGCAGATTGAAAAAACCCTCACTTTCGCAGCTGTTATACCCTGGGCCGTAATGAAGATACTCTAAGGTTAGGGTTGGGTTGCTTTCGAGTGTGTAGGATGTCCCGGCAAGGAAGGAACCGGTCCATTCGTTGTTTGACCGGTTGGTAGTATTCATGACATATCCTAAGGAATTGGCATCATCACGATACGGATAGAGGCCGGTTGTACCGTGTTGCAAAACACTCTCGGCATAGATAAGCAGAGCGTCTGAAACAGTACTGCCGAGATATCCGGAGACCTGGTAGGGACCGTTATCGGCGGTGGTGAAAATGAGGCTGCCGTAATCCGCAGAGCCGGTATAATCGGTTTTCAATGCATAGCTCCGGCTAAAATCCTGGTCGGCAATATCCATCCTGCCCGGACTGGTATTTGCGATGAAAGAGACGCTCCACGTTTTATTCGGAACCCATACGCTGCGGGCAAAATCAGTCGTGGCCACTTCTGCTTTGGGATTGCCTTTGCCGTTATCCCGAAAAAATGGATTGGACAGAGAGGTAAGGGAGGAAGGGCCCCATTGCAAATTTTCACGACCGTAGGAGACGTAGAGTGTGTCGGAAAAACGGTAGCGCGCCAGCCATTGGTAAATGTAGGCCTCATCGCGCCACCGATCATCACCTTCTTGGTCACCCTCAGTCCATTTTTCCCAGGTAATATCGAACCGTGGCTGCAGCAGCAAAGAAAGCCGGTCCACATTGAAGGTGCAGTCAGGGCGAAAGTTGCCTGCAGACGTAGAGCTCGGCAACCGCATGATGTGATTATCCGGATTTCGTGTGGTATCCGCCACCCCTGTGGTCATGCCGAAGGCCAACAGGCGGAATTGACAGCTCAGATCCTGGTCGATTTTCATAAATAGATCCTCGTACCCTGGTGATTCCGCCCTGACGGACATGGCGAGCCCCAAGGGGAGAAGGTAAATCCATACAAGAATGTTCTTCGTTTTTACCATTACTCTATCATCTTTTCATCGATACAGGTCAGTGTTATAACAGGTTGAGATTGAAAACAGCGTCCGGCAGGGTTTCCAACTTGATGTCGTGGTAATTCATTATGGTAACATTCCCTTTGGTTACTTCGTCAAAGATAGTCATCCGTGAAATAAAAGGCTGCTGTCCACCCTTGTCGTTGCCAAAGGTGTTGTCGTATCGGAAGGTTGCTGTTTTAAACAACTTACCGGAAAGGGTGAAGAATTCGGCCTTCTCCGCTAAAAGCCGTTCCTTGCTGACCCAGTAACGGATCCGATCATAGGTGGTCTTTTTGCTTTTCGCGGAAAGGTCGAAAACATAGCAGGGAATGCCCTCCACCTGATCTTCGCTTACCAGCACGGCATCGTAATCGGCTGCGTAGTTCGTCGAGGCAATATCGCCGTTTGCCGCCCCGCCTATCAGTTTCTGGCGTGGTGAAATCGGCACCGGTTTGCTCAGCCCCGGCTTGGTAAACCACATATTACGATCCAGCATCACCAGCTTGTTGCCCTGCACCTTGGCGGGGGCGGTGAACTCGGCCACGGAATTTTCCCCGCGGTTTTTAATGATCAGGCTGCGGTGTTGGATTTTCCCATCTTCCTGGGATTCGATATCGGCAATCCAAACGATTCCCTGAAGATTCCCCCTCGCCTTATCGGTCTGGGCAATGATCTCTTCCGGCACCACTTGGTCTGCCCGAGCGAGGATGACCCCTGTAGCAAAGAGTACCATAAAAACTCCAAAGAAATATAGATACATTCTCATAATAGCCCCTCTGAATTATCGTTAGAAGAAAATTTCAATTAATATTTTGGAAAGTTATCTACACATGGCCTAACGCGTCCACCATATCCATCCGTGCAGCTCGGTTGGCCGGAAGAATAGCAGCGACCATTGCGAGGAGGGTGAAAGAAACCGTCAACACCAGTATGCTGCCGGGGAGCAGGTTGACTATAAGCGGCACCGGTGAGGATACCCCCGGCGGGATATATGAAATGCCGGAAAATTTTATAATCGCCCACGCTGCTCCGTAGAGGATAATGCCGCACAAAGAGCCGAGCAGGCCGAGAAGAGCGCCTTCCATGGCAAATAGCACAGTTATACCCCGGCGCTTTAATCCAAGAACCCGAAGCGTACCAATTTCACGGGTACGTTCCATTACCGACATTCCCATGGTATTGACGCTACTCATCACCACAATGATTAAAACAATGAGGAAAATGAACATGAAGATCATGTCGAACATTCCTTTGACCTTGCCATAAAATAATGACAGTTCCTCCCAGGTTTTAATCTCGACATCGAGGCCTGCCGCAGCGAGCTGTTGCAATAATAGCCGGCGGGTCTGCTCGGTGTACTGCCAATGATCCAGGAGTACAATCACTCGATCCGCACGGTTGGTGTCATACAAGGTTTGGGCGTAGGCGTATGGAAGGAGGAGATATTTATCATTTGTGGCATCCGAGCCGGTATCATAGGTACCATTGACGGCAATATCGAGGGCATTCATTTGTCCTTCCAGGGTGGTTGCCATGATCACTGCATCGCTCTTGGGGCCAAGATCCAGTTGTTTGGCAAGGTCCTTGGCCATAACTACACCGTTGGGGATATCTTTGCTGAGATTCTCTCCCTTCAAGGCGGTTCTCCTCTCCATGCCACCTTCGGTGAGAGCGAGATAGTCGTCCGGGACTACACCCTTGGCAAGAAAAATGTTGGAAATCCGGCTATTGGAAACAAGACCGGCAATGTGCAATTGCGGTGTAGCCAACAGCACATGACTCTCGGTCTGCGTGGTGGTTTTTATTATGTCGATCTCTTCCGGCGTCAACATATTGGCCTCGGGATCACTATGGCCATGGGTCAACCACCCCTTTTTATAGAGAGTCAAATGGCCCAAGCCTTCGCCGCGAATGGCGGATTGACGAAGATTTTCATAGGTATTGGCAGTATAGCCCCGAAAAAGACCAATAGCGGCAAAGCCGACGGCTATGGCGATGAGGGTCAAAAACGAGCGTCGGCGGTTTTTTAAGATATTGCGAAGGGCGATTTTCATCCACTGCATCAATGCACCTCCTGTCCCAGTATTTGAATCTGTCCGTCCTGCATGCGAATCCGACGCTCGACATGATCTAACAAGCGCTGATCATGGGTAGAAAAGACAAAGGTCGTACCCTGGTTTTTATTGATTTCCCGCATCAGGAAGATCAGCTGCATGGCGGTGTCCGAATCAAGGTTGGCAGTCGGTTCATCGGCAATAACCAAGGGTGGATCGGTGACCAATGCTCTGGCCACAGCTACCCGCTGCTGTTGGCCACCGGACATTTTATCGGGGCGATTGCCGGCCACCGCGGCAAGCCCCACCGCTTCCAGCCAGCTTGCTGCTTTCTTTTCAGCTGTTGACGATGAAATGCCTTGAATTTGCAGGGGAATCATCACATTTTCAATTGCCGACAGCACCGGAATGAGGTTGTACCGCTGGAAGATGAAGCCAATAAACCGATTGCGCAATTCTGAGCGAGCGTTATCGGAGAGCGTCGCTAAATCATATCCATTGATACATGCCACCCCGGAAGTCGGATGATCGATGGCCCCCATGATGTTTAACAAAGTGGTTTTTCCTGATCCGGAGGGCCCCCAAATGCTGATGAACTCGCTTTTTGCCACTTGCAAATCGACCCGATCCACGGCTCGAACATCTGTCTCACCCATGGTGTATGTTTTACTGACTTGTTGAAGAGTAATGAGCATTGTAACCTTCTCCCGAAATAGAATTTAACTGACTGATGAGAAATGGAAGATATCGTCAGTACGGCTGAAATACAAAACTTATACGACCAAATGCAAATAGGTCCGATGAACGAATTTCAGTGATACCGGAATTGCATTCCCTGTAAATATTTATTTGTCGAAAGAGAATGGCAGTCAAAAGGTGAGGCAAAAGGTCGAACGATTGGTTGCAATCGGCGGATTTCCATATTAACGGCACAAGACCTTTAGACATCAGGGTACATGATAAATGGGTCTTCGAGGCCCTTCTGCATCAAGATTCTCCAGTAAGTAATCGGGGGGTTACCATCTTGGCGCAGCAGGCGGAATGTTCGAATATTCTGGGAAATTTTACCACAACCCGCTATGATAGTTGTCGCAAAAAATAAATTCCAGAGCAGGCGGCAAACGACAAGCGGAAATTCCAATAATGAAAACAGAGCAGCAAACCCGCATCGAGCTGATCGATGCCGCATTGCTAAAGGCAGGTTGGAATGTAAACGATCCGGGCCAGGTGGTTCAGGAGTATGATATTCTCGTCGACTCCTTTCAAGTTGCCGAAAAAAACACCCCCTACGGCGGACACCAGTTCAGCGACTATGTTCTCCTGGGCCGTGATCGCAAGCCCCTTGCGGTTGTGGAAGCAAAAAGAACCAGTAAGGATGCCACGCTCGGCCGCGAACAAGCCAAGCAATACTGTCACAACATCGTCCGGGAAAATGGCGGTGACCTTCCTTTTTGTTTTTATACCAACGGTTTGGAAATCTTTTTCTGGGATCTGGGTAGCCACCCACCACGCCGAATTCTTGATGATCTGGAACGACTTCTCTATATTCGCAGGCATAAAAAGTCTCTGACCGAAGAACTAATCAATACTACGATTGCCGGCAGAGATTACCAGATTCGCGCTATCCGCTCGGTGCTCGAAGGAATCGAGCGCAAACGCCATGAATTCCTTCTGGTCATGGCCACCGGCACGGGGAAAACGCGAACCGCCATTGCCTTGGTTGATGCGCTGATGCGGGCCGCCCATGTCGAGCGCGTTCTCTTCCTGGTCGACCGTATTGCCTTGCGTGAACAGGCCCTTGCCGCCTTTAAAGAGCATCTCCCCGATGAACCCCGCTGGCCCAAAGTCGGTGAGAAACTCATCGCCAAGGATCGACGTATTTATATCGCCACCTATCCGACCATGTTGAATATCATTCGCGACGAATTGGACAGGCTGTCTCCCCATTTTTTTGATGTCGTGGTCATCGATGAAGGCCATCACTCTCGGGCTCACCGCCACTCCAACCGACGTGATCGATCATAACACTTTCAGGCTCTTTGCCTGTGAAGACGGTCTGCCGACCTTTGCCTATACCTTCGAAGAGGCGGTCAACAACATCCCGCCCTACCTCAGTGATTTCCAGGTGATGAAGATTCAGACCAGGTTTCAAATGGAGGGTATCAGTAAACGCACTATCAGTCTGGAAGACCAGAAAAGGCTGATCCTTGAAGGTAAGGATATCGAAGAGATCAACTTCGAAGGCAGTCAGTTGGAAAGACAGGTGATCAACAAGGGAACCAATGCACTGATCGTCAAAGAATTCATGGAGGAAAGCATAAAAGACCAGAACGGTGTTCTGCCGGGAAAAACCATCTTCTTTTGTGCATCCAAGGCCCATGCCCGTCGGCTGGAAGAGATCTTTGACGCCCTTTATCCGCAGTATCACGGTGAACTGGCCAAGGTCCTGGTCTCGGATGATCTGCGGGTCTACGGCAAGGGCGGTCTGCTTGATCAGTTCACCCATAAGGACATGCCGCGAATTGCCATCAGTGTCGACATGCTTGATACCGGCATTGATGTGCGGGAGATTGTCAATCTGGTCTTCGCCAAGTCGGTCTACTCCTACACCAAATTCTGGCAAATGATCGGTCGTGGCACCCGCTTGCTGGAACCGAAAAAGATAAAGCCCTGGTGCACCGAGAAAGAGGTGTTTCTTATTCTCGACTGCTGGGACAATTTTGAATATTTCAAACTGCAGCCCAAAGGCAAAGCCCTTACCCCGCAACTCCCGCTGCCCGTCCGTTTGGTCGGTATACGCCTCGACAAAATTGAAAAAGGGTTGGCAAGGGAACAGCTCGACATCGCAGCCAAAGAGATTACCCTCCTCCGGCAACAGATCAAGGAACTACCCCAAACCTCGGTGATAATTATTGAGGCGGCTACAATGCTGGAGCAAATTGCCGATGACAATTTCTGGACCAACCTGACACCGCAGAAGCTGGAGTTCTTGCGCAGTGAGATCAAACCCTTGTTCCGAACGGTTTCGCAAGTCGATTTTAAGGCCATGCGCTTTAGCAAAGATGTGCTCGAAATATCCCTCGCTCTCCTTGCCGGAGAAAAGCAAAAATTTACGATTTTGCAGGAGGGGCTTATCGAACAGATTGGCCAACTGCCCCTCTCCATCAATATTGTGGCGAGACAAAGGGCCTTGATTGAAAGGGCGCAGCAGAGCCATTATTGGGCTACCTGCACCGATGCCCGTCTTGATGAACTGGCAGAAAAACTGAGCCCGCTGATGCGATTTCGCGAACGACCGAATCCCGGCGATGAGCCGGTCCATCTCGATTTGACCGATGTACTGCACCATAAGGAAATGGTGGAATTCGGTCCCCGCGATGAGGCGGTCAGCATCAGCCGTTACCGCGAGATGGTCGAAACTCTGGTGCAGGAGCTTACCCGCAGTAATACAATTTTGCAGAAAATCAAAAACGGCGCCGAAATCTCCGGGGTCGAGGCCGAAGAACTGGCCGGGACCTTGTACAAGGCC
Source organism: Pseudomonadota bacterium (assembly GCA_043798185.1). Taxonomy (GTDB): domain Bacteria; phylum Desulfobacterota; class Desulfobulbia; order Desulfobulbales; family Desulfocapsaceae; genus Desulforhopalus_A. The sequence continues at coordinate 16,807 of JAZDOW010000133.1, read as the reverse complement.
CACCCCCCATATCACCGAAAATCTGTTGCGCATCGTCTATAGGAACCGAAAAGCTCGCTTTATCCAGTTCATTCGTCATATCCTGGGCATAGAAGTCCTCACCAGCTTTCTCGAAACCGTTGCCAAGGCCTTTGACCACTTCATTGCCGAACATTCCAATCTCAACAGTCGGCAATTGGAATTTCTTCGCCTTTTAAAAGATTTCATCATCGAACGGGAAAAAATCGACAAGCGCGATCTCATTCAATCGCCCTTTACCATCATTCATCCCCAGGGGATTCGTGGGGTGTTCCGGCCTGCCGAGATTGAGGAGATCCTGCAACTCACGGAGAGACTTGCCGCATGAGATACCGCACGACAACGGATGAGGAATTGGCACTGATCCTCGAAGAAGGCGAAGGTTATACCCTGGAATTCAAGAGCACCGTCAACTCAGACCTGCCCAAGGAACTGGTCGCCCTGGCCAACGCTTCCGGTGGGCGCATTTTTATTGGGGTTGACGACCACAACCGGATAGTCGGTTGCGATCTCTCCAATAAAACCCTGGCGCAAATCGAAGACATGGCCGGTGCTTGCGATCCACCGGTTGCCATCCACATCGAAAAACTGAGCAGGTACAATATCCTGGTTATCCATGTTCCGGAAGGGGCCAACCGCCCCCATCGGTGCAGCAAAGGCTTTTTTCTGCGAAACGGTACCAACTCGCAGAAAATGACCACGGCGGATATTACTGCCTTTATCCAGGCCGAAGGAAGGCTCCGGTTTGATGAGCAAATTCGCCTGGATCTCGATTGGCAGGAGGCGGTCGATCAGCATAGGTTGAACCATTTCCTGGGGCTTGCAAAAATCACCCCCAAGGCCGATACCGAGAATCTTCTTTTCAATCTCGGTGCCGGCGACTATAAAGACGATCGCTTCTATCTGAACCAGACCGGCGTCCTCTTCTTTGCCAAAGAGCCGACCCAGCGGCTTTTTCATGTCAGTGTGGTCTGTGCTCTCTTCAAGGGAACCGGCAAAGCCTATATTCTCGACCGCAAGGAGCTGACCGGTAACCTCTTGGAAAACGTCGAGGAAGCACTCCTCTTTCTGCAAAAACACCTGCAACTGCGTTGGGAGATCACCAGCACAAGCACCCGTCGCAGGGAGATCCTGGAACTCCCCGAGGTGGCCCTGCGCGAGGCGGTGATTAACGCCGTTTGCCACCGCGATTATCTGGAGCAGGGCGCCCAGGTAATGGTCGAGGTTTTCGATGACCGGGTCGAGATCTACAATCCCGGCGGCTTGCCCAAGGGCTTAACCGAAAAGGATTTCGGCCGTCGCAGTGTCTGCCGTAATCCGCGTATCGCCGGGCTATTGCTGCGGTGCAATTATATCGAGAAGATGGGCTCCGGCATTGAACGTATTCGGCAGGCACTGGCTAAAGAAAATTGCCCGGAGGTGCGCATTCGTTATAACACCATGTTTGCTTTGGATTTTCCTCGGCCGACATATCAGGAGGTGGACCTCGGACTTGCGATGGGATCGTCGGAGGAAGTGTCGGAGAAAACGTCGGAGAAAACGTCGGAGAAAATAGTCCGGCATATACTTGAAGACAAAGACGTTACCATTGCAGATCTGGCTCTGGCCATTGGTGTTTCGACACGTTCCATCGAACGTAACATCCAGAAACTTCAGTCGGCAGGCAAACTCCGACGTGTCGGTCCGGATAAAGGTGGACGGTGGGAGGTGAAGGAAAATTGAAACCACTGAACACACTGAATACACGGAAAGATCTATGTGACGAGCATCGCGCTCAGTTGCACAATTACCTGAAGGCCAGTGGGCTGAAGCTTGGCTTTCTGGTCTACTTCGGGGGTCAGAAGGGGTCAGGTCTCAACTCATGACAAATATATGTCATGAGTTGAGACCTGACCCCTTGTTTTGTTTCGGCTGCGGTAAATCCAACGTATTGGAGGTGTTGGCGGCGATCTTCTACCAATTGGAAGGCCAGTACCTCAACTATCGACCCGAGGCCTTGATTCCGCCTGACGATAATGGCCCGAGCAATGAAAATTGAGAGGTTGCCCAATGGTCCGCCATGTTCCGGCCCAATTTCTATGAGTTGGAATACCTTTTCCCCGTACCAGCCCCGATTAACAGACATCAAGGGTATCCTCCATAGTAAGCGGGAGGCGTATGACCATTATCTGCCGAAAGGGAAATATCCTTTCAATTCCATTAATTTCAGGAATCTAGCCCCTGCCTGTCACGAATGCAACAGCAGCTATAAGCTCAATAAAGACCCGCTTTATAATGGCAAAGACCCATTACTTGCTGCCTCCAGTGGCAGACGAAAATCGTTTTACCCCTATGATAATTCTCCTCATCCCATAGAATTGTATATCGATCTCAGTGTTCAGGACTGGACGGAAATCAAACCTGATGACGTGCATCTCACCATGGGACCTGAAAAAATGAAAGAAGAAATCGCCACATGGCTGGATGTATACGGTGTAGAAGAACGATACCAAGCCAAATGTTGCGGGGAGAGTGACGGCAAATACTGGATTGAACAGGTGCTGGACGAATGGCAAAATGATGGCAAAAAGCCGGAGGAATATCTATCCACCCTGGCCCGGCAGGCCAAGATGAAACCCTATGCCGAAGCCAATTTTCTCAAGCGACCTTTTCTGGAAGTATGTCGGAAATCAGGATTGTTTGACATCTCTTAGGGTTTTATTGTATTTCCTCCTGTTTCTTAAAAAGTTGCCGTTCGAACGCGGCGGTCTGAAAATCCATGCTCATTGCCGGCCTGGACCTTGGCATATTCGGCCATCTGCAGGGCGCGATCCCTCTGTTTGCCGGCACCTGCATCGGCTGCTTTACGATAGAGATGGGCGGCATCTTTATACTTGCCAAGGCCGTAAAGGAGATCCGCTTTCAGCATTGACAGTTCCGGGCTGATGGTCGCCGGGGCAAATTTTTCCAGGGCGGCCAGGGCCTGCGCGGTTTGTCCCGTTTGCTGGAGGGCAATTATCAGATTGGTCAACAACTGCGGATTGTTCTTTTCTTTGAGCATGTTTTCATAGACCGGGACGGACTGGTGCGGGACCCCCAGCTGCAGGTAAAGGTCGGCAGTAAGACGCTTCTCCTGCTCCGACAGGGGTTCCAGGTAGCCGGTTATGAGCAGGGCGGCAAGGGCCGGCTGGTAGCGGTTATGCTGGAGATGGAGGTGGACCAGGGCACGCCACCATTTGGGTTCGGTTGGCGTGCGGGCGGTGAGCATGTCGACGAGAGTCAGGGCCTCGCTTTCCATATCCAGCAGCAGATACTGTTGCAGAAGAATCTCCTGCCACTGCACCTGTTTGGCATCGCGAGAGGTTTCGGACAGCTCCCTGATATCCCGCGGGATAAGTTTCGTTTGAGCAGACAAGCCGCTCAACTCAGCTATATGCGGCAGGGCGCGGCGATTCTCGCCTGCGGCAAGCAGCGTATGGACCAGATTTTCCCGCCATTCGGGGCGGAATTTATCAGGGTGGGAGGAAAGGATTTTTTCGAACAGGGCGATGCTCTTCTTGTTGTCCTTGGCAAGAAGGTAGGCTACCGCCGCGAAATACAAATGCTCCGGGTTTTTCTCCGGTGCCGCCTCATAGGCCTTGGCAAAACTTTCGGCGGCTTTTGGGTAGTCGTGCAGTTCATAAGCGGCCTTGGCGCGGTTTTGAAGGGCGGAGAGATAACGGGGATCTTTTTGCAAGGCGAGATCAAGGTTGCGAGCGGCCTGTGCAAACTTGTTGTCGAAAAGATAACAGGTGCCAAGAGTTGCATACACCTCGGCATGCAGGCAACCCCGGCTCTCGGCTTCCCCGGCCTTGCTTCCCTGGGCCTGGAAATCGACGAGCAGGGTGATGGCTTTGCCGTACTCCTTGTCCTTTATCAGTTTTCCAGCCTTGGCCAGGATGACTCTCGCCGGGTTGGGAAGGTCTTTCATCGTTTCTGTGGCTAAGCCTCGGTTCGGGGCAATGGTAAAAAGGGCGAAAACACTGCAAAGAACCAGCCATGAGAAAATATTTCGTTGCCGTTGCATATTCTGCCTCCTTCCTCAGTCGAGTTTAAAGCGGACGACGGTTTCCGCCCAGGTTTTCACCGGAACCCCGCCGATTGTCCCGGCCTTGAAACGCCAGCCGGAAACCGAGCGAACCACCGCATCGTCAAAAATAGATTTCGGATTACTATTTATAACCGAGACGTTGCCGACCCCACCGTCCTCGTGGACGATAAAGCGGACTTTGACCCAGCCTTCGGTACCCCGGTTTTTCGCGGACATCGGATAGATGGGCGGGATGCGCACCAATACCACCAGCGGCGAGTCGAGATCACCGGTGGAAAAAATATCGGCAAGACCCGCCATCTGGGTAGCCGGAACGACCGGCAGGGAGAGGGTATCCGGTCCTCCCGGCAGGCGGGGATTGATATCAAAGGGCAGGGTTAATTTGGTCACAACCGGTTTCGGCGGTGCGGGTTTTGGCGCCTGACGCTCCGGTGGTGGCTTCGGCGGATTTTCGCTCTCTCGTTTCACCGGAGACTCCGGGTGTTTTAAGCGGATGACATTGATCCGGTTGATTTCCGGTTGGTGGGTGAGACTTGCCGAATTGCGAGTAAGCAGGTAGGGCATGAGCCCGAAAAGGGCGAGATTGATGACAAGGGCCCCAGCGATAATACTCAAACGGCGAAGCCAAAGGTGCGGGGACCAGGCCCGTTCGCGTCCGGTTGAGGGAAGTGCGGCGTCCATACTTTTCGTCACTCGCCCTGCGGCAATTTTGCCGCCAGAGAAACATTCTGTGCTCCGGCCATGCGGCAGCCGTCCATGACCTCTATGGTGGTGCCGGTGGTGCTCACCTTATCGGCCACCACCACCACCGACCCCTCCGGATTTTCGGCCAGGGCCCGTTCGATATTGGCCCGCACCGCCCGGACGTCGATTTCGCGGTGGTCGAGAAAGACCCGATTGTCGCCGTCGATACCGATGAGGATGGTAGCCTTTTCCTTGCTGGTGGCCGTAGCCGCCGTCGGTCGGTTGACCTCGATACCGGTCTCCTTGACGAAACTGGTGGTTACCAAGAAAAAGATCAGGAGGAGAAAGACCATATCGATCATCGGTGCCATATTGATCTCCACCATGGAGCGATTGCGGCGCCGGGAAGCGGTGATGTTGAGCATTGTTACATTCTCCTGTGGAGATAGAGCCCTGCGGCGGTGATCCGCTTGGCGAGATTGCCGGCCCGGCGATCGAGGAATCCTTTCATATAGAGACCGGGGATGGCCACCAAGAGGCCGGTTTCGGTGGTGATCAGGGCCTCGGAGATGCCGCCGGCCATGGCCTTGGCGTTGCCGGTGCCGAAAATGGCCATGACGTCGAAGGTGGTCATCATCCCGGTTACCGTCCCGAGGAGTCCGAGGAGCGGGGCGATGGCCGCCAGAACCCCGATGGCATCGAGATGGTTTCTGAGGCTATGGTTGAGTCGCATCACGGTTTCATCGAGGATACAACGGTCAAGACGCGGGTTACCGCTTCGCGCCGGAATAAAGCGGGTGAGGAGCAGGGCAACGGCACCGCTATGTTTTTCGGCGGCGGGGATGCGGCCGTCCCTGACATGTTCCCAGGCCTCGTTAAAAGACATGGGGCGCCGGTAGAGTCGGCGAATAAAGAGGGTTCTTTCGATAATAAAGAGCCACATGGCAAGGCTGACCATCGCCAGCGGCCACATGACCATGCCGCCGGTGTTCATATAGGTTGACAGCTGGTACCAGCTGTCCCGCAGCCAGTTAAGGGCGTCCATTTGCATCCAGATTTCTTTCAACGATATTGATCAGGGCCACCGCCTTTTCCTCCATCTGGGCGATACGGTTATCGACGGTCCGGCTAAGGAGAGTATGGGCCAGCATAATGGGGATGGCCACCGACAGCCCGAGCATGGTGGTGACCAGGGCCACGGAGATGCCGTCGGACATGAGACGTGGGTCGCCGGTACCGTGCTGGGTGATGACAAAGAAGGTATCGATCATGCCGGTGACCGTACCCAGGAGACCGAGGAGCGGGGCGATGGCCGCCAGCATGCCGAGCGTCGAGAGGAAGCGCTCCAGCGGCGGGATCTCCTTGAGGATGGCCTCCTGCAGGGAATTTTCCATCATCTCGCGGCCGAGATGGCAACAATCCAAACCGGCGGTGAGGACGCGAGCTATTGGTTTACCGACCAGACGGTGGCATTCCTCCTTGCAGGCCTGCCAGTTATGTGTGGCGGCCATCGGCGCGATTCGGCTGGTCAGGCCGTCGGCGTCGGTGCGACCGAGGAAGAGGAAAACCATCCGCTCAAGAATAAGCAGTACGGCGATAATAAAAATCGCCAGAATCGGCCAGACCAAGGGGCCGCCGGACTCGACCTGCTGCCGGAGGTTCGGGGTATGGACCATCTGGCTGAGGGCGGCACCCCGGGAGATGTCCAGCACCACCGCCTCGCTCTTGCCCTCCATATAGCGGCGCAGTTCCTTGGTTTCGGAGCTTGACGGCAGGCGGGAGAGGGCAAAGAGCTTGCGACCGGTGGTGGAATAGCTGAGGAAACCGATTTCTTCCCCCAACCGGTAGGCGGCGGTGAAATTGCCGAGTACCAGGATCTCCGCCTCTACCGTATTACCGGAGCGGTCGACAATCGACCCTTTGGTAAGGCGGACGGTTCCTCCGTCATGGAGCTGGCGGCGGAGTGTTTCGTTCATCTTGGCAATTTCGCTCATCCCCGGAAAACGGGACTGGCCGGCGATGGCCTCAAGGAGGGTGGTGTCGTCGGCTGCCAGAGCCGTCTGCAGGCTGCCGACAATCAGGGACTGGAGGTCCTTGGCATGGCTGCGGAGTACGCCCACCAGTTCGCGGATCATCGAGTCGGTCGCGGTGAGTTTTTCGGTGAGTGCCGTTTCCTTTGCTGTCAGGGTGGTATCTTCGGTCTCAAGGGCGGCAACTGTTTTTTCAAGAATGGTTACTTCGGCTTCGATACGGCGGACTTCCTGCTCAAGCAGGGTCCGGTCGCCGGCGATCTTCTCACGACTGCCGGCTGCTTCCTTACGGGCGGTTTCTTCCTCGGCTGCCGCTTTGGCCTTGAGGGTATTGAGGGTGGTGCGGGCTTCGACTTGTTGCACGCGCATGTCCTCGGCACATTGCCCTGGTTGGGCGGCAAAGAGGAGAAAGGTGGCGACAAGGACCAAGAACAACGACGAAAAAATCTTCATTACAGGTGTATCCTCCCAAGCGGCAGGGTGAGCAGTTCCGCCGGCCGCCGTTTGGCGCCGATCTCTAAGGCAGTCGCAATGGACCGGTTATATTCGCCCGGCAGAGGTTGCCAGGACTTTGCGGCAACATTATAGAAGCCGGAGGATTTATGGTCGAGACTTTGGTAAAACAGACCGACCCGGCCTAGGCGGAAGATATCCACCAGCATGTCGTTGTCGCCTTTGGCAATGGTCTCCTGATACACTTCGATGGTATTGCCGTATTCCGCTTCAACCAGCATGGCCTCCAGGACTTTCCGGAATTTCTCGCTGACCGATACCTCGGGGTCGTCGCGCAATTCGACGAGACGCTTCAGGCGATTGCCGCGTTCCGTCCCGAGAAAAGGCAGGTCGGTGGTAACGAAAGCTTCGAGTTCGTCGATCAGGGCGGCGATCATCGGGGTGATTTCCTGTTGAATGGCCTCAATATCCGCAAGCTGTTTTTCCTTGGCGGCGATACGGGACTTAAGGCCGTCCACCTTTTCGTCAAGGGCAGCCCTTTGCAGGGTCAACCGCTTTTTCGCCTCATCGAGGCTGTCGAGCCGGTTCAGCAGCTTCTCCCGGTCGTCCCGCCATTTCTGTTCGTGCTCCTGGGTGTCCTGGCGGATACGGATGGATTCGGTTACCGGCTTTTTGATCTGGTCGGTCTCCACCCCTAGGCAGAGTGAGGCCGAAACAGCCCAGCACAGAGGAAAGAGAAAAAAAACAATGGCTATCAATCGCATGGTTATTTCCTTGTAAAATTGGTGATTGCTTGCTGTCGATTATTGGATGACGTACTGGCTGCATTCTGGTGACATTTTCTGGAAGCAGGGCGTGCACAGAATCATATCCCGGCTTTTTATGCAGCGACTGGCTAAAACCATTTCACCGCAGACGGCGCAGGTTTGATAGATACTTGCTGTTTCCGGAGGCCCAATGGTGCTTTCCACCTCTTCGATGGTGAACAATTCCTCGGGCAAGAGGGCGAGTATCTGCTTGACTCGGGTGTCGATCAATTGTTGAAAACGGGTAATGTCTTCAAGAAGGGCCTGATTGTTCCTGATTTTTTCATCAAGGGCGGCAAAGATATCTTCGTCGCCATAAAGAAGTGGTCGTTGTTTGAGCCGCCAACCTCTCTTTTCCGGGCGGCTGAAGAGGGTATAGGTGTGTTTACCGAAATCCATGACCAACAGCCGCTGATTGCCGACCGTGGCTCCGAGCAAAACCTGGATGGCATCGAGAGCCGAAGTGGTGTTTTCGGAAAGCACGGAAAATCCGGTGGGAGGAATTGCCCCGTTATTGAAGAGTCCCTGCACGAATTCACAGAACTTGCCGCCAACCGCCAACTCCGGACAGATATGGCCGTGAAAATCAACAACCCGTTTGAGGGTAAAATTTGCCAGCATCTTTCGTTCCTCCAAATACCATGACATGAGTTTGTGATCATTTTGAATACGGAAGGAGAGCACCCACGAGGAAGGGGCTAGAGAGCTCCGCTGTGCCCGTGCTTCCAGTTGAGAATAGAGGCAACAGATGGTATCGTCGGTGAGTTTTACCAGGTAGCCGTTGGCCTGTTCATCGGCCTGTATCCTGAATATGCATACAACTTCACAAATTGGATAGGTGTGGCCTGCGTAACGGAAATTGACTGGCTGTCGCCGCCTGTGGTCAAAATCCACCTGGATCTTGTGCTGGATATAATCCAGTTGATCAAAATGAATGGCCCGCAATGCTTCTGCTTTGTCCATGTGTCGATACCATTGAGTAAAACAATTCCAGTATTTTTCGTCTGGAAGGAGATATTTGCAGAACGTGAAAGTAACACGCTTATAGAATCTGTGTTACATTTCCACGGTTTTGGGTAAATGTCAAGAAAAATATACGGCGGAATCGCCACTCAATCCGAAACATAATATACTATATATACAATATATTAGACGATGGTCTTCGCTAAAATTAGGCTCTGTTTGCCTTGGAGTAACTGGTCCAATAGAGATGATTGGGAATTGTTTTTTGAGAGTCACTCAGGGAAAAATTCCTACGTTTTTTAAAAAAGTGTTCGTGATGTTTGTTGAGATCGGCCACTTTACCTGAGTGAAAACCCACCGTGGATAACCGGTCGGTGAAGAAAAAAACATTGACAGCGTCATTCATTTCACGCATTTTAGTGCTACGAAATTAAAAAAAGTGATATTTGGGTGGTCGATAAGGTAATTTTTCCGGAAAAAACAACTCAGCCATTGTTAAAAAATTACATAACCGAACACTCTTCGCGAAAAAAAATCGACCGAGGAGGGCGATGAACCATGCATATCTCCGATGGGGTGTTGCCGACCACCGTAACCGTTGCCACCGCTTTCGTGGCTCTTGCCGGGGTGGCGTGGAGTTATAAGCAGGTAAAAAATGAAGATCTTCCTAAGATAGCCGTGGTGACTTCATCTTTTTTTGTTGCCTCGCTTGTTCATCTGCCCTTCGGGCCGACCAGTGTTCATTTGATTTTGCCGGGAATCGTCGGGGCTCTGTTGGGGCCCGCCGCCTTTTTGTCGATTGCTTTGGGACTTTTTCTCCAGTCGATCCTCTTTCAGTTCGGCGGGCTCACCGCTCTTGGCGCCAATACCTTGATGATGGGTCTGCCTGCCTTCCTCTGCGGGCTTCTTTTCCAGAGGATCCGCGGGAAAACTGCTCTCAGTCACGGCATTGCCGGGGTGATCTGCGGGGGCCTGGGGACGGCTTTTGCCGCAACCGTTCTCGCCTGCCTTTTGGTGACTGCCGGCGAGGACTTTTTCGGAGTGGCAAAACTTGCATTAATCGCCCATGTTCCGGTTTTTCTCATTGAGGCTGGTGTCTCGGCCTTCGCCATCTCCTTTCTCTTTCGGGTCAAACCGGAACTGCTTGATGCCTGGGGGAAAACCAGGTGAGCAGCAATCCGGAAATTCACCTTTCTCAGCTGGCTGTGGCAATCGGTGGAGGTTGTTGCGTCCTGGTGTTTATCTTGATTGTGGTTGCCTATCGCCTGAAAAGGAAACGCCGGTCGATTCCGGGCGGCGAACCCAATTGGTCGGTGCCGACCCTTGACGCCTTTGCCGATCGGGTATCTTTTTTCCATCAATGGGATCCGCGTTTTAAGATCATCAGCCTTTTTATATTCTGTTTTCTCGTAGTATCCCTGCACACCTTATTGTGGAGCTGTCTGGCCTTTGCTCTTGCCATACTCGCTGCACTTTTCTGTCGGATTCCCCTCCATCGGGCCGGCAAAAGATTGTTGGCCATGGCCGGCTTCCTCTCGATGTTTCTCCTCGTCCTGCCCCTCACCGCCCCGCTCAGGGAAGGCGAGACCCTGGTCTTTCTGCCCGGTTTGCCTGGACTGCCCCTGCATATGGCCGGATTTCATCTGGCGCTCACGGTTGTCGTCAAGGCCTGCGCGGTTGCATTGATGATGGAACCTCTGTTCGCTACCGCTCCATTCTCCGTGACTCTGGCGGCTCTGTCCCATCTCGGTATTCCTGCTTCAATCGGCCAGATGGTTCTTCTTTCCCACCGCTACATCTTCGTCTTTCTTCAGGAGATGATCCGGATGTATCGCGGCATGCGGGTCCGGGGTTTTGTGCCCACAAGCGATATCGCCACCATGAATGCCATGGGCAATTTCCTCGGTATGCTCTTTGTCCGTTCTTTTGAGCGGACCCAGCGGGTGTATGACGCCATGCTCTGCCGCGGTTATGAGGGCAGTTTTCCCTCTTTTACCTGTTTTAACGCCGCCGGAAAGGACTGGGCGAAAGCCCTTCTGTGGGGTATGATGGGCTTGATTTTGCATGTCATTGATCGGATTTTCTGATGTTTCCCTTGGGTCGAGAGCTCCGTCATCCTATTTATTCTCGGCCTCAATACCCCGACAAGAGTTGCTATGCACTTTATCCATGATGCAAAGATCCGTGACCTCCATCGCCCGCCGCTTTTTAGCCTGAACGAAGTCTCTTTTCACTATCCGGACGGCACCCCGGCCTTGCGCCGTGTCACTCTCAAGATACACCAGGGAGATCGGATTGCCTTGGTGGGGCGCAACGGTTCCGGCAAGACCACTCTTGTTAAACATCTTAACGGATTGCTGCCCTGTCGGGAGGGGGAGATCAGCTATAAAGGAGGTCTACTTTCACAGGTGATGCTCAGGCAGTTACGGCTTTCCACCGGGGTGCTCTTTCAAGACCCGGATGATCATCTGTTCTGCAACACCCTGTATGACGACGTCGCCTTCGGCCCGATGAATCAGGGGCTGGACGAACCGGCGGTAGCCGAACGAGTGGAAGAGCGGCTGGCGGCGGTGGGACTGGCCCATCTCCGCTACAAGCCGGCCCATCTCCTTAGCTACGGTCAGAAAAAGCGGGCGGCCTTTGCCGCGATCATGGCCATGAATCCAGAGGTTCTTATTCTCGATGAGCCCACCGCCAACCTTGATCCGCACCAGGAGCAGGTGTTCAAAGAACTGCTGAAAAACTATACCGGCACCCTGATCGTCATCGACCACGACCTGCTCTTTCTCTATGACCTCTGTGATCGGGCGGTGGTTATGAGCGACGGGGCCATCCACCACGATTATTCCTTTGATGAACTGGTCTCTCAACCGTCCTTTCTGCGGGAGCACGGCCTTGATTTCACCTTCCGCTTCAGCTGTTGCGGCGGTCACTACCCACCTGCCCACCATCATCACCACCACCACCACCACCATCATCATCATCACCATCACTACCAGACCCATGAACACCTCGGTAACGGTTTGACCCATGAACCTTCTTCCAAGGCAGGCGCACCTCTTCTCGAATTGCAGCACTATTCCTTCCGCTATCCGGACGGCACTTTGGGGCTGGATGACATCAACCTTTGTCTCGGCAGGGGTGATAGCCTGGCCCTGGTCGGGGAAAACGGTGCCGGCAAATCGACCCTGGCTGCCTGCCTGCTTGGTCTGAATCGCGGCGAGGGCTTTTTTTTCGTCGATGGGCAACCGGTGCAGCATGACCGGAAGAATGATCTGTGGCGCAGGGTCGGGATGGTTTTTCAGAATTCCGCCGATCAATTGTTTACCCCTTCCTGCCGGGAAGAAGTGGCCTTTGGGCCAAGTCGCATGGGGGTGAGGGGAGAGGAGTTGCGCAAGCGGGTCGATGAGGCCTTGGCCACGGTTCGCCTTGACGGTTTTGCCGACAAGGTGCCGCTCAACATGAGCGGTGGTGAAAGAAAACGGCTGGCCATTGCCGCAGCGCTGGCCATGTGCCCGGAAATTCTTATCCTCGATGAGCCCACCGCCGGCCTTGATCCGCATGGCGAGGAGTTGCTGATGCATATTCTTCAAGACCTGGGGCTGACGACCATCCTTATCACCCACGATCTTTTCTTTATAGAACGACTCACCTCCCGGACTGTGGTCATGCACCAAGGGACGATCATTCGCGACTATCAAACCACCGAGTTTCTCTCCGATGATCATCTCCAATCGATCAATGGCCTTGACTATGCCTATAAATCGGACTGTGGAGCGCGAATTATGGCCTTGCAAGGTCGGGAAGAGAACTGCGTGGTGTCCACCGGAATCTTTTAAAAAAATAGGATTCCGGTGTTACGGTTAGGGGAGTTACCCGTTTAGGTTAAACGTCAATACTGAGAAATCTTGTCGTTTTTGACACTTTACGTGTGCCTCTCATGGAAGTCCCCCTATCTTTTATTGACAAAGAATCACTTGAATGCATAATATGTAATCATAATGAAGGCAATTAGTGCATACAAGGAGAACGACATGGGATCATTATCAATACGCGGAGTTGATGAAAAATTGGCCGTATTACTGAAAGAAGCAGCTTCTTTGGAACATAAAAGCGTCAATCAATTTATTTTGGAGATCATCAAAAAACAGGTGGGGATACAGAAAGAAAAGCGTTTCACTCAAGAATGGCATGATTTGGACAACCTTTTTGGTAAATGGTCAGAGGATGATTTTCTCCGTATCCAAGGAAAAATCGCCAATGAGCGGCAAATAGACGAAGAACTCTGGAAATGAATAAAATTCTTATAGATACAAATAGTTACTCCTATGCTCTCCGAGGGGATTCCAGAGCAGTTGAGGTTTTACGGAAAGCTGTGCATATTGGTATCAGTGTTATTTCCATCGGTGAGCTTTTATCTGGTTTTAAAGGTGGACGAAAAGAAAAGGAAAACCGAAATGAGCTGGGTATCTTTCTCGATTCACCAAGAGTATCTCTTTACACTGTCGATGAATATACTGCGGAATATTATTGTTCCATTCTCAACCAGTTGAAAAGCTCAGGCACTCCTATCCCTACTAATGATATTTGGATCGCTGCAGTAGCATTCCAGCACGGACTGCAACTTTACACACTGGATAAACATTTTTCCAATGTAGAAGGTTTGCTCGTATACTATTGCACTGATGAGAAAAACATCCCTGATAGCCGGTGAGATTAAATGGTAAAAATTGCATGACCCGGATATACAGAATAAGTCAAATGGACAAGTCAAAGGACGACCCTACACCACTCCCTGCCGAAGTTGGCGACAATAGGTTTGGAACACCTCTGAACCCCGGTCACGGGGCTTGTCCAGGCGAACCACCAGCTCCTCCCGTATTCGTCCGGAATCCGCTTCCAACAATAACACCCTGTCGGCAAGGGCAATGGCCTCCTGATCATCGTGGGTTACGAAGAGAATCGTCTGCGCCCTCTCCCGCCAGAGATAAAGGAGCAGTTCCTGCATGTTTTCCTTTTTCTGTAGGTTTCCGGTTTTAAAGCCAAAGGCCACATTTTCCCGAACCGTCAACCAGGGGAAAAGAGCATCCTCCTGGAAAACCACACACCTGTCAGGTCCTGGTCCGACAATTGCCTGACCTTCAAGAAGACAGCGGCCGGAGGTAGGATGGAGGAAGCCCGCGAGGATATTGAGAACCGTCGATTTTCCGCAACCGCTCCGACCGATCAGGCAGATCAGTTCGCCTCGGCTAATGTTGAAGGAGGCATTGTGAAGAACATACCTGCCATTGCCGTTTCCGGTAAAAGAATGGCTTAAATCCGCAACTTCAAGATAGGCTTCGCCGGCCAGGGTCGGAAATGGTTCGCCGGAGAGGAAGGCATCGATAGCGCCTTTGGCCAGGGCTGTTCCCATATCAAATGCCCTGCTGATATTCGTATCTACCTCGCTCATGAAGAAGGCTATTTTGTTAAGGCGTCTCTCTAAAAACAATTGGAAGACAGATCAGGGTTCCATTCCATCTCGCGAAACAATGCGTCACAATTGGCTACGGACCATCCCCTGCCTTTTCCGGTATCGGCCTTCCCGTCACGTGGACTTGATCCGACCTCGGGGAAAAGCAGGTTCGCCCCAGCAATAAGGGACAGGCTGTGAGGCTCATGCGTGCAGTGGGCCTTGACTGTATCGCCCATGATCAGACGGCTGACGGCCACCATTTGAGCCATACGCCGCTCGCTGATCATCCCGTACGGTCCCATGGGCGAACCGGGAAAGTTGATCCGACGCATGATTCCACTGTAGGTCGCTTTTTCCCGACGGGCAAGAAACATCAGGTCAACGATTTCCTCAGCCGTATGTTCGGGACCCACCGGCTCGACACAGTTCATCCATTGCAGTCCCACATCATGGAGGACCCTGATGGTCTGGATTCTGCGTTTGGGATCAAACGGGGTATCTTTACCCTCGCCCAACCGAACCGCATGATAAAAACCGACAAAACCGGCATCAACCAACTGCTCTCCCTCGGCATGATTGATATCGCGGGCATTGGCAACCAGGGGGACATTCACTTCACGATTCAATCTGCGGGCGATCTCCAACAGACCGGCAAATGGAAAGGTGCCGGTGCTCATCAGGTTGAGGGCATCGGCACCCGTAGCCTCTCCCTCTTTGGCCCAGGTCAGAATCTGGTCCATGGAAAAATCAATCTTTTCGGTAAATACCCCGGCACGTCGGGTCAGGGCGCAAAAGGAGCAATCCATGGGACAGGGCTCGACATTCAGCCCGATATGGAGATGTTTTTCTCCTTTTGTCCCGAATAGGGTCCGGGAAAGGTAATTGGCACATTCCATCAGGGCATAGGTTTCCCGGCTTTCCAGTTCAAGGTTCATCAGCAGCAAGGCATCGTCGCGGGTCAGACAGGCCCCGTCCCTCCCCTTGGCAAGAATGTGCTCGATAGTCAAGGAAATTTTCCAACTCATCTCTAACTTCCCTCCCCGCATCGGAAATGCCTGTATGAAAGATAGCAAAAATTAGATAACGAAAAACTTCGGGGAGTATAAACAAGGCATACCAATCCTGCAACCGGCAATGCAGCCAATATACTTAAACAAAACAAGGTGCCGCTCAATAGGTTTGAACGAAACCAGTAACCTTTTTGTTGACATTAAGTGAAATCACTATATATTAAGTTGGAAAAATAGCGTATTAATATATAGTGAGGTTTGAAAATGAAGATCAGCCAGGAACAGAAAACAGAAAATCGCCGGACCATCATCCGTGCAGCCGTGGATTTGATATCGGAAAAAGGGGTTAAATCGACAACAATGCGGGGGGTTGCCAATGCTGCCGGTATGGGTGAGGCAACGATATACAACTATTTTCCGACCAAGGAGACCATCCTTTTTGCCTATTATGAGGATCATGTCCAGGTGTGCATTGGTATTCTCCAACAGGTGGAAGATTTTCAGACCTTCAGCCTGCAGGAGCAGCTTCAGACCCTTTTCGAAACCAGCATGAACCTCTTTCTGCCGGATCGCACATTTGTCGGCGAGACTTTTCGCCTGGTGCTGTATAGCGGCAGCGGAGATTGGTCCCGGTTGAAACCCATTCGGATCGCCTTTTTATCCGCCATCGATGATATGCTTGCCGCCGCCACCGAAGTGGGAGAGATACCGGAGCCAGTCTTTCGTGAACTGATCGGCCAGTTTTTCATGGATTCCTATATCGGCGCAGTCCACTATTGGCTGACCGATACCTCGGAAGCTTTTAGCAACACCAGCGTGCTCATTGACCGGGGTCTGGATCTGGCCTGTACCCTGTTGAAAGCCGGCATTGCCAACAAAATCTTCGATATTTCGGTTTTTATGTTCAAGACCCATGTCCTGCCGCGGTTGGACGGTTTCCTGGGTCCGCAAGCGACCACCTCCAAGGTCAAACGGCGGTTTATGGAGGCCATGGATGAAAAATGATGTCCCGACAAGCAAATTGAAACGCGGCCTTGCCGGCGGTAAAACGGCGGCCAAGGTTGGCAAAAAGATCCTTACCTATTACTCGAAGCGTCCCTTTCTCACCACAGCAGGGCGATTGCAGGCAAAGGAACAGGCCACCCTGGAAGGCGCTGAGGCCTTATTCCAAGGCCTCAGCCTCCTGAAAGGGACGGCGTTGAAGCTGGCCCAACAACTCAGCCTGGAGGTGAACCTGCTGCCGGAAGAGGTCTGTCGTGAGTTGGCGAGGGCATATCACCAAGTGCCTCCCATCAACCGCGCTCTCGTACGGCGAGTCG
>JAZDOW010000132.1:0-14225 GCA_043798185.1 Pseudomonadota bacterium | reverse complement strand
TGCTGATGTAGACCCGCTACCTGGGCAGCCAATGCGAGACTTTTTGCCTCAAAATTTTCGATAGAGTACGCTTCAAATTCTGAAGAACTAGAGGATTCACACGGACACCGCAAAAAGCGCGGTGCCGGTGATCCTCGCTGTTCTCGGCGACTGCGTCGCCGAGAACAGCGGTGCTGACTTCGTCCAGTACCTTGTCCCGGCGCTTTGCGCCAGAACAAGGTACTGGACCGGACACCGCACACCGACCAATCAAACTAAAGTTTGCTTGATCGGCGCACGGCGCCGGTCAGCACCGCGGATTGGTATCTACAAAAAATATTTTCTTTATTGAGAAATCGACGAGTAATTTATGAACAAAGATAGCTTCAGAATACGTGATTGCCTCCGTAGTGATCTTGAAAATGTTTGTCAAATTGAGAAAGTTGTCTTCGGGACAATTGAAGCAATTCCCCGGATAGCTTTCACACAGTATTTTGACCTTTTTGCCCCTACGTTCGTAGTCGCCGAGTCTTTACATCATGTCTTTGGGTTTTCGGTTGGCGGTATTGCTATAGACAACCAAGTCCGGTTGGGATGGCTTCTAGATATAGCAATACTTCCAGGCTACCAGGGAAGCGGAATTGGTCGTGCTATGTCCCAGTGCATAGTTGATAGATTAATCCAAAATGGTGTGACAAGAGTCTTAGCTACTGTTGCACCTGAGAATGAGCGGTCTTTAAAGATGCTCAAAAAAATAAGATTCCAAGTTATCGACGATATTCCTGACTACTTTGGTGCTGGCCAGAGCAGGCTATTAATGGAACTGAAATGCGAGATTTAAAATTATGACAAACAATTTAATTCAGCTTCTATCAGCAATTGCACAAGTAGCTGCGGTTGTGGGCATCTACTTGCTTTACCGACAAGTAGAACTCAATAGAAAAACAACGCAGGTTCAACTCATTAATGAGCTTGAGAAGGAATTTGCCAACCATAATGCTATTTTTGCTAAGATTAAACCTGGTGGGCCTTGGCATGGCCTCACAGATTTATCCTTTGAAGAAGTTGCTCAACTAGAGAATCTTGCCTCATTCTGTGAAAAGTTGAAACATTTTCTCGATTGCCACATTTTAAATTGGAAAACATTGGACCTTATGTTCCGTAATCGGTTTTTTCTAATCATGCATAATGCTAATATTTTCAATCTTGTTATAGAACCGTGTTTAGCCGACTGGGAGGCCGCCATTATTCTAGAAAATGAATGGAGAAAGCGATTGCCGAAGTCTGATCCACGACGAAAAACCATTTATGACATTGCCTATTCTGCAACAATCAAGGGCAACATCCCTGACCTATAATAATCGCGCTGATATTCCTAGACATGATACCAAATTTCCAACTATTTAATCATATCCAACGTGCGCATGCAGCCGACGCCGGATAGAACCGTTAATTTTTTTGTGCGTCAGTGGCCGGCGCGGCTGACGCTGATCGTTCTTCCAGTAATTTTCCGCTAACCATTGAAATTTAATGCAAAATATGTTACCGCTGCCCAGGTAGCGGGCTGCATAGCAGGTATGCTGATGTAGACCCGCTACCTGGGCAGCCAATGCGAGACTTTTTGCCTCAAAATTTTCGATAGAGTACGCTTCAAATTCTGAAGAACTAGAGGATTCACACGGACACCGCAAAAAGCGCGGTGCCGGTGATCCTCGCTGATTCGGCTTGAATATTAAAAGAGAGGGCTCCTGTGGGAAATCGTGTAGGGCCAATAGATTTTGATAATATTTCAATCTCTCCCCAATATAGAGTTGTCGATTGGGTTACAGCGAGGGATTCCAATCCTTTTGACTGGGTATTAGCAACAAATATTTTTTTTGACCGGATTAATGGCCGCTTTTTAAAACCAATTGATCTAATTTCTTCAGACAAAACTATTAATGAATTTTGTGGGTTTTCCACAATGGCAATTGACTGTTTGTTGGTAGAAACGTTGTATCAATTTTATAATGGAATTGACGAAACATCTGGAAGGCATGATATGGCTTTCTGGAAATTCTTTAGGGAAAGTGATTTTTTTAAAACGGAATTCATTAGAAGAAAAGCGTTTATATTTTATGGTCATTTTCGTTGTGGCATTCTTCATCAAGCGCAAACTAAAAACAAATCAATCATTAGAATTAACAGAGACAAAATGATTGAATACGTGAATCCTGCTGATCCAAGTAGTGGGCTTGTTGTTGACAGAAAAAGATTTCACAAAGCTATTACTGATGAAATATCAAGTTATATTGATAAATTGAAATCAACTGCGCCGGAAAACAAAAATATTCAAAACAATTTCATAAAGAAAATGAATTATATTTGCGGCTCATAGAAATTGCCGAACAAAGCGTTAGAGAGGGACAGCAATAAGCGCGGTTGAAAATCGTCATGATTTAGCTCGCTTCTTAAGTTCACGGCTACAGAAACGCTTTCCTGGCTGCCCCTCAACTTAACGATATTAGGAATAAAATGAATAATATGCTAAATATTTTATTGGGAGCTGTTATTGCCAGTATTGTTCCGCTGGCTACTTTATACTTTAATAATCAAAAATGGAAAAAAGAGAAATTAGTTGAACATTTACGGATCAAGCATGACCGATTAGAAAAAATTTACGGTGAGATACTTTTCGAACTATCTGATTCGATAAGAGATAATTTATATTCAGAAGAAACAATAGCAAAGATCCGTATATATTCATCAGCAAAAGCATCAAAAATATTTTTCGACATGATTGCCAGCAAAGATAATAAAGCAGAGTATGAAAACAATAAAAGAATATGCGCTGCTCTTTTCTCAATTGCTGCAAAAGAACATCTCTTAGAAATAGAATATAAAATTGAAAAAATATTAACCACTAGCTAACTTGTCATTCCACTGGATTTCGCAAACAGCGCGAAACCAGTGAATTCGGTTGTTATGTTAGCGCACTAAACGAGACTTGAATTTATGGATGAACCAAAAGTATTTATTTCTTACAGCTGGTCAGACCAGCAACACCAGGAATTAGTCAAGCATTGGGCTGATAGACTTCTTGCTGACGGGGTCAACGTCATTTTAGATATTTATGACTTAAAGGAGGGTGATGACAAATACGCATTCATGGAGAGCATGGTTACTGATACAAATGTCACCCATGTACTTGTAATTTGCGATAAGGCTTATGCTGAAAAAGCTGATGCTCGAAAAGCTGGAGTAGGTACTGAGTCTCAAATAATATCAGGGGAAATATACGAAAAAGTAAAACAGTCTAAATTCATTCCCATCGTTTGCGAATTCAGTGATGAAGGAAAGCCGATACTCCCGACATTTATGAAGTCTAGGATATGGATAAATTTTTCAAGTCCTGAAGCTGAAAATGAAAACTGGGAACAGTTAGTTCGTCTTCTTTATGGCAAACCACAGCATGTTAAACCCGAAAAAGGAAAAGCTCCAACATATATTTTAAGCGAAACTCCAGTCCCTACCAGTGAAGCATATGCAAAATTTAACACCCTAAAACAAGCCATTTTCAAAGACAAAAAAGGGTTAAGCCATTACAGGCATGATTTCATAGAGGCATGTACAACATACGCTGACAAATTAAGAGTACGACAACGGCCAGAAATTGAGTCTATGGGGGGAAAAGTACTTGAGGACTGTGGCAAACTTAAAGCAATAAGAGACCATATTTGCGATTGGGTTCTTCTTGAAAGTGAAATTACCGATCATGCCATATTTTCAGAAGCACTAATTGATACTCTCGAAAAACTAAGAGAATTAAAATCACGCCCCCCAGAAGTAACTAGTTGGAACGATAGTTGGTTTGAAGCACATTCTGTTTTTGTTTATGAGACATTTCTCTATATTGTCGCAGCACTACTCAAAACACAATCATATCAGGTATTACACGAAATATTCACATCCCATTACCTTACCCCATCAACTGACCGAGTTGGCGATAATGACTTTGAAAAGTTTGACGTTTTTTATGGATATTCGGAAAGTCTCCAATCAGTTCTTGCTCCAGAAGGGCAGCGTTTACATGCCCCTGCAGCTGAACTCATAAAAATACATGCAGATCGTACAGACATACCTTTTGCAGACATAATCCAAGCTGAGCTTTTGGTGTTATTAATGACATTTCTAATTGAAGGTACAAGTTGGTACCCTCAAACTCTTCATTATTCATCTTTTAGGGCATCGAAGTTCCCATTTTTTGTAAGAGCAGCTCAGCATAGACACTTTGCTAACCTAGCAAAAATTACTGGCATTGATAACGCTGATGACCTTCGCCGCAAAGTAAAAGAAGGTCATGAAAGGCAAAGGGTGGGCGAATGGCACAACTTCCGTCTTGGTGGAAATTTTTGGCTCTCAATGAATATGGACAAATTAGATACATTAAAATGAGCTAACAATAAAATTCAGCGGATGGCGAGATTATCTGCGACGCTGACACTGCAAGGTCATAGGCGCCACCGCTGATTTTCACGTTCCTGGCGACTGCGTCGCCAGGAACCGCGGTGCTGACTTCGTCAAGCACCTTGTCCCGTCGCCTTGCGCCGGAACAAGGTGCTTGACCGGACACCGCACACCGACCAATCAAACTAAAGTTTGCTTGATCGGCGCACGGCGCCGGTCAGCACCGCGGTTAGCGTAATCCGGTAATGGAAAATAGAATTCCGAAATCCCGTATCCCAAGATGGTTATCGATAATTTCTTCCACTATGGCTGGATTAATATTGTTTATTAGTGGGACCATCTACGCTGTTGATGAAATTAGCAAATACATGGAACGTACTGGCAGTGATTTATCACTCTTAGGTCTATGTTTGGTTGTGTCTTTGTTGCTTGCAAGTTCGTTTGCTGGAAAAAAAATCTACAAGTGGTTCATGCAAAGAACTAAAATTGTAGGAGTGATTTTTTTTATTCTCTTGGGATGTTCAACATTTTTAACACTCGTGGTTTTCTTCTTTTTTTTAATATCATTCGTTGACGAACCAATCCCTGGTCTTTGTGGCGAAATGATTATCGACAAGATTCCATCACCTGATGGCGATTTCAATGCGATTGTTTTTGAAAGAGATTGTGAAGCAACAACATCGTTTAGCACCCAAGTTGCACTTTTACGTAGTCGCAGTACATCGTCAACAACGCCCCATGATCGAAAGAAGAGTTTTTTTGTGGCTGATTGTAATCATAACCTCGCTCCTTCTGGTGCAGGAGGTGGTCCTGAGGTTCGAATTCGTTGGCTATCAAACAACAGCTTAGAGATAGAAAATCACTATATGGCTCGTATTATTCGGGCAGAATCTATGTCAAAAGGTGTTTCAATACAATATCGCACATTCTACAACTATATAGAAAAATGAAGAATATTACTAATCGCTAACCAACTAGTCCAGCCGACTCCGGGAACTTGGTGTAATTTATTTTGAACGTCAGCGGCCCGGTGCGGCTGGCCAGCACGTTGGGTTTTAAGCGAATTGCAATAGCATGACATCCGTGTTATCATGTTAATATGATCAAATCATTCAAAAACAATGAAACAGAAGACATCTTCAATGGTAAAAATACCAAAGATGCCAAAAGTTTATGCCCACGAGAAGTCTGGAAAATTGCAATGAGAAAACTAGACCAACTCGATTCTGTAAGCAGAATAGATGATCTTAAAATACCGCCGGGCAACATGCTTGAAGCCTTAAAGGGCGATAGAAGTGGTGAGAATATAGCATACGAATCAACAATCAATATCGTATTTGTTTTACATGGTCTGAAGTTGGTCCTGATCAAGTAGAAATTACAGACTATCACTAAATAAATAGAGGTAAATTATGGTAAGGGTACCCACACACAGAGAACCAACTCATCCTGGAGAAATGCTAATTGAAGAATTCCTTGCTCCTATGGGTATTTCTCAAAAAGATCTTGCTGATTCTATACATGTTCCATATCAAAGAATTAATGAAATTATTAACAAGAAAAGAGGAATTACTCCTAGCACAGCACTACGTCTAGCAAAATTCTTTGGATTGTCAGAAGATTTTTGGATGAATTTACAACTTAGATGTGACTTGTATAAGACTAAGAAATCAGAAGAAAAAGATTTGAAATCCATTACGCCATTTAGAAACAAAGCACATACTACAAAGAAAAATCTTACCCAACAAAGCGTTTAACCGGACACGCGTGATCGCGCGCAGGTTAACTTCACGTTATTAGCAGTCCACATATAACCGAGTTCATAGAAAAGGAGTAACCATGCCAGGCGAAGTCCACACAATGCCATTTGATGTTTCTTATGTAAAAAATAGCTGTGATGTTCCCCAAGCATTAATAGACCGCATAAACGAACGTAAATGCATTTTGTTTCTGGGTGCAGGTGCGTCTCTTGGCTCTTGTGACAAAAATGGCGAGAGTTTGCCGGCTTGGTGGCAAATGGTCGAGGAGTTGCTCAATCTGCTGCATAGAGTTGCCCCTCAACGTTCAGAAATTACGGATGAAATGAATGACCTAATGGAGCATGGCGAACTCCTAGCCTTATCTGAATGGCTTGATTTTGCATTGCCTAAACATAATTTTGCTGAATACCTTAGAAATCGTTTGGCGACGGCAGATGGATCAACAGTTCATGAAATTCTTTCGAAAAAGCCATTTGCTGGTGTCATAACAACAAACTATGATAATTTAGCTGAACGTTACTGGGCTAAATATGGATGGCAACCATTCGTCGTCACTCCTCATGTAAATCCTACAGATATGGGCCAAGCGCTTGATTGTTTAACTAATCCAGTTGGAAAGTTGATCCCAATAATTAAGCCTCACGGAACGTGGGAGCAACCTGACAGCATAGTGTTTGGACCTCTCGCCTATCGTCAGATCATGTTTAACAATGAGCCATTTCGTAATTTCATGAAAAGAATATTATCTGAATTCACTATTTTGTTTGTGGGTCTATCGTTCAAAGATCCAAATTTGCAATCATTACTTCAGTGGGTGAGAACTGTTACAAATGGCAAGACACCACTGCATTACGCAACAATGGAAAATCGTGGTGAAATATTTAAGCGGTATTTTAAAGAACACTTTGGGATTCGTTTGTTGACTTACCCAGTTTACAAACGCAGAGATCATTCCGAATGTAATGAAATCTACAATAAGTTGCCAACAGTCACAATTGCATAAACATCTGCTAACAATCGCATACACTCAGACGGCGGGGAGCAGCGTTGCGCTATTCGCGATCAAGTCAGTGGCCGCCGCTGGTGATGCTGGTCGTTGGGGATTGGAAGTGTTAACGGAAAAACACCTTGAATAGCTAACATTTTCGTTAATGCAAGGCTGCGGGTTGGGGGATTGCAGAATGTTTCCCGCCAGGGGAGCTTGCTTGGCAGTAGTGGCTCTTGAAAAATGTCATCTGAGTAGTTCTGATCAGCTTCAGCAGCAACACGAATAATTGTCAAAAGTAGTTTTAAACTGGTTGCTCTTGTTGACCTATTATTCTAACGGGAAATGCAAAGTAAATGAGCAAAATCTTAGCTAGATAAAAATTATACAGGAAAGGAAAAAAATGATGGAAATATCTCGAAAGATGACGAAATTTTTTATTTCAGCAAGTATTTTCGCAATTCTCTCAGCAGTGTCTGTTGAAGCTTCTGAGGCTTGTGATAAACCTAAACTTGACGAAAAACTTGCTTTGCTGATGAATATGTACAAAAATTCGGAATCCAAAACATATGAGGAGGATCTTCAAGCTGGAATTTCAGAAGCAGAAGCGATTTGTCCTGGAGCAACTGAAATTGAAGGTTTTCGTAAGTTTCTTGCAGGACGTAAAATTATCAATAAACATATTGTGGCAATTAACACAGCGGATTTGTCAGTTGCTGAAGGAGAACGAATACTAGCGGAAATTGAACGGATTGATCCAAATTATCCAAATTTAGAGAAGTTCAAAGCAAAAGTTCGAGACAAAATTGTTTCCAACGTCGCTCGACGAGCTGAAATCGAAGCTTCTCAACCGAAAGCCGGCACAGTTATCTCTAGAACCGTAACAAGGACGGAAACTGTAGTACCTGGAACAGGAACATCTGGAAACTCGTCTTCCGAAAGTAGCTGCAATACTGAAGAATGTCTTAAAGAGGCTATAAAACTTCTTAAAGAAGCTCCTCCTTCAACTGATCCTCCTAAAGTGTTTCAATAATCAGTTAAGAAATTCTGTAAGCGTCTAAGGAATTCATCTTCTTCTGAGGCAAGAGATATGCTTCACTATTCCGTATGAATTCTGGAAACAGCATATCGAATTCCAACAATAAAATGCGCCAGGTGCGACCTGAAAATCGCCTCTTTTATTACAAAATTTGGGGACGTTGTTACTTACTTCTACTTTGGGAAGCAGAAAAAGTTGAATATTCTTCCTAATATTGTATAGTTAAACCAGTTGTTGATTACAACAGGGCAGCTGAGATACCCATTACAGCTGCTAAAAAAAATTATACTTCACAAAAGGAAGATTCCCATGTCAGACTCCGCCACATGCTGGTGGGCCTGTCCCGCCAGTTTTTGTCTTTTCATGGGAGATATTATAAGTTTTTTCAACGACATACAGTAAATTTATCAGACAAAGCATTCCAATACCTGAAAGGCCTGTTCCAGGCGGATAAAAAAAACATGGAACGAATGGAAGAGAGAGTTGCCGAGACCGTGTATGATCCGCTGCAATATTTCCTTTCAGATTCACAGTGGGATTGGCGACCTTTGAACAACCAGATCGCGAAAGATGGTGACAGGCTGCTTGGAGGGTATAACGACAGCGCACTGATTATCGACGAGACCGGTCTTCCCAAAAACTGGTCGGTCTGGTGGTCAAGTCTTTGCTTGACTCACCTTGCTAAAGCGTAAAAGCATATTATTACATACGGCCGTAATTTTTGCATTTTCCAACCACCTAGTCCAGCCGACACCGGGAAGGCCGCAGTTTACAAATTTAGGTCAGTGGCCCGGTGCGGCTGACCCGCACGTTGAATCTGTAGGAAAAGGCAATTTGACGTTTTTAGAGCCCGGAATCATTAGGAAACATGTTTTAGAAATCCATTAAATGAGTTCGGGGGCCGCTTAATTGTGGCAAAACAGGCTGATTTAGTTGATTTTAAAGTGTTTTTTTGCCTCAACGAACAGACGCAGGAGAAAATAATGCATTAAGCATCTATTGTTGTGTCTTTTTTCCTAAAAAGCAGTGCCCCGTAGAGCCCAGAAATGCAGAAAAACTGAAAGCTTAAAAAAATCAGAGGACTTTTCCTACAGACTCGTTGAATTTGTAGGAAAAGTATTTTATCACTGGTTCAAGGCTGAATTTACTCCCAAATTTTATTTGTGTTCGGTTATTAAATGGAAAACACCGCTTAATTAGATCAAAAGTCAGCCTAACTACTTGAAAAGTTGTATTATGTTTTTAAAAATATGAGCGAGTTAGCATATTTTGCAACGCATAGTTGTCCGTTTTCACAAGCATATTTTGGCCGATAGTTATGTTCCTGGCAAAAATGGTCCGTAAAAGATGAGCTTTCTGAAAAAGGCAGGACCTTTTCCTACAGACTCGTTAGGCGCAGCTTGTAGCCCACGTCGAACAGTCCCAACAAACCAACCCACTAAGGGTACTCTTAACTGAGGCGAGGAATCATGAAAATTTCACTTTTAACAGACATATTATGGAAATTATCTCAAATCATAATAAAATTTTTCAAGCTATTGCCAATTGTCACTAAGTTTAGCCCCACACAAGGAAAGGCAGGAACCGAGGTTACAATATCTGGAACCAATCTTCAGGGAGCGAAAGTATTCTTCGGCGATGTCGAAGCTGTGGTTAGTTCAAGCACCAGCGATCAGGTTACAGTTATTGTCCCAGATATGCCAGGAGAACAAACGGTCAAAATCTCAAAGGATTCTTTTTCTGTCGAAGCTCCCCAAAAATTTATCGTTCTATCCTCGAAAGCATTTACTTTTCGCGGAGACATTACCTTCCATAAATCTAGCATCCTCAGCAGCGTAAATCCCAGCTCGCGCGAGCTCGATTACCTAGTCCTGATGGTATTGCCAAAGGATTTGGTATTGCCTCCCGGTGCCGATGCAACCAATCTCAAGGCCAATCTGAATAATAAATTAGACAAAGCCAATGATTTTTGGCAGGAGGCATCTTACAAAAAACGCCCACCATTCACTTTTGATATAAAGTCCAGCACATTCGACTTGCCAAGAACAGCTAAGGAATACTATAACGCGACAAATACAACGATCGAAAGCGCCGCATTTACCTACCCCCTAACTTTTGTAGGAGGTGAGACATTAGAACTAAAAGGCGACAATGGCTTTGCTGTTACGGTTACATTCACTGCGGGGAAGAAACATATCGATCTAGTAGCTGGACCAACAGGCGAAATTAATACTGCAATTGCCAATGCGGCAGCCGGAAACGAAGCCCCAATATATGCCACGTTCAACGGTGTAGAAGGGTCTACAACAGATTTCAAAATTATTCTACGATCTATCGTATCTGGGCCAGATAGCACTCTTGACATAACTGGTGGTACAGGACTGCAATTGCTTGGCCTCGATCCAGAGCATGCAACCAAGACCAAGGGAGCTGATTACATATATAAAGACTATCTATTAATACAAGACGCTCTTGAAAGCTTTGTAAAAAGCCAAACAGATGATATTGCTAAATCAACTATCGGATCTTATAACGGGGTAATTGTTGCTAACGTATCTAATCTCCCTTGGGAAACTTTTCGCGCCTGTGCCCAAACCTGTCAGGTTAATTTAAGGGAAAATAAGCTTGCTTTCGAACTTTCTTATATTGCGATCGCAACCGGTTATAATTGGGATGTATTCGCTCATGAAATGGGCCACAATCTTGGGTTTCCGGATCTTTATGATGAAGCAGGCGGAGTAGAATTGACCGGAACCGAACCAGGTAAGTGGGATATCATGTGCTGGAACGGAGATGCACATCCAACTACATGGATAAAGAACTATTGCACCGTCGATCCAGATCATCCTGAAAATACTTGGGTTCCTGATAAAGAAGTAGTCGACTTAGATCCCGCCAGCGATACTGCACCGTCAAGTGTGGAAGCCCTACTGATACCTTACGAGTCGCCGTTTCCCTCTACGAATCCTTATGCTGGGTCGCATCCAGGCATACCGTTGACCCGTGTTATCAGGATCAATGTGGGGTCGAATCGGAAATTGTTCGTCGAAAATCGGCAACCAGGCTCTTTTAATGACTCTCATTATGGTACAGTTTCCTTTAGCACAACGGTGCCTATGCCTACAGGCGGCGTTATCGTCACCGATGCCATCGATATCAATCCAGATTCTGGACAGATTCGCGCTAACGTAACGATGGCTTCTCCTTATTGGGAAACACTGGACACTCTCAATGAAGAGAAAATAGTTCTTCAGGTTTCTCCGGTAAGCGGGATTAAAGTAAAAATCATGGAAGTTATTGGAACGAATCGTCCCTTTGTTTATAAAGTCAAAGTGACATGGGAGGCAGGTAAGTATTTTGATCCTTACATCCGCAAATGGAACCCACCACCTTATGATTCTCAGGATATCTGGGTCGATACGAACGTAGATAACAATTGGGATGAATATAGCCAGTCAGACGTTGCGCAGAATCCAGAGGTACTAGGCAATCCAGTTCTAAACGGCGACCGGTTACGGGTTGGATGGCCTAGCAAAATTTATGCGCGCATTCATAACGCAGGTAACCAGGCGGTAAATAGTGTGGAGGTAGAATTTTTCAAGGTCGAACCACCTGCTGTGGGGAATGCGTCGCCGACCTCTATTGGTAAGGATGTGGTTAATCTTCCAGAAGGGGGGTATGCATTGGCAAAAATCGACTGGACTCCGACAATCAGCGAACATGTCTGTATTCGGGCCGTCATCAAGCCAAAAACCGGTGAATTGACCCCCGATAACAACGAGGCGCAAGAGAATTTTACAAATTGGTATATCGAGGCAGCCAGTCCTTATCAGCGAGTCACGTTTCCCTTCCAGGTAGTGAACCCCTTACCCCGGCGTGCCCAGATCCGTATGCAGGCGCGCGGCTTAAAACCAGGATGGTTTCTCGATGTTGACCCCGCTGAGTTCTGGCTTAATGCGGGACAAACAAAAAATGGTGTCGCGATTATTCGCGCAGACGAAACGGTACCATTTGAGGATTTATCATCGCCATTCGGTACGCCAAGAATTTCGTTGGTCGGTCTTGTGCTCTGCAAGGATCGTTGGGTGCCTTTTGGCGGGATATCAGGCACAGCCCATGCCGTAAAAGCTGCTGAAATCAAGGGGGTAGTTACACCTTCAGGTTTAAATGCGGTGAAGATAGCGGGTACGGCAACGACGAAAGGTGAGCAGGTTGTTCCGGTAGGCAATACCAACGTAACTGTTCGCGTCACCGATTCCACTGAGGCTGAAATTCTGCTGACATATACCAATACAGATGCGAACGGTAATATCCAGGTGTTTGTTCCTAAGCCACAAGGGCTGCCTGATACCGATGACTGTATGGTTGAATTGCTGCTATCGCCATCTCCTGGAGTAGGTCCGGCCGAAACGCAACTCCGCTTTAGGTTTCCATCACCACCGCCTAAAGCCAATTTCATTGCCGAGCCGCAGAACGGCGCAGCTCCTTTGACTGTTAAGTTCACGGACACTTCCACCGGGACTATCAGCACCCGCAGTTGGAATTTTACCGACGGTTCTTCCAGCAGCGCAGCGAATCCAAGCCATACCTTTAACGTGTCTGGCCAATATTTGGTGAAGCTTAGCGTCACTGGTCCGGGTGGCCAGGACACCAAAACAAGGAATATCGTGGTTACGCCTCCAGTCGTTCCCCTGAAAGCCAATTTCACTGCTTACCCACAGCAGGGAACCGCACCTTTGAGCGTCAAGTTCACGAATACTTCCACCGGAAATATTACATCCTATTCATGGGATTTTGGCGATCAATATTCGAGCAACGATCCTAGCCCCAATCATACATTCGAAAACTGGGGAGTATTTCAAGTGACGCTTAAGGTGTCGGGGTCGACTGGTGACGATTCCAAGAGTGCCTGGGTTACCGTCAAGCAGCCCGTGGTTGGCTCAGGAGTAGTTAATGAGGACATTTAAACGCTGAACGTTAAAATAGGGTCAATTCTCACACTCCAACATCGGCCTAACTTTTCGCTCCAGCCGACCGCTTTCCGCTACGCTCCAAGCGTCGGCTGAGCTTTACGTTGGGTATAATAGAAATGTAAGGAGTTTTATGAAAAAATTTGGCATCTTGATAATGGCTATTTTGTTGAATGCTTGTGCTTCTAAGGATATGAGTCAACAATTGGAAAGAGGAATGGGTGGAATCCCTACAACTACTCAGTATTCAGACGCACAAACTATAGAAGAAATAAGAAAACTTCGTCCACAAGCTCACTTTCCTTTAAAAGTGGCAGTAATGCCTCCTGATCGAGGGAAGGGGATTTCACAGGCTGAAAAATTGACAATTGAGCAATGGGGCGAAAAGTTAAAACAAATTGGCTTTCTAACAAGTCTAGAAATAGTACCGAAATCACTTGTGCCGTCCTGTGGTTATAAGAGTGAAAGCAGCTGTTTTCTAAACCAGTCTCGGGCAGCAGGGGCGCGGTTAGGTGCAGACGCAATTCTATTTATCAGTGACAGTACAGTAACTGACTCTTATGTGAATCCCTTAAGTATATTAAATCTTACTATTTTGGGCATGTGGATTGTGCCTGCGCACCACAGGGATTCATATTCGGTTTATGAAGCATCTTTGTTTGACATTGACAATGGTTATCTATATGCAGCTACCGAAGGACAAGGCGAGCAAAAATCTCTTCGGCCATATATGTATGTCGAGTACAACTCTGGCCAAGAAGAAGCACGCGTTATGGCATTAAATGTACTTGGCAAGAAACTTTTGGACTTGGCGCAAAAGCAAATGGACAAATTAACAGAGCCTATCAAATAAATAGGGACTGCGAGCATTTAATTGTGGATGTGTAAGAATTCTTCCAAATTTCCCAATCGGGTAGCCGGGGGATTTTCTCCCCCAGCCCCCACACCACCTGGCATGGTCGAGTCGCCCAAGGGAACCTCCCCCTCAGGCTCTCACAGATCCGTACATGAACCTCTCGATTCATACGGCTCTTCATGCCCACCAG
>JAZDOW010000110.1:0-28745 GCA_043798185.1 Pseudomonadota bacterium | reverse complement strand
CTGCATTGGATCAGAATTTTCAATCGATTTGCCCATTACCAAAGCAAAGACCACAAAATTCTTTCGTTAAAACGCTGCTGCGCATGGTTGCTTAGAGGCAGCAGGATTTATGATATATAAATTCACAGGAAACTTCAGTTGGAATAGTTTTCGGCTAATTTTATGGTGGAGAAAATAATGAAGATTCAAATTCTTGGACCTGGATGCGCCAAATGCACCAAGCTTGCAGAAACTGCAGTTTCAGCGGCGAAGGACCTTGGGATCGAGTACGAACTGGAAAAGATTTCCGATATCAACCAAATCATGGGCTTCGGGGTAATGATGACTCCCGGGTTGGTTGTTGATGGAGAGGTAAAGAGTGTGGGAAAAGTTCCATCACTCGCTGAGATAAAAAATATGATGAGCAACAAAAAGTAATGACAATGGAACCGATTCAATCTGCCGGTTGTGGCTGTTCGCCGCCGGTCACCGGCCGAGTCGCCAAAGCAAAAAATATTCATTGGGGAAATATCAGCGGTATTGGTCTGTTAAGCCTAGCCATCTGGTTTGTCGTTTATTGGCAACTGGAGCCGTTTTCCTTCTTCTTCACCTACTCTTTGCTCGGAATCACCAAGGGAAGTCAACTCGGCGGGGCGGTGCAATTCTTTATCTATGACACCCCCAAAGTCATGATGCTCTTGACCCTGATCGTCTTTATCGTCGGGATGATCCGCTCGTTTTTCACCCAGGCCCGCACTCGCAAATACCTGGCAGGCAAACGGGAAGCAAGTGGCAACGTGATGGCTGCATCACTAGGTATAGTCACCCCGTTTTGTTCCTGTTCTGCGGTCCCGCTGTTTCTTGGTTTTGTCCAGGCCGGCGTGCCCCTGGGCGTGACTTTTTCTTTTCTCATCGCAGCCCCGATGGTCAATGAGATTGCCTTGGTGTTGCTCT
Organism: Pseudomonadota bacterium; assembly: GCA_043798185.1. GTDB lineage: Bacteria > Desulfobacterota > Desulfobulbia > Desulfobulbales > Desulfocapsaceae > Desulforhopalus_A. The sequence continues at coordinate 27,812 of JAZDOW010000110.1, read as the reverse complement.
ATGGCCTGCTTGGCTGGAAGGTAGCGGCCATCTATCTTGTCAGTGGCTTGATCATTGCCATAGTTGCCGGTTGGATAATCGGCCGCTTAAAACTTGAAAATTGGATTGAGGATTGGGTCCAGGCATTGCGGATTGGTGAAGCAATCGTCATTGAAGAAAAACTCAGCTGGTTGGATCGCTTGGAACATGGCAGGCAGGCTGTTCGCGATATAGTCGGCAAGGTGTGGCCGTATGTTGTTGTCGGGATCGCTGTTGGGGCGGCAATTCATGGCTTTGTGCCCGAGGATTTTATGGCCTCAATTATGGGCAAGGATGCTTGGTGGTCGGTACCCGCAGCAGTTGTGGTCGGTATTCCCATGTATTCCAATGCCGCAGGTATTGTGCCGGTGGTTGAAGCCCTGCTTGGCAAAGGGGCTGCCTTGGGTACGGTGCTCGCCTTTATGATGAGTGTTATTGCCTTGTCTTTGCCGGAGATGATCATCCTTCGCAAGGTTCTTAAACCGCCGCTGATTGCCGTTTTTATTGTTGTTGTCGGAAGTGGTATCGTTTTTACCGGATATCTCTTTAATTTTATAATCTAAGTTATCAGAGGGAATGTATGGAAATCAAGGTATGTGGACCGGGGTGTGCCTCCTGTGAAAAGGCGCAGAAAACTGTCGAGGCTGCAGTCGCGGCCAAAGGCATCAAGGCCGTCGTTATTAAGGTGACGGATTTTCAAGAGATCGCCCAACTGGGTATTTTTTCTACCCCCGCTGTGGTCATTGACGGCAAAGTCAAATCGGTGGGCCGTATCCCGAAGCAGAGTGAAGTTGAGGCATGGATAAGTTGATTTTTTATTGTCTCGTCGAGTGGCCGACAATCATAACGTAAAGATTCTAAAATAAAAACATTTTTAATTCAAGGAGTACACCATGATACCGACACAAACTTCATGTAGTTGCAGTTGCAGCAGTGCCAGTAAAGGCCCACGCCTGATATTTTCCTGTTCCGGCGCCGCCGATGTCGGTGAATTGGCCGATCGAGCGGCACGAAACCTTACTCGCGACGGCCATGGCAAGATGTTCTGCCTGGCCGGAATCGGCGGCAGGGTCAGCGGCATTATGAAAACCACCGAGGCCGCGGTCTCCATCCTGGCAATCGATGGCTGTCCCCTCGACTGCGCCAAGAAATCTCTGGAAGAAGCCGGTTTCAAGAAAGTCAACCATCTGCGGTTGTCCGATCTCGGTTTTGAAAAAGGTCAGACGTTTCTCACCGAACCAAATATTGCCAAGGTCATGGAAAAGGCTCAGAGATATCTTTAACTAAGGACGGATAAAGAATGCAACAAGCTTATAAAGCACCAGTCGGAAAGATCCTGGGTGTATTCTGCCTTTTTCTGACCATGACACTTTCTGTTCCCGCCGCAAGGGCGGAAGAACCATCCCAGGTTCCGGTTCCCGGCAAAGTGACCATGGTCGATATCGGCGCAAAAAAATGCATACCCTGCAAAATGATGGCCCCGATCATGGAGGAATTGGAAAAGGAATATAAAGACAAAGCGGCGATAGTCTTCATTGATGTGTGGGAAAACCCGGCCGCCGGCAAGCAATTCCGCATCCAGCTTATTCCTACCCAGATTTTCTACACCGCCGAAGGCAAAGAAGTGCTCAGGCACGAAGGTTTCATGGAAAAAGCGGCCATCGTTGCTGAGTTGGAAAAACTGGGAGTGAAATAGCGCATGGATCAATTTTTTCTCACCATTAACTCCTGGATGAGTCAGGGCCTCCTGTTGGGGGCCTTAGGCTGCTTTTTATGGGGGATGGTCAGCGTACTTTTCAGCCCCTGCCATCTGGCCTCAATTCCGCTGATCGTCGGCTATGTCGGTGGCCAAAACCACCTGATTGAAGGTCGTAAGGCGACACTGTATGCGGTTGTCTTTACAGCTGGATTGTTCATCACCATCGCTGCCATCGGGCTGGTTTGTACGTTGCTAGGCCGTATGCTTGGCGATGTTGGGCCGTATTGGACGATCGCTGTCGGACTCCTGCTGCTGTGGGTCGCTCTCGACATGCTGGGAGTCGCCAAATGTTCCCTGATGGGCGGCGGGCTTATGGCAAAACTGACCATAAAGGGGCTGTCCGGTGCTTTTATTCTCGGCCTCGCTTATGGAGTTTTATCCGGTTCCTGTACTTTCGGATTTATCGCCCCGATTTTGGCCATCATTTCGGTTCAGGACAAACTACTCACCGGTATGATCTTTATTGTAGTATTCGCCATCGGCCATTGTATTCCCATTGTCGTTGCCGGCAGTTCAACCGCCATGGTCAAACGTCTGCTTGCCAACAGCACCTGGCAGCAGGGAGGGAGGTTCTTTCGGCGTATTGCCGGGATGTTGATTGGACTGCTTGGTGTGTATTTTATTGTTCAGCCGTTTATTTAGGCGCCGTTACGAAATATGGGCCATTTTAACCCATTTTGTTTCGTTCCCCTATTCCGCTTGTCGGGATTAAGAGTTAGCCTTTGTGAGAAGGAAGTATGGAACAGATCAAGCCACAGAAAATCCTTTTTTTGTGTACGGGCAATTCCTGTCGTAGCCAGATGGCGGAAGGCTGGACACGAGCACTGAAAGGTGATGCCGTCGAGGTCTATTCAGCCGGTATTGAGACGCATGGTCTCAATCAGACAGCGGTTGCGGTAATGGCCGAGGCCGGGGTGGATATTTCCACACACACCTCTAAACATGTCGATAGCCTCAGACATATCGTCTTCGATGCTGTCATCACTGTTTGCGATAACGCCCGCGAAACTTGTCCCTTTTTTCCGGGAGCAAAAAAGATGCTCCACGTCGGTTTTAACGATCCGCCGGCTTTGGCAAAGACACTGGCCGCCCAAGGAGCCGGTGAAGAAGAGCAGCGCAACTGCTATCGCCGTGTTCGCGACGAGATCCGCGCCTTTGTCGAGACCTTGCCTGACGCTCTCAATCTGCAAGAGAACATTGAGTAATTTTCTTTCGTGATACTTTTGGTAGCAGCGTAGTCCTATTAAATACAGGACCGACCTGCCCTGAATTCGTGGGAAACGGAAAAATTCCGTCTATTGCATTACTGGAGAGATTTCATGGTCCACGATCATACCCACCGTCACGCCCCAACCAACTTCAATCGCGCTTTTGCCATCGGCACGATACTCAACCTGTTTTTTGTCGCCATAGAGGCCGGGTACGGTACGATATCCCACTCACTCGCACTGATTGCCGATGCCGGCCATAATCTCAGCGATGTCATGACCCTACTCCTCGCCTGGGGGGCAATGGCGTTGGCAAATCGGTCGGCGACGGCTAAGCATACCTTTGGTTTCAAGAAGGGAACTATCCTTGCTTCTCTTGGCAGTGCCCTTTTTCTTTGTGTGGTCATTGGGGTCATCATCTGGGAGGCTGTCGGCCGGCTGCGCTCCCCTGTGCCGGTTGACGGCATGACCATTACCGTAGTTGCGGCTATCGGTGTGGTGATTAATACAGCAACGGCCTTGTTGTTTATGGCCGGCAGAAAAAATGACCTCAATATCAAGGGGGCCTTTTTGCACATGGCGGCCGATGCAGCGGTTTCAGCAGGTGTAGTCGTGTCGGGACTGCTTATCACCTACACCAACTGGAACATCCTTGATCCGATAATCTCCATCGTCATTGCCTTCGTCATTCTCTTTGCCGGTTGGGGACTGCTGAAAGACTCATTGCACCTCACTATGGCCGGAGTGCCTGGCCAAATTGATGCGACAGTCGTGCTGAATTATCTGACCGGGCTGCCAGGAGTGCAATGCGTCCATGATCTCCATATCTGGGCGGCAAGCACTACCGAAAACATTCTAACCGCCCATCTGGTCATGCAGGATGGCGGAAGTGACGAATTCTTGCATCAGACAGCCGAGGATCTGCATCATGATTTTAATATCCACCATACAACCATCCAGATAGAACGAAGCGATATAAGCGGAGCCTGTCATACTAATAACATAAGCAAACAAGGGCGCTGCTGGCCGGGGAGATTGGATACCGTTGCCACAACTTGTCAGTCGGGATGTCATTCGCATTGAACAAAGTTTTGAAAACTGGAAATTTATTAAAAAATCAACAGGAGATTAACTATGGACTTCAAGGAACTGATGGAAAAAATGAAAAAAGAAAATGGCGAAGTACCGAGACCCTTAGAGCTCTTGGGCCAATTGGATGAAGGACAAGCGATGCGGTTTGTCTCTGATCGTCAGGCGGCAATGAGCGGAACTGCCGTTCCGGCAAAATACAAGGCATTGATTGCCCTGGCGGTTGGAATCGCCCTCGATTCTCCAGCCTGCGTTCTGAATAATACCAAGCAGGCGAAAAAGGCCGGAGCGACAACGGAAGAGATTGTTGAGGCCTTTATCGTTGCCAAATTTGCCAAGTCGGCCAGCGCCATGGCCAGCTCAATGCCGGCCTTTGAATGGCTGGCAAACAACAAGTAAAAGATTTCTCAGAAAATATGGGTTGAGAGAGATCAATCTTTGAGGAGAACCGACCGATGAAATATCTCGGCAGTTTCATGCTGTTGCTCATCTGTATTACACCGCTTTCGGCGGCTGAGCTGAACATAACAACTCTGCTGGAAGCCGCCGGCAAGCGGCCGGATATGCAGTCCAGTCAGTTGGCGGTGGAGACAACGGCAATACAGCTGGAGCAGGCACGAGCGGAACTCTATCCAAAACTCTCAGCTTTCGGCAATTACGAACGATACAATTCACCAACCAATCTGCGGCCCATGCCTCCGACCGAGGTAAACGTTGCCGCCGGAGATTCACTGCCATTTTCTAAAGAAATTAAAAGATATGGTCTGAAGGTGGAGATGCCGCTGTTTGTCAAAGGGTTGTATACCCTGGCAAACAAGGTCAAACAATTACAGCAGGGGAGTAAGATTGGTCATGAGCTTAAACTTTTGACCCGGCAGGCGGAGGTTGTTTCCATCGATGCCTCTTTAGCCTATGTTACCGACTTGAATGCGGCGATTGCGGCGCGCCTCGAATCACTGCAAAAAACCCGTGACGATCTCCAGATGGCAGTGGACAACGGACGCGTTCCGGAATCGGAACTCCTCCGGCTTGACACCACGATCAATACCCTGCAAAAACAGCAGAACGATCTGCAGATACAGAAGTTAACTCTGGTCAATCAGCTTAAACAACTAACCGGGTTGGAGATCGAGAATTTTGTCTCGTTGACCCAGCAGCGGCCGGTTGTGGACGGTGAATTCCTGCGGCAGAAACAGCAGCAGGCAAATGTCGCCGTTGCCGAGCAAGAAGTACAGCGTACCGAGGATCAATATTACCCGACGGTCAAGCTGGTCGGCGCGATGACGGAAAACTACGGAACTGCCTATAATACCGATGATTCGATAAATCGGAGCTACAATTACCTCGGCATCAACATCTCCCTCCCCCTCTTTGACCGGACCCTGAGTACAGCAACGGACTTCGCCCGAATGCAACTGCACCGGGAGCAGCAGCAACTGGCCCAGGTGCGGATTGACGTGGCCACAGAGGCTGACACCCTACACCGGCAATTACCTCTGCTCGAACGATCACAGTCCTTGGCTCTGAAATCTTTCGACAACAGCAGGAAAGTTCTCGAAATTGCCAGGGTGGCCTACCGCAACGGGAGGATAACCACCGAAGAATATTTGAGGAACGAAACGGAGGTCCTCGATGCCGAGGCCGCTCTCCACCAGACGAACCGCGACCGCTGGCAGGTAATCTGCCGCCAGGCGGTCCTCTTTGGAGATGATTTAACAGGAGTTGTGCAATGATAAAAAACGGAATGCGCATAATCGTCGTTCTGCTGGTGGTCGCCGCGGCAGTAGTCCTGCTGCAAAAAAGAAAACATGACCTGGCCCAGGCCCCACCCGCCGCCATTCTGCCGGTAGTGGTTGATGCGGTTGTTGCCGGCCGAAGTACCATTACCCTGACTCTCCCGGCCATGGGAATTGTCTCGTCGGATGTCTCGACGACGCTTTCGACCAAGATCAGTGGTCGGGTCAATAAAATTATGAAGAAGGAAGGGGAGACGGTCCGCAAGGGCGACCTGCTGGCCAGTATCGATGAGCAGGAGCTCCAGGCTAAAAAAGAGGGACTTCGCCTTAAACGGAGCAGCCTGGATTTTGATATCGCCGGCAAGCGGGAGAACCTAAAGGCTGTGCAGACGGCCTTGCAGAATGGGCTGGATAGCCACGCCCGGACCAAAGAACTGCTCGACGTCAAAGGTGCCTCCATTGAACAATACCATAAGGAAGATACGGAAATTGCCCAGCTGAAGGCGCAGGTGGAGGCCGTAAAAAGCGGTATTGCCATGCTGCAGTCGGGCCGGGAAGAATTGACGCAGAGCGAAAAAGAAATCGACAATCAGCTCAGCTATACGTCGATTACCTCACCGATTGACGGCATTCTCAGTACTCGTCTGGTCATGGCCGGCGACATGGCAGTGCCGGGCAAACCTTTATTGAAGATTACCGCGGCAGAGGGACTCTATCTCGATGTCAAGCTGCCCTCAGCGATCACGGCAGCAGCTATCCGCCTGGATGGGAACCTGTTGCCGCTTACCCCGAAAAACCAGGCAGGACCAAGCGGGCTGCGCGAGTACCGCTCAGCCTTGCTTGCCGGGACCTCGGCTGTCGAGGGAGAATTTCTCAACATCGCCGTGGTCCTCTTTTCCGGGGAGGGTCTTTTGTTGCCCGACGATGTCCTCTTGTCGGCCCAGGGCAAGACCTGGGTTTTGACCTACACTAACGGCAAAGCAGAGAAACTCCCGGTGACCATTGAGCAGCGGGGAATCGAGGGCGTGACAGTGAAGGAGGATCTGGCTGGCCGCACCCTGTTGCTGGCTAAACCCGATATCCTGCTACGAGCCTCCTCCGGAGTGCCAATCATGATTCGCACGACGAACACTGCGTCCTGATAAGGGGAGAACCTGCATGTTTGATTATTTCCATAAGCGCCCCTATCTGCTCTACAGCCTGATTGCCGGTTTTTTCATTCTCGGTATTTACGGGCTGATCGTCATGCCGAAAAATCTCTTTCCCGACAGCGATCGGCCGACGGTTATCGTCATCAGCCAGGTTCCCGGCGCGACCCCCGACGTGGTAACCGCCACAGTTTCAAAGCCTATCGAGCAGGAACTGTCGAGCCTGTCGCTGGTCCGCCAGGTAAGTTCGACCAACATTGCCGGGATATCGATCGTTACCGCCGAGTTTGAATACAAAAAAGGGCTGGATGCGGCCGCCGTTGAGGTTAACAACGCGGTCAGCAAGGTCAGAGGAAAGTTGCCGGCCGGCGTCAATCCGTCAATCTACACCGCTGGGTCGTTTACCCTGCCGGTGGATGTCTTCGCCCTGTCGCCGGTCGATGGCGATCTCAGTCTCGATGATATCAGTAAGCTTGCGGAAAGCGATATAAAACCGGCTTTGCTACGCAATACCGACATCGGCAATGTCGAGATCTTCGGCGGCTACCAGAGTGCCATCACCATCGATATCGACCCGTTTGCCGCCAGATCGCACGGCATAGACCTGGATAAGATCGCAGCAACCATCCGCGATCTCAACCGCGATCTGCCGATCGGCTTCAGCAAGGGCAGCGACACTTTTTACACGCTAACCTGGTACGGTGAACGCGACCGGATGGAGGAACTGAAACGCTTGCCGGTGGCAGTAAATGTTACGCTTGGCGATATCGCCGAGGTCAAATGGGAGCATCAGCGGCGCTTCTCGGGCTACCTCGGAAATGGCCAGGCGGCGATTGCCGTTGCTATCCAGCGAGCGCCTGGCGGCTCGGTTCTTTCAACCAGCAAGGCCGGTCGGGCCGAGATAGCCAAGCTCGAACTCCGTTATCCGAAGATCAAATTCCAGATTGCCGATACCCAACGCACCCTGATCGAGACCGCCAATACCAACATGCTTGAGGCCCTGCGCGATGCGGTGATCTTCACCTTGCTGGTCATCCTGCTCTTTCTCGGCAATCTGCGGGCAGTTGCCGCCGCTCTGGCTTCGATTCCCATGGTCTTCTTTGCCACCATTGCCATTATCTGGATCACCGGCGGGGAACTGAACATCGTCATTTACACGGGAATTATCCTGGCCATGGGAATGCTGGTCGATGATGCCGTTGTGGTGTTGGAGAATATTGAAAGGCACCTCTCCGAGCTGAAAGAGGATCTCCAGGTTGCCATTGTCGAGGGCACCAAAGAGGTCATCGGCCCGGTATTTGCCGGGACGGTGGCGACCATTGCCATCATGTTCCCCTTTCTTTTTATCGGCGATTTTCCCCAGCAGATTTATCGTCCGCTCATCTCCACCTTGATCATTGCCCTGCTGGTATCCTACTTTCTTTCCATCACCTTTATCCCCAGTATCTGCTTTTTTCTCTATCGTAAAGGGAGTTCCAAGACCCGTTTCGAGATTGGGTTGGAGACACTGTATCAGAAAACCTTCGGTCGCCTGGTTACCCCCTATCTGTCGATCCTCAAGTTTTCTGCCGGAGGTCATTCGCGGTTGCGCCGCACCCTGCTGACGCTCAGCGTAGTGGTTCTGGTGGCCCTCAGTATCCGCACCATCATGCCGGTTATCGGCCGCGATCTGATGCCGCCGATGGATACCGGCATTATCAAGGCGCATATCCGGTTCAGCGCCAATGAAACCGTCGAGACCGCCGAACAACGCATCGTCCCGTTTTTGCAGTGGCTGCACCAGCGGCCGGATGTGGTCATGAGCTCGGTCAGTTTCGGCAGCGAACCGGGGGTGCTTTCCCTCGGTGCCGGGTCCTTGCCGACCGAAGCAATGATGACCATCAACTGTACCAATCGATTCGAACGGCAAGAGACAATCTGGCAGATAGAAGATGAAATCCGTAGCCGGTTGAGCGCTTTAGTCAATGTCAAGGCCGTCGATGTCTACGATTTTGGGGCAACGCCGATGTCGAGCATTAAGGCGCCGGTGAATGTCCGTCTCTTGGCCGAAGACTATCATCTTTTGCCTCAGGCCGGCCATCTGGCGGCAGCGGCCATGGGACAGGTCAAGGGCCTCACCTCGGTCAACACTAGTTGGGATAGGGATTTCACCGAAGCACAGTTGAAAATCGACACTAACCGTGCTCTGGCCTATGGTCTGACACCGGTACAGATAGCCGCCCAGCTTCCACTGGCCGGTATTCCGATCTCACTGAACGGCGGTCTGGTCTCAATGCAGACTCAGCCGGTCCGGCTGTCTTTCAATCGACCATTTGATACCGATCTCCAGGAGCTGCGCCTTATTCCCATCCAGACTCCCAAGGGGCCGGTACCTTTGGAGACCCTGGGGACGATCAGCTATGATTTGACCGCCAACAAAATTGAACGCAACCAGCTGCTTTATTCCCTTGATGTGTCGGGGTATCGCTCCCAGCGAGCGATTTCCACCCTGACCGAGGATACGGGGAAAGCCCTGCAGCAGGTGGATTTGCGAGGTGTCGAAGTCCGCCAGGAAGGGGATATCAAACAGATGGGAGACAGTTTTAGGCGGATGATCAAGTCCATCGGTATTGGTATCATTTTGCTCTTGGTGGCATTGATCGCCATCTATCAGTCGGTGCGGCTTGCCGTAGTCATGATCCTGGTGCTGCCGCTTTCGATGATCGGTGCCTCCTGGGGCATGCTGGTATTCAATAAACCGAGTTGTATGCCGAGTTTAATCGGAATCATGCTGCTCTTTGGTATTATCATTAAAAACTCGGTATTGCTTATCGATTTTTACCAGCACTACCGTAAAGCTGGAAATGGTCCCTTTGATGCGGCCATGGAAAGTGTCAGAGTGCGTTTCCGGCCGGTCTTCATGACCGCCTTCGGTACTATTGCCGGAATGATCCCCATTGCTTTCGAATGGGCAGTAGGACTCGAGCGATTGTCTCCTCTCGCTGACGTTGCAATCGGCGGGCTGCTGATCGGCACGATATTAACTCTGATCTATATCCCAATCTTTGCTTACAGTGTGGAGAAAAGGACCACTCCTGAAGTGCCTGTGGGACTATCTACCTGATCAAAGATGAATATCAGTCATTTTGGAACAGCATGATAATGTAGTTGTTTTCGCAGAAGCAGTAAACTTAGATAGCGGCATTTTTGTCGAACTTGATGATGGTAGGCGTGGTTGCCGGAAAAAGAACTTGCACGTCTTTACGCCAAGGCTGAACAGATAGACTGAAAGGGAGCTCTTTTGCTGTGAGCTGATCGCCACTTTAATAATGATGGAAATAGAAGCTACAGCAGGAATCGAAAAAGGTGCTGAGGAAATTCAATCAAAGCGAAATTGGGAGAGATACCCCGTGATGCTGCCGATGGTTGAACAGGCAGAGAAAAAAAGTAGAGATTCCACTTAAGCTTGATAGAATCTTGTTCAAGCAACCGGAGCCACTTCTGGTTATCATGGTGTAGATGTTTCACTCACATTGACATAGAGGGAGCGATTGCCCAATGACTTACGCAAAGTTTCCGGCGGAGCGACTTGTTAAGCTTTCGCAAATAGAAAGTTCTCATTTTTGGTTTAAGGCTCGGCGACACCTCGTAACACGTTTGCTTAAGCGATATCGTGTCAGTAATTCTGCTTCCATTATTGATATTGGTTGCGGCACTGGTTTTACCATGCGCTGGTTGAGTGACCTTGGTTACAATCTTATTTGTGGAACCGATGGTCTTCCCGAGTCTGTTGAAAGCGCTAAGATTATCAACCCGACCAAATCCATTGTGTTAATGGCGGCGGAAAATCTTCAACTGGAAGCTGCTGCTTATGAGCTCGCTTTGGCACTTGATGTGTTAGAGCACACTGATGACAGATTAGCCTCCGCTGAAGTGCGTCGACTTTTAAAGCCCGGCGGTGTATTTATTTTGACCGTGCCAGCTGTGCCAAGCCTTTGGAGCGTCCGGGACGTTAATGCAGGCCACCTTCGCCGTTACTCCAAAGTGTCATTAACTGAAGTATTAACCGAAGCCGGTTTTAAAGATGTGTGGGTTGGCTATTATTGCTGTTTAACATTTCCATTATATCTCCCACGACAGCTCATTGGTCGAAACAATACTCATGTGCGTGATTTTGAAGAGTCTCCGTCGAAAATGTCCAACACCATACTTAGTTGGCTATCATTAATGGATTGTTTTCTTGCTACAAAAATCCCGTTTCCGGTTGGAGCTTCGTTATTTGCTGTATGTCGAAAGTAAACCAGAATAATCATTTTGAGCTATTGCTCTTTTCAAGAGACCGGCAACGCATTAAAGCCGCCTGTCTCGGAGGGATCGGCGGCGTAATTATCGACCTAGAGCGATCTGGGAAACGATCACGTCAAGCCGGCGCTGACACAATGATTAGCGATGATACGTTAGATGATTTAAGCGCTATTCGAGATTTTACCAACGCTAAACTTGTGTGCCGGATCAATAACCCTTCTGATACCTCCTTTGAGGAGATGGAAGAAGCCATCCAGCGAGGTGTTGATGAACTTCTCATTCCAATGGTAAGGACTCCAGCGGAAGTCAACAAAATTATCTCCCGCGTAAACTCAAGATGTGGCGTAGGTATTTTAATAGAAACAATAGACGCGCTTGAAAACGCAAAGGAATTATCCAAACTACCGCTATCAAGAGTTTACATTGGGCTTAACGATCTCGCCATACAATGCAAACGGCCAAATCAAATATTTTGGCCGTTTATTGATGGGACGCTTGAGAAAATCAGGCCGCTGTTCAACATTCCATTTGGAACAGCAGGTGTTACGCTTCCACAAAGCGGATTTCCAATTCCCTGTCATTTGATTATCAAGGAACTTGTTAGATTAAGCTGCAGTCATTCGTTTCTTAGGCGTTCTTTTCAGCGCGACACCGAAGGGCGAGATTTGAGCCTCGAAATCCCCTTCATCCTCGCTGCCTTTGATGCTGCACAACTCCGTAACGAGCAGGAAATCGAAAATGACCGAATAAATCTTAAACAACACATTAAAGAGCTATATGGATTTTGCGGATAGTAATGAACTGAAGAGCAAACGAGTCCTCGTGACGGGCGCTGGTGGTTTTATTGGCGCAAGAGCTTGCCGCTGGGCGGCCGAGCGTGGCGCAAACGTTTTGGGATTGGTTCGGTGCGAAACGCGAAGCTGGAGACTAAAAGAGATTCCGCCAGGATTTTACGTCACCGAATGTGATATCACGGGGTTCGAAAAGCTTAGAGATTGCGTGATAGGTTTTAAACCCGAAGTCATAATTCACACGGCCATCTCTTACGGGCATCCGCATGATGCAAACGCTCGACTTGAGCAAGCAAACATCACCATCAACGGAATGGTCAATCTTCTAGAAAGCGCTGCTCTTGTGCCCTCCGTTTCAATCGTGCACGTTGGCAGCTCCTTGGCCTATGGTCATTACTCCCAACAGATAAAAGAAACATTCCCATATCGACCCGTATGCATGCGCGGCGCCCTTAAAGCTTCTCAAACATTAATCTGTCGCCAAATGGCCCGCGAAATCGGAATTTCATTAAAAATTATTAACCCCTTTTCCGTTTATGGCCCTGAGGAAGATAGCGCACACTTTATTCCCACGGCAATTTCTCATGCGCTAAAAAATGAGGGAATTTGTCTTACCGACAGGGAATGCCGCCATGACTTCGTGTACATTGATGACGTTATAGAAGCGTGCTTTTTAGCTGCGACACATCACGGAGAACCTGGAGAAGAATTCAATATTGGAACGGGCGTGCAAGTGACTAATGAAGAAGTAATAGCAACGTTGGCTGAAATACTTGGTAAGGAAATTTCGATTGAAAACGGCTATTTTCCAGTATCGCGTCATGATACGAATAATTGGGTTTGTGATGTGACAAAGGCTAAAGAAATGCTTGGGTTCAGTCCAAGGCATAGTTTGGTTGCCGGACTGGCAAAAACGGTAGAATGGCACAAACGCATTCTGGGTCTTAAATGAACATAATAGACTTAAGCATTGTCATCCCTGTTTATAATAATAGAGATAGCATTGCAGAATTGATACAACGAATTGAAGCTGTTTGTGATGGCGTGGCCTTTGAATGTATTGCCGTGGTTGATGCGAGCCCCGATGATTCATTGGCTATTCTTCTGAAGCTTCAAGAAACCAAACATTATTTGAAGCTCATTACTTTACCTACCAACATTGGACAAGCCGGTGCTTTACTAAGAGGTCTGCGTTTAGCCTCGGGAAATAAAATTGTGATAATGGATGCTGATTTACAGGATGAACCCGAAGATATCCCGGCTCTATTAGCTGAGTTTACTGCTGTGAGTATGGTATTTGCTGGCAAGGGCGGGGCCTATGAAGGATCAATAAGGCGTAGGCAGGGCGATCTATTTCGTCAAATTCAGACTATTTTAACGGGCTATCCCAGCAATATTGGCGGATATGTAATCTTAGACAATAAAGCAAAATCATTTCTGCTAGGCTTCCCCAAACCCTGGGCATTGGTATCTAGTATGCTTGCTTGCTCAGGTCTACCTTGCGGTGTCGTTCCTGTTTCTCGTAAGTCTAGACCAACCGGATGCTCAAGTTATTCAGATTGGCGCCGCGCCAAGACAGCAATTAACACTTTAGCCAAAATTGTCAGATACAAGCTTTTTAATATCAAATAAACGAAGGCCCCGCTAAATATGGATATTGCAAGCTGGAATGAATCGCAGAAGGAATACTATGAACATACACCAAGGCAGCGAATGATTCCTACAAATACACCTTACGTAAAAAGGCAAATTGCTCATATTGTAAGCAGTGCTGCTATTACTCCGGAAATGAAAATACTCGAAGTGGGCTGCGGTATGGGGCGCTATACTATCCCAATGTGGGACCAGGGTATCCGCGTTGATGCTCTTGACTTGTCTGATGTGTTGCTCCAACGCTTGCTTGCTTACAACACGAACAATCATCCGATAAAAACGATTTGTTGTGATTTACATCAACCTAAACCCGAACTTTTTTCGCAGTATGATTTAGTTATCGGCTATTTTATGCTGCACCATCTGGCAGACTTAACCAAAGCCTTAAGCGAAACGATTAAATTTCTTAAGATTGGCGGCAGGGCCATTTTCCTCGAGCCCAATGCCTATAATCCGTTATATTATCTGCAAATCGCATTTGCTGCCGGCATGACCTGGCAGGGCGACAAAGGCGTGTTGCAAATGCGCAAAGGTTTTGTGGAACGGTGCTTCGATGGGGCTGGTTTTAACCAATTCAAGTGCGAACGTTTTGGTTTCTTTCCACCTTGCATAACTAACCAAGCAATCGGGCAGCGCGCTGAAAATGCATTGGAAAAAGTGAAGATTCTTATGTATATCCGACCATTTCAATTGTTTTCAGCAGTCAGACATAAATAAAGGACAATCCCATGCGAAAAAAAAGCTATTATTGCCGGATCGCCTTATTGCTTGGCTGTTGTTGGTGTCTGAATTTCGTTATTGCGTATTGCGCCGGGGTTGGTCCTGTTGACGAGAGCTGGTTTCTGCAAGTCGTCAACAGAGTCTCTGAAGGCGATGTGTTGTATCGTGATGTGTTTTTTGGAGCTACGCCACTTTCGGTTTACCTTTCGGCCTTGCTTTTCAAGATTTTCGGCTCGGAACTTTTAGTGATCAAACTATTTGGGGCGCTGATTACAACGGGCTCAGCGTTACTTGGTGCGAGAGTATATATGCAACTCACTCGACAGACATCCTTTCCTGTCGGACTCATGCTAGTGTGCTCTCTGCTTGGCAATTATTGGTTTGGAGGTGGCTCTCTCTATAGTCCTTTGGCCTATCTTTTTTTCCTTTGGGCTTTTAATGCTTTTATAGAGTGGAAAGAGGCGGTCGCCCGGGGAGGGCCTTACCATAATTATTTAATTAAAATTGGAATTCTGACGGCCCTGTGCTTGTTGTCTAAACAAAATATTGGGATACTTCTCGGCATAGCAATCGTGGCTTCTATTGCAGCGAGTGCCATCCAGCTACGCTGGCCAGCGGTGAAATTGCTTCGCGCAAATCTTTTCATTGGGCTACCGCTGTTGGCGATTTTGTGCTTAGGCCTAATGCCCCTATTGCTGAGTGGCGCCGGACCTAGCTTTCTGGAATACGGGTTTTCAGGAAATTCAAAATATCTCAGATTCGGCGGCGTATCTTACCTGGAAGGGTTAACAGAACTTTGGCCTGCTCTTTATACATATTTTTCATTTGGGACCATTCGTTGGGCTATTCACTGCATAGATTTTGCGATTCCAGTTCTATTTTTGTTGCTTCTTTTCCCAATGTTTATATTCGCTCGTCAAGATTGGGGCTTGAAAGTTGCCGTTGTAACGTTTTTTGCCTGTGCATTTTTTGGATCCTATCCGCGGTATGATTACTACCATTTAAGCCATACTGTCCCAGCGCTTGCCCCAATTTTATGGGCTGTCTCCCATTGGTTGCTAAGCAAATTTCCAATCTTAACTTGGCTGGGACACGGAATAACTTTGGCAATCGCTTTATCAGCTTTTGCCGGAATGGTCATAGAACCACTCTCTGGACTAATCGCAGGAAAATATACAATCTCAAAATTGCCACATTTTTCAAACACCCTGTTTTTATCTGATACCTATAAAGAATTTGAATCAAACAAAGACCGGTTAAAAACCTATTACGCAAGCAAGCATCCGTTTTTCTGTATGCCTCATGCTAGCTTTTATTACCTTGCGGGGGGATTTAAAAACCCAACACCGTACGACTACTGTTTGAAAACAAGCCTCGGCAGAAATGGTGAGCTACGGTTGATTGAGCAGATTCAAGGTAAAGAAATTGAAGATGTTTGCTGGAAATCTTTCGGCAACGAAAAGCTTGAGGCGGCTGCTCTATCTCTCTTTGTCAACCAAGACATGCTTGACAAGGGTGACCAAAAAGCATGCAGAGCTTTCCGCGTTGCGAACTAGCTTTTAACCCTAGCGCTAAACTCCAGCGTGGGTCTGTTTGCCCCAGTTGAAAGTACGTGGTTTTTATCCACCATGGTCCGGCAAGCAATGCAGCTCAAACTATGCAATACATTTTTGGTCACTGGTTACCAAAAACAAAATATGTGCTTGATAACAGAGAACATTTTGAAAATACTGCCTGAAAATTACAGGGCATTGGACGAGAAAGCAACAGAAGAAATTTGGATACCAATCAAAGACTAAATTTGGACAAAACAATCATCAGAACGAGCGATAGTATTGTTGCACCGATACAAATTAAAAAGTAAATATTTGGCAGGCAGGTTTCTAAAATGACCGCGACCGATGATTTTTCTAAAATAGCCGCGTTCCCAAAGCGGTGGTGTATCTGCCGTCAGGTTATTTCGCTATAAGCTGGGTCAAGTCTTGCCCGTCACCTATTGCGATTTTGCTGAACTGTCCTTTGATTCTGATTAAATTTGTACCTTCTGTTGCGATGGTACATGGAACTTGGAAGTTAAGCAGGCGTATCGGGTAGAGATATTATCGAGATGGGGAAAAAACGATCAGGTGGCTCAACTTGGCAGACACCCCCTTGCAAAGTGCGGATATATGCGGTATATGCAGGTTAGTTAATATCGCGTTCTCTCAACCTCACCTGGAGACAACATGTCTGAATTAGTCACATTTATCTGCCCACATTGCAATTTTCGCAAGACAATAAAAAGAGACTTGTTGCCGGAAAAAGCTGTCAGAGCACTGTGTGCTGCCTGCAAACAGTCTTTTCCACTCACCCAGGACTCCCTTCCGTCGGCACTCCCAATCGCTGACGAAAAGCAGAATTTGCCGGGTACACCTCCACCACTGCGTCCGCAAGAGAAAGAACATCAACCTCAATCCCACATTGGTGCCATTCCAGTACGACCGGTGTCGGATTCCAGCAAGACCTTGAGGTTCAAGTTTACCGGAACAGCTGGAGAATATTTCGGCATCTGGATCGTCAATACCCTTCTGAAAATCGTTACCGTCGGTATTTATTCAGCCTGGGCCAAGGTGCGTATGCGTCGTTTCTTTTATGGCAGCACAACCCTGCAAGGACAGACCTTCGAATATCTCGCCGATCCCATTGCCCTTTTCAAGGGCTGGCTTATCGCCGTTTGTGTCTTCATTCTCTATATTGTTGCGTCGAAATTTAGCCCCACTCTGAGTTTTGTAATCGGAATTGTCATATTCCTGGCTTTTCCCTGGCTCCTTGTTCGCTCTCGAATGTTCAATGCGAGAAATTCCTCGCACCGCAACATCCGTTTCGGTTTTCAACCGGATTACGGCCAGGCCTATCGCGTTTATGTTGGACTGCCGATTTTATCGGTCCTCAGTCTTGGTATACTCTTCCCCTACATGTTATACCGCCAAAAAAAATTCGTAATCGAAAAGAGCTTATACGGTTCGATGCCATTTAGCTTCACGGCAACATGCAAGGAATTCTATATCACTGGATTCAAGGTACTTCTGGCATTTTTCCTTGCTGCCATCATGTTTATTATTCTTGGTATTTTCATTGCCGGCGCAATCCTCTGGTTTAGCGGAGAACTTTCCACCCTTTCTTCGCAAACTGACCTCAATACCGTTAAGACCGTCACCTCAGCCGTAATGATGGTTATTTCTCCACTGGCCTATTTCATAGTCATAGTGTACGCACACACCACTTTGGCAAACCTGTGCTGGAACGGCACACAACTCTCCGGCAATCAATTTATCAGCAGACTGCGCACCGGCAAGATGACCTATTTGTTTATCACCAGTGTTCTGGCAATATTGTTCAGCTTCGGCCTTTTAATGCCGTGGGTAACCGTGCGGATGATCAGATACAGGTTTGAAACACTCACTGTGACAAGCGATGGCAGTATTGACAACATCATCGCAGCTGCCGACAATAAAAAGGCCATCAGTGCAACCGGCGAGGAAATCGGTGATATCTTTGATTTGCCGGTAGAGATCGGGCTTTAGCCGTTCACAAAAGACAGCTGCTCGTTTTTCCGCCTCAGGATATTTGTATGGGCCACGCAACAGCAGGATATTTTGATGGAGTAACCTCTGCCCGACACGAAGTGCAGCTCTTCCTTGAAAAGAACACATTGCGAATTCATGGCGACGATGTCTCCCTGTCGTATCCACTCTCCACCGTTAAGGTGGCGGGTAGTGTCGGATCGGTAATTCGCACAATCAAACTGCCCGATGACGGTGTCTGTGAGGTAACGAATGCCGACTTCATCGCTGATTTAGAAAAAGCAAGCAACAGGCCGCTACTCGAACGATGGATACCTCTGTGGGAAAAAAATCTGTCTTTTATATTTGCCGGCCTGGTGCTGCTTGGCGTGGTGATTGCAGTATTCCTCCGCTATGGTGTACCGTTCATGGCATATCATGTCGCCTTTGCCATACCACAAGGGGTTGAGGCAACCATAGGCCGCGACGCCTTGACGACGCTGGACAAAATCATTTTCAAACCGTCAACCGTCAAAGAGGAACGGCGTAAAGAGTTGGCTGTTTTGTTTAGGCGGGTAAATGGAGTTTCAGGCGGAGGACACTTGGAATTTCGCTCCTGCCCGGCGATGGGAGCAAACGCAATTGCTCTGCCATCCGGGATTATTGTCATGACCGACAGCCTCGTCGAGTTGGCAGAAAATGACGACGAACTGGCTGCTGTACTGGCGCATGAAATCGGCCATGCAAGACTCCGTCATGGTCTCCGGCATGTGCTGCAAAATTCGGTAACAGTTCTTATTATATCAACTCTGACGGGTGATCTTCTCTCGGTTGCATCATTTTCGGCGGCACTGCCCACAGCGCTCGTTGATGCATCTTTTTCCCGCGCCTTTGAGCGAGAAGCGGACGATGCGGCAATGGCCTGGATGCAGTCCGCCGGTGTTGACCCAAAACGATACGCTGAGATACTGGCGCGCATGGAGGCCCATCATAACAATCGGAACGCCACCCCAGACGCTGGCAAGAAGTTTGAAAATTATTTTTCAAGCCATCCGGATACCCAGGAAAGGATTAAAAGAATCTTGCAGTAGTTGGCTGCTGCCGGGATCTTACTCCTTCATTACCTCTCTTTTCGGAAAGAGGACAAAATTCCCTTTGCATGGTAACTGGATCTTTCTGCACATAGTTGATCCCTATATTTCGCCTATTTCACCTCACATAGGTTGAAAATTGAATTTCTGTCCTCCGATGGAAAACTCATACATAAAACCGCCTTTGGTGTGTACGAAGGTGGCCATGCCATTTACATAATCGGTTTCCGCTTGGACCCCGGTTCTTGGTCCGGAGCTAGCACCGGCACTGGTTCCTGCCGTTCCTGCTCGAGCATTGACTCCTGCAGTGACAGCGACTGCCTGGGCAGTTGCACCAAACTCGAAATTGCCGCTGGTGAATTCATCGTAGGCACGTTTATCTTGAAAAAAGATGATTTCACTAAAAGCTTCACCTCCGACCTGGAATCCGATTGATCCCTCAATAACAGAGGTTTTCCCGGTTAATTTGCCGCCGCGGTAAACCCGCCCCTTGCCATATGAGCCGCCGACCACATATCCGGCTTTTCCAATGACGGGGAAAATGGCATAACCGTATGAATTTTTAAAGAACTTTGAAATGTTTGGGGAAGACCGAAAAATATTTTTGGTTCTCGAATAAGCGTTTGCTTCGGCATCAACGGCCACGGTCGATAGAACAAAAATGAAAGCGATAAGTAGAAATAATGGCATCTGTTTCATGTCTAATCTCCATCTGATGTTATACTTTTTGCCACCTCAATGATCCTTATGATTTTTTCGACAAGAAAATCCCGATCTGTTCTCACACGCCCAGAATGGCCTCAATTCCTATTTTTTAAAAAGAATTAATTGAGTCAAAGCTGAAGGGCCACAGTTGCTTCTGTTCTTACCTATTTATTATGCATGTTCAGTCGAAAACAGCAATACAAGAATAAGAAGACATCTCCCTGCAACTCATTCACCCACTATCGATCACCTGTTCCAGCTTCCTTTCCCCTCCCATTAAGCTCATGGCTGCGGGCACCAAGCCTAGGTTTAACGCCACCGTTTAAGTTCAAGCATTGCCGAGATCTTTCTAAGCGCCTCAATTTTCCGCACCTATCTTCTCCACCTGCAGCTGAAAAGGATAGGGAATAGCGACATCCTGTTCCGCACTCATGGCCATCGCCTCCTTTTCACCGAGATCGCTGAAATTGCTGAGCAATGGCCCGGCTTTCTTTAAGGTCTGTTTGATCGTTACCGGCCCGGCCCAGAGGATGAACTGCTCATTATACTCGGCCTCGGCCCCCGCCGATTTGGGCGGTATGATCAGTTCGCCGCTGAGATGATCGACGGCCAGGACCTCAAGACAGGTCTTGGCCCGAAGGATTTCGTTATTGGCGATAAACCAACTCGACCCGGCTGCGCACCGTGCCGAAGACGTCGATGGTCACATACACATCAATCTCCGCCTCGGAGGGCGGCACGACATTTACTCCCCGCAGGAACAGGTAGGTTTGCAGGAGGCCGGAAAGGTATTGCAGATCATTGGAGGAAATTTCCTCGGAGTTCTGATAGGCGCCCAGTCTTTTATATTCAATACCGAGCTGACCAACCCCACCCTTGCCCTTTTGCCTGGTCGTCTTCGAGTCGGCCATCGGCAGGACGCTGTCGGTGGTGCTGGTGCCACTCGTCGTGCTGTCGCTCGACGAGGTACCGGTCGAGGAGGAAGTGGTGGTTGAACTGGTTAGGCCAGTTGTCGTACTGTTCTGGTTCTGCTGAGTGGATCCGGATGTTCCAGTCGTCGACTGAAAGGCCGGCAGTGCTAGTTTTTCAGGTTGCATCTGGCCGCTTGGCTGGGGGGTGAGAACGGTCACGGCCTCGTTGCCTGATTCACTGCCCTCGCCGATATCCGCAAAAATCACATATCGACCGTTGTGCAGTTCGATCACCGCCGGCAGCTGTCCGGCCAAGGCCTTAATTTACTCGGGAAATGGCCGGAGGATTATGGTCTGCAAGCCCTCGGCCCGCCCGGCGCTGATAGCGCTTTCAAGTGTCTCCTGCCGTCCTTTCGGACCGGGAATTTCCTTCAGACTTTCAAGCAGAAGAGCGAAGGCTTCCTGTCCGGTCTGCCTAGCCAAATGGCGGCAACAGGGCAGGAAGCCTGACTGGTGGTCAGGCGTTTCAACTTCGATGTTCATGGATTCATTATCAGTGGATGCAGTCCTTGCCGGGCAGGTCAATCCCGGCCTGCTGAAAATATCGCTTTCATTACTCTATGCTGCCGATATCTACTCAAGAGATCTTACTTTTCCCCTACATTCTTTTCTGATTTCGGTACTCGGCCGAAAGATTTTGCAACTCGCCAGCCGAGCAGGTTGAAAACGGACAATTTAAGAAAAACCCTTCCGCCTTCCAGCCTGCTCCGCTGGATCGCCATTACCCCTTAAGCAACGATGAGAAAATCGCCGGTGGTGACCTCCGGTTTGCTGCTCAGGGTGGCGAATTGCACTGCGACCCCCTGGCCACTGCCATCGGCGTCGTAAAGAAGCGCGCCAGTTGAAGTATTGTAGAGGAAATAGTCATTGTCGTCGGCGGCAAGGCCGGTTGAGTTGGCCTTGAAATAGGCTGCGGACAATGTTCCTTCGTCCGGCAAGGAGGTGAAAATCGTTTTATCCAATTGAATCTTGTCCAAACCCACGGTAAAGTCGCTAATCGTGTCTTTATTGGTCGATGCATTTAAGACAGTATCAAAGATAAAGATATCATTGCCACCACCTCCTGAAAGATAGTCGTTACCCAAACCGCCAAGCAGTGTGTCGGCACCGTCATTGCCATAAAGATGGTCGTTTCCATCCAAGCCGGAGAGAACATTGGCACCGCCGTTGCCGGATACGCTGTTGTTCAGGGCGTTGCCGGTGCCGGTGATCTCGGCACTCCCGGTCAAGGTCAGGTTCTCGACATTGGCTCCCAGGGTGTAGGATATGGCGGCGCTGACCGTATCCGTTCCCGCGTCGCCGTCTTCTTCGACCGTATCGAGCCCATTATCGACGACATAGTAATCGTTGCCCTGGCCGCCGAGCATCGTGTCTGCCCCGCTGCCGCCATGGAGATAGTCATTACCCAAACCACCAAGCAAGCTGTCCGCCCCGTCATTACCATAGAGATGGTCATCACCGTCAAGGCCGGAGAGAACATTGGCACCGCTGTTGCCGGATATGCTGTTATTCAGAGCGTTGCCGGTACCGGTGATCTCGGTACTGCCGGTCAAGGTCAGGTTTTCGACATTGGCACCCAAGGTATAAGATATTGAGGTATTGACCGTATCCGTTCCCGCATCGCCATCTTCCTCGACTCTATCCAGTTCGTTATCGACAACATAGTAGTCGTTGCCCTGGCCGCCGATCATCGTGTCTGCCCCGCTGCCGCCATGCAGATAGTCATTACCCAAACCGCCAAGCAGGGTGTCGGCCCCGTCATTGCCGTAAAGATGGTCGTTTCCGTCCAAGCCGGAGAGAACATTGGCGCCGCTGTTGCCGGATATGCTGTTATTCAGAGCGTTGCCGGTGCCGGTGATCTCGGCACTGCCGGTCAAGGTCAGGTTCTCGACATTGACGCCGAGGGTACAGGATATTGAAGCGTTGACCGTATCCGTTCCCGCGTCGCCATCTTCTTCAACCGTATCGAGCCCATTATCGACGACATAGTAATCGTTGCCCTGGCCGCCGAGCATTGAATCTGCCCCGCTGCCGCCATGGAGATAGTCATTACCCAGACCGCCGAGCAGGGTGTCCGCCCCGTCATTGCCGTAAAGATAGTCGTTTCCGTCAAGGCCGGAAAGAAAATCCTCTTCATTTCCCCCTCTCAAGGTATCTGCACCGGCTGTGCCGGGAACATTCAACCCCGATGTTTTCACAACGATGTCAAATACATCCGATTCCGATAGATCGCCAGTGTCTGTTGCAGTCACACACACAGACACCACCCCCGGCGCATCGGGAGTCCCCGTGAATGTTCCCGTGGTTGTGTTAAAACCGAGCCAAGACGGCAGGGGATTGCCATCTGCCAAAGTCGCGCTTAGCCTGATGGTGTCGTCCTTATCAGGATCGGTAAAGGTATTTGAGGGCACTGAATAGGTGAACAGGGCCCCGGCTTTGATTTCCGCATCCGGCAGTTGGTTCTTGAGCAGCGGGGCATCGTTGATGTTGTCTACCGAAACAACGAATGACCGGGTTGCACTCATCCCAAAGCCATCCGCGGCACTGACCGTAATCTCAAATGAGCCCACATCATCGTTGCCCGGCGTGCCGCTGAAAATTCCTGCTGCCGGATCGAACTGCAGCCAGGCCGGTAATTCAGTGGAACCGGAGACTACCGCACGGTAAAGCAGTGCATCACCATCGGCATCCTTAAAGGTGTCTACAGGAAGTTCGAAATACAACGACTCACCTTGGAGAATGGTCATATCCCACAAATCCGCATCGCCCACTTCCGGGAGATGGTTGGCCAATTCCGCGAAGCTCAGCACGCTGCCATCGGCAAACTCGAAGGTGTCGACGACCAGGGAACCATTGGCACCTGTAGGGTCGAAGCCGGCAATCTGTATCCGGTCACCCCTGGTCCCATATCGTATGGTCAGGATAGTGCTCTCCTGGGTAACAACAATATCATTTTTGCTGATTCCGGTTCCAAACTTGATGATGTTGCCGATGCCGCTTTCCGCCGCATCAAGCACCCAGTCTTTGCCGTCACCGAGATTAAATACATAGACATCACGGCCATCCTCGCCTATCAGCAAATCGCTCCCTGCTCCTCCAGTAAGAACGTCGTTACCCATCTTGGCCGAGATGCTTTCGCTGCCCACTCCGCCGGTAAGTATGTCGTCTCCATCGCCGCCATAAATCGTGATATTTGTGGTCAGTGATTGCCCCGTTGTACCAAAACGCAAGTCGTTCAATTGCGACTGCATCGCCGTTTTGGTTAATTGATTGAGCGTTCCGTGCATGCCGTATTTATAGGCCATCGCCCCCCCTATTGCCTCGGTATTGGAACCGCCCAGGTAGGCACCGGTCAGATGCGGTGCAAGTGCCCAGGAGATAATGGTAAAATCTGTAGCAATGGCTGCCTCGAATTGACTTGCCAATAAGAGGAAATCAAATTGTTGAACGCGCTGGTTAAGCATTTGGTCGGTGGACTGGGGATCATAACCTGGCATTGCCTCAGTAATTATCTGCAGGGTTTTGATCCTCTTGGCCTGGGCGTTCGATCCCGAATCGGTAAACCACGACGAGAAAGTCATGCGATCATTTTCACCAATTTCCAGAACCAAATCTCCACCTTCTCTGGAAAAATGTAAATCCGCATAGGTAATCCCCTCACCTAGGGAAACCGTATTGTAACTAGTGGATGATTCCTCCCATGTAGTAGTGTCAAGCCTGTCCTGTCCATCGCCACGGTTGTATAAAATTACATTATTACCTACGTCGACACTGATGACATCCGATCCTGTTCCACCAATGATCAAGCTATTAGTATAATGGGAAGTCATGCAATCATCGCCGGTACCCCCATCCAGGATAGCATTATTTGCAGAATCTCTAGCGCTGAAATAGGTACTGAGCGAATCAGCGCCAGCACCCCCCTGAAGGATGGTATTTTCCCCTACCCAGGCGTTCAAATAATCATCGTCCCCAGTTCCAACAATGGGTGGCAACAAGGCTATTTGAGACTGAATATATGCCGCATTCCAGGTTGTACCATCAGCAAACTCCACCTGCTCAATGTGATGACCGGCCCCATTTCCCCAACTCCCAATTCTTATCTTGTCGCTACTCCCATTGATGCCCAGGATCAGACTACTGCCAATGCGGTTAAAGGTTATGTCGGTCGCGGCAATCCCGGTACCAAAACGGATGGTGTCCAGATTGCCTGGTATTGGGCTAAAATCGGTTATTAAATCTTGGCCATCGCCTCGGTTGAATATATAAGTGTCATTACCGTTTTCACCATTTACGTTTCCACCATTTAAATAGTCGTTGCCAACACCACCAATGAAAGTGTCGTTACCTTTCCTGCCATCTAAATGGTCGTCACCTGCACCTCCGATCAACAAATCATTGCCATTATTGCCAAAAAGATTGTCGTTTCCACCCAGACCTTGGAGGGTTGCATTTTCATCGATCCAAGCCTCCAGGGTATCGTCACCCTCGGTGCCAATAACAGGAAGGGCTGCGATTTGAGAGGTAACATATGGTGCGTCCCAGACAGTGCCATCGGCAAACTCCACTCGTTCGACCCGATAGCCACTCCAATTTCCCCAGTTTTGGATTTTCACCTGGTCGCTGGTGCCGTTGATGCCCAAAACAAGATCGAGACCCCTACGAGAAAAGGTGATATTGCTTGCAGCAATCCCTGCGCCAAAACGAATAGTATCCAGGTCACCCGCCGTTTCGGAGATCGTGTCCTGGCCGTCGCCGAGGTTGAAAAGGTAGGTGTTGTTGCCGTTATTACCGATAAGAGTATCGTTGCCACCCAAACCCTGAAGTGTGGCGTTTTCATCCGCCCAAGCTTGCAGAGTATCCGCCTTAGCTGTTCCAATAATGGGAATGGTCGCTATTTGCGACATTACATATGGCACATCCCAGACCGTGCCATTGGCAAACTCTATACGCTCGATACGAGAGTTATAGTCTTTGTTTGGCACATAGCCCCAATTCCTAACCCTTACCTGGTCGTTCGTACCGGCAATACCCAAAATCAGATCATAACCGTTGCGGGCAAAGGTGATATCGCTTGCGGCAATCCCTTCGCCGAAGCGAAGAATATCCAGGTTGCCTGCCGTTCGATCGTGGTCGGAGGTCCAGTCCTGGCCATCGCCGAGATTGAACAGGTACGTATCGTTGCCAATGCCGCCAATCATGGTATCATTGCCGGATCCACCGGAGAGAGTGTCATTGCCAATACCGCCGGACAGGATATCAATACCAAGGTCAGCAAGCAGAATATCATCGCCATCGGTCCCGTAGAGGTAGTTTCGAAAAGCCGCACCAGCCAGCGTCGCAGTGTTCCAAACAATTTCGGCGGTATTTTGCATCTTTTCGCTGACGAACGCAACACTTTCAACACGGTTGGCGGTCTCGTCAAACCAGCCTTTAACTGCCAACACATTGGATGTCCAGGCGACACCGATATAGAGGTTGGAGTTGTCCCGCCAAAGCTGAACGTTGTCCATGCCGACACCATCTATGCCAAATTTGATGGTGTCGTTACCGGATGAGTCAGTAATCGAATCCTGCCCCAAGCTGCCAGAATTGGCCTCATAGAATCTGCCATATATGTAGGTGTCGTCGCCATCGCCTCCGTCAAGAGTGTCATTGTCAGAGAGACTGTAACTGCCACCGTCAAGGGTGTCGTTGCCGGCTCCACCGATGAGAATATCAGCGCCACGTCCGCCGTACAGGAAATCGTTTCCTGCCAACCCGAGCAATGTATCATTTCCGCCCTGACCACTCAGGGTGTTGGCGGCATCGTTACCTGTCAGTATATTGTTCAGGTCATTGCCGGTGCCACTAAGGAAAACATTGCCCAGCAGGGTTAAATTTTCAACGTTTGCACTCAGGGTATAGCTGCTCAGATAAGATTCAACTGTGTCGACACCTTCACCGGCATATTCACCCGTCACATCGCTTGAGTTATCGACCACATAGGTGTCGTTGCCGAGCCCGCCGATCATAATATCGGCTCCGCTTCCACCATGTAAGCGGTCATTTCCGACTCCACCGATGAGAATATTGATCGCACTGTTGCCGGTAAGGATATTGTCAAGTTCGTTGCCTGTGCCGTTTATGGCAGAACTACCCGTCAAAGTGAGATTCTCAACATTGGCATTCAAGGTGTAGGTGATGGCGGATTCCACCGTATCGCTGCCCTCGCCGGCGTTTTCAGTCACTCTGTCGCCCGAGCTTTTCATAACATAGACATCGTTGCCGCTGCCGCCAATGAGCGTATTAGTTCCGGCACCGCCTTCTAAGCGGTCGTTGCCGGCCAAGCCTCTCAGGGTATTATCTGCGCTGTTGCCGATCAGGGTATTGTCCAGCTCGTTGCCTGTGCCGTCGAGGGCTGCTGTCCCGGAGAGAATGAGGTTTTCCAGATTGTCGCCCAAAGTGAGGCTGATGGACGATTCCACCGTGTCAGTGCCTTCACCGGCGTTTTCCGTTACCACCTCTCCGGTGCTGTTCACCACGTAGATATCATTACCAAAACCTCCAAGCATCGTGTCATTGCCGGCCCCTCCATACAGCCGATCCGCACCATCACCACCAAACAACAAGTCATTGCCGTCCTCTCCATATAGCACATCCGCACCGGTGCCTCCGGCCAAGATGTCATTACCCTGGCCGCCTGAAATTATATCATTGCCGGCAAGTCCCAGTACATAGTCATCATCACTGCTGCCGAAAAAGGTGTCATTGCCGGCAGTGAGCCGGGTTGCAAGATTGGTTATCATCGCTGCCGCATCCCACACCGTACCATCGGCAAATATCAACGCATCCAGCGGCGAGGTGGTGAAGTGATTGCGAACCGTGATACTGTCTATGCCATTGCTGAAAGAAAGTACCAGGTCGTCTGCGGAACGCGAGCTGAACAGCATAGCAACAGTCAGTCCGGCTCCCAATTTGAGACTGTCTGCTGCAGCACCGTTTGTATCTGCATTATCGATCACATCATTGCCGTCACCGAGGTTGAAGATATACACATCATTACCATCTCCACCATAAAGAAGGTCATCGCCGGCACCGCCGGTTAGGATATTGGC
>JAZDOW010000100.1:0-6106 GCA_043798185.1 Pseudomonadota bacterium | reverse complement strand
GACAGTGCAACGAAATGCCGGCTTCCAGCCGTCCTCGCCAAAACTATCACCTGGCCAGTTGGAACCGCAGAATGAGGCAATGCCCTGCCCTGGCGACATGGTAACCTCGCCATTTCGGGTGGTAAAAATAACACTCCCCTGTTCATCTATATATTCCCAGCGGCCGTTGCCAATGAAGCCGGCTACACCAATACCATCACAGATATGGGCTGTGCTCCCAAAAACGGCTGAGTAGGAAAATGAGAGTGTGTCACCGGCACGCATCAGCGTCAGTGTGCCATGGAGCCCCATCCATACTCCGGAGGGGTCGAATCCACGATCATCCGATTGCGGTGATGCGACTGTGACGGTATATTGCAACGACAGGAGGACTACCAGGATTATAGTCAAATGTTTCATCGATCTTTTTCGACTTCCTTTCTATTCAAGAATCAACAAAAATCAATTCAGTTAAATGTCAAGCCATGAACCGGCAAGGCCTAAACCTAACCCAACCAAGGCCTGAACATCTTCTATCTTATCCAGTTGCATATCCGGCAGAACTATCTCGAGACCTGCTGCACGCAATTTAATGACAGGCTTGATCTTCTCCGGTAAGAGCCGGAGAAGTCGTGTCACATCCGGCTTCAGCAACCTCTGTACATCCTCCTCCGAATTGGCCAGACAAAGAATTCGCTCATTTACAACAGGATCAGATATCTCGACTGGAGTTAATCCGCTGACCCAATCGGCATCTTTCCCAAGCAGGGTTTTCATTGCCACCTGAAGCAACGGCCCATTCAGCATACCCACGACCTGGTAACCTGGAGGACAGGGACCGATGAGCAAATTCCGTCCGGTAAGGTTGATAGAAGGAGTCCACCAACGCGTTAAGTGGCTCGTTTCCGATGAACCCGGCCCTGCTTCGCGTGAACTGGCTATGGCTTTTGTTTCCAGAAACCATTCTCCTTGACTAGCTCGACCACTTACCAGAACGCCCGAGACAAGTGGTTCTTCAATCAGTTCAATTTGCCAGCCTGCAGCCTGTATAGCCTCGGTAAACAGGGCCAGTTTCTGCTTTTTATGCCAGGAAAGATATACGAATAGTCCCGCAATAAGAATGCCGGTGACAATAATCACAAAAACATTCATCATGATAACACAATCCCTCGTCTTATTAAGATGTCCTGCCTCAATCACTGACATTAAATGCGAGATATTACTCTATCCAACAGATATTATCGATTATTCTACGATTCATTTCTTCAATACTGCTACAGATAGGTGAAAACATATTTCTTTCATTACTTCAATAAGGTAACAAAAATTCTTCTTCATTCAGGAAGTGAAAATAATTGTTTTTTTCCCAGCATAAAGTTACTATTAACTTACTACTATTCTTGTTGACGTAAAAGTAAAACTTGCTCTCTAATTTGTTTTTTATATCACTGATCCCTACGGCAAGAATCACTTCCTACTTAAGGAGACGACTGTGAAAAAGCAAAATCCTCTGTTTTTACCCTCCCATTCTCACCTGCATCCTATCAATTTTTTGTCGAGTATCTTTCCTCGCCTGCTAAAAAATCAAGTGAGTTGCATACTGGTCCTCTTGCTTTTTCCCTGCTCTGTTTACAGCTTCAGTTTCAACAATCTTGTGGACGATGTCGGCAATGCCGTTAAAAATAACGTAAGCAGCATTGATTCAAGCGTTAAACAGGTTCTTCCCGGTGACGAAAAGAGAGAGGAAGCCGCATCGGCCAGTTCCACGCCTAAAAAATCAGCAGCAGCAAATGCAAAAGGTGAAAGCACAGGGCAACAGGAAAAAATGCCTGCAGCAAGAATGACCAATATTTCCTTGCAAAATGAAATGATTGCAGAGTTGAAAAACAGAGGCTGGTCAAACGTACGTCGCTTGGTTATTGTCGATAAAGATTGGTGGAACGACCTCGTTTCCGGTGGAAACAGTCCTGTCAAATCACGCCATATTGCTGCTGTAGCTGCCACCAAAGCCGCAGATGGCAGCTATTATTATTGCCGTGTCACTTTCCATCAGCAAAAGCTTGCATCCAGAGGTTTTGGCAAGCTGGCGCTAACTCGTACAGGCGAGAAAAAGCCGATTCTTGAAGTAAATATAGACAAATAAATCATAAGTAATGGCATAACAGCCGACTCGTTGTTTTTTTCGGCGGAAAATTTTTCGAATTGTGCCGAAACTGACCGAGCAATTAGGCCTTCAGATAAATAGGATTCTCTTGAGCCTTGCATTTTAGGCAATGACTATCTTAGTTCGTTTACAATGAACAAGAAAATTACCAAATTATATCGACTTGGGAAAAGAGTATCGCCCAAACAACCGAAATTCAGAATATATCATAAAGACACGATATTACGATGAGATTCTCTTTATTAGCTCTGATAATACTCTCGATCCATATTGTCACGCATGCCCCGGGCCCTGTTCTGGCTGACGACATCCATCCACCAGAAACCGCTGATTCTGAAACTGATCCCTTACTGATGACAGCAACTCTAAAATACAAGGAAACCAGTAAAGATTCGAACTGGCACCAATATACGATCAAAATTGACAAGGACAAGATTTTTCTTTCCAAGGAATTTGGCGGTGTTAATGCTCCGAAGAATGAACAGCTCTCGAAAAAAATGACTGCCGATCTAGTAAAAAAAATATGGTCATTTATCAAAGCAAATGGACTTGACAACCAAATCCACGAAGAGCAGCCCACTGACGGTCTTGGTGTTGCCGGATTCCTTCATTTGGAAATCAAGAGTCACACTCACTCAACCATGCATATTTCAGGAAAAACCCAAATGTGGGGAAATAATGCCAATGCTAGTGAGACCAATATTATTAATATCAACTCCATCAACAAAGCAAACTTGTTTTTCAATTATCTCTGGAGGCTTTAAACCACTGTAGCAATTGGAATTTTCCTTCGGAGAAATATAAACCTCACACAAAGGATCGGCGTGAAATGGTAGGCTCAACGATATTGACAGGTTTTTGTGTCCTTCTCTCTTGGCTGATCTATCGGTTTCCATTGAAAGCTGCTACGACCCCAGCAGAATTTCGACCCTTATTGTGGATTACAATTGCCCTTGGCTGTTTCTTGTTGTTCGGTGCACTGCTTAATCTCGCGGGTTGGAATGGTTTACGCAAAAGCACACAGAAAAAGCCCATCACTAGCTATGCTGAGTTGACAAGCAAGAAAGTTGATACCGGTGTAGTATTCCAGGGATTCATCAGCAAACAAAACGAAAAACGCTACGGTGATTACATAGCCTATTTAGACGACAAAGGACTCTGGAGCCCGGAACGACTCTGGCTCGAACTTGACGGAGGGCGAATTGCTATCAACAACACTCAGTACCAGGCTGTTTCCTGGCCTGTTGACCCACACGGGAATCTCTACCTCATGGAAGAACAGCCAGTTATAGTGATTGGTATTGTAAAAAACTACACTCAGGACCTTAAAGCAGAAAAACCATTGCAGCAAGTACGGGCTGAGGTTGTCTTTGGAGGCTCCTATCAGGCTTTTGTTAATCGCGCCACGACCAAGGCCTATATTGCCATGGCATTGGCCCTGGTCAACCTTATTCTCGCCTGCATTATCCTGGTCAAGATTCTTCCTACCTGTATAAGGGGAATGAAGGTATAGGATTCTGCTGCTATTCATCGTCAATGAAGATCAAAAAAATGTGCTTTGAGTCAGACTTAATGAGATTTGGTAACACTCTATTTTTTCAGGAAACCCCAAAAAAGCAAGCTATTATCGACTGACCGAGGCGATTGGCGCAAGGGTCAAACTGAGACTTAATAAAGGGAGGCAGTGAGTATGAAACGAATGTCAGTTGCAGCAGTAATGGTGATGTTTTTTATTATGTTTGGTCTTCTGACCATTGGACAGGCCGCGGTTCAGGGGACGGTTAAAGAAACGGCAAATTTCAAAATTCTAGTACCAAACGGTTGGGAGTTCAGTGACTTCGGCAACGGCAAGTTACAGACTTACAACAAGATGGGTTCTTTCATGGTGGAGTTGTCAATAGGCGGCAACAACATGACTGAAGCCGATATCAAAAGCCAGGTGGCAACCTTTGTCAAGAATAACAAGGGCAGCGGCCCCGACAAGGTGACGATGTTCGGTTTATCCTTCGATAAAACAACGTATGACAAGTCCTCTATGCACATGTCCTACTATTGGGCTTTGAAAGATGGCAAAAAAATTACCATTTCGCTGCTCGGTCCTAACCATGAAACCGACGCCACTATCCAGGAAGTATTGAAGTCCATTCAAATTAAGTAACTGATAAAAAAAATATGCCGCAGGACATTGTCCTGCGGCATAGAACTCATCTAACCCCAATAAACGGGACTCTTTTCCGTACCCCCTTGAGGGAGGTGTAAGTACCTTCACGAAATTCGTTACTCAAAAGCAAGACACGAAGTTCTAAGCTACTAATATACTGGAACGCTTTTCTCGAACACACCTCCAGCCTTGATTTTTATCACCCGATAACCGCTGGTTGAACCATATGCTGTACCATCGGCAGCTACAGCAAAACTCTTGAAGTATTCGGGCCAGCCGGGAAGATGATCGGACTGGAACTTCATCTTTCTCAGGCCATCGACCATGGTATAAGTACCAACTGCCAAACCACCGCTTAAAAGAACCGTCTGATCAACGGAACAACCAAGCCCATAGTTGTAACTGTTATCAAGTCTGAAAAGACTGGCACCTCCTTCAGGGTTGATTTGCGCGTTGATATTGCTGTAGTTGACGACAAGGACGTTTTCCCCCTGGAAGAGCACTCTGCAACCTGTGGCGCTTGGCGAATAATAAAGTTTCTGTTCCCTGATAATTTCGCCACCGGGGACATTGAAAATTTTCAATAGAGCCGTTCTTCCATCGTTTTTCAGATGAAATTCCTCCAGTGCCAAATCTTTGAGATCAGTTGGAGGCTTTTCGCCTTTCGGTTCAGACACATCATTTATGCTTTCCATCAACACAGCCAGCTTGCCTCCACCGGCGTCTAGTCCGATTGCCTGCACTTTTTCGCCTTTCGGAAATATGATCTGCCCTTTGTCACTCAGATCGACCATGGAGAGGAATCGGACAATATGGCCGCTGTAGTCGGGGTTGAGACCGGCAACGAGGTTCTGATTGTTGGCGCAGGTCATCTGCTGGGCCTTGGGGAGTTTCTTCACCACTTGCCAGGATTTGGAGTCAATCAGGTGCAGAGTGCCATCAGTGTCCTCAGCCAACAGGGAGCTTCCGTCCTTGTTAAATTGCAGGTTTATGATGCCGACTCCCAGCCAGACTCGCTTGGTAACTTCCATTTTTTCCCGATCAATGACGAACAAGACACGACTGTCACCTGCGGTGGCCAGGACTTCCCCGCCAGGTGACAGAGCCACTGCCAAACCACCAAGAGGAGTACCTGCCTGTACAGTCATTGCGCAGAAGATCA
Organism: Pseudomonadota bacterium; assembly: GCA_043798185.1. GTDB lineage: Bacteria > Desulfobacterota > Desulfobulbia > Desulfobulbales > Desulfocapsaceae > Desulforhopalus_A. Next base: position 640 of record JAZDOW010000100.1, on the reverse strand, counting down.
TAAACAGATTAAAGTACATAAGAACCAGAGTACGTTTCATCCTTTCACCTCCTAGTTGTTATTTCGCAAAAACCGCTAGCTTCCATAAGCCTCAAAAGGGTTCAGTCACAACACAGCATCAACTTCTTATGGCAGAATCCGTCAACTATTCATCGATATTCTGTTCCAGAATTGTTTTTTTCTCGCCAGTGTGGGTCAACTCCATTTTGCCAAAACCTCCGGATATAAGCCTTTGTTGATGGAAGGTGACTCGGGCATAATAGTAGCTGCCATCGGCTGCTTTTGCTGCGGCTGCCGCGGCAATATGTCGTGATTTAACAGCACTGTTTCCTCCAGCGACAAGGTCATTCCACCAGTCCTTGTCGACAATAACTAAACGACGTATATCATTCCAGCCGGCATTCTTGAGAAGTGCGATCATTTCGTTTTGCAGGGTGATATTAGTCATACCGGCTCTCGGCATCTTTTCCTGCTTTCCAACGCCTTCCTTAACCGCCGCGAGAAGACTCGAATACGAACTGTAATCGTCGCCGGATATGGCAAATTCTCCAGCTGCATACACTTCGTTATAGGCTTTCACTTCCAAGCGGAAAGTATGTTTTCCCGGAGACAGTTCACTGATGTATTTGGTGAAAAGCTC
>JAZDOW010000099.1:0-3389 GCA_043798185.1 Pseudomonadota bacterium | reverse complement strand
TGGCGTCCAGTTTCGAGAAGCAGCAATAATAGCGGATTCCTTTATCTGGACACCACATAATTTTTCTTGGGACGGTTAAAGGTTTCGCAAAAATTTCATCAAGCTTATATCTTCTCGCCAGTGTTTGCCGGGTTGGTTTTCTGCGGGTCCCTCACATGTGGCGAGAGCCTTGGCCTTCATTTCCAGATCTATCTCGGTATAGATGTTAGTGGTATCAATGGATACATGACCTAACCAAGCACGGATGGTGTTGATGTCTACACCAGCTCGCAGAAGGGCCATGGCAGTGCTGTGTCGTATGGTGTGAGGGCTGATTCGCTTGGTCGCCAAAGATGGCATCAGAGCAGTCGCTTTGAAAACATGGCGCTCAACCATTGTGTGGATTCCAAAACGCGTCATCGGCTGACCGGAACGGTTAAGAAAAACACGCTCCTCAGGTTTTCGATTCGCAACCAAGGGCATCAATGCGCCGACTGTCGTAGGCCAAAGCGGACAGCAACGTTCCTTTCTCCCTTTGCCAAAAAGTTTAACAGATGGCGAAGCGAGGAGACTAAGGTCGGCAATGGTCAGGCCTGCTGCTTCTGCGGCGCGAGCCCCTGAGTTATAGAGAAACAACAACAAGGCATGGTCTCGACACCCTTGAGTGGTTTGACAGTTCGGTGAGCTCAACAATGCATCCATTTCTTCTTTATCGAGATAATGCATCAGCCGTTTTGTGGTTTTTTTGATTGGAATGGCTCGAATGGTTCCTGACCAAGCGATGTGTTCAGGGCTGCTTTCCCCGATGAAGCGAGCCAGCGAGCGAATAGCAGCGAGTCTGTGGTTGCGAGTTGCAATTTCGCAACCACGGGAATCCTCCAGATCCAGAAGGAAAAGACGGACACAATCTGCTGAAACATCCTCAATGGATAGGCGGTCTACACTGATTCCCAACTTACCCGCAACAAATGGCAGTAGCAGCAGAAGCGTGTCCCGGTAGCTGTGCCGGGTATTGATGGCAAGATTCCGTTCGCAGACCATGTACTCAATAAGGAAGCGCCGAACCCATGTTCCGATTAATAAGTTATTCTTCATGATTATCTCCCACCCTCGCGTAACGCTCGAAGCGCAAACTGGCTTCGTGGAGCAACTCTGGGGTCATTGTGAGATAGTGCTGAGTGGCCGCGAGATTTACGTGCCCGAGGTAGGTTGCAAGTTTTGGAAGTAGGTGTTGAACGTTTGCTCCCTGGCGATACCAGGAAATCAAGCGGTGGACCGCAAATGAGTGGCGAATATCATGAAGACGCGGCTGGTATCTGGCGCCATCATATCGATGAATTCCAGCGCTTTTCCGCAAATGACAGAAGGCCCTTTCCGCCATTTGGCGTGTTATAGTTTCTCCGGTTTTGGTAACGAAGAAAGGCATCTTCGGGTTTTGACGGTGACCCGATTTCCGTCGTTCGATGGAATAGCTTATCAGTGCCTCGGTTAAGCGAGGGCCAATAGGTACCAGACGGCTTTTATAAAACTTGCTTTGGCAGATCGTCAACAAACTCATCTGGAAGTCTACATCGGCTACTTTCAGAGAAAGTGCCTCCCCTATGCGCAACCCTGCACCGTAAAGGAGAAGAATAATAACTCGAAAGGTGTAAGCCTGAAGTTTTCTGCGCGGGTTTTCCTGGACAACTGCTGCATTCAAAAGCAGTTTCAGCTCGTTCTGAGAGAAAATATAAGGGAGGAAAGTCTTGGGCAGTTTGGGCAAAGATTTCGGTAAGGGTGAACATTCCACATAGGTTCGCCTTATTGCAAATCGGTAAAAACCACGTAGTGCTTCCATCTTACGATACCAAAACCGCGTGACAAGGCCAGTGCCAGAGATATAAGCCTGCACGGCAAGAGTCGATACATCGCCAATATCAACATTTCCCACCGTTTTTAAAAAGGCTTTCAAAATTACTTCTTCCGCGTGGAAACGCATTCCCATCGATTGTTTTAGTGCGATATACTCAGTAACAGCCTCCGCCAATTTCACAATAGACCTCCCATGTCAAAGCTGGCGACCTCACGCAAGCCGGTGATATCGACCTTCGCATAGGTGCTGGTGGCAAAGCTGCTTCGGTGCCCTAAGTGATCACCAATTTCCTTGAAGGTGAGCCCTTGGGACAGCAAATAAGTGGCACAGGCATGACGAAGGGAATGGGGTCCGCGATGCAGTGATTCGATTCCTAATTGTGCAAACCTTGTTTCAGTCACGTGGTTAAGAGCGCCAGCCGAAAGCGGGCGGAAGGGAGCCTTCAGTGTCAAGAAAACCTCTCGATGAGCTGTGCAAGGTCTAACCTCTTTGAAATAGCGAATGATGGCTTCGCCAACTTGGTGCGTGAGTGGATATTCCTGCGTTTTACGTTGTTTGGGACGTGAGACCTGTAATATTTCCCTCTCCCAGTCAATGTTTTCGAGGCATAGCTTTCTAACCTCGCCACTCCGTAGGCCGTAAATGGCAAAAAGCATCAATAAAGCTCGGTCACGAATGTCGCGGGGCTGATCGGTGGATGTGCTGGAAATGAGGCGTTGAACATCCTTCCATGAGGGACCGGAAGGCAGGTTCTCCTGTTTGAAAATTCGAGGACTTTCGATGGATGCTGCAAGCCCAGATACGCACCATTTGCGCATCTCAGAGTGACGAAAGAACGCTCGTAACGCATTTGAACAGGATGCCACTGTTACTCGTGTCCAGTGGGATATTCCGTTCAGAGCGATATATTCATCCACATTTTTAATAGAAACGTCGGCAAAAACATGGCAGCCCTGCCGATCCAACCAGGTCAGGAAACGGCCAGTATGCCAATAGTAATTGTCAATTGTGACTGATGAAAGGCCCCGCACCTGACAAAGGTAAATAGCAAAATCATTGATCAGGCTTGAAAACGGGACAGCCTTCTCTTCAGGTTTTTGAAGACGACCTAAGAACTGAAACCATTGTTTCGCTCTCAGGATGAAGAGTTCCCTTGACCATTTCTGAGTAAGCGCTCGATGACGTCTCTGCTGGCGTCGAGCCCAACGCTTAGCCGCCACTTCAATTTCAGCGATCTCAATCGCATGGCCTGGAATCAGATTGATTTCATGAGAAATAACAAGCAATTCACGGGCAACATTCAACAGTGTCCCTTTCGCCGCTCCTTGCCGATCGCGGTGTGAAAGATAGTCAGCCCGCTCCTTTGCCATCGGGCCGGTCTGATGACGCGCCAAAACCCGCCGACACTTATACAGCTTTTCAAGCATGGTGGAAATCTCCTTTTTAAATAAGGTTCCACCATTATCTGATAAATATTATGTGGCGTAAAAACTGCTCAAGTGAGCCGAAATAAAGGAAAAAATGAGCCAGCGCCACATAAGTTTCTGCGCCACATAAG
>JAZDOW010000095.1:0-4087 GCA_043798185.1 Pseudomonadota bacterium | reverse complement strand
TTATCATAAGCATCAAGCTTCACAAAAATATTTGTGCAAAAACGCATTGCGAATCGATGAAGATATTTTCGATGGCATTATGCTGCATAAACAAGGAATAAGGCAGAAAGATACCTTGCGGGATGTAAAAATATTTTACTTCGCGTTGCGGGAAGGTTTCTGGTAGGTTTCGGGTAATTGCGAAGCCTAAGTGTCATCAACAGAAAGAGAAGGAGCACAGGTTATGCGTATATATTTTTGGGGAACACGGGGATCGATACCCATATCTATAACCGCCGATCTGGTCCGCGCAAAAATTAAGAATGCTTTGCGAGCGGCATCGGGTATTGCCTTTCCAGATGGGACAGCCATTGATACGTTCATTCAAGGGCTTCCTTTTGCCGAGCAGGGAAGTTACGGGTCCAATACCTCCTGTCTTGAGATTCAGGACAGTTCGACGGAGGCAATCATGATTTGTGATGCCGGCAGTGGGTTACGGGATCTTGGCAACCATCTTTTGGCGAAGAAAAGAGCCGAAAATGATATTCGACCCCTTGAAGTGCATATTTTTGTGTCTCACCTGCACTGGGATCATTTGAATGGTTTCCCCTTTTTTGTTCCTGCCAATATTGCAGGCAATCGAATCCATATTTACGGTTTCCACAAGGAGCTTGAGCAATCCTTCGTCCGCCAGCAGAACAGTGCCAATTTCCCACTCACCATGTCAGAAATGCGGGCCGATATCTCCTTTCATGTTCTGGAATTGGATAAGGAATATGAGATTTGCGGCTTTGCCGTCAAGGGCATACGGCAGCATCACCCCGGTATTTCCTACGGATACAGTTTTATAAAGAATGGTAAAAAGCTTGTCTATTCCACGGACGCCGAACATTATAAAGATGCTGATGAGAAGGAGTATCCCTTTGTGGATTTTTTCCGCCATGCAGACCTGCTGGTCTTTGATGCACAATATACCTTTGGTGACTCCATTACTGCAAAAGAGCACTGGGGACATTCAAGTAATATGATGGCCGTTGAATTAGCGATCCGTTCGCAGGTTAAGCGACTGTGTTTGTTTCACAATGAACCGACAAATGATGACTATGCACTGGATCGGTTCCTTCGCGATGCAAAAAATTATGCATCCTTGTGCCCGGGGAAACATGATTTGCAGGTGTATATGGGTTATGACGGGCTTGCAATAGAGGTTTAAGGATATCTGGTGGAAAAACATCGATACAATGACGTGGGTTTGCAAAGAGTAGATAATTTTCTTTCAGAAAAATAAGCAAATTATCTGTAAAGCACTAAAAAGTAACCTTCTCCGCCCCGGCTACCCAGGCGCGTAAAGTCGCTCATCCAGTTTTGTCCGCCCAAGGCCTCGGCCAGAACAACCGTCATATGTTTTGGGGTAATGCCCATCTCCCGGTTGCGGCCGAGGCCGGACAGGCAGGAGGGGCAGTTGGTGGCGATGATGGCGGCATCGCAGCCGATATCAGAAAAAATGAGTTGAACCTGGCAAATTGTTTGCCAAAAACAACGTATTTCAATTGCTCGTCATGAACCTTAATAGTAAGAATATTTCAGGAACATGTCTTGGGGGGGGGCTTCCAACCATTCAAAATATGTCGTTAATTTATATGAAATTAGGAGTAATCCTTGAGGGGCTTGGCCTTTTCGCGACATGGGCGCTATGGCAAAGGCGAACACAGCCACAGTGTTTGTAGTACTTTTTCTTGTAGGAGTTACGATGGCTTTGGAATACTGGTTGTTTGATGATTTCTATGGCACGTTTCAAACGGATCTCAGGTTAAACCATAGACGTCGTTCAGTGATGGGCATAAAAAAGTGTTGCATTATCGGTGAATTGAGTTGTCGTTTCTCGAATGTTAAAAAAATTAGGGTGTCCCTTTGTTGCGACGACTCAACAGGGGAGCCATTATGAGGCTACAAAGCTTTTAGAGCTCAAGCCCCAAAGGCTTTGTCGTGCCATTTTGCATTTTACATTCAATGAGTTATCCGTTAGCTTGATGGCTATGAGCGTCAGCCTGCTTACGATTTGTCCGCTTACGATTCGCTTATTATTCGATGAAAGAACTTCAAGAGAGGTGAAATAATTGAGATGAAAGTACAAACCAGCGATAATTGTGGAGTATCCCCTATATTCTTCAAGAAAACCGAAATAGTAATAATTTGCTGTATTATGTTTCTGTCTCTAACAGGTTGTGACTTTATTTCTGGATTTTGCTCAAGCAAAAGAGTCCTTTTTATCGGTAACAGCTACACCGCCACTGCTGGTATCCCGAATGTCTTTGCAGAATTGGCAAAATCCGGTGGGCATAAAGTTGAAGTAGGGATCGGGGCAGATAAAGGTGGATCTTTCGCTGCCTATGCGCAATCGGCAGCTGTGCAGACAACGATGAAATCGTCAAGGTGGGATTTCGTAGTTTTGCAGGAGCAAAGCCAGATTCCTTCAAATGTGCACCTTCGGTCATCGAAAATGTATCCGCCTGCGCGGGAGTTGGTACGGCAAATTCGTTCTATTGGTGCAACTCCGATATTTTTTCAAACTTCGGGGAATCGTAATGGGTGGCCGGAGAACGGTCTACCCAAATATGAAAATATGCAACTGGAGATTATACAAGGGTACTCTGAAATCGCCGAAGAGCTAGGGGTGCCAGTAGCACCGGTTGGTCATGCCTGGTTTGTTGCGATGAAGAGTATTCCTCAATTTAACCCTTGGGTGGATGATCGGCACCCCAACGAACAGGGAGCATATCTGGCTGCGTGCATTTTCTATGCGACATTATTTCGTGAGAGTCCAGAAGGGGCAAAATATACAGCCAATTTATCCAATGATCTTGCCATGGAATTGCAAAAAATTGCAGCTGATGCAGTTTTGCAAAATCTTCAGAAATGGAACCTGTAGGGATGTTGGTCACATCGAAGCATACAGCGATTATTGTCAGGCTCATTTGCTCATAGACGAGGATAATTGGAAGAGATAGAGGTTGGTGGCAATCTGCCTGAAACGATACTGCCACCATTGCTGCTCACAACGGTGAGGAGATGTTGTGTAAGGTTCTGCTTCAGGCGAGGGGATTTCCTTGTCCTGATATTATTGTCGGTGGAGTAGCCTGAAAGTCCTTAGCAACTTCAGCGGTCTTGGTGAAAATGGAGAAATGATAACGAGAGCAGAACAGGATGTCGCCATTTCCTATCCCTTACAGCTGCAGGTGGAGAACCTGAAGTTGGAAAATTGAGGCGATTAGAAATGCCTCGGTACAGCAACAACTAAATTTAAATGGTGGCGTTAAACTTCTCATTCCAAGGTCGGCGGCAATGAGCTTAGCGGGAGAGAGGATTGGCGCTGGTGATTGCCAATAGGCCATGAGCAACGGGGAAGTGGTCCCTTTAAAAGATATTTTCAAAGCTATTTTTAAATCGAAATCTTCTCCCAATCATGTAGGCCCTGCAATGACAGGCTTGTGTCAGAATATCAGGTGAATCTGGGTAATTGTTAGCCAAGAAACAGCGTATTGTCAGTTGCTCGTTATGTAGCTTCGTAGCAAGAAATTCGGGATGGTTGCGGGCGTTAGCCCGCTTTAGATAATTTAACAAATAAGTAACGGCCAGCTTCGCCGATGCTTATTTATCTGATCCAGCCTTGAGCCTACCCCATAGTGAAAAGCACTTAAGGAATGATCCGGTGCGGCTCTTTTCGATAAGGGAAGCGCTGAACATAACACCGATTCCGATGAGGGCCAACGCCACCCAGGCATAGTTGCTGTGTAGTTTAACTACGTGCAGGCAGAAATTACCCAAGCCGACAGCCGCAGTCAGCAAACCAAAAACAAATACCGGCTTTTCACCGACCATCATGCCAGCTGTCACCACCGCAAGGGAAACCACAACGCCGATTATGGACACTATGGGTGCAGCCTCAACCCAATGCGCGAAGACAACGCTAAGGCGCCGCGCATAAATAACTGTCGCATTTAAGGGTTAATGTAGTAGTTCCATTCACCGTGGAATTCATGGCGTATAATTTTGATGGCAGCCAGTTCAGCGTCTGAAACTTTTTGCTTAGTGGGATAAATATTTTCAT
>JAZDOW010000073.1:0-5409 GCA_043798185.1 Pseudomonadota bacterium | reverse complement strand
AAAGGGGACCTCCATTCAATATTGGAAGTTCTCGGAGGAACAGACTATCACCGATGAATCCGGAAGGCCAGTGCTTGACGACCAGGGCCAGCCCAGGAAAGGGCAATTGCCGCTGGAACGGCCGAGGGTGTTTTTTGCAACCGTATTCAATGCCGATCAGGTAGAAGGCCTGCCGCCGCTTGAGCGCAAAGAGCCTTCATGGCAGATCCTCGACCGGGCCGAACATATCCTGCAGGCCTCTCAGGCCGTGATCCGTCACGGTGAACATGACCGGGCGTTTTACCGAGCTTCAACCGACAGCATTCATCTGCCCGGCAGGAGTCAATTCAAGACCGCCGATCAGTATTATGCCACCGCGCTGCATGAACTCGGTCACTGGACGGGTCATTCGTCGCGTCTGAACCGTGATCTCTTGAATCCGTTCTGCAGCGTCGAGTATTCCAAAGAGGAGCTGCGGGCCGAGATCGCCAGCATGATCCTGGGTGATGAGTTAGGGATCGGTCACGATCCGGGTCAGCATGCAGCCTATGTCAAATCGTGGATCAAGGTCCTGGAGGAAAATCCTCTGGAAATCTTCCGGGCGGCAGCTGATGCCGAGAGGATCCAGGATTATGTTCTGGCCTTCGAACAGCAGCAGGCATTGGACCTCAGTCACATTCGAAGCCAGGTTGAAGAGCGTATAGCAGAACATCAGGCTCAACCTTATGAGGTCAGCATGTCACAACCCTTACCACCAGAGAATACCTATCAGAAAGAACTTGCCAGACTTCTTAAACTCTTCACCCTTGCACCGAGCGTCTACACACCCACTGACGAATTCAGGAATACCAACCATGCGGCCGTCTTTGTTGGCGATGTCCCCATAATTCTCTGTGGTTCGGCTGACGATCCCCTCGCTGTTGCAATGGCGGAGGCCCTGGCGGCAAACAATCATGTCCAGGCCGCCTGCCAGGCTGCAGGCATTTCCGGACCGATCAAGACTGGAATTATCGTTGGTAGGAATATCCCATGGGGACAAACCGAATCGGTCATTGTTAAAAAAACGGACGGTGCGGTTGAACAGGGCGGTGATGACGGGCCGGTGGTAGCCGTCATCTTGAATGATCCGGCACAGGCACTGGTCACCAGTCTTTGTGTGACCACCGAAACCGCCCGGATTTTCGATGCCAATGCTCCGGAACTTGACGACGGGCGGAACCTTACGGACCTTGCTGGCAAGGCTGTGGACCGGGTTTATCTGGGTGTACCCTTCAAGGAAAAAGACGAGGCTAAGGTTCTTGGCGCCCGCTGGGACCGCAGGGAACGGTCCTGGTTTATCCCGGCAGATACTGATTCTTCTCCTTTTGAAAAATGGTTGAATAAGGCACCTTCATTGGAACAAGGCCCTAGCCAAGTTAAGGGCAATGAGCAGGCTCTTCGTTTTGAACTCCATGATCCTCGTTCTGATGTGACTTATCGATTTACTGCCGCCGTTGATGTCATTGCTAAGGCCGATGAAGTTGGAGGGCATCGATTTTTAATGCTTTTTCCGGAGGGACGGTTTGAGCATATCAACAAGGTGGACGGGGTTTGGAAACATGGGGACGGGAAAGCATTTACAATTGAAGGTGAAGATCGGCAGATACAATCAAGCACTGCAGCCGATCATCAGTATCTTGCCGTACCCTACGGTGAGCGATCGGTGGCCAAGGCTGCGGGAGCGTTATGGGACAAAACGGCCAAGTCCTGGTACGTCGGACCGAAAGCAGATTTGGCGAAGCTTAAACGATGGGACATGGACAATGTTGCAAATCAGGATCCGGCCATGGCACCAAGGGAAGAGTTTACCGAGGCCTTGGCGGCACTCGGATGTGTCGTTGCAGGAGGCCATCCCATTATGGATGGCCAGAAACATCGGATCGGTGTTGAAGGTGACAGAAAAGGTGATCAGGCAGGCTTCTATGTCTGTCATCTGGACGGTCATCCTGCGGGTTATATCAAGAATAACCGTACCGGCATCGACATGAAATGGAAGGCCAAGGGCTATTCACTTGATCCAGAGGAAAAGGCGAAGATGCAGGCCGTTGCTGCTGCCAAACAGGCTGAACGTGCGGCCAAACTTGAAGAAACCCATGAGGCTACCTCCCAGCGTATCGTTCGGCAGAAGGAAGATCTGGTTCCTGTTGCCGAAGCGACTGCCTATTTGAGAGATAAAGGGATCCAGCCTCACGTTGGGGCTTTAACCGATGGCGACTATAAAACCACCTATATCCCGGCCTTCGATGTCAACGGCATGCTCTGGACCATGCAATATATCCAGGAGGATGGGACCAAACGCTTTGCGAAAAACAGCCGAAAGGAAGGGTGTTTTCATCCGGTCGGCGGCATGGACGCTCTTGCTGCAGCACCGGTACTGGTCATTGCAGAGGGCTATGCCACCGCTGCCACTCTTTCCGAAGCTTTGGGGCATGGTACGGTTTCAGCGTTCGATTCAGGTAATTTACTGCCGGTGGCTCAGGCTCTTCACCTGAAATATCCCGACAAACCGATCATTATCGCTGGTGACGATGACTTGAACGTCGGAGCCACTCTCGGGATCAATCCCGGCCGTGTCAAAGCCACTGAAACAGCCCGTGCTGTTGGAGGAAAGGCTATCTTTCCCGTTTTTGCACCTGGCGAGCAATCGGCTGATTCTAAGGCGTTTACTGACTTCAATGACTTAGCCAAGTCCTCGATCTTGGGGATGGATGGCGTTAAACGCCAGGTTCAGCCGGTTGTCGATAAAGCAATGGAAGGACTAGAGCAACGGATTGAATATAAACGAGAGTTGAAACAGGAGAATGCGAAAGCAAAGGAAAAATTGGAGCAGAAACCATCTCGCAAATCTAGGGGTAAGCGCAGTATTCGAGCTTAAAAATAAACTATGCAGAAGAAATTTTGAGATCAGGTGAAATAATTTTGACTTGATCTGACTACGGTCCGATGTCATCAGGAATAAGGTGCGGCCCCGCATGTTGGTTGCGGGGCTCGAACCCATGTGCAAGTAGATGACAATATGAGATACAAAATGATGTTAAGTGATTTAAGATTTTAATATTAAATGCTTTTCTTTAGATCGCCTTTCTGAGCTAGATATCACTCACTATAATTACAGGTCACTGTTCATCACGCTTTTTGGACACAATTTTGGTCACAGATATTGTGATGATCAAGTTTATAATAAACGTGCTTTCGTGTAATCGCATGATATTAAACATACCATGGTGTTTTAAATTTACTTTCACCAGTTTTTACTGAAAAGCTATGCACCTTTTTGCAATCACAAAATAATCTACTCTACTGACCGCAAATTCGCATGGAGCTCCCGGATCCAGCTCTCTCCGGGCAAATCATCCCAAATAAACCAACTCAACCAGTCGTCAATTATACCCAGTGCAGTTTCAGTTAGACGAAAGCCAAGCTTTTCACAAGCCTGATGAGAAAACCCTATCGGCTGGATTTGATCAAATCGAAGAATAGATTCAACCGGCCCGCCCGAGATCGGCAATTGATCAACCATAAATTGCCTTAACTTAGCATGCCTGACAGCATCGGCGAATCTGGGATTATATCCTGCCCTACTGCCATCCCTGTCGACTCCATAATAAGGTGCGGCAAGTAAAGCAGGAACTGTGTTCCTGCTTGGCATCCCCCTGGTCAAAGATGAGCTTACTTGGTCTCCTGGTTCAGCCACAACAAGACATGGTCGTTTTTTAGCACGATAGGCTGCCCACCACTCCCCCTCATGTAATGTCATCGCAGCTACAGGAAGGCCAGGTCTACGGCTCAGGGGTGCTCCGACCTGTATTATTTCGACATCTAAAATACCCCTACCATGTTCTGTAGCTACAGCCCGGCCTGAAGGTTTTACACCGAAAGGTAATTGATCAACATGAGGAACAAATGCTTTGACTAAATCGCCACAGGATATTTCTGAACCTGGAGATGTCTCCCACCACGACTCGCCAAGCTCGAGAACCAAATATTGTATTGAATCCGCAGGAAAGTTAGTGGGCATCTCTTATGGATGGTTGCCAAACAGAATCGTCAAAGTTCGCTTCATAGCGCCCCGCTTCTATACTATCTCCAGCTAACTCATCTAGCCACCTTAACCCTTCAGCATAATCATCTTCCGATAAATTAAGGTCTGCTGGATTAATAGAATTCCTTCTTCTCCTTCGTGGAGGTGTTTCACGTCGCCTCTCCACAATTTCGCGCGTATTTTGCTTTAGTTTATTTATTTTTCTTTGGCTCAATGCTTCCATAAAAGGGACATACTCATCGCTTTCAACCTCTCGGTCGACTGCACAAATGAAATCTAAATATTCATTTGGCCTAGAACAAATCATAGGCTTTGTCCGATAGACATGTTCCAACAATGCCCCAGTATCATTACCATACCTCCTTAAAAGCCTCCGGATGGTGCCGGTAACAGTTACTGGCAGGTAGTTCTCCACTTCGCTTAAGCAATAATCATCGCTCGCAGTGTATCTTTTACAATCTTCATTACCATAGTCAGAGTGAAAAGTTCTTATATCAGCATCAATAGCGAGTAATGCTGGTTCAATAGCCTGATACACTTCACTTGACATTGGACCAAAATTATAAAATTGCCACCGAACCCCGGTATATGTGTTTCCATCATGACGGGATGCATATGCAAGATCAGCAAGATAGACGTATTTAATTAAATGAATTGGGCCTAAAGATCTATCCTGATAATCGTCTTGTTCACCCGCCGCCAAGAGAGCAAACTGGAGAACTTTATGCAAATGGGCAAGAACGGTCATAAATTATATAATAATCATTCCTAATAATAAAATCCAACACGATCAAACAACGCCTTTTATCATTATCCGCAAAAAATGGCACTCTTTACCATCGACAATGCAGTTTCGTTCAATCTTTTTACGGTGAAGATTTCAATTCCAGTGTGTCAGACGGCGGCTGTTTCGCCACGACCGTAATGTTTAGAATAGATGCCGTTGGAATTGTAAGCAGGTGTTGCTCCTGTTTTTGGCTACCTGGAACAGAGGTGGTTCAATTTTTTTTTACCTTCGAGAATCCGTTTGTAGCGTAAGTGTCATTCCATCAAAATTGTACCGACTAAAGAGAGGTTATGTATTGTAGGATATCTTTCATCCAGCCGTTTTAAAAGGCATTTCATCCCAAATTTTATTTTCGAGTAATCTTCCGTTTTTCTTTTTATTTTTTCCACCCCATTGCTTAAAAAAGAAGGGGACTTGATTTTTCGTAACTATTTAGCACTTATTTAAGTTTCTGCAGATTCCATGAATGCCGGCCATTTACCTTGGAACAGTAAACGTAGTGCTTCAGTCGCAGATACATCCTGTTTCCTGCAGGTCGTCAGGTAGCTTCTTATGCGACAGA
>JAZDOW010000011.1:0-4322 GCA_043798185.1 Pseudomonadota bacterium | reverse complement strand
CCCACCAGCATGCCGCCGACAATAGTCACCAGGCTGCGGCTTACTCCCGGCCACATGGCAATACATTGGGCAAAACCGATTATAACGGCCATTTTCCAGGTGAGGGCTTCAAGGGTGTTGCCGGAGCGTACTGTATGGTTGTCGCGGTTTCGGTAACTGACAAGAAGGATTGCCAAACCGCCGACCAGCCAGGCGGCAACCACCGGCCAGGGGCCGAAGAGGTAGGACTTAATCAGTTTATTGAACATCAGGCCGATCACCGCCGCCGGCATAAAACCGGCCACTATACTGAGCAACAGACGGAGACCGGCGGGATCGCGGCCGAACAGCCCCATGATCATTTGCATAACCCGGCTGAAATACAGACCAAGTACGGCAATAATTGCCCCTGCCTGGATGCAGATGGTGTAGGCATCGGTGGCCTCTTTGCTTCGTTCCTGATCGCTTAGCGAAGGTGAGGCTCCTTCCCCGATACCCATGATGCGCTCGGCCAGGAGGAGATGGCCGGTTGAGCTGACCGGCAGGTATTCAGTCAAACCTTCAACGATGCCGAGAATTACCGCCTGACCATTGGTCATCTCATGCTTATTTGGCCCGGTGTCTTCTTTTGCCGAAGCGATTGCCCCGTCGGTAGCGAAAAGAAAGGCGATCAGGAGAAGAGGCAGCAGGTGATTTTTGACTTTCATGTTGTGGTCCAGGTTGGAGAAGAATATGGTAACTTGCAAGGGAAAAGGAAGATTGAATCTTATAAACTAAAAATATGCGGGAAAGCTACTGAATTGTCACGTTCAGGCAGGGATCGATTTTACGGGAGCCGAGGTTTTGGACTCATGTCATCTGCGACTGACAGTAAAAGAAAAGGGGCTGCCCAACTTTGACAGCCCCTTTATCGTGGTTGGGATATTTGCCGGAAGAAGGTCTTCCAGTTTTTTCTCTTACCCCATCTTTTTTAAGCTGATGGGGTTCGGTACTATGCGAGCATAACCCTTGTCCTGGGCGACGATGTCGAGGGGAAGACTGGCTATGTCCGCGAGGTCAATGGCCATCTCCTTTAAAACTGGGTGTTCCATGACCTTCACATAACTGTGGCAGGCATCGCAGGTGGCAATGCGGAATCCAGGTTCGTCTTCGGACAAGATAGTATTGAGCTTTGTCGTATCAACGCTGCCGCAATTCGGACAGCCGATGAAGCGGTATGGACCCGAGGTGTGACAAAAAGAGCAGTGCAGAAGGCGCTTTGGGCCTTCGATAATGGATGCTAGCGATGCCTGTGCCGAGCAGAGGGGGCAGCGTCCGCCCTCCCACTCGCTGCCGTCCAGAGGGAAGGTCTCGCGGAGAGCAAGGAAGTAAGGTCTGCAGAGCAGAAATAGAACCTTCGTCAGTTCTTCGTCGGTGCAAGATAGGCCCGGCAGGGTCGGAAGTTCGCCCAGAGGCAAGCGCATGAAGTCGATATCGCCTTTTTCCAGCGCCTGGTGGAGTGGTTCAAATTCCTTGTCCGGCAGGTCGAAGTTTCCCGCAAAGAGACGAAAAATCTTGCCGGCTATTTCCCGCGGGTAGGCCTTGGAGTCGGCAGACGACATCGCCGATCTCTCCCTCGGTAGGAGCTCCTGAGCTTCGCTGTGAAAGCGCTGCCACCTGGCGTAGAGTTCGAGAGGGTCTTTGAGGTGCGGGCGTTTTTCTATTAAGGCCTGAATATCAAGGGTCATAATTCTCCTTATGGGATTTTTGGATAGGTAAAGGTGTCTTTTGCTCCGGTCAAGCCTTCTTCGAGGAAAACTTGCAGTTGTTTTTTTTCTGCGGCGGTGAGTTGCAAGGGCTTCAGTACTGTGTTGTTCTCCCCACCACCGGCATTGAAGAACTCGATGACCTCGGTGAGAGTTGCGTAGATGCCGTTGTGCATATAGGGGGAGGTTCCGACTATTTCTCTTAAGCTCGGCGTTCTGAAAGCTTTCCAGTCTTTTTGATCCTTGGTGATGAGATATCTGCCGGGGTCTTCGGCTAGGGTGCGAAAATCATCAAAATGAGAAATCTTGGCGACGAATCTGCGCGTGGCTGCTATCCGCGGGTCCTTTAGGTGTTCGGGATTCTCCCGGACCTGCAGCGCGTGAAACCTGTCGTCAGCCAGCTTGGCGCCGTAATGGCATTCGCTGCACTTTCCCTTGCCGGTAAAGATCTCATATCCTTGTATGGCTTCCGGTGAAAGAGCGGTTTTATCGCCGCGCAGGAAGCGGTCAAGGGGGGCATCGTGGGAAATGAGGGTTCGCTCGAATGCGGCAATCGCCATGGCAACACGTTCCCTGGTGATGTCCGGGTCCCCGAAGATCTCGGTAAATTCAGCCACATATTCCGGCACAGCGCGGATCTCCTCCTCCATGAAATCCAGGTTCTGGTTCATTTCGAAAGCCGACATCATCGGAAACAGGGCCTGCTCCTCAAGGCTTGCCGCTCTTCCGTCGTGGAAGAGATATTTCTGGAAGGCTACGTTTATGAGGGTGGGAGAGTTACGCCAATTGCGGGTAGTGGGATAGTTGAGGGAGATTTCCATCCCATCGCTGAAGCTTTGTTTAGGGTCATGGCAGGTGGCACAGCTCATGGTTCCGTCACCTGACAACCGCCGATCGAAGAAAAGCTTCTTGCCGAGTTCGATCTTTGCAGTTGTCTCCGGATTCCCTTTCGGAACAGGGACTTCTCCGGTCGGCTCCAGTGGGGCGGTATAGCCGTATGCCGGAAGGCAAAAGACTGTAATGATAAGTCCAATGAATATTTTTCCCATTCGGTTATTTCCCGACTAAAGCCAATTGTTCATCGATGATCTTCTTAAAGAAGTCGAAGGGCCGTTCGCCGACAATCTGCCGGCCGTTGATGTAGATTGTTGGTGTGTTGTAGAGATCTATTGACTGGGCGAGCTGGATATCAGCCTCGATTTCCCCCGCATGTTTGCCGAGGTCGAGGGCTGCAGTAAATATTTTTACGTCAAGGCCCAGTTCACCAGCATAGGCTATCAGGCTGGCCCGGTCAAGCTTTGGCGAGCGGGTCAGCAAAAGGTCGTGCATCTCCCAGTATTTTCCCTGGTCCCGTGCTGCAAGCGTGGCCTCGGCGGCAATCTTTGAAAAGTCGCGGTATTTGTAGGGATAATTTTTTATCACCAGTCGGATTTTGTCGGGGTAGGCCTTGAGGATCTGTTTGACGGTCGGACCGGCCGCCACGCAGTGGGGTCACTGGAAATCGATGAACTCGATAAGTGTGACCGGCGCATCGGCAGGTCCCATGGTCGGAGAATCGCCGATGGGTACCTCGGTGCGCGTCTCCTCGGCCAGGGCCGTACCGAAGAGGAACAAGACGAAAACACAACTCAGCAGTTTTTTCAGCATGGCAAATATAAAAGGGGATACCGGAGTATCCCCTTTTATCCTCATTTGAAGTTGGCCCTTTTGTTTGGGTTAGGTCGGAATTACATCTTGCCGACTGCCTTCATCCACTTGGGATATCGCTTTTTTGCCTCACTGAGAGGCAAGGTGCCGCTGATCATGAGCTGGAATGTCCCAGGATTGGCCAAGGTGCCGAGGTAAATATGAACCGGCACGGCGATGACAAAAACGCAGAATGCCACATTGTGAACAAGTTGCGACAAGAGCATGATCGCCCCGTTATCCTTCATCAACCACATGCCAAGGCCGGATAGGGCGATGGCAATTCCGCATACTACAATGGCCAGATAATACAGTTTTTGGCCGGGATTGTATTTGCCCATCGGCGGAACGGTAACTTTATGGGACAAATACCCTCCCGCCACTTTGAACCATTGCAGGTCATCGGCGTCGTAGTCGAGAGCATCCACGAGATAATGACGCATGGAATAGAGGAGGGATAAAGCAAAAACCACTCCCAGCCAGTTGTGGACATCCTTCATGGTGTTTACCCCGCCAAATAGGGCGCTGACCGGCTCCAGATGAAACAGGAAAGCGAATCCCGTGATAGAGAGCAGGATACAGCTTCCGGCGAGTATCCAGTGGTTCAGGATTTCGTCGATACTTGATTTTCTTACCATCTCAGCCATCTCACACCTCCTCCTCTTCCTTTTCCTTGTGGGGGCCAATGGCCAGATAATGGATCGCCGCTGCAGCGACTACGCCACCGAGACCGATCAACGAGAGCGGTTTTAAATACGTGTGCCAGAAGACCACACTGCTCGGAATGGTTGGATTCTCTTTCATCCCGTAGAGTTTTGGTTCTTCCTTGAAGGCGTAAATCGAGCCAAGGCCGCTCAGGTCTTTTTCACCGTAAATGGTGGTGAAACCGTCTTTCTTGGCGGTATCGATGAG
>JAZDOW010000057.1:0-8454 GCA_043798185.1 Pseudomonadota bacterium | reverse complement strand
GTTATTAACGATATTATCCCGATGGGTGCTGTCGAGTCTGGAAAGCGGCGTATCGATAATGATCGGCAGTTTCAGCTGGCTGGTCTGTGCCAGCCCCCAGAGTAGCGACACTGCGAAGACCTCTTTTTCCCCGGCGGAAAGCCCGGATTTCTTAATTTCATGTCCGTTGCGGTCACTAATGCGCACCTCATAGGTCTTGTCGTCGATGGTCAGATCCTTAATCAACCCGCTGCGACTTGAGAGCAGCCGGTACATTTCAAAGGTCTTTTCCTGCAGCAGATGCACTTTGTTCTTACGCAGCCGCACCATAAACTGGTTCAAAACGCTGGCGATGTTGTCGCATTCTTCTATAAATTCGGCTTTTTCCTTGGAGACATTATGCTTTTCATACAGCTTCTCGATCTCGATCTCGATGCCGCTGATACGTTTTTCAAGTGTCAGCATCTCTTCCTCCAACATGCGGATCTGCTCGGACTTACGACCAATCTGGGTGGAGCAGCTCTCCATCTCCGCCTGCAGCTGTTCAAACAATGCGCGTTCCGATTCGGTCATTCCACTCAAACTGTTCAAACCTTCCAGTTTCCGCAACTGTACTTCCAACTCACGCTTTTCTTCTAAAAGCGGCTGGATGAGAAAGACATCACTCTTTTCCAACGATTCAATCCGGTTCAGCACTCGTGCAGCATCGCGGTCGGAAAGATCGAGTACCCGTTTGACATCTCCAAGGCTATCGCCTTCCCTCAGCAGACAGACGATCCGCCGTTCCAACTCTGTCATTTTAGCAGCAGAGAGCTTTTCTTGATAGATCGGCTCGGGCTCTTCCACCACCCGCACCAGTCGCTTGGCCAGTTCTGCGGCGTGTTCCTTGATCGCCGCGCTGCTGGCTGATTCCCGTTCAACCTCGATCTGATTGCGAATGGTATCAAACAACCTGCCGGACAGGGCAAAGGGCAGCGCCTTTTCACAGAGGTTGCGAAGCTCGGTCTCCACCTGGGTCAGGCGATTTGATGTTCGAATCCGTTTTTTCTCCTGTTCGCGCATTGCTTCCCGGCTCTCCGGCTCGGCATGAAAGGTGGCGGCAAAACGCTTTTTGGCATCGTCCAGCTGCAGGGTGAATGTTTCCAGTTCAAGCTGCAGGCCTTTTCGCTCCTGTTGCTTACGGCTGAGCTTGCTCTTTTCCTTTTTCAATTCACTTTGTTTGAAATCGAGATCCTCATCGGAGATCTCCACGAAGCCTTTACGCTCCTCCTGCTTGATATAGGCAAGGTCGGTGGCCAGCCGGTTGATATTCTGGATACCGAGCGCCGCCTCCAAGGATGTCTTGAGACGCACCTCCGAATGGTCATCGGCAGCGATCTCCTGAATCTTTTCGCCGTCGAAAAAGAAAAACTGGGTAATGCCCGGCGGGATGGCGGCGCGAATAAAGTCCTGCCAGATTTCCTGATTCTGTACCGACACCCGCTTGCCGTCGCGCACCACCACCAACCGTTCACTGAGATCACGGGATTTGGGCTCAGCGATGGCTCCGGCGCTCCAGGAACGTTTGACAATCAGCTCCGAGCCGTCATCCATCTCGATGACCAGTTCAAAGGCCACATTGGCGTTGCCTTTCGACTTTTCCCGGCGGTTGATGTTGCGGAAAATCTCGTCAACCTTGGCTCCATACAGGCAATAGTTGATCGCCTCCATGATCGAGGTCTTGCCCGCCCCGTTCATGCCACCGATCAAAAAAATGGAGCGCCCGTCCCTGCTTACCGGGAAAAGGATCTCTGTTGCGAACTGAAAAGATTTGTAGTTTTCGATGGTCAGTTTGATGAATTTCATGGCTGCGTCCCCGGTTTGCTCTTGAGGATCTCGCGCAGGGCGTCATACACCCCGGTCCGCCTTTCCTTGAATTCATACTCGTGCACCGTATCCAACAGCTTCACCACCTTATCGGCGCTGACGCCGTGTTGTTCGCAGAGTTCCGCCAGCAGACGCTGGTCTTCCATGGTCAGCTTCATTCTTTTTTCCCCCGTTTGCCGCCGGGCAGTTGTTTAATCATCCTATCAAAGTCGTTGCCGATACGGTCTTGTTCGGCAAGCTGTTTGCGGTGAAATTTCTCATATTCGTCTTCCGCTACCTGCCGGGCCATCTCATGGGAGATCTTCCCGGCATGGGAAAGGATATCACGGTCGTTGATATTGAGAAAAGCATCAAGCTTTTTCAACCAGTCACTCATATGCATAGGGATACGGCGCATGGCCTGGCCCTCGGCGAAGATCAGGTATTGCTCCACCAGATTGTTGAGCGCGGCCAGTTCCTCCGCCTCCAGATAATTCTTGGCGATAATCACGTCCTGTTTGCGCACCTTTGCACCGCGCCAGTTGGTCAGTCCCATATTGGCCTTATCGGCATCGGCACGGCTATGGACAATTTCGGCGGCAGTCTTGCCGGTGATGGCCCAGTGCATCTTGTTCTGCACGGTCTTAAAAAAATTGATACTGATCTCCAGCGTCGGGTCATAGTCGATACTGGTGGCATAGATATCGGTGATCTTCTGGTAAAACCGCCGCTCCGAGGTACGGATATCCTGGATGCGGCGGGTAAGCTCTTCAAAATAATCAAAGGGTTGGTCCGGATTTTTCAGGCGCTCGTCATCCAGCACAAACCCTTTGATAATGTATTCTTTCAGTCGCTGGGTGGCCCAAATGCGGAAGCGAGTGGCCACATGGCTTTTCACCCGGTAGCCGACGGAGATGATCATATCGAGGTTATAGAAATCAACCATCCTGGCCACATCCCGTGCCCCCTCCTTTTGAACTATCCGGAATTTCCGGATAGTTGATTCCGGTTCCAGTTCACGTTCCTCATAGACATTCTGAATATGCTCATTGATCGTCCTTACATCCTTCTGAAACAGCTCCGCCATCAATCGCTGGGTTAACCAGACCGTCTCATTCTCCAGCCGCACATCAATCTTGATACGACCATCTTCAGCCTCGTAGACCAGGAATTGGCCCGTGGCGACTGAACTGGGACCTGATGACTTTTTGCCGCTCATTACTGCACCGCCTCCACGATGAGTTGCTCAACACGGGATTTGGCTTGTTCGAGCAATTGTGCTGATTGTCGTTGTCTTTCCAGGCTCTCACGAACAAGATTTCCAATGACAATCTGCCGGGCAGATGGTAGTACCGGCACGACAAATTTGTCGATATCTGTCGGATATAGCTCTGCCTGGGCGCTACCCCTGGCATGTTTTTGTGTCTGGAATTGGCCAATGATTGACTGGAACACCAATGCCAAATAGGCATGGTCTATGTCTGGGGTCAACCGAAGAATATTGACATGGTTGCTGGCGAAAGCAGGTTTATCGCTAAGATAGGTATTTGTCCTGCCGATATAGGCACCGGTAGTGTAAATCAATAAATCTTCTTGTTGGATGTGCGCCTCTGGAGAGGCGTGAAATGCCTTGGCTGATGTCTTTTGCAATCCATCATAATTAATGTGCTTTGGCCCAAGATGCTGGCTGTTCACCACTGCATAATCTCCACCTTCCACATAAACCGGCTGAATGCCTCGCCGGTTGCAGATCTGGATGTCACGGACTTTTTGACTCGAAAATTTGGATAAGTGGTTCAGCAAATCGACAAAACGTGATTGGTAATGCTGTGCATCAAACCGCTGTGCACACTCCAGCTCTCTTAATTGGGCTGTGTAGTCTACGGGTTTGTTAAAGCGCAGCTTATCCAACCCTAGTTCAGAATAGAGAAGTTGTTTGGCAGTTAGGTAAAGTTCGCGTGAAGATATCAAATTACGATGTGCATTCCTAACATCCGCAGCTATTTCAACTTCTGCATGGCTATCAAATCTCGGAACAGGCATGCTTCGCAGATCTTCAATATTAAGACCCATTTGTATTGCACCTCTTTGTCTGCGAAGCAGACAAAGCTGCCCATAACGAGAATTAAGATACGCAAGAAGAAAATACGGATCAACATTATATGAACGAAACAATGTGCTCTTGCAGCTAAACATGGCAGGGGTCTCTCGCTCAGTGCAAACAGCAACATTTCCCAGAGTGCCAACTACCGAAATCATTAAATCATCTTTGCTTATTGCATACTTATTAAGTCTTACAAAGTCTGCTTCTGGAATGAACTTAAGATCATCTTCAATGATAAAAAACGGCTTAACGTCTTGACCTCTTATATATCGATAAGGAGATTTTAAATCGTAGTTTCTAACACAAAAGGCTGAACCAAATGGGCCCGGAACAAAAGAACCAAGGTTTCCAAGATCTTCGACACCACATCTCCTAACGACTTGTTCGGCTTCAATGTATTTGGGTTGTGAAAACTCAGCATCAATGCGCCGCGTATGCAATGATTCCGAAGTTGTTGTTAAACTCCAAACCGCCATTATTCCGACCTCCAGAACTCAAGCCCCTGCTTCTGGGCAAAACGCACAAAGGCCTCAGCGACGCAAAGCTTTTCATCAGAAATATTTGCGACATTAGCCAGATATTCAGCAGTAAGGTCATAATTCACCAAGTCCTGGTCAATCCTGGGCTGTCCGCTTTCATCCTCGATCAACTGGCTCTTCTCATCCAGCATATACCGGTAATCGCCGGAATTATCCTTACCACCGCGCTCGCTCACCGCCATAAAGATCGGGTAGTCGAGCCGCTTGGCCACCTCGGCGGCAATCCAACGCTCTTTCAGGGTGCCAATCAGATCGGCATCGGCCAAAATTAGCTCCAACTTTCCCCGATTTGTGAGCAGCTTCAGTTTGTGGGAGGCAACAAAAATCTCCTTTTCTAGCCCTTTAATTTCGGCCTTGAGTTTTTTCTCCCTGGTTTTCTGGGCTACTTTCAGCGTCTTTAGATTCACCTTATAGGTTTGATTCATCTCCTGGACAGAAAACTTCAATCCGCTTTTTTCACCATCCCAGGAAGAGGTCAGGATATCGATTTCCTGGTTCTTTTTTTGTTCTAGTGCTTCCTGGTCGCTGCCCAGATCCATCAGTTTCTGCTTTGCTTTAATGAGTACAGCCTTAAGGGCGTCAATCCTCTCCTCGGCCTGATTGATCAGTTCCTCCTGACCCACCGGTGTTTCGCCATCCATTTCGCCGTTTTCGTCCCCTCCGGTTTCAACAATTGGTTCCTCCGGTTCCAGTTCAGTGAAGGTCTCGCTGATCAAATCGGCCACCGCCTCGGAAATTGCCGCATCCGGCACATCGGAGGCATCTGCATGGGTGACCAGCAGGGCCTGAATCTCTGCCTCATAAGCCGGGCAATCTTTGGCCACCTCGTCATGGACGCGGGCAATGTCGGCAAGCTGCTGCTTACTGTATTTCTGGACAAAGAGCACCGAGGTCTTGGTGCCGGTATGCGGCTTGAAGGTATTGGGATGCAGGCCGACCACCGCCAGCAGTCGGGCTTTTCTGAGAATCCATTCGCGGATAAAGGCAAGGGACGAGTTATTGAACTTACCCTGCGGTAAAACAATGGCGGCCCGGCCTCCCGGCCTGAGCATCTTCAAAATGCGCTCGATAAACAGAACATCGCGCTCTTCCTTGGGCGCTTTATCGTCCCCGGCCCTTTTCAAGGCGGGCCTGGCCAGTTCATAATGAGCAAGCATCTTGCGGTCCTTCATCTCTCCGGCAAAGGGAGGATTGGCAAGAATTACATCGAATTTCAGTTCGTCGAAATACTCCCAGGCCTTATCGTCATCGCGCAGGGTTTCATTTTCAGGAATGGTTGTAGCGGTGAGTTTTGCCTGTCGTAGTCCGTGCATGAGTGCCTGCCCGGAACCGGTTTCATACCAGGTTTTCGGGTCAAGGCTGCTGACATCCGGGCCGAAGATGTTGGTATGGCCATCGCCGGCAATCAACATCAGGGCGCGGGAAGTCTTGGCCGCTCGAGTTTCAAAGTCGATGCCCCAGAGATACTTGGAGGCGTATTTATGCTTGCGCAGTTCGCGCTTGTCATTATCATCGGCCGGATAACACCAGTCCATGGCATGCAGCAAAAATCCGCCGGAACCGCAGGCCGGGTCCATGACGTATTCCTTGCGGGTGGGATTGAGCATGCGCACGCACATCTTCCACCACATGGCGCGGGGTAAAAAACTGGCCTTTTTTCTTTTTCGCCTCGGTGGGAAGGAGATATTCAAAGGCGTCGTCCATGATGCGCAGGTTGGAGCCCATTAACCGCACTCCCTCAATAGGGCCGACACAGACCTGCAGGTGGCGCTTGGCTAGTTCTATATCTTCATTTTCTTTAAAGATACCGGGCCATTCGGCACAAGCCCTTTTAAACAGGCCGTTGATACGATCAAATGTGATATCCGGATCAAGGGCCTTGCCGAACTCGACAGTCTTGTCCCTGCGGTTTTCCAGGGCCTCTTTTTCGTCCCAGATCTTGGCAAAGATCAGCTTGAAGATCTCATTGAATTCATCCTTGCCGCTGTCGGCCAAAACCAGCTCTTCAAGATCCTGAACAATTTTCTTAAAGTTGAAATCCTTCTTCAGTTGCAGGAGAGTCCTTTTGGTTTCCAGAACATCCTTCGGCTCCTGCCCTCGTTTTGGAATATCAGACAGAGTGTCATCAAACTCTTTTGGATAGGGGCGATAGAGAATGATGCTATCGCTACCGTTGGACCACACCGCCACCGGCGCACCCTTGGCATTCATATAGCTCTTCAGTTGTTCGATGCCATCCTTACGTCTAGGCTTCTTACACTCAATGATGATCTTCGGAGTTTCCTTATCGGCATCGGTATAAACGATGATATCGGCCGCCTTGGTGCCCACTTCGGTGCCAAACTGGACACCTTTCTCAAGATCGATTTCCTCTGCCTTGTAGTTATATTGGTGTATAAGTTTATGCACCCAGAGCTGGCGAACAATTTCCTCGGGACTGGACTTACCATCCTCCACGTAAACCTGAACCTCTTCATTGCCGGAAGAGAACGGGATGAAACTCTTCAGGTAGTATTTGGTTTTTCCTGCATCGCGCCCGGTCGTCCCGGTTTTAGCAAAGATTGACAGGATATCGTGAATCGGTTTTCCGAGGTTTTCGAATTCGGTAAGTTCGTACTTTGTGGCCGGGTCTTTGAAAATCCTATCAATGATCTCTTTTGTGTTCATTATTGATCCCTTGTTGTTCCTGCTGCATTCATTTATTTCCCTTCAGGACGAGTAAACCCTGAGCGATTTTCTGTTCACAAAACAATCTGAACTGAGTGAGCGCCAACTTGGAAGGCATGGTCTTGCCATTCTCCCAGCGGTTGACTGTCGCAAAGCTCACTCCCAGTGCGTGGGCTAATTCCTCTTGTGAGAGCCCCAATTGCCTGCGAATCTCCTTGATCTGCTCGGGAAAGTTTTCCAGTTGACGATTCATTTTTTTCGTGTTGGCTTAAAATATTTCTCAATTGAATGGAGTTGTCCACCCACCTCTCCCGGTTATCCCACCCTCCTATCCCCATTCTTCAAGGTTCCGTCGCATGGATTTTGGCATCCTGAGGCAAGGTGATTTCCAGCAGAGCATCATGTTTCTTTTTGCACAGGACTATTCCGATGGTTGGGTTTTCGTCTTCGAGTTTGGCAAAGCGGTCGAAGTAATAGCTCATCGTAAATACCGGAATTGAACTGGCGTTTGAGTCCGCGCAACGACCGGTGCTGACTTGTTGCCTCGATTTCGTAGAAATCGCGCTCCGGCACATTCTTGATTACCATGAGGCACACATAATGCGACCAACTCAGGGTGAATTGTGCAGACGGTGTCTGCATTTTCCTTGACGAAACGGACTTCTTCAATGAGTCAGACAGTGTCTGACCGATTCGTTCCCGATAAGCCAGATAGAATTGGCACATGAGCTTGAGATTGGTCAAAGAAAACCCTTTTCCAAATTCATCCGTCAGCACTGCTGCCAGGTCAATAAGCGTTGCGTCCCCATACTTCGCCCGCTCTTGCACCCTGTGCTGTTCATGCACAATGATGCGGCGGCCGATCTCAAAATTGGCCATTACATGTAGAATATCAACTGATTGGACTGCCTTCCGGCGAGCGGAGAGAATCAATTCACGGATGTCGGAAATCAGCTCGGGAAGAATATCCTGTTGTCGATTCATTTTCAGTCTTGGTTGATTTAACTCTTCGCCCATTAAGTGCAGCTAAGGCATTGGCAACTGATCAATGATCTATAACATCTGCTATGAAGTCTGCAACAGAAAAGACGGCGATTAAAAGAGAGATATTTATAAGACAGGAAACAATCGGCAGGAGCGTCGAAGTCAACCAGCCGATTGTCGGGTGAAGAGTATCCTGCAGGGGCGAAGCCCGCCTTATTCCAAACGAAAAGAATCGTAGCGATTGAGGCCGTATTTCTTAATCCGGTAACCGATTTGCCGCTCGGTCAGTCCCAGTTCCCGTGCCGCCCGGACCTGCACCCAACCGTGGCGGCGAAG
>JAZDOW010000305.1:0-22652 GCA_043798185.1 Pseudomonadota bacterium | reverse complement strand
TTCAGGATGAAGACGTTCGCCCGAGCAGAGATCTTTCATGCCGTCCATTTGAAAGAAGCCGGAGGATCTCAACACCTCTATCGGCAATATTTGCGGCTCAACGTTAAAGTTTGCGACAACCAATACCTTGTTGCGGTTGTTTTGCAGATCACTATGGAAAAACACCAGAAGATTGGGGTTGTCGACGGACAGCAGCTGGCGATTATCGAAGTCGGCAAACGCCGCTGTTTCCTTGCGCAGGGCAATCATTTTTTTCAGCGCGCTGAAAATTCTCTGCTCGACTGTTCCGACCCGATAGCGTTTTTCCGCCTTCCGCCAATCGAAGAATGAACGATTAATCCAGCGATTGTCGTCAGCCTTAGCAGGGTCCTCGAGGTATTCGAGACTATTGAGGGTTCCAATCGCATCACCGTAATAGAGTAGTGGGATGCCTCCAAACGAGAGGATCATGCTGTGCAGCAGCAGTATGGTTTTAATCGCCGCGTCGATGGCCTCTTCATCATGACTTTCAAGCGCACTCTCAAGTCCGACAAGCGAGGCAAGAGCGCCGGAGATGCGGGCATCGCCGGTCTTGGGGTTATCGCCGAACGGCAGGCCCCTGGCAGGAGATCCAGGGAATTTGCCGGTAAAATAATCAACAAGGAAATGCCTATGCTGGAAGGGGTCATAGCCGGACAGTCGGGCATCGTTGTCGTCGAAGCCCAGGCCGATATCGTCATGGCAGCGCACATAGTTGAGCCATGTCGCCCGTTCCAGCTTGACCGGCAGATTCTTGACACCGCGGTTGAGAAGAATTGCATTCTTGGTCGCCACCGCATCCCAGAGGAGTGACATAAACGTGGCATTGTAGGCGATCTCGCATTCCTTGGCGTTGATCGCATCTTCACCGAAATACTTGGCGATCTCGCCAGGAGCTACGATCGCCTCGGCAATGAACAGTACCCCCGGCGCCGTCACCTGACAGCAGTCCTTCATCAACTGCAGCAGCAGATGGGCCTCGCGCTCGTTCTGACAGGTACTGCCCACCTTCTTCCAAAGAAAGGCCACGGCATCGAGGCGGAGAATATCCGCCCCCTTGTTTGCCCAGAACAGGATGATGTCGATCATTTCAATCAGCACCGCCGGGTTACGATAATTCAAATCCCATTGGTAGCTGTTGAACACCGTCATCACCCACTTGCCCATCGCTTCATCCCAGGTGAAATTACCGGGTGCGGCGGCCGGGAATATCTCCGGCATGGTCTCTTCGTAGATGTCCGGCATTTCACGATCATCAAAGACATAGTAGTAATCCTGGTATTTCTTTTCGCCTTTACGCGCCCTTTGCACCCATTCATGCTCCTCCGAGGTATGGTTGACCACGACATCGAGGGCCAGGAGCATATCACGTTTCTGAAGAGTGGCGGCGAGTTTTTCAACATCATGGGTCGTTCCGAAGCGGGGATCGATCTTCTTGAAGTCGCGCACCGCATAGCCGCCGTCACTATTGTCCGGCGGACAATCGAGCATGGGCATGATGTGCAGCAGATTGATGCCCAACTCCTGAAGATACGGCAGCTTTCCGCGTAAGCCCTTCAGGTCTCCGGTAAAACGATCGCAGTACATCGCCATACCTACCCATTTCTGACTCAGAAACCAGTTATAGTTACGCTCGCGCGCCAAATCGGATTTTCGCAGATGAGGCACCCGCTCGATATAGCGGTGTGCCAGCGTCTCGACCAGGCAGACCATCTGCTCCTTGAAATCGGGACGGTCGCCATACAGCAACAGAAACAGGGAATGGATGGCGTAAAAATTCGCTCCGAGACGGGTATAGAAATGCCGCAGGCGAAAGTTGCCTATTTCGCGATTGAGTTCATGGAGAATTTCGTTCAACAGTGCGTGGGATGCTTGTTCGTACATCAGTAGCCTTTGTTTTTTAGTACTTTACAGATTATCGGGGTAAGTCCATTTCGTTGAGTATTTTGTCGATCTCCGGCCAATAATGGGCTGCTCCTTCAAGGATGCCCGCGCAGTAATTTCCGTTCATCCCAAGATAGCCGCCTTTAGCAATATAGAGGGTGTCCATATCAGCATTTGCGGCCCGGCCCTTTATTTGGTCTTCGGCATTGGCCACCAGGACAGAAGGGATATTGCTCAGCAACACATCCAGATCATTGCCGCTGTCGCCTGCAAAAATTGTGTCTTTCAGCAAAAACCCGTTTTTTTGCATGAGAAAACGGATGGCATGCAATTTATTGGCACTTGCCGGCAGGATGTCAAGCAGGCCAAGACCTGCTTCCTCATCTATACTCCAAATCAGATTCGCCTTAATTCCCGCCCTTCTCAGTCGCGTATCCATCTCACCGAGCAGTACCTGCATGTCCGTTTCCAGCGGTACGTTAAAGCTGAGCTTGTGACGATTCTGCTTTTCCTTTGCCTGCAAGTGTAGCAACGGGAAAACGCTTAATAAGCAATTTAGCTCATCATGCGACAGGCCACGCCAATCCGGGGCAATCTGTGCGTTCCAGTCATCCCATTGCTGCCACTTGGACGGGTCGACCCGATAAATCGTCGAGCCGACATCGGCAATGGCGAAATCAGGTTGCGGCAACTGAAAGTCGGCAATCGCCTTTTCGATGAGCCGGCGATGCCTGCCGGTCACGTAGACCAGAGTGACGTCCGTCCGGCTCACCAATCGTTTGAATCGTTCTCTGGCACCTGCCGCTTCGGGTTGTATACCGTTCGGGATCAAGGTCCGGTCAAGGTCGGTGCAAAGCAGAAATCGGTTCACGAGACTTCCCCTTCCTGCTCACCCGCAAAGAACTTGTAGTGTTCTATCGCCTCTATTATGCCTGCTGCATGTTCCTGGTTCGAGAAGAAAATGTTCTCAACGCTGCTAAGCTCGGACAATTCCCCAAGATGGCGGTTCTCCACCACCGTCCCCAGTGTATTACCACGCAACATGTCCGCATCGGCACCGGTGACACCGGCTACGAGGGTATTCTCCAGGGGGAAGCCGAGCTGTTCAGCACACCAGCGGAGGGCGAGTCCTTTGGAAGCCCGTACCGGCAATACATCGAAAAACTGCCCGAATGAAAAGACGGTGTTGACAGCCTGTTCGTTGCGCAATAATGCCTTGCGAATTTCCTGAACATCCGCCACCTCAGGATCAATAAAATAGCTGATCTTGAAGGCGCTCTGGTCACTCTTCGGCTGCATCTTCAGCCCTGGTATTTCAGCAAGGATATCCCGCACTTCTTGAGGATTCCAGAGGTGGTTGATATGCCGCTCCCAAGCTGCAGACTTGGTGAGATCCGGTGCATAGTGTATCTCCGTACCCTGCCCGGAAATGAGTACATCGGGTTCAGGAATATTGTAAAACCTGAGTTTGGCAAGCGCATCGTCAAGCCGACGACCGGTGGCAATGCCGAAGATCGTCGACTTATGATGCTTCTGCATGATTTGCAACAACTTTGACAAAGATTCCCGATCACCGATCAGATTCAGATCAAGACTGGTGAATATTGCCCGATCACGGAACAATACGCCTGGTCGCCGGCGCGGATTCGTTTTCGATATCAGTTCGGTCCTTGCTACCAGAGGACGGATGACCGCCAGATATTTTTCCACATGCGCCTGCCACGAATAATGGCTGCGAACGCCTTGGATACCGTTCTTCGCCAGACGACGCCACTCCCCCTTAGCGGTCAGAATTCCAAGAAGTGTTTCGGCAATCGCCTGCTTGTCAAGGGGATTGATCAAATAACCGTTGCGGCAGTTCCTGATAATGTCGATTGGACCGCCATCCTCGGTAGCAACGACGGGCAGTCCGCAGGCAGCTGCTTCAAGCAGCGTCAGACCGAAAGGTTCAGTCAATGCAGGGTTAATAAAAACACCGCGATGAGCGGCAGCCAGACGATACAGCACTGCCACCTCTTCGGATCGATGATGCTTCGGACAAGCCACCTTACCGTACAGATCGTATTTATCAATGGCCAGCAATATCTCGCTGAGGACTGTCCGTGCAAGACTTTCCATATCCTGTATATCGTCACGGTTGCCGGCAACCACCACCAGATTGGCAAGCTGTTGCAACTCCGGTGATTCGCCGTAGGCCTCAATGAGGGAACCGATGTTCTTTCTTGGGTCGGGACGCGACAGTGCCAGGATAATCGGCTTATTCGGCTGCTTCAGGAAACGCCATAGTTCGTTTGCAATATTGCTGTCTTTTTCATCCCCCTGCGGCGGAAAGAATTTTTTAAGATCGGTCCCAGGCGGAACCACCCGCATCCGATCAGGCTGATAGAAGTCATACAACCCATACTGCTGTTCAATCTCCTGTTGTGTACTGGTAATTATCCGTTCGGCAACGCCCAGGGTTGTTTCTTCCGCTTCTATGCGGCGAGAGATTTTATAAGTCGTTTCAATTTCGCTCCGCGTGATGCCGCCGGCCAGGAGTCGCTTACGTTTGCTACGGCCCAAGGAGTGACCGGTATGCACCAGCGGCACGCTCAACTGATGGGAGAGCCGTGAGCCTACATATCCGGCATCGGCGTAATGGCTATGGATAATATCCGGGATGCGTCCCTGACTTTTCAGGTAGGCAAGAGTGTTGTCGGAAAAATTCTCCAGCGAATCCCATAACATTTCCTTGCGAAGATATTTTTCTTCCCCGCATTCTATGCGCACAATACTTGCCTTTTCCGACAGCGGCTCGAACACTTGCGCGTAGTCGGGACTGACGTGACTGTCGATGACCCGCCGCGTCAGCAAAACCACTTTCTCGACATCTGCATGCTCACCCAGGGCCCGGGCAAGTTCCACCACATACTTGGTTTGACCACCGGTATCGGCATCTCGCCCCAACTCGAGGTCGTGACCGCGAATCAGGCCATGCACACTGATCAATACAATATACAAAGGTTTTGACGTTTCCTGGGACCGTTTCTTCACACACTCCACTCCTTGATGAATGGTTTATAAAAGTCGGCATTCTCGGGAACCGCCCCGCGAATTTCACAGATCGCAGCGGCGAAGGAATTTGCCCGGGCAAGTGTCTTCATCATAGACCACCGTCGCAGGGTTCCGAGAATGCACACCGCGGAAAATCCATCCCCGGCGCCTACCGTATCCACAAGATTGGCAATCTTGCTCTTTACACCCACTTCAATTGCCCTGCCGTTACGAGTGACCTGCCAGGCCCCTTCCGCACCACAGGTGACAACAACCCGCAAAATATTAAATTTATCCATTAACTCACGACCATTCCCCTGCGGAGTATCGCCGGATAATCCGAACATTCCCGTCAATTCCGTCAATTCGTCGATATTCAGCTTGACGATGTCGGCGGAGTGCAGGGATTGTCGGAGTATTCTTTCGTCATACCATGGGGAGCGCATGTTGATATCGAGAAATTTCAGCCCCGCAACGCTCTGCAGCAGGGACTTGAGCGCCCGGCTGGAGACTTCCTGTCGTTGCGCCAGGGTACCAAAATAGATAAGCGAAGGATGCCCCGAAAGGGCTGCCGAGCGAGCCTCGTCCGGATCAATAAAATCATAGGCCTGGGTAGGAAGAATCTCGAAGCGGTGTGCGCCATCCTTGACATGCACCAGTACCCGGCCTGTAGGATATCTCCTGTCATTTTGGATCCCGAGGGTCTCCATGCCGTTTTGCGACATTACCCGCAAAACTTCATCACCCAGGTCGTCATCACCCAGGCGGCTAAGCAAAACAGGGTTTTGCCCAAAGGCTTTGAGATGCCGTGCGACGTTAAACGGTGCGCCACCGAGAACATTCTGGCCAGGGAACATGTCTGCCAGCACCTCACCGAACAGCACCACTGTTCTCCTTCGATTAACGCGTAGACGCGGCAACGGCATGTCTGATCGTTCTGTAGATGGGTATTTTGTCATTGATCCGTTTCTCTTTTCCGACACTTCGGAGCTGCTCCAGGTCATGGCGGTCTTACGACAACCACGCCATTCGACTAAAATCAATCAGGCTGTGAGAACATATTGATGTGTGCAACCCGGCAAGAAAACCTGCCAATCCACCTTACTGCTTATTCTTGGCAAGTTTCTGCAACAATATTTTTGCAGCAGTTGTTTGAACTATCACAACCCTGTGGAGGAGAGCATGCCGGAAGCACTTTACTTTGAGCTGAAGTCCCCATGACTAAATTGGTCTTCGCCATATAACAATGTCATGAGGTTGTACAAATATTCAGGTAAAACTTATCAAGCAATATGTGAGTGCTTTTGCCCCACTTTTTTGGCCTTGGACATCCTGACATGAAGATGTCCAAGGCCGTTGGTTTTCGCATTCAGCAGACAGAGTTTAAGAACAGAATCAATCAAACCTTGAAACTTCCGACAATCGAGTTGAGCTCGGTCGACATGCGCTGCAGACCTTCGGAGCTGGCCTGAACATCTTTACTCCTCTCCGAGATCCCTGTGGCGGCATGATTAACCTTGGAGATATCCTCAGCAATACCGCTCGCCACAATCGAACTCTGGCTGACATTTTCATTAACCTCCTGGATACCCTGACTGGCCTGGGAGATATTATTGGCGATCTCCCTTGTTGCCGCAGTTTGTTCTTCCACCGCTGCGGCTATCGTCCCCACGATATCATTGACCCCGCTGATCACTGTAGAAATCTGATCAATTTCGGTAACAGTTGCTTTTGTCGTCCTTTGCACATCATCTATCTGATTCTTGATGTTCAAGGTCGCTTGAGCTGTCTGCCTTGCCAAATCTTTTATTTCATTGGCAACGACCGCAAAGCCTTTGCCGGCTTCACCCGCTCGTGCTGCCTCGATCGTCGCATTGAGGGCCAGCAGATTGGTTTGTTCGGAAATTTCTGTAATCGTCTCGGTCACCATACTAATTTTCTGGGCGGCCTCACCAAGTTCTCCCATTTTCACAGAGGCGTTTTTCGATTGAGCCACAGCTTTACTGGAAATTTCCCTCGCCCTCTCGGCATTCTCGGCAATTTCGTTGATAGTCGAGCTCATTTCCTCGGCAGCGGAGGCAACCATATTGGTGTTCGTGGCCGATTGTTCCATCGCAGCGGCAACATTGTTGAGATTGGCAGTCATCTCCTCCGATGCAGTCGCCACATTAGCCGCCCGCTGCGATGTATCCTCGGCCCCGCCAGATAGCTCCCGGGCTATTGTGGAGAGCTGATTTGATGAATCGCTGACCTGGTTCGAATTCACGGCAATTCGTTTGACTATTCCCTGCAGTTTTTCAATGAAGGTGTTGAACCAGAAACCGAGTTCTCCAACCTCATCCTTTGATTTGGCATCCAAACGCATCGTCAAATCACCTTCACCTTGGGCAATATCCTTGAGACTGGCAATCGCCTTGTTAAGAGGCTTGACTATCAGACCGGCAGAGTATGCAACGGCCACAATGGTCAGGAGTATGGCACCCAAGGTAACAATTATACTTAAGTTGCGGATGGAATGCGCCGCCATTAAAAATTCCGAGGCATCTTGGGTAGCTGCCACATACCAAGTGGTTACGGTGAGAGGGGCGAAGCCCGCTATTTTGTCAATTCCCTTGAAGGTGTATTCATCAACGCCCTTTGCACCAGACAGCATATCCTTGGCAATTCCTTCCATGCCTGGAAGTTTCGTCATATCGAGTTTCAGGATATGTTCTGAAACAGGATGGGCGAGGAGGATCCCTTTCTTATCGGTCATAAAGCCGTATCCGGTTACGCCGGTTTTACGGCTCGAGATGAGCTCTGTCAACAACTCTACCTTGAAAACAAGTCCTAGTGCTCCGATCACTTCCTGCTTTGCCGTTTTAACGGGGACACAGATGACACAGACGAGTCTGTCGGTAGCCTTCGAGCGGATTATTTCGCCTATTGCCGCTTTGCCGGAAGCTTTGACTTCCTTGAAATAATCACGGTCGGCGATACTCACCCCCTTATAATCTTTTCCGCCTTCCACGGGACCAGTGATAAGATTTCCACCCACGTCACTGACAAAGATACCCTCATAGGTCGATCCCATATTGCTGAGTTTTTGCTGGAGGTCTTGAAACAGACTGCTGACCTGTTCTGCTGCCCCTGGATTTTCATTTTTGTTTGCCGGGGAGAGAACATCGATAATCTGCTGATCAACGGCAAGCACTTCTGCAAGCTTGATTTCTTCTTTCAAAATATTGTCGGCCAGACGGGCGAGATCGGAGGCGGTGTTTTCAGCCTGTTTTTTTGAAAGATCCATTAGGGCGTTGGATGACTTCGAGGTCGAAAGAGCACCAATGATGAGCAACGGCAAAAGAACGAGTGTAATGCCTCCGGCGATAAGTTTAAATTTGATCGATGTCAGTTTCATGTGTCTTCTCCTTACGTTAATAATTCTTACGGCCTTTGCATCAATTCTCATTCAGAGCCGACAGCTCTTTCTCTGCTATATCGTTTCTCTTTTGTTTTCGTTGAGGTTGAGGCTTTCTCTGACTTTCAATGCCAGCTCCTTCAGGGTGAAGGGTTTTTGAATGAATTGCACATCGGCATCCAATACTCCATCATGGGTGATTACGTTAGCGGTGTAGCCCGACGTGAAAAGACATTTGATCTTTGGGTTACTCTTCAAAATATGGATTTCAAGTTCACGCCCGTTCATTTCAGGCATTACCACATCAGTCATCAGGAGATCTATTGTTCCAGCATGCTCTTTGCCCAGGCGAATAGCCTCCGTCGGTTTGCTCGCAGCAAGCACCTTGTA
The DNA here is from genome assembly GCA_043798185.1 of Pseudomonadota bacterium. Taxonomy (GTDB): domain Bacteria; phylum Desulfobacterota; class Desulfobulbia; order Desulfobulbales; family Desulfocapsaceae; genus Desulforhopalus_A. Next base: position 13,930 of record JAZDOW010000305.1, on the reverse strand, counting down.
GCCTAAATCCGCAAGCATCGTTGTACTGATTTCCAACAGTGTTATTTCATCCTCCACGACAAGGATCGTTTCGCTATAATTTTGTTGGGCGCTTGGTGGTTCTTCTTTTCTCATCTCAACCACCGATCCAGCATAGTAAGGGAAGTAGATCCTAAAGGCGGTTCCCTCTCCCGGTTCACTGTAAACGTTAATAAAACCATTATTCTGTTTAACAATACCGTAGACCGTAGACAACCCCAACCCTGTCCCTTTCCCAGCACCCTTGGTGGTAAAGAACGGTTCAAAAATTCTCTCTTGTGTCTTCTTGTCCATGCCTGCTCCATTGTCACTCAATACAAGCATAGCATAGTCCCCGGGAATAAAGAAAGTGTTCGAAACACAATATGTCTTATCTACAATCACTCGTTGCGTTTCGATGTTTATTCTACCGTCCCCGACAATGGCATCACGGGCATTAACACAGAGGTTCATCAGCAATTGATTAAATTGGACGGGGTCGATCTTGATCGGATAGGATTCTGCTCCTGGCAGCCAGACCACCTCGATCTTTTCTCCGAGGAGCACTCGCACCATGTTGAGGGTTGTGGCTACCAAAATGTTCAAATCCAGGACCTTCGGCGCAATGGTCTGGCGGCGTGCAAAGGCCAGGAGTTGTTGCGTTAATTCTGAAGAACGCTGAGCCGCGCTCATAATCCCCTGGAGATGGCGTTGCATCTTGCTGCCTTCGTCAACGTTAAGCATCGCCAATTCGGTGTGACCGATGATGACCCCCAGCATATTGTTGTAATCATGCGCCACTCCACCGGCCAAACGACCAACAGATTCCATCTTTTGTGCCTGCAGCAGTTGGGCTTGTAATTTTTCCTGTTCCTTCTCGGCTCGGTTTTTCTCTGTATTATCGTAGACTAGGGAGAGCGCAACCTTGGCTCCTCCTAAACTGATTATTTCTGCAGACCAGAGTACATCAAGAACATCTGCCGATTTGGTCATAATCTGGCAGGGAAAATCCTTAACAGTTCCTGCACGAAGTAATTGCGAGACCAGTCCAGCTCTGACGCTAACATCCGGCCATATTTTCAGTTCCAGGGTAGTCCGTCCGGAAATCTCGACCCAGGAATACCCTGTCATCCGTAACCACCGTTCATTGGCGTCAATAATCCTCCCTGCAATATCGGTTATAACCATCGATGCCGGAGATGACCTGAATGCTTTCGAGAACCTTTCTTCGCTTTTCAGAAGTGCTTCTTTTTGCCCATCAAGTTTACCGATCATCTGATTGAAAGCCTGGCACAGTGTGCCGATTTCGTCGTGCGTTTGGATGTCAAGCATCTTGTCCGCACCCACTTTCCCAGGAAGTGTCTCTATGTGTCGAGTAAAGGTAATTAGTGGAGAGGTGAAGTATTTGATAAGATAAAAAACCAAAATTAAAATGCCGATGATCCCAACCATTGCTGCCAAGAATAATTTTTTTTCCAAGGCTAGAATTATCTCATGCGCTTCGGAGACAGGATAGTTGGCGGCAAGTATCCAACCGTTTGTCTTGAGGTGTTTGAAGGAGGACAACATGGGAACACCATAGGCATTCACAGTTTCGCCTGTCCCCTCGAACCCGTCAATTGCCCGGTCATACAGGGGATTGGTGCCGAGCGGAGCCGGTTTTAAGATCCACTTGTCATCTGGATGCATTATCACCAACTGGGTCTCTCTAGTAGTCAGGTACAGATACCCATTACGCCCTATGGGAATCTGCGAAATATCCTGAAGACTATTCTCTCCCATGAGGTTGAAAGCCCCCGCCAAGATTCCGATCAAAACTCCTTTCTCGTTGACAATCGGGGCGGTCATCATAATCAATCGGTGCTTCTGGTCCAGGGACGATATGTAAGGATCTGAAATGACGGGAGCCATAGTCGCTACGGTTTTTTCGTAATACCTTCGAAATGAGAGATCAAATCCACGTCGACTGTCAAAGAAAGGCGATTCGGCAAATATTTTTCCTTCCGAGGTGAGGATCGAAACATGATCATCGAAGATACGCTGTAGGCCGATCATGCTATCGAGAAACTCTTGCGCGCGGTCCTGATCCGCTACAGCCGCAGCAGGGATCATAAATGCCGCTGCAGTGAGCTGACTCTGGGCTGCTGAAAATATTTTATCGATAGCACCAGCCACCCCTGTCACCAGGACGAACTGATTTTGTGAAATACTGACCTTGAGTTGCTTTTCAAAATACGAAAGCATAAAGTAGGCAACCGCAGACATCAGAATGACGACCACGGTTGAAACAGCAACCGTAATTTTAGACTTTAATGTCAATTGATATGCCCTCGTCACTGCAGTGTTCTGATGAGACAAGAGGTATCAAAACATCCGATGTCCAACATAAACACCCGCCTTCGAACAAGCAGAAAAATCTTGATCTCTATCTGGAAATGCATTGCCTCGCTTCTTGCTGAGACATGAAAAACCACATAGTGCTGGCCACCCAAAGATTTATTCCTTTCTCAAGAACTCGCTCAATACCGCTGAAATAGAATCCGACTACCATAATTTTCCATTATTTCGGCTGTAAATACTGGCAATAATCACAGATCTTTTTTTGGAACAAACAAGGGAACATCAAAATAAATTATACTGGACGAGAAAACTGTCGACAATACTACAATAGTGTTACAAAATCTTACCAAAAATGTAACAATCAGAGGAATTAGTTCAAAGAGGAAAGATAGAATTGCAGGTTCTGCTTCTTTGTCAGATTCAATTTACTTCTTATACGATAGCGGTGCAGGTGGATTGCAGCATCGGACACGTTGAGAAAGGTGGCGATCTCTTTAGTACTCATGCCTTCCTTAATCAAATTGGCAATTTGCATTTCTCTTTTAGTAAGGTTTAAAAAACGAGCAGACAATTTTTGGGCGAAAGGAGACACGATGTCTTTTAGATTTGACTCAAGCACATTAAGATAAAACCTGACTTGAGTATCTACCTGTGCCTTCAATTGTCCTATGTGGGGAAGAATGAAAAGGTTGATGTTGGACAGGATTTTTTCGGCAATCGTATTCTGATCTTTATCCCTTTGCTTCAGTAAAACCCTTAAGGTGGCATTAAGATCTTCTAATTCATGGGTCTTTGCTTGAAGATCGAGCTCCCTTTTTGCCAACGCCAACTCCATGAGTTTGTGCTCGGTAATATTGCGTATAGATTCGACAGCACCAACAATATTTCCGCGGCTGTTATAGAGCGGACCAGCTTTGCCCCAGAGATAAACTTCTTTGTTGTTCAAAGAAAGACGATTGGTTTCAGTGAGCAAGATTCCTTCATCCCTCCTTACAAATGCATAAACGTTCTCATCAAATCTCAAATTCGGGTTTAAGATCAGGTTAATTAGGATAGGTCTTTGATTGCCATAAAAGGGAATCGCGTATTCATAGTCTCCCCTGCCGACAATATCTCTTGCTTTTACGCCGGTCATTTCTTCTATGGCCCGATTCCAAATGATGACTTTTTCAGACCTATCAATCGCAAAAGTGGCGTCTGGAAGGAAATCGATAATATTCGCCAATCTTTGTTTGGATTGATTGAAGGATTCCTCGGTCACTTTACAATTTTCAATGATCATGGCGTTTAAAGTGATACTGGGGAGGGAACAACAACCGGTGAAAAGATAATAGAGATAACATAAAGCTTTTCTTCGAGGGCTCCTCAATAAGCCTTTCGAGTGCGAAAGCCCTATGTTTCGAAGGGGTTACCCCGACAAACAGGACAAGTCACTTATCAAAAAATCTTCGCAAAAAACGTGCAAATATTCTTTATAAATGACTGAACGCTACCATTTCACAACAATTTTCGCCATTATTTTATCGACGGCGACACCAATCCTTGCAAGCTCTTTACTTTTAGGGCCTCAATGAGAATCACCATATACTCAAACCGACCAACCTCACAAACCGAAACAGCCCATGCTTGACATTTTATGGAAACAGAGACATCTTGCGATAGTAAGTGAACGGAATTTTCCCACAACCAGCTCCTTCAAGAGAACATTATGCAACAAAACAGCCCCAATTGTGCCCGTTGCCCTTTCCAGATTGTAAATCGAGTATGCCGGAAAGAAGATGGCCGACATCCGGAAAACTGCCCGACCATTTGCCAAAACGAATTAACTACAAAGGTCTTAGAGGAGTATGCCACAGCCGACAATCAACAGTTCGCCAAACAGGCCTCCCTTCAGGAGAAAGACGGCTACTGCGACCGTCAACTCGGCTATGCTAAGGTGAGACCGGCAAAGACCCGAGTTGAGGAAATTCTCGATTTCATCGCCAAAATGGATTATCGAAAGATCGGCATGGCTTTCTGCATGGGATTGCAGAAGGAAGCTGGCATCGTCGAGAAATTATTTTCCTCCCGAGGTCTGGAAATGGTCTCGGTAATCTGCAAAGTTGGGAGGGTCCCGAAAGAAAAACTCGGACTCGGCGATGATGATAAAATTGCCATTGGAACCGCAGAGGTAATGTGCAATCCCATCCTTCAGGCCGAAATTCTCAACCAGGAAAAAACCGAATTCAACGTTCTGCTCGGTTTATGTGTCGGCCACGACTCGCTCTTTTTCAAGTATGCCAAGGCGCCCTGCACCGTCCTTGCCGTCAAAGACCGGGTAACCGGCCACAATCCGTTGGCGGCCATCTATACACTCGATTCTTACTATAGAGCTCTCAAGTAGCTGTTGGCACCCCATAAATGCATTGATAAGACGCAGGTGATATGCTAGCCTTGAGCAGTTCTGCTTTCCAATCGCGGAACAAAAAGAGGAAACTGGTTTACAACCGATTGATGTCAATTGGTTCAATCTCAACATCAGAACAAAAGGAGACTGCCTATGATGCAATAATTAGAAAACGAGTTGGTTGATTCGTTTTCACCCATGCGTGAAAATCATACAAATAATTCTCAGGGCGGGGCGTAATTCCCCACCGGCGGTATTCTTCAGCAGAAGAGAGCCCGCGAGCGCCTGCGAAGGCAGGGTCAAGCAGATCCGGTGAGAAACCGGGGCCGACGGTTACAGTCCGGATGGAAGAGGATACTAAAAACGAACGTGGGTTCACTGTCGTTTCCCAGGGAGTGCCGCGACCGGCACTGCGCTGGACTATTCCACATGCCCTGATTCTGGTAGTTAAAGGAGAATACCATGAATCAGTCCTTACTTACATATCTTGGTAATCCGCGGGAGCGGGTTGAAAAAGCTATTGCCGCCCTACAGGCGGGACAAGGCGTCCTTCTTGTCGACGATGAGGAGAGAGAGAACGAAGGCGATCTGATCTTTGCCGCCGAACATCTCACCAATGCTCATATGGCTATGTTGATCAGGGAATGCAGCGGTATCGTCTGCCTCTGTCTGACCGATGAACGATTACAAAAACTTCAGCTGCCACAAATGGTTTCAACCAACAGCAGTGCTTACGGTACGGCCTTCACCGTTTCCATTGAGGCAAAATCCGGGGTGACCACCGGGGTCTCGGCGGCAGATCGGGTCCAGACCATCAAGGCAGCCATCGCCGATGAGGCAGGCCCCGATGACCTGAGCCAACCCGGACACGTCTTTCCTTTGCGGGCACAGCCAGGCGGGGTGCTTACCCGTCGCGGTCATACTGAAGGGACGGTGGATCTGATGAAACTCGCCGGCCTTAAGCCTGCTGGAGTCCTCTGTGAGCTGACCAACCCCGACGGGACCATGGCACATCTTGCAGAGATTGTCGCCTTTGCCAATCGACATGCTATGCCTGTTCTCACCATCGAGGACCTAGTGGGGTATCGTCAAACCAAAGAGGCACAGGACTGCTAAGGTGACATTGTACTCGGAGAGCATTTATTAAAATGTGCCGGAGGTGGAGGTGTCCTGATTTTTCAACCGAGTCACTCCACCTCCGACCTTGGCTCCTGCACCCGAAAGGATGCCAAGAACCTTGGTCTTTCCTCTTCCGCCCTTTTAAAGAAAATTAAAAAGCACTCATTCGCCTACGGAAACAAAACGAACTAGTGGAATATTATAATACCACTCAATAATTGCTGTTGTTACAGCTTAATGCACCCACAACCATTATAAAATGGTAACATAAGATACCATTGCACATCTTTTACTTTCTTTTTCTTCATTTCATTTTTTGTCTTCAATCTGTTTTTCTTATGTCTGTTTTCTTTCGTCCTTTCTCCTGAATTCATTGAAGAAAATAGGGAAATACCCGCTGCGAAGTTTCGACGTTTGCTCCCTGGCTTCGGGAATTGGCAGGCAGTTTGCAATCATTACTCTAACGACGGCTTGGAAACATTTTTCATTCAAGGCGATCAGAAGACCGAATGTTACGCTGTTTTTCTGAAATTCCTGCAATTTTGCAGGGAAAAATGAACATTATTCAGGAGGTTGAACAAGATGAAAGTTGGAATCCTAAAAGAGATCAAAGAGGCGGAAAATAGAGTTGCCATGACTCCTGCCGGAGTTGAGATCATGCGGGCAAATGACCATGAAGTGCTGGTAGAGAAAGCTGCCGGGATTGGCAGCGGTTTTTCCGATGATGAGTATCTCGCTGCCGGGGCAAAAATCGTCCCCACTCCTATGGAAATCTATGGCCCGGCAGATATGGTCATGCACGTCAAGGAGCCGCAAGCTTCAGAATATGACCTGATTCGTGAAGGACAGATAGTTTTCACCTATTTCCATTTTGCCCCCAATGAGCCGCTCACCCGTGCTTTTGTCAAAAACAAATCTATCGCCATTGCCTATGAAACAGTGGAAGGACCAAAGGGCGACCTGCCGCTGCTCACCCCGATGAGCGAGGCAGCCGGCCGGATGTCGATGCAGGAAGGTGCCAAATACCTGGAACGCTTCTACGGTGGCAGGGGCATACTGTTAGGCGGAGTTACCGGGGTCGGACCGGCAACGGTCCTCGTCCTTGGCGGCGGGGTGGTAGGGACCAATGCGGCTCAGATGGCCTGTGGCCTGGGGGCGAAGGTTTATCTCCTCGATATGAATCTTGACCGGCTACGCTATCTTTCAGAGGTCATGCCGAAAAACTGCTTTCCCATGATGAGTAGTCCGACTCTGGTTCGGCAGTTAGTTGCCGAGGCCGATGTGGTAATCGGTGCTGTCCTTGTCGCCGGGACAAAAGCACCGAAACTGGTTACCCGCGAGATGTTGAAGTCGATGAAGAAAGGAGCGGTGATCGTTGACGTGGCCATTGATCAGGGCGGCTGTTTTGAAACATCTAAAGCGACCACCCACACCGAACCGGTCTACGAGATCGATGGAGTGATCCATTACTGTGTTGCCAATATGCCCGGAGCGGTTCCGGTAACATCCACCATGGCCCTAACCAATGCGACCCTTCCCTATGCCGTGCAACTCGCCAATAAAGGCTGGAAGCAGGCTGCTCTTGAAAATCACGGAATTAAAACCGGTCTCAACATTGTTAAAGGAAAGGTCACCTATAAAGGTGTCGCCGATGCCTTTGGCCTGGAATACACACGCGTGGAAGAGGTGTTGTAAAAAGAAGTGATCAGAGGGAAAAGGGCGAGAGTAGGCAAGCGGGAGAAACCCTCCCGCTTGCCGAGAAATTGTTATTTTGAATTTTACACTCAAGGAGAAAACCAATGGATTTTTTAAAGACGCTCGATGCAATTGTCGGGAAAATCGGGGCCTTTGCCTGGGGCCCACCAATGCTGATTCTTCTGGTGGGCACAGGTTTCTGGCTGACCTTTGCTCTACGCGGCCTCCAGTTCCGAAAGCTTGGTTACGCCCTCTACCTTGCCCTGATCAAACGAAAAGAGGATAGCGATGAGCCGGGGGACATCACCCATTTCCAGGCCTTGATGACCGCCCTGTCGGCAACGGTCGGTACCGGAAATATTGCCGGTGTCGCGACCGCCATTGCCGTGGGTGGCCCCGGTGCCCTCTTCTGGATGTGGGTTACCGGCCTGGTTGGCATGGCCACCAAATATGCCGAGGCGGTCCTGGCGGTGAAATACCGGGTTGTCGATGAAAACGGCGAAATGAACGGTGGGCCGATGTACTATATTTCCAAAGGGTTGAACATGCCCTGGCTGGGAACCATCTTTGCGGTTTTTGCCTCTGTTGCCGCCTTTGGCATCGGCAACATGGTCCAATCCAATTCGGTTGCCGACGCTGTCCAGGCGACCTACCATGTTCCTACCCTGGTGACCGGGATAGTGCTGATGGTCTGTACCGCCGCCGTTGTCCTCGGCGGCATCAAGCAGATCGGTAGGGTTACCGGGGTGCTGGTGCCGGTGATGATTCTTTTTTATATGGGCGGTTCAGGGTATATCATCCTTGCCAACATCACCGAAGTCCCCGCAGCCTTAGTCCTTATCGTCAAGCAGGCCTTTAATCCTACCGCAGCCGTCGGCGGTTTTGCCGGAGCGAGCATCATGCTGGCCATCAGGATGGGTGTTGCCCGTGGGGTGTTCTCCAACGAGTCCGGCCTTGGCAGCGCGCCTATTGCCGCAGCCGCGGCCCAGACCAAAAGCCCGACCGCCCAGGCTCTGGTATCGATGACCCAGACCTTTATCGATACCATAATAGTATGTACTATGACCGGCCTGGTGCTCATTATCAGCGGCCTCTGGTCAAACGGCACAACCGGGGCGGAACTGACAACGATCGCTTTTGCAGCCAAGATGCCTGGTGGTGCCCATGTTGTGACCATCGGCATAATTCTTTTTGCCTACTCAACTATTCTCGGTTGGTGCTATTACGGTGAGAAATCTATCGAGTACCTTTTCGGGGTGAAAGCTGTGCTGCCCTACCGTATTGTTTTTGTCTGTTTTGTCGGTCTCGGGTCAGTGGCCAAACTCAGCCTGGTCTGGAATATTTCCGACACCTTAAACGGCCTGATGGCCATTCCCAATCTTATCGGCCTGCTGTTCCTGACTCCGGTTGTTGTTGCCGAAACCAAGAAGTTTTTTGATAAAAAATAAAGCTGAGTTGAGCAGCTTGTCTGCTCAAACGAAACTTATGCCCTTGCGGTATAAGTAGCTTGACACCCCTTAATTTTAAAGCCGGATGACCTGCAATGGTCGTCCGGCTAATTGTTTATTGGCTTCAGTTGGACAAGGTGATGCGTCATTGCTTTGCAAAAACCCATTCCTGTTGCTTACGTCGTGAAGATACAGTATTTTTGTCGGTTAATGATCGATTGGGCGATCATACACGACAGGAACAATCACATTCTAGCCATGGGGAGTAATACAATGAAATCAAGTCGGAATTTTAAATTGGCGCTTATTCAGAGCTTTCTACTAATCTTTTGGGTTACCACCGGCTTTGCCGCCATGGACCTTCCCGCCAAATTATCGGAGGTTCCCGTCTTTTCGGGATCAAAAATTGTCCAGGTGATGGATATGGGCGAAAGTTCCATGGCCGCGCTCGAAGTCAAAGCCGACCGTGATGCTCTTGTAAAATTTTACAAGGATGCAATGCAGGCAAAGGGATGGAAAACCGTATTTCAAATCGAACAAGAGGACGGTGCTGTATTGCATTTCATGAAAGACAATAAAACCATCCAAATCTCCGCCAACATAGGCGAAGAGGGTAAGCTCAGCTATCAAATGGTTTTTATAGGAAAATAGCTAACTGAAAAACTTTACCAGCTATGGTCGTCTTCCAGGACACTGTAGGACTAGTGATGCGACAAGGATGAGGATCTATCAGATTGGCTCTTCACCGGATAGATCCTCAATTGATCTCTGCGAACACCTGCCCAGAGGGATTTTCCACCGCCCTCCTGCTGTATTTACCTTCCCCTACACCCCATGCCACTCCAAAATCCCTTCGGCTGCCACACGTTCTTCTACGATTGCAATAACAACGGGATCGAAACCGCACTCAGCTTGACCTCCGGCAAAAATATTGAAGTTTGAGTTTTCTTATTGATTAGGGGCCTGCAGCCGAAGCTTCAATATCGCACCCAAGCACATATCCCTGCTGCTCCTTGACGCTTTTCATCTGATTGTTGGTGCCCTACTCAATATTTCCAGCATGGATCAAGATTGTGCCGCATATCTTGCCTCAAAAGTGTATGACAAAAGGACTCTAACACCCCATATAAACAACAGTTTTTTATCCATCTCCAAGAATGTCGAACGTTCGACACTCTTTATTTCTCTATCCCTGTTTTTATGTTATTGTTAATGTAATTTTGCAACCAAATAATTTGGCAATATTCCTAGACATAATGCGAGCGGGAAACAGACAATCTTAAATAAACATGAATAAAATTATCGCAGTGATAAACCAAAAAGGGGGCGTTGGCAAAACAACTACCTCGATTAACCTCGCTTGTGGTTTGGCTATTCTTGGACATAAGGTGCTTCTGATTGACCTTGATCCTCAGGGCCACACCACTATTGGTATGGGTATGGCTGACAAGTGTAAGTTGACGGTGCAAGAAACAATCATCAACGGCAGGTCATTCAGTGAGGTTATTTATAAAACCGAGATAGAACATTTAGATTTGGTGGGTGCCAATATTCACTTAAATAAAGCCACCAACATCTTGATCAACGAACACTTCAGGGAAACCAAACTTAAAAAAGCTCTGGAGAGCCAGGAAAATAATTATGACTATGCTATTGTTGATTGCCACCCTTCACTGGGTATTCTGGAAATTAACGCTCTGTATGCTTGCAATTTCATCCTGGTACCGACAGATACCGGTCGGTACTCATTGGAGGGTTTTGCCGACCTTATTGAGACTATCAAGAGAGTGAAAGGTGTAGAAAATAATATAAAAGAATATGTGAGAATACTGGTAACGCTTTTCGACTCAAGAGAAAAAGGCATTAATGATTGGGTCCAGGAACAACTCAAGGAGTTTCATGATATTGTTTTAAACACCAAGATTCGAAAAATTACCGGCATTAAACAATCCCAAATAGCTGAAGTTCCGATTATGAATTATGACGCTAAAAGCCATGGCACTAAAGATTACCTGGCCCTCACCAAAGAATTATTAGCTTTATGGTAGATTTCAAGAAAAAAATTGCCGGCAAAACAACCAAACTCGCCGGAACGTCTTTAGATAGTGTTGATTTCCAATCAGAGAACCCACTTATAGACAGCTATATAGAAGGGACTTTGTATAAAATTCCGCTGACTTCAATCTCAGCCGATCCCAATCAACCCCGAAAACATTTCGACGAAAAAAAGCTGGACGAACTCGCCGATTCGATAAAGAGCAAGGGAGTTTTACAGCCAATCTTAATTAGAAGAAATGACACCACGGCCGGTGATGGCAAGGAGTTTATAATTGTTGCCGGGGAACGCCGTTTCAGGGCCTCGAAGATGATAGGCCTAAAAATCATCCCAGCCATATATACGACTGGTGACCCTGAAGAAATTGCTTTGATTGAAAACTTACAAAGAGATGACCTAAAGCCTATCGAAGAGGCCGAAGCGTATCAGAAAATTATAGAAAGCCACGGTTACACCCAGGAACAATTAAGCGTAGTGATGGGAAAGGCGCGAACGACAATCACAGAATATTTAACTCTTAACAAGCTTCCCGAAGAGATAAAAGAGGATTGTCGAACCTTAGCAATTTCCAAAATTGTCTTATTGGAAATTGCTAAACGCAAGAACAAACAAGAAGCTATTTTTCTTTACAATAAGGTAAAAAGCGAGAATTTTACCGTTGCCAAAATCAAACAACTTACCCGACCAAAAGCTAAAAGAAAAAAAAGCTTGGTTGAAGAAAGAGCTCTTGCAAATATTATTGAGTTAAAGAAGTTACTAGCAAAAATAAGCAAAGATGCAATGAACCCAAAAGACAAAGAAAGACTTCGGGCTGAATGGAATGATTTACAGCAACTTATGAATAATCTGATGGCTGACACTTAGTGGTAGCCAGAAATCTTAACATTTGGTCCTGGGGCAGAACATAACCCTTCGGCATGACATAGAAATATCCGCTTCGTATTATAAATTCATCTGCTTGCCTCCCTGGCATCGAAGCTCCTTTACATTGCAAATATTCAGCGATCTCTTAGGCAGATAAAGCCTTCATCAGACAATAAGCCCTACACCTCCAGCCACTCCAAAATTCCCTCCGCCGCCATCCGTCCTTCGGCAATGGCGGTAACGACCAAGTCGGACCCGCGCACGGCATCGCCACCGGCGAAGACCTTGGGATTGGAGGTTTGATAGGGATAGAGGCCAGCAGCAGGGGCTTCGATGAGGCCGCGGTCGCTCAGCGTGATACCGTTGACGGCAAGCCAGGATGGCGGGCTGGGCCTGAAACCAAAGGCTATAATGATGCTGTCGGCATCAAGCAGGGTTTCGCTGCCGGCAATCGGTTCCGGACGGCGGCGGCCGCGGGCGTCAGGGTCACCCAGGCGGGTTGAGATCACCTGCACTCCGGTGACTTTCCGGTTCACGTCGACAACAATGGCCTGGGGCTGAAGGTTCCAGAGGAAACGGACACCCTCATCTTCGGCGTTCTTAACCTCACGGGCCGATCCGGGCATATTGGCGCGGTCGCGGCGATAGGCGCAGACGACGTCGGCTGCCCCTTGGCGAATGGCGGTGCGCAGACAGTCCATGGCGGTATCGCCGCCACCGAGAACCACCACCCGCTTGCCCGCAAGGTTGATATAGGGATAGCGTTCGCGTTTTGCCCCCATAATATGGTCAGTGTTGCCGATGAGATAATCAAGGGCCTTATGCACTCCCGGTGCCTCCTCGTTATCTAACTCCGCCCGCATCGGGGTATAGGCGCCGGTGCCGACAAAGACCGCATCGTACTCTCCAAGCAGCTCGGCAAAAGCCAGGTCGCGCCCCACCTCCACCCCGAGGCGAAACTCGATACCCATATGGGCAAACACCGCGTGCCGCAGTTCCATTACCTTCTTTTCCAGCTTGAAGGCTGGAATGCCGAAGGTAAGCAGGCCGCCGATCTCCGGATGACGGTCAAAGACCGTCGGCACAACGCCGTTTCGCACCAGCACGTCGGCGCAGCCAAGACCGGTCGGTCCGGCACCGACGACGGCCACCCGCTTGCCGGTCGGTTTGACCTTGCTTAAATCCGGTTGCCAGCCCATCTGCAGGGCAGTATCGACAATATACTTTTCGATATTGCCGATGGTCACCGCCCCGAAATCATTATGGAGAGTGCAGGCCCCTTCGCACAACCGATCCTGGGGGCAGACCCGACCGCAGACCTCGGGCAGGCTGTTGGTCTGGTGACAGAGCTCGGCCGCCTCGATGATCCGCCCCTCATTTGCCAGGCGCAACCAGTCGGGAATGTAGTTATGGACCGGACACTTCCATTCGCAGTAGGGATTGCCGCAACCGAGGCAGCGATCGGCCTGCATCTGCACCTGCCGCTGCTGAAATGGATGATAGATCTCAACAAACTCATGACGCCGCCGCTCGATGCCTTTCTTGTGGGGATCGACCCGCTTGACTTCAATAAACTGATACAGGTTCTCGCTCATTTCTTTTTCTCCCCTTTAGATATGATGGTTAACACATAGGCGGAAAATAGACCTTCCAACCTTGCAAACGTGGGTTAAGTTAAGAAGCAAAAACAACCAACTCAGAGCCAAAACCAAGGAGGCAGGTCATGAAGAAAACAATAAAGAATATCGGTTTGGATGTCCACAAAAACTCAATAGCAATTGGTATTGCCGATGATGGCCGTGAAGGTGAAGTTAGATATTACGGTGAGATCGATAACGACATGAATCAACTCGACAAAGTTATCCGCAAACTTATATCAAAGGGAGCTGAGCTTCGATTTGCATACGAAGCGGGCCCCTGTGGATATGGCATCTATCGATATTTGACCAAAAATGACATGGATTGTGTGGTTGTTGCTCCGTCAAAAATACCACAGCCAAGCGGTAATCGTTTGAAAAATGATAG
>JAZDOW010000294.1:0-10461 GCA_043798185.1 Pseudomonadota bacterium | reverse complement strand
ATTCAGGTGACTTCCGATCTGGCCGGGTTTTGGCAGCGCGGCTATCAGGAAGTGAAAAAGGAGCTGAAGGGCCGCTACCCCAAACACTTTTGGCCGGATGATCCATTGACCGCCGTGGCAACTCGGGGGGTGAAAAGAAAGTAGGTAAACAGACGACATACCCTGACATGATATAGCTCTCGGAAGAGGAGCTAGTGTTTCTTCGATCGTTGATTATACTGAAGGACCAGCAATATTCTTTTAAGGAAGACTAAGGTAATCTACACCTATCCGGGAAAGGTGATTGCCTGTAAATTGAAGAATTCTATTTGCATATTCAGGCCGGAGTTGAGCGACAACAGAAAAAGTACCTTTCTCAAAGTTACATGCCATCGATTTTCCTCCTTCCGCATCTTGCTCACTAACTTTGTTTCTAATAAAGAGGGACTCGAATTTCGCATTGGGCAAAGAACCTCCTGAAGAATTAACTTTGCCGGACTTCTCTAAGATGAATATCTCCCAACTCGGGTGGTTATGGCTATCAAGAACAGCAAACTGAAATTTGTTCTCATTACAATCTTTAATAAATATGTTTTTTCCAAGATGTGCACTCTTTAAGTCCGCAGTCGGACTCTCGGTTTTTTCCAACCTAAGGGCTATCATTTTTTGGGCAGGATAATTTTCAAGTTGCCAAGGTTGCCGCTTCCAATCTCTTTTTCTGGGGGGTCTAGGCTCCATGTCGCAAGCAGGAGAGCAACACAAATACCATTCATCTTCTCCATCACTTTTAAATATACTGCCGGTTGTAAGATGGCTGCCTCGGAAAACCTCCGCCGACAAAAAGCAATTTAGCTCAAATATGAGATCATCATCGTTCACTGACTTCGACGTCATTAAATGCTTCTTCACAAACTTGAGCACTTCTTTCTCACGTTTCTTTGGATCAACACCAGTTTTTTCCCATTGTTCTTTGGACATTTCATACGTGATAAGTCTGTACGCGACATTGAGCAATCTCGGATTGGTACTGATCTTTCTTCTAATCGACTCAACAAGCTTCCAAGTTAGATCTTCAATGGCTGGCTGTATATGCTGATTTTGACCACCGTTCTTTTCTAACGGCAAATTGCTAAATAAGTTGAAGAGAATGCCGGTTTGCAAGTCATTAGATCCAGCATAGTGTGGATCTATGGTCACGCCTTCAATCTCCAGGGTGTTCTGGATCTCGGACAACATGATTTGCAACAAATTCGGACGCCAGGCTTTAATGGAAGCAGTCAATCGTTCCCAAATACGCTCGGGGTCGTTATTTTCGCCTTCTCCTTCAACAGGATCACCTTTTTTCATTATTGCTATGAACAAATTCCCGCTTTGAATCCAATACGGGTCTTTGCAATGACCGGACAAAACATTACTTTTCTCGTCATATGCAACACCTACCAACCTATCATCTTTCACATCCTGTGAAATACGTGCCTTTATAAAATCGGTACACATTTTTTGTTCAACACCAGCAGCTTCAAAGGCTGCTCGAAGCTTTTTGGCGGGCTCTTTCATTGCAGCCGACATGCCATTCTCAAGACAACAAATCAGAAGTTCTTGATGTGAATCAGGCAATTTCCCATCATCCTCAAGATCTCTGTATTTTTGGAGTTGTTCAGCGTCGAGAATAATATTCTCCGGTTCCTGCCATCCACCTCTCAATGTTGCTGCCACCTCAATCCAAACCGTTTCCAGGTCGTCAGAAGCCGTATACAAGGCCACAACGTTAAAATGTTTGCTGCCAGCCAAGTTTCTCAATATGGCCAAAGCTTTTTCCGAACTTTCTTCACCTTTGGTTAGATGATAATCTAATACAATCAAATCACTTTTTTGCAGTCTATCTGTGCCAGCTTTATCCTCAAGTACGGCAGGGCTGCTTTCAATATCGCATATAATTTTTCGATTTTTGAAAGTGCGGTAAAGATTCTTTGCCCTATCTCTCTGATTGTAGTTATGCAACTCTTCATCGGGAGTGTCGAACATAGGAAACTGATCATCAATTAATAAAGCCGATCGAACCGAGTTTTCCAAAAATGATTGGTAAATGATCTCAGGGTACGGATCTGCCGGCAGGTCAAGTTGTATTTCGGCCATTTTCTATTCCTTGATTTTGACAACAAAGTTTGCCCCAGTCAAAATTCGCTCATTCTCATCTTTTGCATACCAAATCGAATGGTTACCAACTGCCAAATTAGCTTTAGCTAAATAAAGACCGACTCCACGGCCTCCTTGTTTCCTTGTAAAAAATAAAGTGAACAACCGCTCAATATCGTCAGGATCAACTCCAGGGCCAGAGTCGGAGATAATCACATTTTTGTTTAATACATCCAAAATGATTTGCCTATCGATAGAGCGTGTTACCCAATAGGCTGCATTGTTGATCAAGTTAATGAAAACAGGGAAAATCCTTGATCGCAGGTCAAATATTTCGATACATCTAAACTCATCGGTAGCTTTAAATTTTATCCGATCGTCTCGAAATCTAAATTCAAAAAAATCCTCTAGGTATGTAGCTATTTCTTTTCCAGTAATGCGTTCTTTTGCCCTGTAACCAGCAATCTTCATTGGAGCGAGAAATCTCAATCGATCGGTTAAAGCTGTAAGTGACTCAAAGACCGATTTATAAGAAGCGGTTTGTTTAACATCCTCAGGCAATCTTTTTAGATTCCTTCGTGCCTCTTGATCCATTGTTTCCAGCTCATGCCCGATAATTTCAACGGTGATGCCGAGTTGTGCCACAGCATTAAGCTTTTCGACGTGTTCCTCCAGCCGAATCAAATTATGATCGGCATAGGAAAGAGCTCCATCAAGATCGATGCCTGCCGACAATTGATCCAAATCCTTGGCATAAGCTTCATAGCGAAGAGAGATCTCTTCTTCGAGTTCACGAAAAGTAACATCCAAAAAGTTGATTATATTTACAAGTCCAAATTGATTAGGATCTTCATTCATTATATCGATGCATTGCTGGTAATACTTGCCGCGATCGACATTCGCTTCATCGCACCATCTTAAATGCAAACCGTCCAATTGTTTCTTTAAACGGGAAAGGTATCCATCGACCCGAGATGATAGACGTGATTGACGGCTGCTGAATGCGTTTTGTATTGCCTGTTTGGGTGTTGAGGAACCGAATTCTGCCTCCATCTTCGTTTGCATTGTCGATACTCTGTCTATATGCGCCGACAGTTCGTTGTATATATCACGATATTTCCGATATTTTTCCTCCAAGTTGTCGTTTTTGGGTGGAGCTGGCGGAGGGCGAAGTAAGCTTTTAGTTTCAGATAAATCTTTAATACGGGAAAAAATGAGAGTTAATTCATCCAGACCGGTTGTTTTCTGAAGATCATGTTCGATAAGCGAAGCTTCTTTCAGCTGCAGTTCCAGCTCATTTTGATTACCTGTTAAAAATTCTCTCAGATTCGATTTTCTTCTTTTCCTTGCCTTCTCGGCGGCATTTTTCAATGCTAAATTTCTTTTTACGATATCGGGAAGTTCTTGAACACGAAGAGGCGAGGCGGTACCGAAATACCTCCTGGCGAACTCCATCAGTAAATCACGTACAAGAAGCTTCAGGTCGCGTTTG
The DNA here is from genome assembly GCA_043798185.1 of Pseudomonadota bacterium. GTDB lineage: Bacteria > Desulfobacterota > Desulfobulbia > Desulfobulbales > Desulfocapsaceae > Desulforhopalus_A. The sequence continues at coordinate 6,854 of JAZDOW010000294.1, read as the reverse complement.
GCACGGTTGTCGACAAGCCCTTCTCTCCCTGCTTTGTCTTTCAGATTTGGATTTTCAACACTGGACACCGCGACACGACCGAATGATCTTCGATATGACCAAAATTCTCGACCGGCATGTTTGGAACGTCGAAATTCGATATCGAAAAAATCAGCCTCTGGTCTTCCATAAGGCATTACCCTGAGACCATCTCTATAGATTCTCAACCCTCCGAAATCATTTGCCATATCATAGAGGATTTTGTGTTGGGATTCGCTATGGGTCGAGCTGCCTGGTATTACTTCAAATGTACCTATGCAAAATTTGAACGCCCCCACTCTGCCGCGATAATCGGAAGACACTTGAATCTTTGGAGTAAAAGTCTTTTCTCCACGATCCTTTCCGTATGCGGTAACGTACCCTTTAAAAACGCCATTCTCATCGAACTCGCCGTAAATAAAATGTTCGAGTCCCATGAAATCGTCGAAACCGAACACATCGTTGGTGCCGATTATTCTTTTATTGCCCTGCTCTTGATGCGCCCATACTTCATATTCAAAAGCCATTCTCTGGGCGGCTAAAGCATCGGTAAACGAGTTAAGTGTCTCACGAAGATTTTCCATCGCCGACTGAGTCGATGGGTCGGGAGTTCCCGGGCTTACCCAGGCGGCCAATTCATCCATGATACCTATCATGACCATTGCTGTACCATGATCGTTCAAGCCTTGGAATACAAACCACTCTTCCAAGCATTTCAATACACCCTCTGTGTACTCTTCTCCTTTCAGCAACGCTTCTTCGGTGGTTGTCGCCCGGGTTAATTTCCCTTTTTCATATGTGGAAAATTTTGCCCAAGCTTCTCTGATATACTCGGATCTCTCGGAATCATGGTCCGACGATACGTTATTCCTCAAAGTGGCGTACATACCAGGTAGGATATTTTTTAGGTCGACGGGATTGTCGAACTCCCTTACCGGCAACCTGATATCGCTAAGAGCAAGAAAAGGATTTTCAAAAAGACGCCAATCGACTAAAGCAGCAGCAAACGGCATTCCAACCTTTTTCGAAACGACGAGAGTTACCGGTGCAATAAATGCGGCCGACAATCTCCCTATGCCTTTCTCTCCTTGTCGAGGACGTTCAGGCAACCCGAAACGTTCTTCCTCTGTTTCTTGTATCGTGTCGATTTTAGCTTCGGTACCAATTACTAGCCACCTATCAACAAAGTCATCACGGGTCATTCCGAACCCGTCGTCGAAGACGGTGGCAATCTCGGGGGAACCTTGAAAAATATGGAGCGAAACATCTTTTGCGTAGGCATCATATGCATTTTTCCATAACTCGGTGATGGCAGTCGGCAAATCGGCAATCTGCCCACGCCCCAGATGATCTACGGTTCTGGCCCTTGTTTGAAAGCTAACGCTATTTTTATCAGGCATCGTCGTTTTCCTTCGGCCGTTGCAGTGCTTCAACCAATGGAGCGAGCAGTTTTTCTCCCATCGTTATCGGAACAGCATTACCGACTTGAACTCCTCCGGCGATCAATCCCCCTTCAAAGATAAAATCATCGGGGAATGTCTGAAATCTCGCAGCATGCCGTAGGGTAATACCATGGTGGGAGGTTGGATGTACAAACCGTCCTTTGGATGGGTTGATACAGGCCGTCGTCATCGTTGGCCCCGGCATGGATGGGTCGATACGGCCATAACAATCTTTATGTCCGTCGTGGTTTACATGACACGGCAATATATAGCCTGACTCCGATCTGCTCCCTCCATTTTTTGGAGTATCGCGAAATCGTTGTACCATGCTTTCCGAATGATTCATGTGAATCGCGTTCTTGTCATTTTCGGGTAGTGGCTTTGCAAAAACCTCGCCAGCGTTTACCCAATCGGATATAACGCCATTCTTCCTCATGCTTTTGTTTGCACCAGAATGAGTTGCTTGCGGGGGCCATAAAATTTTCGGTTCATCTTCTGTTCTGACACCCAAAATAAAGACTCGCCGACGACGTTGTGGAACACCATAGTCACATGCATTTAACAGCACTGGGTCGAATAATTTGTAATTGGCAAGAGTCGCCTCTTGCTTAAATCGTTCCAAATAGGCCTGGTGACGTTCCCATAAAAGACCCGGAACGTTTTCAATCAAGAAAGCTCTTGGGCGAAGTACGCGAACAAAATGGAAATACCTTATAAGCAATTCATTTCGTGGATCGCCGACTCCTTTATCCTTAAATCTGTGAGAAGAAAAACCTTGGCAGGGCGGCCCTCCGACAATAAGATCACATCCATTGGCGAGTGTTGGAATTTCAACAACCATGCGCTCGGGTGTCAGCTGGGTGATATCCTCATTGAAAAGTCGGATATCTAGTCCCATCTTCTCAATAAGATTTTTTTTATAAGTTGAACAAGCATGATTGGAGATCTCTACGGCCGCAAGAATCTTTATTCCGACATTATTGGAGGCGAGGGAAAATCCGCCGGCACCAGCAAAAAGGTCAACTGCAGTAATGAGCGACGAAGCTGTTTTTCGAGCATCAGAAGATCGGTGCCGATGCTTTTTTTTCTTGTCGAAAATATAGGTGCTTACCTGTGTCTTATTTTGGCTTTTAAGATGCTGTGGCATTGAACTAATCGCCCAAAGTGTTTTTTTGTGCATATAGCAATAAAAGTAATTTGAAAAACAAAATTCAACTATATGAAAAAATAAAGCAATGGACAATCTTTCATTTAAGCAAAGAAGCGATCTCATGTCGAAAATTAAAGGGCGTGACACAAAACCGGAAATACAGGTTAGAAAAATGGTTCACGCAATGGGATTTCGCTATCGTTTGCATCGCAAGGATCTTCCAGGCTGCCCGGACTTAGCACTTATAAGTCGAAAAAAGGCGATTTTTGTGCATGGGTGTTTTTGGCATCAGCACTTAGGTTGCAAACGCGCAACAATTCCAAAAACAAACCCTATTTTTTGGGAAGAAAAACTGAAGGAAAATCAAGAAAGAGACGAGCGTGTTCAATTGGAGTTAACCGACATGGGTTGGGAGGTACTTGTGATTTGGCAATGTCAAATGAAGAATTTGGAATATCTTTTAGCTTCATTTTTGCTGGGATAGATAGATTTCTTGAACATCATTTCTTCCAAAAAGAAAAGCAGGCAGGTAAACAACCGCCCTGCTTTTCAGCTTTCGCCGCAGTTTTCGTATTGGTCATATCCATCGTTGACAAGTGCCGGTTTCTCTTTTATAACGACAGACAACGCTAGGGGTGCTCTTTGCTGAGAGGAATACTTCCAACCCTATGAACCTGATCCGGGTAATACCGGCGAAGGGAAGCAGCCAACACGATGATACCCGGATTCTCTCCGGTTTTCTCTGCACCGAGCCGCTTGTCCCTTTCATTCAGGGGCAAGCGTTTTTTTTTGCCGGATGGAGAGGCACATGCCATGAATATAACTGTCAACGGACAAAAGCTGAGCTGCGGGTCGTCAACCCTCGCTGAATTGTTGGTGGAGAGAGCTCTGCCGCAAGAGGCCTTGGTGGTGGAGTTAAACGGCGAAATCATCAAGCAGGAGCACTGGTCGAAGGTGCAACTGCAGGACAACGATGCCCTGGAACTGCTCAGTTTTGTGGGAGGAGGCTGAATCATGAAGAAAGATCTGTTGCAGTTGGGAAATACGACGTTCAGCAACCGCCTGTTCACCGGTACCGGCAAGTTTGCTGCCAATACCCTTATTCCAAAAATGCTTAAGGCCAGTGGTTCGCAGATGATTACCGTGGCCCTGCGACGGGTTGACACTGCGGCCGGTTCAGACAACATCCTGAGCTATATTCCAGAGGAAGTGACACTTCTGCCGAATACCTCGGGTGCCAGAAATGCTGAAGAGGCGGTGCGGATTGCCCGGATCGCCCGGGCGGCGGGTTGCGGCGATTTCATCAAGATTGAGGTGATCACCGACATGAAGTACCTCATGCCCGACAACCTTGAAACCCTCAAAGCCACAGAGATTCTGGCCAAAGAGGGTTTTGTCGTCCTGCCCTATATCCTGCCTGATCTGCCGCTGGCCAAACGGCTGGAATCGGCAGGTGCCGCGGCAGTGATGCCGCTCGGCGCCCCGATCGGCTCAAATCGCGGCCTGGAGACCCAGTCGCTGATCGCCCTGTTGATCGAAAACTGCCGGGTGCCGGTGATTGTTGACGCCGGTATCGGTCGCCCCTCCCAGGCGGCTGCCGCTATGGAAATGGGTGCTGCAGCGGTGCTCGTCAATACCGCCATCGCCACCGCCCGCGACCCGGAGGCCATGGGGCGGGCCTTTGATCTAGCCGTTCGAGCCGGGAGAACCGCCTATCTTGCCGAATTGGCTGAACCTTCTCAGGAGGCGAGGCCTTCTTCGCCCCTGACCGGTTTTCTCCATGAAAATGCTTCTGAGTAATAAATTGGTATCTGGGGGTTGCAGTGATGTCCTTTTTTTATTCTATTGAGCACTACCGGAACTTTGATTTTCCGCAGTTTTTTGCAGGAGTAAGCGATACTGCGGTGCTCAGGTGTCTGGCCAAAGAGAGTCTCAGCGCCACTGATTTTCTCACCCTGCTCAGCCCAAAGGCGGGGGAGCATCTTGAGTCGATGGCTCAAAAAGCCCATCGACTGACGGTGCAGCACTTCGGCAGGACCATCCAGCTCTTCATCCCCCTGTATATCTCAAACTTCTGCGCCAACCATTGTGCCTACTGTGGCTTCAATCGACAGAATACCATCGTCCGCAAGAAACTGAGCCTAGCCGAGATCGAATCCGAGGCCCGGGCCATTGCCGCAACCGGCATGCGGCATGTACTGTTTCTCACCGGGGAGTCGCCGCAGCACACCCCGATGGAGTACCTGGTTGCCGCAGCCGAATGTCTCAAACGCTCTTTTGCCTCGGTGTCCATGGAAATCTTTCCCCTTGATGAGGACGATTATCGTCGTCTGCGGCAGGCCGGAGTCGACGGCATGACTCTGTTCCAGGAAACCTACGACCAGGAAGTCTACCGCCGGGTCCATCTCGCCGGCCGAAAAACCGATTACCATTATCGCCTCGACGCCCCTGCGCGGGGTGCAGCGGCGGGGTTCCGCCAGGTCAACATCGGTGCGCTGCTTGGGCTTGGTGAACCGAGTCGGGATATTTTTTTCACCGGACTGCATGGTCGCTACCTGGAAGACAATTATCTGGATACGGAAATTTCAATCTCCCTGCCGCGCTTCAACGAAGCGGAAGGGAGCTTTCGGCCAGATTATCTCGTTGGTGATCGGGCCTTTGTCCAGTTCATGGCTGCTCTGCGTCTTTTTTTGCCGCGAGCCGGCATGACCATCTCTACCCGCGAGAATGCCCGTTTCAGGGATCGGCTCCTCTGCCTGGGTGCCACCCGCTACTCAGCAGGCTCCTGTACCGGAGTAGGCGGCTATGTCGAGGGCGAGAATGAAGGCAGCCGTCAGTTTGAGATTACCGACAACCGCAGCGTTGCCGAAGTCGCCTCGGCAATTGTTGCCGGCGGCTACCAGCCGATCTTTAAAGACTGGGATGCAATTGCATGAAGATAGGAATTGCCGGAGCAGGTGGAATCGGCTCAAACGTTGCGCTCAACCTGGTCCGTAGCGGTGTCTCCTCCCTGAAGATCATTGATTTCGACCGGGTGGAGCCCGGTAATCTCAACCGTCAGTGCTATTTTCGCGACCAGGTCGGGCAGCTAAAGGTCGAGATGCTTGCAAAAAATCTGCAGCGTATCCGCGCCGATGTGGAAATTGAAATCGCCGCCATGCGACTTGATTCCTTGAATTGTGCAGCCCTCTTTGCCGATTGTCCTGTGGTTGTCGAGGGGTTTGATGGCTGCGCCGAAAAAAAAATGTTGCTCGAGACCCTGGGTGGGGGAGAACAGTTGATTGTTTCAGCCTGCGGAATTGCCGGGCACGATCTGGAGGGTATTCGGGTGCGGCGGCTGGGGAACTGTTTCATCGTCGGTGACTTTGTCAGCGACTGCGCCCAGGCCCCGCTCTTTGCCCATAAGGTGCTGGCGGTTGCCGCTCATATGACTGATATCATTCTCAGACACGGAGGTTACTATGACTGAGAGACAAACAGCAAAACCGACGCTGCCGCCAGGTATTTACGGCATCACCGCCGAGAAATATTCCGGTGGCCGCAGTACAATTGAAGTGGTACGGGCGATGATCGAAGGCGGCATCCGCATCATCCAGTATAGGGAGAAACGCCCGGCGAAAAGTTTTGCCGAAATGCTTGGGGAATGCCGGGAAATCCGTCGGCTCACCCGAGAGGCGGGTGTCATTTTTATCGTCAACGATTATGCCGATATCGCTCGTCTGGTCGATGCCGACGGCGTCCATGTCGGTCAGGATGATTTGCCGGTGGCGGCAGTCCGCGAGCTTATTGGTCCGGATAAAATGATCGGTCTTTCGACGCACAACCCGGAGCAGGCCGCAGCTGCAGTTCTGGCCGGAGCCGATTATATCGGTGTCGGGCCGATCTTTGCCACCGCGACCAAGGAAGACGTCTGTTTGCCGGTGGGTCTAGAATATCTCGATCATGTCGTGCGCTCCTCTTGTCCACTTCCTTTTGTAGCTATCGGCGGCATCAAGGAACACAATCTCGGACAGATAGTCGAGCGCGGTGCCAAGACGGTATGCCTTGTCACCGAGATCGTCGGGGCGGCGGATATTGTCGCTACGGTTGGTCGGTTGCAGTCCGTTATCCTGCGGGGCTCTCATTGAAGCTTTTCTTGAATCACACGATAAGCGCCATAACGGCAGCAGGATATCTCTCAATCTGAATTCATTTTATACACTTCCCCAGGAGGGCTTTTCCATGACCTTTATCACCCAGATGGC
>JAZDOW010000293.1:0-64815 GCA_043798185.1 Pseudomonadota bacterium | reverse complement strand
TCAGCATGGATCCCCTGTTTGAGCACTCCCTGGTCCTCGGCGAGGGACGGCCCTATCTCACACTCCTAGCCGTGCTTAATCTGCCGCTTTGGGAGGAACTGGCAGCACAGCTCGGCGTCCCACCTGCAGCCGCATCCCTTAACCTACCGGAGGTGCGGAGTGCCATCCTTCACAGGGTGGAACAGTTGCTCATTCACTTTCCCGGTTATATTTTCGTGAAGGATGTGGGACTCAGCCTGCAGCCCTGGACAGTCGACGAGGGTCTGCTCACCCCGACCCTCAAGCTCAAGCGTGCCGTCATCGAAAAACACATGAGCTCGGAGATCAAGCGGATGTATTAGAGCTAATGAGTTAATACTATTGATCCCTTATTCAACCGCCTGTTGCAAACCGAGAAATGGCCACAAGCATCTCGGTAAACCGGGGATTGGCGCTTTCCAGAGGAGGCGTTTCCCCGACTTCTGTGCCAGTCGCATGGATCGAGTCTTTGAGCACAACACAGGCATGTTCGACGTGGTCGATCGCAGGTATGATAAACGGCACGAACCGGTCGGCAGGGATCCGTCTCTGCAATTCACGCAATTTACTAACATTAATAACCTTGTCACATTCACTCCAGGCGGCAAAGATTCGCCTGGTCGGATTGCTTGTATCGGTGAGTTGAAATGGCAACTGGTTAATTTTATGAATCAGATGGGCAAGCTCGCCGGCACTGTTGAGACTGACCCGATTATATCGGTAAGGGTTATTGCCGACCAGCGAGGAGGTGCTGCCAAGCGTCTTCACCAGAGGCAGGCGCAACAGCCATTCCTTGAACCAGCCGGGAAATAACCCCGGCCCGGCCGCCAACCCCAAGGCCGCCGAGAAGAGATAGAGATCTCCGGTAATCACCGGGTCAATACAGGAAAGAAAATAGCCGAGAGCACCACCCATCGATAAGCCACCGAAAGAAAGCCGCGCCGCGCCCTGGGTTGCGGAACCGACGGCAAATCGAACGTTTTTCAACCATTCGGCAAGCGCCACCCCGGTCATACCCCTCGGCGATTTCAATCCGTGGCATTGCAGGAGGGGGATATAGACATTATAACCCAAGGCATTATGAAAATATTCACCGATGGCACTCATGAAATAAGGGGAATCACTCAAGCCGTGCACTAATACAATAGCCTGCTCGGCACCGGCCGAGTGGATCATTTTCCTGGGGTGACAGCCGGCACGGACGGTCTCGGTCGAGAAAACGGGAAAAGCCTGATAATATTCCTGCCATAACCAATGATCCGGGTCTTCCCCCGCCCTGGAAAATTTGCTGGAATTCATACAACTCTTCCCCTTGTAGTGTATCGCCTGGAAATTACAGTGCCCCAACAAATATACCTATTTTCGCAAACACCTTACCGGCCCCGGCGCCGCTGATGAGGATATGTCGATCATCGCTCATCAGGCAAAATTCCTTGCTGGCTGAACCAATAGCCGCAAATAGTTGTTGCGAACTTTTGGGATCGACCACCGGATTTTTATCCGCCTGGAGGATAAGGGCGGGTTTGGTAACTCGGCTGTATTGTTTCTCGATGGCCTCGAGAAAATCGCCGACCTCTTTTATTGCCGACACAGGGTTTCGTTCGTAATTGGCTTCATTGGATCCTCCGGGAAAATCTAGGAAATCAATGTTTTTTTCTTCCCTCTTCATCTTACCCAAGAGCCGGTTCCATACATCCGTCGCCGGCATAATCCTCCTTGAATAATCTTTTAAGCCAAAAGGCGGGCTGACTGCGAAGACACCGGCCAGGGTATCGTCGGTAATCCGGCCTGCCAGGTCAAGGACCAGATTGCCACCAAAGGCAATACCGCCAAGAACTACTCGCTCGCAGAGAGTACTCATCAGCACATAGCCGCTCTCGACGGTCTCCACCCACTCCCGGTATTTTCTGGTGGCAAGATCTTCAACCGAAGTGCCGTGGCCCGGCAACCGCGGTGCAAACACCCAGACCCCGCGTCGCCGCAGATATCCGGCAAGACCTCGAACCTCTCCTGGATCGGCAAGATAGCTGTGCACCAGTACTACTCCTAATTTGCGTCGCAATCCAGGGAGGAGAAACGATTGGCCGCTGCCTTTTTTTCCGGATGCAAGGGGTCGGGTGACAGCCATCCCCTCGGCATACCTGATCTTTTCGTATTTAAGAAGATAACGAATCAAAGCTATTTTCAACAGCGGCGAGGGCAGCCAGGCCAACCGCCCCAGCAAAGCGGAAAGTTTGCCCAGGGGTTCGACCTCATTGGCTATAACCTCCAGCGTGTTGTCCATCCTGCCTCTGTTGAAACTGAGCGGACCCGACAATTTGCAACGATCGCACACCAGATTCTCGCCCTCTCTTTTAATGACCCCCTTCTCCTCGGCCAACTTAAGGAAATTGGCGTATTTCCGGAAACGGTCGTCAATGAGCAGATGAGCCTGGTTTTCCTGCAGCGACCTGTGCAGAAAAAAAATCTCCTTACCATCTTCCTTGCCGGTAACCAGAGAGGCTGCGTAGAAGATGCGCCGCTTGAACTCACTCTCCTTAATTTGCTTCGAAGGATACTTTCGTAGAAAGGAGGCGAGGAGATGCTCGTGGTTGATTGTGGTCATTGCATAAATATCGTGCATATACTGCTGCATCAACTGGTAGGCTATTTTGCGCATCTTGCCTTTCAGCTCGGAAGAAACCGAAAACCCCTTGATACCCTGGTGGGCCATGTCTTCCTGCAGCCACTCTTGCTGCAGGTGGTCGGACATCCGAAGGGGTTTACCGAAGCGGATATCGAGATCGACTCCCGAAAGCAGCATGGTGCCCTCGGTCATTATCTCCTCGACCATTCTTTCCGACATATCCTTGACCAACTTTGCCGCGATATTCAAGGCAATATTTTCGGCGGCGCGAATTGGGTAATAGGTGAGATTGACCGGCACTATGGTCGTCGGCCGGGTGTCGATTCCGGCCAGCGATGCAATACCCAGAGGGATAAGCATCTGCTGCAGTCGTTCCGGAGCTGTTCGAGCGGTTTGCAGGAGATGGGTACGGAAAAGTTCGGCAGTAAGGGCAAGGGCAGCGGCTCCGGTGTGCGGTTCATGTAATCCGGTGGAATCGGCGACCATGTACCGGCCGCCTTCCATGATCTTTTTGGTTTTGACCATGCTCCCTTCCGGAAAGATAATCCAATCGGCCTCACCGGTGAGCATGCTCTTGACGATCAATTCGTCGCGCTTCGGGTCATCGGTTGAGATAACCCCGACCATATCAAAAAACTTTTCCAGACTACCCTTAAAAAGCGATGCCGCAGCCAGAGACATGACCGGTTTATGGGTCAATTTATAAATATAGTAAGGGAGGAGAAGGGTTTCGATCCGGGTAAAATGGTTCATCACGAAAATGGTCGGCCCGGTTGGAATATTCTCCTGGCTGTGCATAAAGATATTGGCCTTGGAAAGGCGGGAAAACACCTTGATCGCCAGGCCGGTAGTAAAATATGCCGATCGAATCATGAGAAGCCCCTTGATGAGCGGTAATGTCGCTTAGATGAAGCGCCCCATCGCCCTTGGTACTATCCTCTTTTAAAACGAAGACCTGTGAAGCTCTTCTGCAATAGGAAAAACCACATGATATTTCAATATATTATATTGTAGAAAGAATTTCATGCAGGGTCAAGAAGAGAACCGGGAGAGGGGGATCTTACATTGCATTTTCACCGCTTGCCGCCTATAATGGCACACATTGTATACAATCACCGAGGAACTCACCCACCAAGGTGCTACAATCATCTCCCCCCCTAGAGGTCGGTTATGAAACTCAATTTCCTTTATACTCCGCCGGATTTCACCCAACCACGCCTGACAAACAGTCCGGTCGCAACACTCACCGCCGCACCCGCCGACGGAATCGCCCCGGACAGTTACCATGCAACATCCAACCATCCGGAATATATAAAAATTGACCCTACCACCTGGATTCTTGCCCGGGAAAGTCGAATGGATGCGGTCTTCGTCGTTAAAGACCGAACCCTGGATGTTGTTGAAGCCAGACGCTTAAAGAAAGGTGATATGGTAGTAACCGGTAGAACCGAGAATGGCGAGGATGGCATCCTCGTCCACGAAGGGGGCTTTGAACAGGTGTCCGCCAATGCCGACAAATTCGCCTTCCGCTCTCGTGGCACTCGGGAAACTCCCTTTTCCTACTCCTACGACGCCCTCTATGAGATCCTTAAACATGATCGGCACAACGGCCATATCGTCTGGGTCCTTGGTCCGGCCGTGGCCTTCGACAAGGATTCCCGGTCGGCCATGCAGGGACTCATCGAAAACGGCTTCTGCCACGCTCTGATGGCCGGCAACGCCCTGGCCACCCATGATATAGAAGCGGCTATCTACAATACCGGCCTGGGCCAGAATATCTACACTCAGACCCTCCAGCCGATGGGTCACTATAACCACCTTGATATCCTCAACGCGGTGCGCAAGGCCGGTTCCATAGCAAAAGCCATAGATACCCTCGGCATCGACAACGGCATCATGTACGCCTGCGAAAAACACAATATCCCCTATGTCCTCGCCGGCTCCATCCGCGACGACGGCCCTCTGCCGGAAACCATTGGTAACGTCTACGACTCCCAAAACCTCATGCGCGTCCATGCCCGAAAGGCAACGACGGTCATCACCATGGCCACCCAGCTCCACTCCATTGCCTTCGGCAACATGACCCCAGGTTACAAGGTCCTGGAAGACAGCTCGGTCCGGCCTGTCTATTTTTATGTAGTGGACATGTCGGAATTCAGCGCCGACAAGCTGGCCAACCGCGGTTCTGCCCAGGCCCAGGCCATCCTTACCAATGTCCAGGATTTCATCGTCAACCTGTGGAATCACCTCAAAAAAGAATAAAGGCATGAAAAAGACCGTCCGCATCATCGGCGTACCCATGGACCTCGGGCAAAACCACCGGGGCGTCGACATGGGCCCGAGCGCCGTCCGCTACGCCAATCTCGCCGGGAGTCTACGCGATCTCGGTTATACCACCATCGACAGCGGCGACATCACCATCCCCGGCCATTACATCCTCGCCAACACCAGTCTTCAGGAACGATTGCCGCATATCCGCAAGGCCTGTGAGAGCGCCTATGCGCTTGGTAAAGCAGCCATTGCCGCGGGTGAAATCCCGATTTTTCTCGGTGGCGACCACTCCGCCTCCATCGGAACCGTAGGCGGAGTTTCCGATGCATCGGAGATCGGTCTCATCTGGATCGACGCACACGGAGATTTCAATACCCCCGAGACTTCTAACAGTCAAAACGTCCACGGCATGGCCCTGGCAACGCTCCTTGGTCTCGGCCCAAAAGAACTGGTTGATGTCGGCAGGCCAGGACCGAAGATTCAATCGAAAAATGTTGTGCTCCTCGGTGTACGTGACCTTGATCAGAAGGAAAAAGAACTGATCAAAGTATCAGGCTGCACTGTCTTTACTATGCGCGATGTCGATGAGGTGGGTATTCGTATCCTCTTAACCCGAATCCTGAAAGGCTTTGATCATCTTGAAAAAATTCACGTCAGCCTTGATCTCGATGTCATGGATCCCCTTGATGCCCCCGGTGTCGGAACCCCATCCCAGGGTGGGCTCACCTACCGCGAGGGCCAACTGATCATGGAGATCCTTGCTGAAACGGAAAAGCTGCATTCAGTCGATATCATGGAAATCAACCCTATACTCGATATCCAGAACCGTACTGCCCAGATGGCCGTGAATCTTATTTCCTCCCTTTTCGGCAAGAAGATTCTTTAATACCTAAGAAATTTTTTTATGTCTCTGCATGATACATTCAGGCCTTGTTCAATTTTTTTTCACTCCCGAATAAGCATGATTGTTATCGACTGTTGCCTTATTTTCCCCCACGTATTAAATAACAGGGAATGAGAAACACTACTGCCATGCGTTAAGCGTATGCGGTTGGTAATTCAGGCCCAGTTCGGGCTATAATGTGAACCTTTTCCTGGGAGGAGAATATGAAACGATTTGGGAAGATCGCCTTGACATTGGCGGCCTGTATGCTGGTCGCATCACCGGCATTGGCAGCTGAGAAGGTCCGTTGGAAACTGGCTATGACCTGGGCCAGCACCCTTACTCCACTGGCCTCACCGGCCCCGAAACTTGCAAAAATTGTGGGTGAAATGACCGGAGGTAATTTCGAGATCAAGGTCGACGGCGCTGAAAAACATAAGGCCGGCCTGGAGATTCTCGACATGGTCAAAGGCGGCCAGTACCAAATGGGCCATACCGCGTCCTACTACTGGAAAGGCAAGGATATCACCACCGTTTTCTTTACCTCTGTTCCCTTTGGAATGACCTCCGATGAACAGAACGCCTGGTTGTACTATGGCGATGGCATGAAACTGCAGGAAAAGGTCTATAGCAAGTTCAACGTCCTTTCCTTCCCCGGCGGCAACACTGGGGTGCAGATGGGTGGCTGGTTCAGAAAAGAGATTAAGACCGTCGATGACCTTAAAGGTCTGAAAATGCGTATTCCGGGGCTTGCCGGCGAGGTATTCGCCAAGCTTGGCGTCAATGTCACCAACATCGCCCCGGGCGAACTCTATACCTCCCTTGATCGCGGTACCATTGACGCCCTGGAGTGGGTAGGCCCCGGCATGGACATCAAGATGGGCTTCCACAAGATAGCGCCCTTCTACTACGCCGGCTGGCATGAGCCTGCCTCAGACATGCAGTTTCTGATCAATAAAGACGCCTACGCCAAACTGACCCCGGAATACAAGGCAATTTTGGATTCCGCCATGAAGACTGTAAGCGCCGACATGCTCAGTGAAAATTATGATGCCAGCGCCACTGCCTGGGAACAGATGAAAAAGGAATTCCCCAATATCAAGGTCATGATCTTCCCGGAAGAAGTTCTAAAGGCGATGAAAAAGGCCAACGACGAAGTTATGGCGGAATATTCCGCCCAGAATGCTGAATTCAAAGAGGTGTATGAATCCCAGCAGGCCTATATCAAAAAAGCCCGGGAATGGAGCAGAATGTCCACTCAATACTATCTTGAGACCACCCAGATGGTTGAGAAATAATTCCTCCGAGACCTGAGGCATCACCCTGCCGTTCATTCCCTGAAAAGGAGGATGAACGGCTTTTTTTGTTTACAACAATTTCCCGGCATGCCATGTTGAAGCGATTGTCTGTCACCTTCAAACAGGCATTTAGGAGATTCCTTTCTTGGGATAGAGGAAATATGGGGTGTAGAATTATTGAACTGAAGCAGGAGCATCAAGATGCTGATCAAAATTGAACACTTTTATCGTCGCTTAAATCGGGTGTGGGGGAAAATACTGTCGGTTGTTTTTCTTCTGATGGCACTCAATGTCTTTTTCGATGTCGTCATGCGTTACTGTTTCCATAACAGTGCGGTGGCGATGCAGGAGTTGGAATGGCATCTCTTTTCCATCGTCATTCTCTTCGGCGTCTCCGTCTCTCTTCTCGACGAAGCCCATGTCCGGGTCGATTTTCTCTATGACCGTTTCTCTATACGCAAGAAAGCAATCATCAATATTATCGGAACCATTTTTTTTCTTTTGCCTCTTGCTCTCTTGATTCTTTTCGGTTCCTTCAATTTTGTCCACGATTCCTATCAGATCCAGGAGATATCCGAAAACCCCGGCGGCCTGCCCTATCGTTATCTGATCAAAGGTATGATTCCCCTCGCTTTCCTTTTACTCATCTTCACCGCTTTCGGTTACATTATACAGAACATTAACCTTTTCAGAAATTCACGATCTGACAAGAACGTTCTGCAGCTTCGCAGCTCCATGGAGGAAGGCAAATGATCGGCATAATAATGTTTTGTTCCGCACTCGTTCTGCTGGCAATCGGTTATCCCGTCGCCTTTACCTTTGGTTCGGTGTCCATCTTCTTCGGTATTCTGGCGGCGATAGTCGAAATAGCACCTGACGTTCACATGGCTGCCATCTCCCAAGAATTCCTCCAGATGTTCTCGATGATGCCTTTCAGGGTTTACTCGATTATGAACAACACCATTCTCATGGCCATCCCCCTCTTTATTTTCATGGGAATTGTTTTGCAAAAATCGCAACTCGCCGAAAAGCTGCTGGAAGCAATGGGTACCATGTTCGGAAGAGTCAGGGGTGGGATTGCCGTCAGTACAGTGCTGGTTGGGACCATGCTGGCTGCCTCAACGGGGGTTGTGGGTGCCTCGGTGGTGTCCATGGGAGTCATTTCCCTACCGGTCATGCTGAAATACGGCTACTCCAAAAAACTTGCTACTGGAACCATCTGCGCCGCTGGAACCCTGGGTCAGATTATTCCACCTTCGGTTGTCCTCATCGTCCTTGGCGACATCTTCCAGTTGCCGGTTGGCGACCTCTTCCAGGCGGCATTGTGGCCAGGCCTGATGCTGGTCGCCTTCTATATCGTCTATATTCTTATCTTTGCCTTTATCAACAGAAAAGCTGCACCGGCCATGCCTTCTCTGGGTGGGAGCACGGCTGGTAATCTCGGACGGGCTCTGCTGGCGATTCTTCCACCAATGGCCCTTATCTTTCTGGTGCTCGGTTCAATCTTTGTCGGTATTGCCACTCCCACCGAATCGGCAGCCGTCGGGTGCATCGGAGCCACTATTCTCGCTGCTATGTATCGGAAACTTAGCTGGTCGGTTATAGAGGAGTCGGCTCTTGAAACGGTGAAGGTAACCGCCATGGTCTTTGCCATCCTCATCGGTGCGACCGCTTTTTCCATGGTCTTTCTCTACAGCGGTGCAGACACCATCGTCGAAAAGGCCCTGGTCAATCTGCCCGGCCAAAAGTGGACCTTCCTGATCCTCGCCAACTTGACCATCTTTGCGCTCGGATTTTTTATCGATTTTTTCGAGATTTGCTATATCGTTGTTCCTGTGCTCTTGCCCATTGTCCATGTCATCGGCCTTGATCCGCTGTTTTTTGCCATCATGATCGCCATGAACCTGCAGACCTCTTTTTTAACTCCCCCATTCGGTTTCTCACTCTTTTATCTCAAGGGCGTCTGCCCGCCGGAGGTGCGAACAACGGACATTTACAAAGGTGTCATGCCCTTCATTCTCCTCCAGATCATTGTCCTGGTTTCGGTAGCCGTCTATCCGGAATTTTACGGCATGGTGAAATAACAAGACAATAAAGGTTCAGCGCGTCCTGAAATACTCCTGGACATATCTGATGTGCGTCTGCATGGCGTCATATGCAGCCTGGGGATTCCGCTGTTCGATAGCGGCAAAGATTGCTTGATGGTGACGCAAGACATCTTCGAGTGCCGTTCTATCCATATACATATGAGTGAGATTTTGCTTGATTCCCACAAAAAGGAAATCATAAAAATTCCGCATAAGGTGGATAAGGACCGGATTTTTTGTGGAAAATGTTACCGCCATATGAAAGGCGGTATCGGGAGTAGTACCAATCTTGTCGGTTTCGGCTAAGTCTTCGGCCATCTCCTCAAGACTTTTGCGGATCGCCCGCACATCGCTCTCCGTAGCCCTTTGGGCTGCAAGCATTGCTGCATTGCACTCCAAGCCGAGCCTCACTTCAAGCAGGTCGTCAAGCGTTGCCTCATCGGTCGCCATAACCGCCGCTAGGGGATTGCCCTGCCGCGTTTCCGGAGAACTTACGAAGGTGCCCTGTCCCTGCCTGTGTTCGAGAAGTCCGAGAGTCACAAGCTTATTGATAGCATTGCGAACCGAGGTCCTGCTCACCGCCATGGAGATTGCCAGTTCCCGTTCCGGAAGAATTTGCTGTCCGGGCTTGAAATCTCCCTTGTAAATCAATTCTCGAATCTGTTCAAATACCTGATCTGAAATGCGTTTTGGTTTAATGGGTTTAAGGTTCATCGGTTATAGCAGAATTTTCCAGTGTTGGTCTCAGAGGATATCTCTTTGAAGTGTTTGAATGTATGAGGGGCTGATAAAGGCACTTTGCCTTTCATTTCAGAGGCAACGCCTTGGAGAGAGGTTCCAGCAATCAATTGAGAAGAAATAGCTTCGCCACAAATGAAATGCCCCAGCTTCTTTCATTGCCGAGCTGAGGTTATAAAAAAAACCACAATAATGCAACCAAGAAGTGCTCAAGATCCGCAATTTATTCCTTTTTCAACAATCAGTTAGAAAATAATCCCAGGGAATTCCGAGCATTTTTCTCGGTTTTTATTAACACCATGGACCACATCAACTCTTTCTGATCGTTATAATAGCTCTTCATTCCCGCTTATTCTCAGCGGGTTGAAAATTGGTAGGACCATTGCTCAGCAACCCACAATAAAATATTGACGGGGACTCATTTACCTCGAGATCGCCAACCGCTATGTAGCAAAGTTAGCTTTGGCCATCAAGTTTTTTGTTATTTACGACGATCGAAGGATTTCTGGTAATACTTTTAATGGGGTCTTCATAGAAAGGTTCCAACCCACACGGCCGTACCGGCTTTGTGATTTTGCCTTTTCTTTGCAACAATCGGCTCCCATTGGCAGCATACGCTACATGTCTCATATTTGAGACATGTAGCGTATGCTCTGCAAAACCTCAGCAGCACCTTTCAGCATAGGGGAGACACACCTTAATAGCCTCATCCTGGTTGTCCATATCGGCTATCAAATCCATCGGCGCCAACTCAAATATTTTCCGGTTCATCAGCATTGGCCGACCATCAATAATCGGTCTGAAATCCATCTGCGCCAGGATATCTGCCTCGAGATCAACCCCCGGTGCTATCTCAACCAGTTCCATGCCCCTGGCGGTGAGGACAAAGACACAGCGCTCGGTTACATAAAAAATTCGTTGCCCATTCTTCTGCGCATAATCACCACTGAAGGTGACATGCTCAACTTTGCCGGCAACGAACTTGTGCGCTCGGCCCTCCTCCTTTATGGTCAGTTGCCCGTTTCCTATCGTCACATTCAGTCCTCCGGCGGTAAAGGTGCCGAGAAAAGCGACCGTCTTGGCATTCTGGCTGATATTGATAAAGCCGCCCGCACCCGTCAATTTCGGGCCAAATTTACTGACATTGACATTGCCCCTGCTATCGACCTGTGCCATCCCGAGAAAGGCGATATCGAGCCCGCCACCATCATAAAAATCAAATTGGTAGGGTTGATCAATTATTGCCTGGGCGTTCGCCGCCGCTCCAAAACTCAGTCCTCCCGCCGGAATTCCGCCAATTATTCCCGGCTCGGCGGTCAATACCAAACGATCGAGCATTTTCTCCTCGTTAACAACGCTTGCGACCCCTTCCGGCATGCCAATGCCAAGATTAACAATGTCCATCTCCCGCAGCTCCGCCGCTGCCCGACGGGCAATGATCTTACGCGGTCCCATGGCCATTCGAGGTATCGACTGCACCGGAACTTTCACCTCTCCTGAAAATCCCGGACTATAGTGTTCAGCAAAGGTCTGCCAGTGGTTCTCAGGTTTGGCAACGACGACACAGTCGACAAAGATGCCGGGAATTTTCACCTGTCGGGAGTTGAGTGATCCGCGCTCGGCAGCCCGCTCCACCTGAACAATGACAGTTCCTCCCGAATTTCTCGCAGCAATAGCGATGGCCAGCATTTCCAGGGTTACCGCTTCTCTTTCCATGGTGATATTGCCATCCTGATCGCCGGTGGTACCCCTGATGATAGCGACGTTTACCGGCATTGTCTTGTAGGCAAGGTATTCTTTGCCATCAAATTCTATCAGCTCGACAATATCCTCAACCGTGACCTCATTAATCTTCCCACCGCCGTTTCGCGGATCGACAAAGGTACCCAGGCCGACATGGCTGATAGTTCTGGGTTTGTGGGCACCGATATCCCTGAACATATGAGAAATCACCCCCTGCGGCAGGTTATAGGCGATGATCTTGTTCTCCACTGCCAGCCGCTGCAGCTTGGGAACCAGCCCCCAATGTCCACCGATAACCCTGGCCACCATTCCTTCATGTCCAAAATGGTTAAGCCCTCGCTCCCCTCCATCTCCCTGACCTGCAGCGTAGATGAGGGTAAGACCGCGTGGTGTCTGGAACTCAATAAAGCGTTTTTCCAGGGCAATGGCGATATCCTCAGCAAAGCCGATGCCAACGAATCCACCCGTAGCAATTGTGTCCCCATCCTTGATCCTGGCGACTGCTGCTTCTCCGCTTACAATTTTATTCCTTTTTTCGCCAGATGAAGCGCTATTGCCGGCAACTGTCATAATTTCACCCTACCCGTTGTCTTGTTTTCTCCCATGCACTCCAGCAACTCGCCGGAGCACATATTTCTTCCATACCAGCAGCACTGCAAACCTTGTGCCTAAAGAAAAAACGAACAACAGCAACTGACCATCTCCTTGTTTTAACAGGCGATACTTTATCCTACATTAGCCCTAACAGCTTGCCGCAAACAGCGAACGCCTAGAGCGCACAGATCACCTTTTATCGCTTTGCACGAATCGAGTGTAGCAATATTGATTCACTATTTAAGCCTTTGCTTTTTATCTAAAAGTTATCTATCATTAAAGGTCGCGCTTTCTGCGCAACACTTTTTCAGTATCTCAGAAATTCGTTTCTTGTTATAAAAAAAGAATTTCGTGAATGTACTTATCCCCCCAGCCGTGGGGGGATAAGTACATTATTAATAATCACACAAACGTCAGGCAAAATAACAATGACTCATTATGTTGAACTGTACGACACTACTCTCCGCGACGGAACCCAGGCGGAGAATTTCAACCTTTCGGTTGAAGACAAGATTCGCATCACTCGTGCCCTTGATGAATTGGGTATCGATTTTATAGAAGGTGGGTGGCCGGGCTCAAATCCGGTTTCTGTTGAATATTTCGAACGGATGCAATCCGTCAAGTTGAACCACGCCAAACTAAGCGCTTTTGGTTCCACCCGCCACTTCAAAAACGACCCGGCGAATGACCCCAATCTCCTGGCACTGCTACACGCCAAAACACCAGCGATTACCATCTTTGGCAAAAGCTGGGATATCCATGTTCGTGATGCCCTGCATATCGAACTGGAAGACAATCTGCAGATTATCGAGGACAGCCTCGCTTTCCTGCGCCCCTCCGTCGATTTCCTCTTCTACGACGCTGAACATTTTTTTGATGGTTTTAAAAACAACGAGGAGTACGCCCTCAAAACTCTGGAAAGCGCGGTCAGCGGCGGAGCGCAGACCATCATCCTTTGCGACACCAACGGCGGCACTCTGCCCCATGAGATCCCTCCAATAATCGCCAGGGTTAGGGAGCATCTTGCTGAAAAAGACAAAACCGTTCACCTCGGCATTCATTCACACAACGATTCAGAAACCGCCGTGGCCAATTCTCTCATTGCCGTTGCGCTGGCCAAGGTTCGACAGGTGCAGGGTACCATGAACGGCTTTGGTGAACGTTGCGGTAACGCCAACCTCACCTCTATTATTCCAGCCCTGGTTTTTAAGATGGGGGTCGAATGCGAAGTCCGGAAAAACATTGACCAATTGTACACTACTTCCCGCCTTGTCAATGAACTTGCCAACCTCCCGCACAGCAGGTATCAACCTTACGTCGGGGCATCAGCCTTTGCCCACAAAGGGGGGATCCACGTCAGCGCGGTGAAGCAAAATCCACTCACCTACGAGCATATCTCCCCAGACAAGGTCGGCAATATTCGCCGCATCCTCATCTCCGATCAGTCCGGACGGGCCAACATTCTCCACAAGGCCAAGCAATGGGGTCTACCACTTTCACCGGACGATCCGGTTCTTGCGTCAATCATCAGCGAGCTCAAAGAACTGGAAAACCAGGGCTACCAATACGAAGGCGCCGAAGCAAGTTTCGAGTTGCTCATGCGCCGGGCCATGGGACTGGCAAGAAACTATTTCAGGTTTGAAAGTTTCCGGGTGATGAATTATAAATACCGAATGGACAAACCTCCACTCACCGATGCAACAATCCGTATGTTTGTCGGCGGGAGCGAGGTCCATACCGCCGCCATGGGAGACGGGCCGGTAAACGCCCTCGACTGCGCTATCCGCAAAGCTCTGACCCGTTTCTATCCGTGTCTTGAGGAAATGCAGCTGAACGACTACAAAGTCCGGGTACTCTCCGGCGAACACGGCACCGAGGCGAGGGTGCGGGTTCTTGTCGAGAGCCGTGACCGGCAAAATACCTGGGGAACAGTCGGGGTCTCTGTTAATATTATCGAGGCCAGCTGGCAGGCTCTGGTCGACAGCATTAACTACAAGCTCATGCAGGAAGACGATAAAAAACCAAGGTAAGAGCTTCGACCTTGGTGACTGAGTCGGTACCAGCCTCGGTGGATCCCATGAATATTACCATCGCATCACCCCCATTTTAAAATTAACATTATCATCAGAAATACTGATAACTTATTGTGTCATTATTTGCCCCTATCCCCTAGATTCCAGTTCAACATTATGGTATCTTGCCTCAGTTTGTCGCGTAGTAAATTGTGTTATTTGTCATACCATCCGAAACCATTCTCAAGGAGAACCCGATGAAAACCCCAGTACGTGTTGCCATTACCGGCGCTGCCGGCCAGATCAGTTATTCCCTTATTTTTCGTGTTGCGGCCGGCGATATGCTGGGAATGGACCAACCGGTCATTCTCCAGCTTCTGGAGATTACTCCAGCAATGAAAGCCCTGGAGGGAGTCGTTATGGAATTGAACGACTGCGCCTTTCCACTCGTTGCCGGAATCGTAGCAACCGACGATCCAAACGTCGCCTTCAAAGATGCTGATTTCGCCCTTCTTGTCGGCTCCAGACCCCGTGGCCCCGGCATGGAACGCTCCGACCTTCTTAAAGCCAACGGCGCCATCTTCACCGTGCAGGGCAAAGCGTTGAACGATCATGCCAGCCGCAATGTAAAAGTTCTTGTTGTCGGCAACCCGGCCAATACCAATGCCCTCATCGCCATGAAAAATGCCCCGGACCTCAGTCCCCGCAATTTCACCTCGATGATGCGTCTCGACCACAATAGAGCGATGTCACAGATCGCTGAAAAAACCGGCAGCCATTCCTCTACGGTAGAAAAAATTGTCGTATGGGGTAACCATTCCGCCACCCAGTTTCCCGACATCAGTTATGCCACCGTTGACGGAGTTCCGGTAAAAGACAAGGTCGACAACGAATGGTATGTACAAAACTTTATCCCCACCGTACAACAGCGCGGTGCCGCTATCATCAAGGCACGCGGTGCCTCCAGTGCCGCCTCCGCCGCTTCGTCGGCCATTGACCATATTCGTGACTGGGCTCTGGGCTCGAATGGCCGCTGGGTGAGCATGGGGGTTTGCAGTGCCGGTAACAGCTATGGAATAAATGATGATATCATGTACGCCCTGCCCATCACCTGTGAAAATGGGGAATGGCAGGAGATCAAAGGATTACCGGTGAGTGATTTTGCCCGCAAGATGATGACCGCAACCGAACAGGAGCTTCTTTCCGAAAAAGAGGCAATTGCCGACCTGCTGTAAACACTCTCTGAAATTATAAAACACCTGGATGGTGCGCGTAACGCAAATCTTCCAGGTGTTTTCCATTCAGCCCTTCTTCATCCCGGCTTGTCTGCTTTTCCAACCAACTCCATGATCCGTCGGCCGTATTCTTCCTTCAACGCATCGAGATAGTTGCCGTCTACCGGCCCTTTCCACGTCTTAACCTGGTAGAAGCGCTTCGGTATAGCAAAATTCTCCGGTGCAAATCCAGTTTCTGCACGCACCTTCCAGCGCAACCTTCTGATATTTTCAGCTGTTGCCGGGATCGATGCGGCCAACTCCTTAAAGCCGACTATCGCCAGGCACTCTGCCAATTCCGCCTCGGTATATACCGACCTGGCAAAGAGACAGCCGACCATGGAGGTGAGAAAGGCCCTGCCTGGTTCATCGTCTATGAGAAAATTGACCGCTTTATTAATATCCTGATCACTATTCTTCTGGTCATAGCTGTAGGCACCTGTATCAAGGTGGGAATGGCGAAAACCTAGGGTTTGGGCAGCAAAAAATAATTCACCAGTGGCATAACCGGCCATCTCCTGACCTAGCACACAGGCAAATTCACTCCCGCCGTAGACGGCGGCAGCACGCAGGGTGCCTTGTCCTAAAAGCCGATAGAAATCCGTGCTGCCGCAACCAAGGTGATCTGCTGCCTGCTGGTAGGCCTGCGCATCCCCGAAACGAAGAGGTATCAGTGTTTCCTTTGTGCTCAGCAAGCCTCGCTCCGTCGCTTCTGTTGCCCATGCCAAAGCAACACCTGCCGACATGGCGTCGAGCCCTGCCCGTTCCATGATTTCAAGAATCCGTAGAACATCGAAGGTATTGGTCACTCCCAACATGGTTCCAGCAGCAAAAATCGGCTCATAGTCATAGGCTACCTGATGGTAGTGGTACCGATTATCCTGCAGCATTTTCTCCCGGAAAAAGCCAATATGAATGCAGCCGACCGGGCAGCCGGAACAGGCTCCGTTGCGAAGCAGGGCCTCGTCTGCAAAACGGTCGCCGGCAATCGATCCGATCGCCGGATCGGAGGTCTGTTGCAGATTTTTCCAGGGCAGGGAGGAGATATCATTGAGGCTCGTAAGGTTTGCCGGTGTGCCGAGATTATGATACTTCCGCATCATCTCGGTGGAAGTGACCTTGCTGTAGATCTCCTGGTATTTCACCCGGTATGTTTTATCTTCCGGAACATTGAAATCACGATCGCCGTGGATGACGATGCCCTTGATATTTTTGCTGCCCATGGCCGCACCGCCGCCCATTCTACCAAAATGACGATAGGTGTCGACATTGATACAGGCCATGGCCAGGCCACCTTCGCCGGCAGGACCGATCCGCATGATTGACCGATGACCGCTTCCTTCTTTAAACATCAGGCGAATAAGCTTTCCCGAACTCTCGGCGTCCATACCGCGGAGAAAGGTCGCCTCCTTCATTTCCATACGGTTCGCGCCTATGCATAGACAGGACAGCTGTTTGGCCCGGCCGATAATCACCAGGGCATCAAAATCTGCGAAACGCAAAGACAGCGCCGCTCGTCCTCCGGCGTGGCTCTCGGTATACTCATTATGATAATTCGATTTAAAGGAACAAACCATCTTGCTCATGAGTGGAAAGTATCCCGTCAAAGGTCCGATGGCAAAGATCAGCGGCTGGGCCTCATCATTCCAGGGCAGAGTCGGACGACCATATTTTGCATACAGCATCGCTGCAAGCCCGCTGCCACCCGCCACCTCGTTACGCCCGCCCAGGAGAACAATCTCCCCCTTGCCACTCGTCACATCAAAGAGGAGAACTCTAAATTCCTGTCGCATCATGCCATCTCCTCGTCAACGGTCATCACCTCAACTATCTCCAAACAATTCTGCGGGCAAAACTCAACACATTGACCGCAATGGATACAAACATAGACATTACCGGAGCGATCCTGGCAGATAGCATCCACCGGACAAACCGCAACGCATTTGCCACACTGAATACAGTGGTTCGTTTTGACCACAACCCCGCCACCCCGGCGCTTGGTAAAGGCTCCCGAGGGACAGACTGCGACGCAGGGAGGCGGATCACAAGCCAGGCAGCGATGAGCGACAAAGCCTGTTGAAAGGCCACCGGAAGAGTGAATACGAATTCCTGAGGTTTGCCATGATATCCGTTTATGTACCAGTCGGGCACAGGCCAGGGCACATGATTGACAACCGATACATTGGTCCATGCGTGGTGCGGTGAGTTGCTTCATTGTTACTTTTCTTTTCCCCAATGTTGAAGAACGCTTTATCAATTAATTACATTTTTCCATTATACACCATAACGTTGCCAATAAGAACCATCACCGAAAAGAGTAAAACCTGTTTCTCCATTCACCCCGCGTGATTGACAGGATCAAACAAAAAGATTTCTTCCTTTTTTAATGCGCTTGGGCTAGGCTTGGACTGTGCTCTTCTCATGAACGTAACCTCAGCTCTTCGTCCACAGTTGACCGCATGATTGATGACATCCAACAGAAATTACAGAAATTTTTCCCCGGAGAACTCTTTACTCCCAAGACCATCGAAGAAGATTTGGCAAAGGGGGTTTTTCTCAGTAGCAAAGAACTCATCCTGCCGTATCTGCAAACCGCTTTACTTGACGAGAAGGTGCTCGAGGTACAACTCGACGGTATGCCGATGGTCTACTTTTCACGACTCAAGGACGATATTGTCGATCAAGTCGAAGATGAAGCCGATAAGGAAACGGACGCAACACAGAAAGAAAACCAGGAGGGCGAATACCTTGCCAGCCTCAGTCATATCATCACCCTGCCGCTTGAGCCTGGCCTCGGCAACCTGCATCTTCGATATTCCCGTCGTATTCTTTTAAGGATGTTCACCAACACTTTTGCCGTCGAAATCGCGACAACGTTCGAGGATCTGGCGGAGGTTCAGGGTATCCCCGTCCTTCGCCTTGCTTTCCCTGAGTTGGCACGAATTGTCAACAATGCCAGGGAGTACCGTGCCAAAGTCTCGGACAGTATAAACTTCCTGATATCTCTCGAAATTGATGACGAATCGCCCGAAATGGAAAGCAGACCTGTTAATATCAGTATTTCCGGCCTTTCTTTTGCCGTCAAAAAAAAGGAACAGAAGCTGTTCAAGATCAACGACCAGTATCCGCTTAAGCTGTTTGTGGAAGATGAACTCTTGATTAGGATTGACGGCGTCATCAAACATCTTTCGAGAATACGAAAAAGATCTGGGATCGAATACGTCTGCGGCATCGAATTCGATTTTCACACAAAGATTCAGGCAAGTGTTATCGAATCGATAGTAGCTATGGTCCAACGGGCTCACATGAAGGAATTAGCAGAAAAATCCCACGCCACCGGCATACGTTTGATATCCTGACCTGTGATACAGAAAAAAACTTAGAGAACAGGAGATATCCATGGTGAGATTCACCGTTCACACTTTAGGTGAACATATTATCGACAATATGGTTGTCACCGGCCCTTGCCGGGATATCATCATGACTATGGCCGAGATGTTTCTCGCCACCTATAACGGCCCGCCGAACGGCGATCTCGACTACGCCTTTGCCGAATACATTATTAGCTTCTCCATGGGGCAGGGGGAGATTCTCGACTGGCAGCCATCATCGCCGCAAGAGATCAATTGACCGAATCCGTCACCGAGAGAATGCCGCTACATTGCCGAAGGCAAATCACAAACCAAACCTGCCATCATTTGGGGAATGCGGGCTATCTTCTCCCCGTCTTCAACTGAAAACAAGTCGACTATCTCGCCGTAACTGCCAGGCAAATGCTCCGAGATCGGGCGGCCGGATATCGAAGTCCTTCATCAGGCGCTGGGCCTTGGTTGCTGCCTGTTGCCGCAGAAGCCAGGGGCTACAGACGAAACCACCCCGGGTGGCAAAAAGATTCTCCGCCTCGGCGGGAGTCAACACCGCAGTCGGTTCATCAAAAGATGAGGACCGTGCTTTTACGGTGGAGAAGCTTAAGAATTTCCACCTGCTGCTTTTCACCCATGGACCGATCGCTGATTCGCGCGGCAGGATTGACCTTCATACCGTGCTGTTCAGCAAGTTGGGTAACCTCCCGGTGCATCTTGCTTGAACTGAGCCATAATGCTGGGCGATAACATCGGCACCGACATCGGGTGAGATTTCCCGGCCTCCTTTTCAGTTGCCGGATCATACCAGGTCTTGGCCCACACTCCCCGGACGGTGGCATTCGGGTTCACCGAGTGGACGCCGAGGGTAAAGGCATTGATGCCGCGAATAACCTCCGTAATAGGAAATGCGGCGACATAACCGATGGTGTTCGATTTGGTCATTGCCCCGGCGACTATGCCGGAAAGATAACGGGGTTGATACATTCTGCCGAAGTAATTTCCCATGTTTTCAGCCATTTTGAAGCCGGAACAATGAAGGAAGACAGTTTTCGGGAACTGCTTGGCAACCTTCACCATCGAGTCCATGTAGCCGAAACTTGTGGAAAAGATAATATCAAAACCCTTTCTCGCCATATTCTGCATAATCCGTTCCGAATCCGGTCCTTCCGCCACGGACTCAACATAGGAGGTAGTGACGCCCTCCATCTTCGCCACCTCCTGTCGGCCGACATCCTGGCTATAGGAATAACCGGCATCCCCGACCGGTGAAACATAGATCTTAGAAAAATCTTAGGATATGCTCGCCGCTAAAAAAAACCGGGACAACCTGGCGAAATTTCACTCAACCGTTCACAGCACCTGTTTCAGGAAAAGTTTCGCCCTCTCCTCCTGCGGATTAGTGAAAAAGTGCTCCGGCGTACCCACCTCCACCACCTTGCCCTCGTCCATGAAGATGACCCGGTCGGCGACTTCCCGGGCAAAACCCATTTCATGGGTCACGACCATCATGGTCATTCCTTCTTTTGCCAACTGCTTCATAACATCAAGGACTTCGCCAACCATTTCCGGATCAAGCGCCGAGGTCGGTTCGTCAAAGAGCATTATCTTCGGGTCCATTGCCAGTGCCCTGGCAATGGCCACGCGTTGTTGTTGACCGCCCGAGAGACGGGAAGGAAATTCATCGGCTTTTTCATGGATACCGACCTTGCGCAACAGCATGCGGGCCTTTTCTTCCGCCTCTTTTTTGCTACGTTTTCGTACCCGGCATTGAGCTAAGGTAAGATTTTCCAGA
This sequence comes from Pseudomonadota bacterium, assembly GCA_043798185.1. Classification (GTDB taxonomy): domain Bacteria; phylum Desulfobacterota; class Desulfobulbia; order Desulfobulbales; family Desulfocapsaceae; genus Desulforhopalus_A. The sequence goes on along the minus strand of JAZDOW010000293.1, from coordinate 44,114 downwards.
ACAGTCTTATGGGGAAAGAGGTTGAATTGCTGAAAGACCATGCCCACCTCGGCACGGACCTTGTTGATATTAGTTTTTTTGTCGGCGAGGTCGACCCCATCAATAATAATATGTCCTTCGGTAAAGGCCTCCAGCCCGTTTATGCACCGGAGAAAAGTCGATTTACCGGAGCCGGATGGACCGATGATGACCACAACTTCACCCTTCGCCACCTCGGTCGACACTCCATCCACTGCCCGGACCACACCACCTGCATGGCCGGAAAATATTTTAACTACGTTGAGTGCTTTAATCACTGACAGCAAGCCTCCTTTCCATGTGGAAAACGACCTGCGACAGGAGGGAAGTTATCACCAGATACATTGCCGCCACAAGCAGCCACACCTCAAATGTGGCAAAGGTGGAGGTGATTATTTCCCGTCCGGATTTGGTCAAGTCAGTGATGGCAATAACCGACACCAAAGATGAATCCTTAATAAGGCTAATAAACTGTCCGGACAACGGCGGGAGGATACGCTTGAAGGCCTGGGGCATAATAACGTCCCGCATAGTCTGAAAGGCGGTCATGCCAAGAGATCTGGCGGCCTCGGCCTGCCCTTTGGAAATGGATTGAATGCCGGAGCGGACGATTTCCGCCACATAAGCCCCGGCGAACAAGGCCAGAGCACCCACGCCGCAGACATTGCGGCTAAGGTTGAAAACGGTACCAAGGAGGAAATAGGCTATGAAAATCTGGACGAGAAGCGGTGTACCGCGAATGCATTCAACGTAAAGCAATGCCAGCCAACGGATGGTGAAATTCTTGGAAACCCTGGCAAGACCGGTTATCAGGCCAAGGATCAACCCAAAAAAACTGGAAACAGCCGAGAGCCAAAGGGTAGTCCACAACCCCAGCATCAAAGGACCGAAACGCCAGCTTTTTGTAAATCCGACGGTATCTCCGGCAATATAGGCAAAATACTAGGGCACCCTGTTCCAGCGCCATTGGTATTCGATTTTCTGCACCGCACCCCAGGTACCGGCAGCCACCCCAATGAGGATGACCGCCAGCAAGAGCTTCCAGGGCCACGTTTTATCTGTGGCGTTCAAAATAGTACCCTTTTCGTTGAGGATCTAACAAAATATTCTCGCCCTAGGTCTTATGTAAAGCTCGGGTTATTGAATTTCTTTCAACCAGGCATCATCCTGGAACCATTTTTGATAGATCTTGTCATAAACGCCGTCATACTTCACTTGATGCATAAAATTATTCAACCAGTTGAGAAAGTCCGGATCACCTTTGCGGACCGCCCAGGCCAAAGGTTCCTTGGTGAAGGGTTCACTGAGATGGACAATTTTGCCTTGGCCCTTCTGGTTAACAGCAATGGCGTTAAAGGGAAGGTCATAGATAAAGGCATCGATTTTGCCGTTAACAAGCTCGAGGACACCTTCCTGCTCAGTCTCATAGGAGATATATTTTGCGTCGGGGATCATTCTTTTGGTCGCCTGTTCACCGGTGGTACCGAGTTTTGAGGCAATGGTGTATTTGGCATTGTTCAGATCTTTATAAGACTTGACGGTACCGGCGAGTTCCTTCTTAAGGAGAACTGACTGGCCGATGAGGATGTAGGGATCGGCAAAATTGACACTTTTAAAACTCAAGAAGAATCGTTCAAGGTGATAAAGCTGAGTTGAGCCGGTTGTCTGCTCAAACGGAACTTATGCCCTTGCGGTATAAGGTTCCCTTTCTTTACCCTTTTTTGCCCGAAAAAAGCCCTTGCTACTTTTTTCTTTTCGAACCAATCGACGCGAGATTTTTATGAACAGATGCGTTATTGTCGTGAATTCGCTAAAGCGGTCATCCGTTCTGCCGAACAAAAATATTATTTATGATAACAAACTCCCTCCAGCAATGAAAGATCAAGATACTTTTCTCACCTATTCAGCTCTGGCAAAGGTAGTATTTTTCGGGGGTCTGTCCTTTGTGGCAACAAAAATTGCCCTCCAGAGCTTCAGCCCTTTTTGTCTCATATTCTTTCGTTTTTTTGCAGCCTCAGCCTTTTTTTACACCCACATAACTCCAATTGTAGGATTATACGATGAAACAGATAATTGTCTCCGGATCCCTGGCTTATGATCGCATCATGAACTTCTCCGATCGATTTTCCGACCATATCCTCCCTGACAAAATTCACAATCTCAACGTCTGCTTCCAGGTAAACGGCGTCACGGAAAACTACGGGGGCACCGCCGGCAATATTGCCTACGCCTTGAAACTGATGGGTCATACCCCAGCTATTTCAGCAACAATCGGTAGCGATCATCATAAATATTTCGAATGGTTTGAAAAAAATGGGATCTCAAAGACGGGAGTCAGGGTCATTCCTGAAGAACTGACCGCCGGGGCATATATAACCACCGACATCGCCAACAACCAAATCACCGGTTTCAATCCTGGTGCCATGAAGTTTTCTTCCAATCTTGATTTTGAAAGCCTTGACCCAGAAAAATATTTGCTTCTCGTCTCCCCCGGCAATCTTGATGATATGGTTGACTATCCCCGTCTCTGCAAAAAAACGGGTATTGAATATGTCTTCGATCCAGGCCAGGCCCTTCCCATGCTGCAAGCGGACGAGCTCATTGAGGTCATTACCGACTGCATGCTGCTCATCGTCAACGACTACGAGTTCAACCTCATCCAGGATAAAACCGGCCTTACCAACGGCGCTCTTCTCGCCCTGGCCAAAACCACCATCGTCACCCTTGGCAATGCCGGTTCCAGGATCCATCACGCCAACGAAACAACGGCCATTCCCGCATTCAAGGCGAGACGGGTCGTTGACCCTACCGGTGCCGGCGATGCCTATCGAGGCGGATTGTTAAGCGGCTTAGTCAATGGCTACGACATACAAAAGAGTGCTCTCAGAGGCAGTGCATGTGCCTCTTTCGCCGTGGAATGCAACGGTACCCAGGTATATGCTTTCACTGCCCTTGAATTGGCTGAACGGATGGGTGAGAGTTGATTTTCTTCATCTTAAAAATGACTTGCCCGGAATTTGGGAACTGAGTACCATAATTTTAAGTAACTGAACCCCGATTGGGGTTGTATAAAGATCCTCGTTTCGGGGCTGGGAATAAAAATGAAACGCATTGTTCTGGTTATTGTTGTCGCAGTTCTTTTCTCTCAGACGGCATGGGGTGCTCGTGCCAAAGTACAATCCATGGCCAAGGATCCCTATGTATCGGCGCTGGTAATCGACGCCGATACCGGAAAAGTTCTATTTTCCGACCACCCGGACACAATGGTTTATCCTGCCTCCGTTTTAAAACTTATGGATCTGTTGATCATCCTCAAGCAACTGGAACAAGGTAAACTTAAATTGACCGACATGGTCCAGATTACTGCAGAAGCCGCCAAGACCGGTGGCTCCCAGGTGTATCTCGACCCCAAGGAACAATTCCCCGTTGAAGAACTCCTCTATGCCCTTGCCGTACAATCCGCCAATGATGCGGCGGTGGCCCTGGCCATCCATGTGGCGGGCTCAAAGGAAGGCTTCATTGCCATGATGAACCAGCAAGCGGCGGAACTTGGAATGAAATCCACCCATTTTCACTCGGTGCACGGCTTACCTCCGTCGGAGGGACAGAAGCCTGATGAAACCACCGCCAGTGACCTCGCCATTTTATGTCGCGAACTCGCCAAACGACCGGATGCCGTAAAATATACCGGCACTAAAGAACGAAGTTTCCGCGACAACAAATTTATGATGCGCAACCATAACCATCTCCTCAATACAGTTGATGGCTGTGATGGCTTTAAAACCGGCTATTATGAGTCAGCCGGGTTTTCCATCGCTGCAACGGCCAAACGTGGTGGAGTGCGGGTCATCGCCGTCGTCATGGGCAGCAAGGATCGTAAAATCCGCGATGCCAAAACATCTGAACTGATTGCCAAGGGTTTTTCCCTGTTGCCACCGAAACCTGGAGCGCTGACCTCACCGGCCACCAAGCCTGGAGTGGGAACCAAAAAAGTTGACACTGCTTCCTCAATAGAAACCGAACCGGCACAGTCTCCGGAAAAAGAAAAGGCAGTTCTCTCTTCCTCCCGTGATTGGAGTATGTTTTTTTATGGATTGGGAAGTGGTCTGGTTCTCTTTGGCATTCTGACGTTTTTCTTACTCAAAAAGCTTGACAGAAGGAAATAAAACAGGGCTCTACAAAATTGCCCCGGCAACAGCTGAACTCCGTCTTATCAGTGCCTTAGAAATTCTTTTCTTATTTTTAAGAAAGAATTTCGTAAAGGTGCCGATGATCCCCGTTTATCGAGGTTAACTCCAGCTTATTGATCATTGACGGCAATTGCCCGGTATAGCGGGCAATCTGCAGGCAGTTCCCGGCCTTGTCGGTAAGGCATGAGAAGAACCATGGATTGTTCTGCCAGCTCCCGACGCACCTCCCTGCGTCTGCCCTTCACTCGGGCAATAGTCATCCGGTCATAGCCCGTAGTCTGGTGACGTAGCCAGGCAATAACAGCTGCCCTTGCCCGATCCGGCAAAGGAATCCGTTCCGTCCTCGCCACAGTTCCACTCCCAACGGGAGTTGCCAAAACAGTCACCTTTTCAGCCAGGTTTTCGGCCAGTATGGCAAAGCACGGATGAAAGTCGAGAAAGCGAAGGACCTCCTCGTGAAATGCCTGCACATATGTCTGGTGTTTTTTCTCCTTCGCCGCCTGTTGCCGTTCCCGGAGTAAGCCGTAGCCCGGCGCATTGCGTTTTACCACAAGTTCGGCAACGGCACGGGCGATATCGTTCTTATTCGCCCAGATCCCTCGCGACATGATCCGTCTGCCCACCTTGACCTGAACAAGCCAGGTTGGCCCCTTGGCCTTTACCAGCTTTGTCAGAGCACCATCGCCTGGGGGAAGCAGTTCCCAGCCCACCGGTGGCATCAGCACTTCTCCGTTTTCAGTCAGGACGGTGCCTGGCTTTCGTCCCGGCCTTACCGTACGATTCTCAAATGGCATAATAATGAATGATAATAAAGGATTTAGCGCTTGGCCATGGCCAATTTCACCGCTAAGGCAATAAAGACACCTGCGGCAATCCGATTGAGGAGAATCTGCGCCTTTTCGGATTTCCGCAGGCGGCTACCGATTCCCCCGGCCAAAAGACTGATACCGCCGAAAACAAGGATGGTTGACAGGATAAAGAGTAAACCGAGAAGAAGTATCTGCGGCACCAAAGGTCCCCGGGTCGGATCGGTAAATTGAGGCAAAAAAGCCATAAAAAACAAAGACACCTTCGGGTTGGTGACATTCATTATGATCCCGCGGCGGTAGAGTCCGGCAAAAATGAGACTTCCGGTCCTCTGCCCGCTATCTATCTCAGCTCCGGCCCTGAAGGACAAAAATGCCAGGTAAATGAGATACGCCGCACCAATATATTTCAGTAAGGCAAAGGCCAAGGCAGATGCCTGAAAAACAGCCGCCACACCAAGGGCCACCGCAGCAGTATGTATCAGTAATCCGGTGCATAGACCGATGGTCACTGTTATTCCCGCCCTCTTGCCGTACTGGGCGGCCTGGGCCAGGACAAAGAGATTATCCGGCCCCGGGGTCAGGGCGAGCAGAAGTGATGCCATAAAAAAAATCAGCTGGGTCTCACCTGGTATCATCGCTTACGCCCGTCTCTGCAACAGTCAAGTCATCAGATATTTTTCTGGATGGCAGCGATAAGATCATCTTCGGAGTATGGCTTGGTGATATAATCATCGGCACCCTGCTTCATACCCCAGAATTTATCACTGGCCTGATCCTTGCTGCTTACTATTATGATCTTGATGTCCTTTGTTTCGGCGTTGGTTTTCAGCTGCCGACATACCTGAAATCCATTTTTGTTGGGCAGGATAACATCAAGGAGAATCAGATCAGGTTTCTTCTCGATCGCCACTGCAAGGGCCTTATCCCCCTCAGTGACGGTGACCACCTTGAATCCGTTTTCCAGACAGAGAGACTCGGCAATCTTGCTGTCGGTGGGGCTGTCTTCTACAATCATTATCAATTTACTGGCCATAGCTACATTCCTTATTTTTAAGGGCAGATGTTTTTCTACCTTTTGTTTAAATTTTAAAGTGTTTTCGTCGTTCTTGTATTTTTTGGGTTAGACTGGCCGACCTCCCTCCCCCCTTTTCAATGAACGGGTGATCCCAGCCACATCAGGAACGATTCCGATACTGCCATCCGGCATGGAATACATTCCCAGGTGATCATCGTTGTTTTTTGGAAGGGATAGCAACGGGGAAGCAGCAGCAAAGCCCGTTTCAAGTGTTTGCATTTTCAATACATGGGCCGTCTCAATAATGACTTTGACCAGGGATTTCCCGGAAGTAACAGCTCTGATTACCAGATATTTTACTGATTTCCTGCGCTCTGTTTCCCTCAGACCAAAATGCTGCTCCAAATTGATAACCGGAATTAAAATATCCAGGTACGGCGCCATGGCAATCCGCTGCGGCGACCGAACCACAGTGATATCCTGCAGGATAAACTCAAGCTGATTCCTGCTCAAGATCCAGTATACCTGAAGTTCTCCAAGAGGAGGAGTGTTTGCTTTGATTGTTGCAACTTCCAGCTTAGTTTGCATTCTGCCTCACTGCAAAAAAAAATCAATGGACGTATCCACTGCGAATATTCTCCAACAGCCTTATAAAGGCCTCTTCCTGATAGGGTTTGGTCATGTAGTGCTGTACCCCCAAATCCTTGGCCTTCTGCTGATGTTTCTCAGAAGCCCGCGAGGTCAGCATGACTACAGGAATATCCTTCAGCCGCGCATTGTTGTTGAGATTACTTTTAAATTCGTAACCATTCATCCTCGGCATTTCAATGTCTAAAATGATTACGTCCGGCATAAAAATCTCCAGCTTGTCCAGGGCGTCAATACCGTCGAACGCCTGCAGCTGTTTCCAACCTTGGCTCTCTACCAGCCTGGCGACGCTGTGCCGCACAGAAATTGAGTCGTCAACAATCAGTACCTTGAGAGGTTCCATTACTCCAACCTGGGTCACCTGTTCGACCTCGACCCTCGTCACCGGTTTCTGGACGTCGATTATTTCCCTAAGATTGACGATGGGAATCAGTTCCCCCGATCCGGTGAATGTTACCCCACTGATACCTGGGACATGCGTCAAATGACTGCCAAGGCTTTTAACGATAATCTCCCGCTGTTCAACAACCTCATCTACGGAGACCGCAAAGAGCTTTTCTTCCTTATGAAAAAGTATTGCCAGAATCCCTTGCCCATTTGGTGGCAGGCCAGTCATCTTTCTTTCCAATTGCAAGCAGAAACCGAGATTGACAACGGGAATAGCATCGGCCCCCTGGCGGAGGAATACCCCGTCACCCTCTTCAAGTTCCACTGCAGCAAACCGTTTGACCTGTTGAATATCCTGAAGAGGCACGGCAAACACTCGACCCGCCACGCTGACCATGATGGCGCGGTTAACTGACAGAGTAAAAGGGATGCGTAATTCGAAAGTAACTCCCTGACCGGGATTATTGAAAAGCTGCACGCTGCCATGCAGATCTTGAATATTTCGTCGGACTACATCAAGACCAATACCTCGGCCGGAAATGGTGGTGATGTCCTGACGAGTAGTGAAACTCGGATGGAATAAATATTCCAGGAGTTCTTTTTCGCTGAGCGACTCCGGATTTTCTGCAAATCCACTTCTCCTGACTTTTTCCTTAACTTTAGCAATATCAATGCCGCCACCATCATCGGAAATTCGCAAAACTACAAATCGACTCCGCTGATTGGCTTCGAGATGAATAGTCCCACTCTCCGGCTTCCCGGCTGCAATTCGCTCTTCCGGGCTTTCAATACCATGATCCAAAGCATTTCTCAGGATATGCATGAGTGGATCGGTAATCTTCGCCCAAACAAAACGATCCATGAACACGTCTTCACCGACTATAACCAGATTGGCCTTTTTCGCGAGTTTCCTGGCGGTTTCCCGAACTGTTCGAAACAAAACTCGGGAAAGGGAAGACATCGGTGTCATACGAATGCGCATGAGTTTTTCCTGCATCAATCGCATGGTCAGCTGCTGTTTACCTACCTGGCCTTCAATATCACCGACCAGAGAAACCAGGGTGGTATGAATCGAATTCACGTCGACGGAGATTTCGTTAAGGGAACGAATTATCAGATTCAATTGCGAATATCGATCCAGTTCAATCGGATCAAATTCTGAAAAATCACTGCCGAGAGTTTCTTCTCCCATCCGAGGACTGAAGCCATAGAGGGATTGCACCTCAAAACCGGCTTCCAGTTCCTGCGATTTACGCCGCAGATTTTCCTTGACTGTGTCGAGTTCAAATAAGGTGCCGGAAAACTCCTCAAGCATCTTCTCCATAGCACCACGGGCAACTACCAGTTCGCCTTCGATTCCCACAAGTTCATCGAGATCATCGATCTTGACTCGAATAATTCCTGAGTCACCAGGCAAGTTAGCTGATATCGCCTGCTCCGGAAGAATTTCTGCATCTCTACCCGTGCCCTCTTCCTGTTTCTCATCTTCACTTTCCAAAAAAACAAGATCTTCGTCTTCTTCCCGCCCTATGTCCTCCGGTTGCCGAGCCTTCGTCCGTAGCAGCAGGTAGTCGTCAATCGTTTTTACCAGCCGATCGAGATGCACCGATTCGCCAACCTGTCCCGATTGCGAGAGCAGCTCAATGACATCAATGCCGGTGGCAATTACTTGAACCTCCTCCGGGGTTATTTCCTCTGCATCATCATGAATCCAATCGAGCATATCTTCAAGGGAGTGCGCCCCCCGGGCGGTCATATTCATCCCAGTCATGGCCGCAGCCCCTTTCAGGGTATGAACTGCCCTCCGCATTACGCTGATCGTTTCCCGCAGATCGGCAGACAGCAAAGATGCCTCTCTGACCTCATTTTCCAAGATATTGAGTGATTGGTTGATGACAATGAGGTGCTCTTCGCATTCCGACCGGAAGATATCTAGTAAAAGCTGCTGTTCTTCACTGACCGGTTCTTCCTCTTTCTCCGCCACGGAAGTGGTAACGGGTTCATCTGCCGGCTCTTCCTGCGCAAAAGAGAAGAACTCGGACTCCTCGCCCTGCTCTTCTTCGGACATCAGAGAATCAGTGAACTCTTCAAGAAGAATGAGCCTATCGTCTTCCGGCTCAAAACCGACGAAAAAGTCATCTTGAAGGTCTGTTTCCCGGACCCTTGAAGAAACCACTGAAGTCTGTCTGCCTGACATCTCCAAGAGAGTATGCAGTCCGAGCAATTGATCTTTTACCCGCCGCACAGTCGTACTGTTTTCCGGATCCGCATAGGTGTAAACAACCTCGAGAAAACGCAAAAAATCCTCTATCAGTCCCGGCATCTCGGGCAACCGGCAAAAAAACCTCGATCGTAATTTTTCCAGCAGCAGGTGAAAATCCTTCATCAGCTGAGACTGCTGGGTAAACCCGGCTGCACTGCCGGCAGCTGCCAGGGTCATAACAGCCTGGGAAAGCTTGCCATACACCTTGGCATTGTGTTCACCGTCATCTGACACTTCCGGTAACAAATATTCAGCCAATTCCTGCAATAAAGGCAAAACAGAACGAATCGTCTGAATATATTGCTCCTGTTTGCCCCCTCCCTGAAAAGGGCTGTCGGCGCTCTCAGTGAACAGGTGTACTCCATCGCTCCCGGAGAATTTGCCAAACAGCAGGACGATCTGAGCGTGGAGGGTTTCCTCGTCATCCGGTCCGGAGTTTTTTTTGCAAATGAATTCATCTATTAAATCGACTGCTTGATTGAGCGCAATAACAAGTTCGGCAGAGGCTTGCATGCCCCCTTCAACCAAATCAGCCAGCAAGCTCTCAATGATTTTTGCACCCTGGCTCAAATGCATCATCTGCACCTGGGAGGCGGCCCCCTTAATATTATGAAAGAGCCGGTGCAGCTCGTCCAAAACTTCCGGTGCCGAGCGTTGAGAACCAAGGGCCAGCAAACCCTTCCGTATTTCTGGGAGATAAGACTCAACTTCCTGGATGAAAAGCTCAAGGAGTTCGGCACGTGGAAATCTCACCATCGTCTTCGCCCTCTCCCCGGAAGGATTACAGTTAGAGTTTTCACGCCGCCATGGTTCATTGCAGATATCATTATTTCTCCTCAGCTCAACCAGCCCTGTTAAAGTCGATGAGACTTGGCGCCATTAAAAACCGCCGAACATTTAATATATAATAAGGTATATTCTCAACAAGCAACCCAGCGGTAAAAAACGATATATCCATGGAACTCTTATCGAATAAATCAAGAGATTTGCAGTCGGTTGACGTTCTGTTCACCGTACCGACAATATTATCCAGCCTTATGCCGATTTTTTGTTTGCGATAATGAAGTACCACGAAACGATTGCCGTCACACACTCCATGACCTGCCAATTTGAGAAAGCCGCTAAAATCAATAACCGAAATTATCTCACTCCTGATATTGACAATACCCTGAATCCACGCAGGAAGATTGGGAAGAAATGTAATCGGCGGCAAAGGTCCAACCTCGGACAAATCATCAATGGCTATTGCCAGATGGAGTATGCCCGTGGAGACAAGGACGTATTTTGTCAGCTTCTCCTGCTCCGGAATGACCTTCTGATCAGAAGGAGAAGAAATACGCATCACTTCGAGAAGTTCAGCATCGATATCTTCAATGAGAGTATATAAATTGGGGAAACTTGGCATACGTTCTCTTGATATTATTACATTTTATTACTGCTGTTCATATATTATCATCAATGACGGCAAGAAGTTTTTCCGGGTCAAAGGGTTTGGTGAGGTATGCCACTGAGCCACCTCTCATGCCCTTTTGTCTATCTACCGGATTGTTCTTTGCAGTCAGCATTACAACCGGAACATCTTTGAGACGCGCATCGTGTTTCAATCGGAAGAGGATGTCATAGCCGGTCATGTCGGGCAACATGGCATCGAGAAGGATGAGACTTGGCCGAATCGCTTCCATCTTCCGTAAGGCCTCCCCACCGGTAGGCGCTTCGACAATCGTATAACCTCGCTTGGCAAGCACCATCGTTATAACTTTTCGAGAGGTTGGACTGTCTTCAACCACCAGAATCGTTTTAGCAGTTTGGCCATTTTTCGACTCTGAAACCACCGCAACAGGTGAGACGATGGGGGGAGAGGCCACGGCAACCGCCGCCTGCTTTGCCGGAATAGTAACTGCCGGTGGTGCCACTGCCGGACGTGCAGTCTCACTCTTTACAGCGACGGCTTTGGCCGGAGCAACCGATGCCGAAGCAGGTTTTGTTATAACCTGTGTCGCTGGTTCAACTTTTCTTTCGACGGCTGGTGCCGCTACAGCCTGGATTGCGTTTGGCTGGTCAAGATATTTTTCCAACACTGCTAAGAGCTTGGCCGGATCAAAGGGCTTTGTCAAATATTCATTTGAACCATGAAACAAACCCTTCTGGCGATCAGAAGGTTTACTCTTTCCCGTAAGCATAACCACGGGCATCTCAGCAAATCGTTGACTCTGTCGCAACCTCGATAAGACCTCGTAACCGCTCATGTCGGGAAGCATTACATCAAGGAGAACCAGGTCGGGAATGGTTTCCTCGCATCTTTGCAGCGCCTCCGTCCCGTTTACTGCCTGGAGAATTGCGTACCCCTTGCGCTCGAGCAACATACTAATAACCTTTCTTGAAGTCGGACTGTCTTCAACCACCAGAATGGTTTTTTTCCCTGCTGAAATACTGGGGGCACTGCTTACACGTGGAGTGGGAACCGTCCTGACGACAGGTGCTGCCTGTTTGACCAGCATGGCTGCCGATCTGAGAAATATCGGTTCCCGTGGTGATATTTTCAACGCCTTTTCGATAAATTCCCGCGCTCGATCAACGTTGCCAAGGGAAAAATGGCCCAAACACAAACAGTAGGCAATACGAGAATTCTCGGGGTGCATCTGCAATTCCCGTTCGTATACTTCCAAGCTCTCCATCAACTCGGAACTGTTGCTCTTGGGAATCGAGAGATTGGAAATTCGCATCACTCCCTGGCAGGTTTTGCAGCGCATCTCGCCGGGAATAACTAAAGACCAGCAGAAGATGCATCTTTTAATTTTTTCCTGCGACAATTCGCTGAACTGGGGTTCGATTTTCTCGTGCTCCCGCTGAACGGCCAAATCACAATTACCCCATTTTCGCGCCTCGGCCAGTGCCTTTTTAAGGTAATCTTCTCGGGTCATTAATCGGGAATGCCAGAGCCATGCCGGATAATAAAAGCGGTTGCTGCGCAGGACCTCAACCAGCTTAGAGCCAGCCTCCGTCCGCCTGAACTGATAGATGAGATGAATCGCCTGCTGCAGGCTTTCCTCTTGATCGTACATTAAAGCGGTCGTGGCATGAGCTACTTTTCTGAGTAAACGCTCTACCAGAGTAAGGCTGAGGGAGACATTGCTTTCCACCGGTTGAATGGATGTTTCCGCCTCTATATTTGCATCCCGAATGGCTGCCAGAGTAAGGAGGGCCCCGTTACCGACCAGTTTGCCACAGGCTGCACTGACGGTTTGCCCTTTGCGAATCTGTAATTTTCCTGATAGCTTGACATTCTTCACCGAAACATCGACATTACTGGAAGCCACCTGTTGCGACTTCAAATAGAGCAGAATATTTTGCTCAGTCTCGGCAAAATGGACGCGCGAGTCGGTCATATCAAGCCCCTGAAAACGTTAAATGTGAATCCGACATCCTTGACTTCTGAAGTTGCCCTCAGTCTATTTATCTGTCGCATCAAAAAAACTACAAACCACAAGAAATACAGCCGCCTCTCCGATTAAGAATCAGGGACAGACGGAATCATGGGCGGAAAAGACGCCATTATCATCGATTTTAACAATCACCGCGCACTTGCTGGGATCACCGTTGCCGTTAAAGCCGATCTTCCCTGATGCCCCATCAAAATCTTTTATCCGGGCAAGAGCTTGCTGAACAGCCTTTCGATCCTGAATCAAATCTCCGGATAACTTCCCGGTATTTTTGATCGCCTGGATCAACAAGCGCACCGCATCCCAGGTAAGTGCCGCCGGTTCGTCGGGATTGCTGCCATAGGCCTTGGTATATGCGTCCACGAACTCCTTATTTATACCTTTAGCATTGCCTGGAGCATAGTTCCCGGTAAAGAACAAACCGTTGCAGTCGGTGCCGCACTGGCCGACAAGATCGCCCCCGGCCCAGGAGTTGGTACCCATGATCGGTATCGTCAAGCCCACTTTCTTGGCCTGTCTGACGATCAGCGGCACCTCATTATAATGCTGAGGGGTTACGACAAAATCGGCACCTGATTCCTTAATCCGGATCAACTGTTTAGTGAAATCCACGTCACCGGTTCTGAATTCCTCGAAGGCGACCACAGATCCCGGTCCGTTCACCGCTTCAAAGGCTTCTTTAAAGCTTTTCGCCATCCCCCGGGGATAGGCGCTGATAATGTCATACAGAACTGCCGCCTTGGTGGCCTTAAACTGGCTGGCGGCGAACTTGGTAATAACCGGCCCTTGAATGGTAAAAACAAAACATGTACGGAAAACATAGGGCCGGTCTTTAGTCGTGAGCGGCGAAGTGGACCATGGCGTGATCATAGGCGTTGCATAGGCCTGTGCCATTTGGGCCACGGGGATCGCCTGCTGGCTGATAAGCGGTCCGATGATACCAATAACTTTCTCCTGGCTTACCTGTTTCACTGCCAGGACAGCTGCAGCGGATGGGTCCGAGGCGTGATCGCCGTAAAGGAATTCCACCGTGTATTTTTTCCCGCCGACCTCCAATCCGCCGGCTTTCTCGATCTCCAGTCGAACTAGTTCTCCGGCATTCATTGCATGTTTGCCAACCAGTTCAAACATTCCTGTTTGGGCAATATTAAAGCCTATACGAATCACACCGTCGGCACCAAAACTTCTGCTACCCACCATCATCATGACTGCAAGACTCAAAAAGACAATTTTGAGTATTCTTCCCATATTTTCTCCAAGCTTGATAAACGTCCTGAGAGTCCCCTTTATCGGATTAAACCTCCTGGGTTTCCCCGATCTTGAAAACCTCAACCGCTGAATGGAGATCCTTAGCAGTTTTACTCAAAATATTCATGGATGCCGCTGTATCCTGTGAAGAAAGAGAGGATTCACGACTAATCTCACCTACCTCTTTCATGGTCTTGGAGATGGTCTCGGAAGCATGCACCTGTTCCGTGGTAGCCTCGGTGATGCTCTCGATCAGTTCTGCAAGATCACTGGAAACCTTTTCAATTTCCTGCAGCTTGGCATGGGCGCCGTCAGCAAGTTTCGAACCCTGCACAACCTTGCCGATACCTTCATCGATACGACTACTAACTTCCTTGATTTCATTCTGAATACTCTTGACGAGAACTTCAATCTGTTTTGTCGAGTTACTCGAGTTATCAGCGAGTCGCTGTACCTCATCGGCAACTACTGCAAACCCATGTCCGGCCTCACCGGCCATGGCCGCCTGGATTGAAGCGTTGAGTGCCAGAATGGAGGTACGGTCGGCAATCTCATCAATAATCTGAACGATGTTCCCGATCTCCAGGGAACTTTCTCCAAGTCGTTTAATGGAACGTGCCGTTTCATTGATCTGCTCGCGTATCTCAGACATGGCTTTATTGGTTTCGGTAACCGCCAGAGCACCTTCCTGGGCATTTACCCTCGATTGACGTGATACCGTCGCCGATCGCTGGGCATTGGTTGCAACCTCCCGGATCGATTGTGCCATCTTTTCAATTGCCCCAACTGCTCCATTAACTCCCTTAACTTGCTCCATATTTTTCTGAGCAACGGTCATAGTCTGAAGAGAGACCTGCTCGGAAGTGGTACCAACGGCTTCGGTTGCCACCTTAACTTTACGAATAATGTCTGTAAATTGATCGGCCATGGCGTTGAAGGAGTCGGCAATGGCACCGGTCATATCTTCGGTTACCTCGGCGCGACCGGTAAAGTCACCATCGGTCAGGGCGCTGATCTCCTCGAGAAGCTTCATGATTGATTCCTGGATGGTATCACGTTCCTCCTGACTCTGGATGAGCACCGTGATATTATCGAGCATGCCATTCAATGTTGAGGCCATAACTCCCAGTTCGTCGTTACTTACCACTTCAGTACGAGCCTGATAGTTGCCCCTGCCGATTTCATCCAGAAGCCCCATGATATGATCGACCTGATTGGTAAGTCCCCGTGACAATTTTGCGGCAATTAAAAGCGCCAGAAGAATGGAAACAATACCAACGGTCAGCACTACTTTTAGTACCAGGGCGGCAGTCTCCTCCATATCTTTAGTAGCCTTCGATTCATTGGCTACCGCTAAATTGAGAAATGACTTAATAGCCGGTTCGGCCCGTTTTGCCGCATCCTGGTAACCGACAATCCTTGCGGCGATAATTCCATCGGTGTTTCCTACTTCAACAAACCACTTATCAAATTCCTTCAATTGTTCCAACAGTTTCCCTTTAACCGGCACCGTTAATGCCGATGATTCGACAAGAGTTGCAAAGGCAGCCCTTGCCTCTTTTACCTTGGTGCTGTTTTCCTTCTCCGAAATCGCAAGGTAATCCTGGAGGGCAGCTTTCAGCAGGTAAAAGCTGTTTTGCATCGGTGCAAGGTTGAGTGAAGTGACTGACGCTCCGAGCAGATCAAGACTCTGCCGCAATTTGACCAACTCACCAAATTCCTTATCAACGCGTAACTCAAGAATGTTGACTGTTCCGACAAAGGCACTGAGATATTCGTTGATTGAGTCCATTGCCGTTTGTGCGGATTCTCTATCCTGGGGTGTTTGTGCCAGCTGCTGAATCTGATACAAGGTGCGGTAAGCCTCGCCGCCAAGCGCAATAAAAGGGTTGAGGTACAATTCTTTGGCTTCGCGAATACCTTTCTTTTCACTGTTGAGAAGAAAATCCTTTTCATTTCGTTGCATAACACGAAGGGTGTTTTCCGTTTCCAGGCTCAATCGCGCAATCTTGCCATAGACCTGCACCAGGGTCTCAAGTGTTCTTTGGGAGTAGGTCTGTGAAACCAAAGTGATTGCTATTACCACAAGGGTCATGGCAATCAGCGTCATAAACGACCACAACAGTTTTGTACGAATCCTCCGGCGTCCCCTAAGTTGTGAACCGGAACTGCTTTGCACTACCCCAGGCTCTTCTGTTTTTCCGTCCATTACGTCTCCATAATTACTGTTACTGTCCTTGAAAGCGGACAAGCCGTTTCCGACAAAGTTGCCGAAGCACCGCCTGTAAAACTACACTCTTCCTCATTTGAGCGCACAACCCTTCAGCAAGAACACATCCTTTACACTTTCTTGTACTTTGAGATTACAAAGGAAATCCATTTTAGCAGCCACCTTCCCTTGCCACAGCTACAAGCAATGTGAAATTGCTATCAGACTACCCTAAATCTTCTTTTTTGCATATAACTGTTGTTCTCGGTCTATGGCTGAAGAGTGAGAACTTTATTAATAATATCTTCCACAGCAAGGCCCTGGTGGGGCAATTGCTCGGCTATACCACCCTGGCCGATTTTACTCGTTCCGAGATACCCATATTTCGGATGCAGTCCTCTTTCCAGAAGCCAGGTGCCAAAGCGGATCCCCAATCCGGTCTTGCTGTTCTGGCTTTCCACCACCAACACGAAGGGACTCGTACCCACTTTGGCGAGCATCTCCTCGTCGACAACATTCAGTGTCGGCTTGTTGATAAGGCCCACCTCCATGCCTTTGCTGCGCAGTTGCAAAACAGCATCCAGGCAGCGATAGGTCATCTCCCCATAGCTGATTATATAGCCATCCTTTCCGTCACGAATGATTTCATCTTTATTTGGTTTGAAGACATAGCCGTCGCCAAAGAATTTTTTACCTTCCTCGGTGAGCAGATACGGGGTGGCCGACCGAGTAGAAAAAAGAAACCTTAACCCCTGGTCATGAAACACTTCTTTCAGCATTGCGCGAAGCTGCAGCGTATCTGCTGGAAAGTACAGTCGGGTCACATCCCCTTCGGCGACCGCATTATCGGCAAAAAAGTTGTTGATGCCGAAATGGCAGGTGTTGTCAGCCATATCGTCGATTCCCGAATGGGAGAAATGGGCAAGGACATTGGCATGATTGAGGCGAGCCATGGTGATTTCTGAAACAACCATCTCCAAAAAGGCGGCAAATGTTCCAAAAATCCCCTGTCGACCGGGTTCGGAGCCGAAACCTGCCGCCACCGAATAGTTATTGCGTTCCATGATCCCGCCGTGCACATAGACCTCAGGATGATTTTTGCGGATGTGGTGCAGACCGCAGGAACCCTCAAGGTCGGAGTCGACCACCAGAACCTTGGCGGCTGGATTCTCCATGGAATCGAGGAGTTCACACACCGCTTTACCAAAATCATCCCGCACCTTTCCGGTTTCAGAAGTGCTGCCCAGATAGGTAGTTTTGCTTTTTTCCACTGGGTAGGTTTGCAAGATCTGGACCGCCCCGCTCAAACCGCGCGCGGTCAGATAATCAACTGCCAGATTAACGGCAATGACATCATGGCCCTTAGGTGATCCTTCGATTCCTGGAACCCCCACGGCCATTGGCCGTTTGTTGACAAGGGCAACGGGACCATCGGCCACCAATGCCCCTTGTATGCGGCTAAACAGAGCATTGATATCTTCACCATCCCCGACGCTTACCGCAAGTCCTTGCCCGGCAAGAGTCCGGGCTACATCATAACCCTTCATATATTGGCTGGGATGACCGGCGATGGTGACATCGTTATCATCGATCACCACCTTGACGTTCAGTTTTCGTGCCACAGCGTACCGTGCCGCCTCGGCATTGTCCCCTTCCATCTGAGACCCATCGCTGCCGAACATGACCACGGTCTTGTTTTTGTCAGCCTCGGCAACGCCATTGACATAGCTCCACAAATGACCAAGTCGGCCCGAGGAAAAGAAAACCCCATTGTTTTCATCACGTTCAGGATGACCATAGAAGCCCTTGCCATACTCTCGATAATGAAGCAGAGACTCAGGTTTCTTATAGCCATTGAGCACTGCCATAACATACTGGATAGCTACTCGGTGTCCGGCCTCATCAAAATATACCGGATGAATAGTCGATGTCCCTTTCATAAAGCCGTCGACAATCAACACCTCAGGGACGATATCAAACGCACCCCCGGTGTGACCGCCAAGCCCTTTTACGTTTGCGAGAGCAGTAAAAAACACCAGGCAATCTCTTACCAGCTGAATATTCTCAGTCAGTTTCACAAGCTGTTCTTCAGGCAGCTTCGTCTGTTGCGGATCAAACTTTAACGGTGCATACTTGCTTAAATCTATTGGAAAAACCATCTTAATCTCCAGTTGGTTAGAGTACTTTATTGTAAATTATTACTATAATATTCCACCGGCAAGAGGGTCTCCTCATTGCGATAATACCCTACCACACTCTCCTTGGCGGAGGGAATGAGATCCATAACGCCATTCATCCACAGCCCCCATTGCAGCAACACTATTTTTCTCCCAGAACCTGTACGACCGTGTTTTAAAAAATATTGGCAAAAAAAGCTAGGAGTTTTCCCAGCCGGAAATATCCGGGCACA
Source organism: Pseudomonadota bacterium (assembly GCA_043798185.1). GTDB lineage: Bacteria > Desulfobacterota > Desulfobulbia > Desulfobulbales > Desulfocapsaceae > Desulforhopalus_A. Next base: position 25,477 of record JAZDOW010000293.1, on the reverse strand, counting down.
AACCGAAAACGTATCACTTTCTCAAAATGCTCTGCCTTTGGAAGTCACAGAAAAACTCAAAAACACTTTAGAAGAGAGTAATATTTCAGGGGTTACAGCATTTTTTTGCCTTTTTCTTTTCCTAGCCCCGATAAACGGGATTAGTCACTTACAAAAAATCTTCGCATAAAACGTGCAACGTTTTTGTGAGTGACTAATTAACACTCTTTATGTTACGATTCTCTAACCGGTTATACACTTCTACTGGAGAATTAAATATGAAAACAAGTTTCATTATCTTTTTTGTTTTGCTAGCACTTTTCCCCTGCTCCGCACAAAGCTCCATGGACACTGACTCCATCGGCATTATCAAGACAGTATCCGGAGAAGTCCTCGTGGTCGGCAGACAAGGCCGACTTTCGGCAACCCCAAACATGAAAATACACCAGGGAGATGCCATTAAGACCGCTGAGACAAGCAGCGTCGGGCTAATCTTTGACGATGACACAGCTGTTTCACTTGGCCCAGACAGCGAATTTGCAATTGAAAGTTTTTTGTTTAACCCGGTCGACCAAGAACTTTCTTTTGTATCCCGTCTCATCCACGGAACTTTCTGTTTTATTACCGGCCAAATCGCCAGGCTAGCCCCCAAAAGAGTCAAATTCGAAACGCCTGAGGCAACGCTCGGTGTCCGAGGGACAAAATTCCTGGTAAAAGTCGAGTAACATTTCCCCTTTTTCCATGCAACTTCTGAGAGGTAATGCCACGCTATGACACACTCATATTTAACATCATTGTCTATGTGTCTGGTCATCTTGATGATGTCCGGATGCACCCAAAAGACAACCGTTGTCCTGCTTTCCGATCCCAATGGCCATGTCGGAAGCCTCTCCGTCACCAACAATGGCGGAGAGCTTGCAATGAATCGACCCTCTGAAGCCACGACCGTCACCGGACGAGAATCCAAGCCCGGCAACCCGGAAATACTCTCCGAACAGCAGATCGCCGCCCAATTTTCGGTAGTTTTGGCAACATTACCAGCGCAACCCGAGCATTTTCTCCTCTATTTTCAAAAAGGAGCGACCGAGCTGACAACCGACTCCGAGGCAATGCTCCCCTTGATTCTCCAAGCCATTAAGGACAGAAAGTCGGAAAGTATCGCTGTCATCGGGCACTCAGACACGGCCGGCGATCGCGACTTCAATTTGCGCTTGTCAAAAGAAAGAGCTCTGGCTGTCAGCCAGTTGCTTAACCAGGCAGGTGTACCGCAAACGCAGATAACCAGCACTTCCCATGGGGAGGAGAATCTTCTTATTAAAACTGCTGACAATGTGCCGGAAGAGAAAAATCGACGGGTTGAGGTAGTCGTTAAATAATACTGTTTCCAAAATTTTCGCCAATGGAGAACACTTTCTTCCCAACGCTGCAGTCCTCCTTCATGCCGTCTTCGGCAAAATTCACCCTTTTACGCACACTCCTGGTGTTCGGCACCCTGCTTACCCTTTGTCTGTCGACCATCTTCCTCTCCCCTTTCGACGGCATACAGCATCTCACCGCTAAATCAACCGATCTCATTCTCAAAACGAGCAAGCCGTTTCCCTCCGAAATCGGTATCGTCATCGTTGAAATCGATGAAGCCAGCCTATTAAAATACGGCCAGTGGCCTTGGCCGCGCGATCTTATCGCCAGGCTTCTTAAAACAATTCAAGAGGCTGGTGCTGCAAGTATCGGCATCGACATTATATTTCCTGAAAGAGATAGAAGTTCACCGCGCAACCGGCAAGAACTCCTTACCGAAAGCTTTGATTACCTTCCCGATAGGCCCAACATTCCGGCAGATCCATCCGATCACGATCTTATCCTGGCGGAGCGACTCGCCTCCGGTCCTTTTGTATTGGGCTACGAATTTCTTTTTGGTAACCGCCAAGGAGGAGTAACCAGCGAATGTCCAATCCCTCCAGTCACCCTTTCCCCCGCGACATTGGTCGGCAGACAAGCTCCGGTTGCCAGTTTCTTCCATCAAGCAAATGGCATTCTATGCAACTATAAGCCCCTGACAAATGCCGCACCAGCCGCCGGATTTTTGAACGGTGCCCCCGACAACGACGGGATATTACGCCGTTTGCCGCTTCTGATCCAATACGGCGATCAACTTTTCCCTTCCTTCGCTCTCGCCATATTGATGCAGTTTCATGGTCTCCATAAGCTTGGTTTCGATGGTGATGACCACCACCTCGGGCGTCTCACCCTGGCTGACCGGCATGTTCCCTTGGATCACCTGGGGAACATCATCATTGGCCCTGCCAGTCCAATCCACCCGCTCCGCATATCAGCCGCTGACCTTCTTACAAACACTCTTGATTCCAACCTGCTCCGACAAAAAATCATTCTTGTCGGCTCTAACGCCCAAGGTCTTTCCCAAGGCTACCCCACTCCCTACTCCTCAGCCGAAACCCTTCTCAACCTGCACGCCGCTGCCATTCGTGCCCTCGACGGGAAAATTCAGATCAGCCGCCCCATGGTTCTGTCCCTTTATGAAATAGGCGCGAGTTTTCTTTTTTGTCTTGTCCTGGCTCTGCTGACTTGTCGCTGGTCGACCTTGTGGTCGGTTGTTTTTTGCCTGATTGCCATACTTACCAACTGGATCGGAGCACAATCACTTTTCCAATACACCGGGTTGCTGTTTTCGCCGCTTTTGCCCTCTGTCACACTCTTTTTAAATGGCCTTCTTTTCATCACCCTCAAATTCAGATATTTTCAACTGCAAGCCACGTCGGAGAAGAGCGACGCCCTGCTTCTCTTAAAAGCCAGTGAATCCAACCTGAGCTCAATTCTCCGTACCATTCCGGATATCATCTTTCGACTGGACACCTCCGGCAACATTGTCTTCATCAGCCCGGCAATCTGCAAATATACAAAGGACCCGGAACCCCTTCTCGGCAACTCGATTTTCTCTTATGTGGCACCAATCGACCTCGCCAAGACCCTCTTTCGCCTGAATGAACGCCGAACCGGGGGCAGGGCAACGGTTGATCTGGAAATCCGCCTGCTCTTCACCGCCGAAAAGCACCTAGATGAAAAAGACTATCGATACTTCAACGTTTGTGCGGAAGGTCTTTATAAAAGTGCTCTTCCCACGGACAAAGACTTCCTTGGCACTCAGGGTATACTCAAAGATATCACCGACCGTAAAAAACTCGAAACTCAGCTGCTCCAGGCGCAAAAGATGGAAGTGATCGGCAATCTGGCTGCAGGTATCGCCCATGACCTGAACAATATCCTTAGCGGACTGGTGAGCTACCCGGATCTCCTACTTTTAGAAATCCCCAAAGAGAATCCACTGCATGGCAAAATCTCCATCATCCAGAAGTCAGGTCGGAAGGCGGCCGAGATCGTCCAAGATCTCCTGAGCCTGGCCAGGCGGAATATTTCCATTGCCGGTATCAGCAATGTAAACCAGATCATATATGATTATTTTGAATCGGCGGAATTTGGGCAGTTGCAGACAAGATATCCTAATATCATCGTTGATACTGACCTGGACCATGACCTGGCAAACATAAAGGGCTCAGCCGTCCATCTGTCCAAAGTGGTCATGAATCTGCTCCATAACGGGATGGAAGCTATGCCCGCCGGTGGCAGGATACTCATTTCAACCCGTAATATCTCCCTTAACTCAAGTCTCGACGGCTATGAGCCCATTCCGGCCGGTGAATATGTCTGCATCTCGGTTACCGATAATGGAACAGGTATCTCCAATGCCGATCTTCCGAGAATCTTTGAACCTTTCTTCACTCGAAAGGCGATGAACAAGAGCGGAACAGGCCTTGGCATGACAATCATCTGGACTACCGTTAAGGACCACCATGGCTATCTTGACATCCGTAGCAGGGAAGGAGAGGGAACCACCCTGGCAATCTACCTGCCGGCCACTGCGGAGAACCTCAACCTGCAAAAAAACAGGGCCGCACTTGAAGATTATCTTGGATCAGGAAACATTCTGATTGTTGACGATGTCGCCGAGCAACGGCAAATCACCGCAAATATGCTGAGCAAGATCGGATATACCGTACACACCGCCAAAAGTGGTGAAGAAGCTGTGATTATGGTCGAAAAACAACCGGTTGACCTCGTCATTTTCGACATGATCATGCCCGGAGGAATCGATGGCCTGGAGACCTTTAAAGAGATTATCCGGATCTCTCCAAAGCAAAAAGCGATTATCACCAGCGGATATTCCAAATCGGCAAGAGTTGAGGAGATGCTGAAACTTGGTGCAGATTCTTTTGTGCCAAAACCATTTACCATGGAACAACTAGGTATAGCTGTCAAAACTGCCCTTACCAAGCCAACGGGGGAAAATACTGAGGCCGGAGATACCAGGGAGTCGTCTTTCAGGGGATGATACCCCACAACATCTTTCATTTTCTGCGATCTTTTAGCGAAAACAATTCATCCTCCTTTTCCCATGATCTCCGGGTGATGTGTTGCGTAAACCCGTTGTTTTGTGCTACCATTTGTCTTCAGCTTTTAAAACATACGCTTGTGCAGAAACCGACACCTTTCCACCCATAACAAAACGTTGCCACCGACTGCGTCGAACTAAATCTTTTAAAAGGAGGGAGCATGAAGGTCAAAGACATTATGGAACCCATTAAAAATTGGTTAACCCCGGAAATGACCTTACGCGAAGCTATCCAAGTTATGAGTTCAACAAAACGGGGACATGGTCTCTCGGTGAATGGCATCGTTGTCCTTGATATCGCAATGAATCTCGTTGGAATCGTCTCAACAAAAGATATTTTGCGCATTATTATTCCTTCGCATATGTATTTTGAAGAGCATCATTCCGGCATCGATTGGGACTCGCTGCGCCGCGAAAAATCGGTGATCGCCGAAACGACAACCGTCAATAAAATAATGAGTGAAGATGTCAGAGTCATCGCTGCCGAAGAAACTCTTCTGCGTTGCGCCGATGTGTTGCTTACCGAACAGCTGAGGCGCTTGCCGGTTACCAGAAGTGACGGAAAAGTCGTCGGAGTCGTCTACCTGCGAGACGTGTATAATGCCTTGACAAAATTGCTTATTCACTAAGCCCCGTCGGCAGTTGCTGTAGGTCGCCGGAACCCATGTTCTCAGAGAACTTCTACGCGACCGGGTTCCGGAAGATATTCTTTGCGAACTGGTGAAAACACCTCGATTGCCACAGAATTTTCTATGATTTCGGCACCATGCTTAACACCGCCGGCAATACACCAGCTATCGCCAGGCGCAACAAAATGAACCTCATCCCCGATGGTTAACCGAATCCCCCCGCTCACCAGGTACCCGCACTGTTCATGTGGATGAGCATGCCGTGGCAGAAGGGCTCCCTTCTTCAGACGAAATTCGACCATCAGAGTCTTTTCCCCATACACCAGGGTTTTTTGTTCGATCCCGTCCACCGCCCTCATGTAGCCGACTTCACTCTGCTTCTCGAACATCTCCTCACCTCTTTATCTTCGTTTCCAATACCCTGCGATCTTCCCAGACTTGCCAATGACACACTCTTTTAATAATATCACTTTTACCACAAATGGAACCATTACTCATTGATGATTTTGCTTTCCACTGGGTGGGTAATTCTTCATAGCCAGATTTGATTGAAAACCACTCCTGGTAATTCTGCCCTTTATTCCATTTCAAGAATGATTATTGTTACTGCCAAATATCATCACAACCTTTCTTCGCTGATGTCCTGTAGTTGGAAAATGAAAGGGTCTTAATACTGCAACCGGATTGACGGTGCGGACGGAGCCATTATGAAAAACTACATACTTACCACCCTCTGCTTCACAACATTGCTTCTTATCATTGGGACATTCGCGGAAATTTCCGGCAATAAAAGCGAGGCAAAATCGGCTGATATACCAGACACAACGGCAAAGGCCCTTTTTGCCGGCGGTTGTTTCTGGTGCATGGAAAAGCCCTTTGAAGCACTTGACGGCGTAATCTCAGCCATCTCCGGCTATGCCGGTGGAACGACGAAGAATCCGACCTACGAAGACTACGGTGCCGGTGGACACATAGAGGTAGTGCAGATCATTTACGATCCGCAAAAGATATCCTACGCCCAGCTGCTCGATACCTTTTGGCACCAGATCGATCCAACCGATGCCGGAGGCCAATTTGTTGATCGCGGTCATTCCTACATATCGGGAATTTTCTACTACGATGACCGCCAAAAGAAGTTAGCCGAAGAATCAAAACAGCGTCTTCAGGACAGTGGGATTTTTTCAAACCCGGTAGTTACGGTAATCGAACCGGCCCCTGAATTCTGGCCGGCCGAAGAATATCATCAGGACTATTATCGTAAAAATTCACTGCGCTATTATCTCTACCGCGGCGGATCAGGACGCGACGACTATCTTGAAAAACACTGGAAAGGCAAGGAGTTCACAACGGTGGCAGAGAATAAAGGCCATGATTTACGGAGCAAACTCACCCCCCTGCAATTTAAAGTGACCCAGGAAAACGACACCGAGCCACCCTTCGAGAATGCCTACTGGAATAATAAAGAGCCCGGCATCTATGTTGACGTTGCTTCCGGAGAAGCGCTGTTCAGCTCAACGGATAAGTTTGATTCGGGAACCGGTTGGCCAAGTTTCACTCAACCTCTGGTGAAAGAAAATGTCATCGAACACTCTGACATATCATTGTTTGGAGTAAGAACCGAGGTGCGAAGCAAGGAGGGAAATTCGCATCTTGGCCACGTCTTTAATGACGGCCCGAAACCAACCGGTTTACGGTACTGTATCAATTCAGCCGCGCTTCGATTTATTCCGGCCGACAAGCTCAGTCAGGAAGGCTTTGCGGAATTTGCCCCTTTGTTTTGTAAATAATCCACTGTGTTCACTCATACTTCTTCCTTACCGGCAAATTGTTGTAAAAAGTCGGATAGCCTACAACCCTCGTGCTCGATCACCTGCACCAGATGCTGCAAAGGCTTTCGAGCTTGAACGGCCTTTTCCAGCTCTTGCAGCAACTGCTGAAGCCTAATAGCCCCGATACTGCCGGAACTCCCTTTCAGCGCATGGGCGAGACGGACTATTTCCTTGTCGCATTCGGACAGGGACATTGCCTTGATTGCCTCAATTTGACCGGGCAGGCGGAGAAGGTAGGAGGAAATGATGTGGGCGATCAACTGGGGATTCCCCTCCAACCCCTGCTGGAGTACACGTTTATCGAATACCGGAGCCGTACCTGCAGCACTTTCACCATCAAGGTAGACGGGAGGTACTGGACTACTTCCCCCTTTGGCGAAGGGTATATCTCGCCGAGTTGCCGGTGGTGACAGCCATCTGTCGAGGGTTTTGCCCAGAACCTCCGGCACGACCGGTTTGGTGATGAAATCGTTCATCCCCGCCTCCCGACAACGGACGACATCACTTTTCAGGGCATGGGCGGTCAAGGCAATAATCGGCAGACAACTCCCACCTTCTGAAATTGCCGCACGAATCTTCTCCGTTGCCACAACTCCATCCATGACCGGCATCTGAATGTCCATGAGGATCAGGCTGTACCTTTTCTCCTTAACCATTGCCAAGGCCTCTGCTCCATTGCCGGCAACATCAACTGGGCCGAAACCGAGTTTTCGCAAAATGCCGCATACTACCTGCTGGTTAATCAGGTTATCTTCGACCAGGAGGATTTTCTTCTCTTTTCGTTGCAGGAGAGGATTAAGGACATTCCCAAGATCTTCCCCGTCCGCTGCGCTATTCTGCTCCTTGTCGACTACAAGGACCTTTCGACCGTGCAGTTCACGTCGACCAAAGGGTTGAGTTTCCTGCAACCGCTGCCTTTCAAAGCATACTGTAAACCAGAATTCACTGCCCTCCCCCTCGACACTAATGACTCCAATATGCCCGGCCATAAGCCCCACCAACTGCCGACAAATAGCAAGCCCGAGTCCGGTGCCTCCAAAAATCCGGGTGTTTGAAGAATCTACCTGGGTGAAGCATTCGAAGAGTTGCGCCTGCTTGTTCCATGGAATGCCGATGCCAGTGTCCCTTACCACAAAGCGCAGGCCCACCTCTTTTTCGCTCTGCGTCTCTAACTTGATCTTTACTGATATCACACCATCCGTGGTAAATTTAACGGCATTGCCAATCAGGTTGATGAGAATCTGTTGCAGTCTCCCCGGATCGCCGACAAGGCCCGACGGGATTTCCGGTGCCGCAAAACACACCAGCTCAACGCCCTTTTCCTCGACTCGGATATGCATCATATGGACGACATCGTCCAGCAGGTCATGAAGATTAAAGTCAATCTTCTCAAGCTCGAGTTTTCCCGCCTCAATTTTCGAAAAATCGAGGATATCGCTAATAATAGCCAACAGGGATTTGCCGCAGGTCTGCACAGTCTCGGCATAGTAGCGCTGGTTTTCATCAAGGTGGGTGTCGAGCAGCAGGTCAGTCATACCGATAACGCCATTCATCGGAGTGCGAATTTCATGGCTCATATTGGCGAGGAACTCACTTTTCGCTCGATTGGCGGCTTCTGCGGCGAGCCTGGCAGTGGTCAGTTCTTTGGCCATAACCTTTTCGGTGATATCCACCGCCGACCCTTCGAAATAGGTAATCTCACCTAGATTGTTGCGAACACATCGAGCACTGATGGAAACCCAGCAAATCTTGCCATGACGATTTTGTATGGGGGTCTCCGCCCCAAGAATCGCGCCTGACTCCTCTATCTGTCGACTAAGAGCAGCAAAATCCTCGGCCACGACATAGAGCAATCGACCTTCTTCGTCCGTCGCTGCAAGCACCTCCGCGGCATTCTGGTAGCCGAGCAAACGGGCCATGGCCGGATTGAGGCTGAGAAACCGTCCGCTTGGCGTGACCTGGAAGATACCCTCAACGGAATTTTCGTAGAGCAAGCGGTATTTCTCCTCCGATTCCCGCAGACGTTCAAAAAATCCGATGTTTTCAACGGCAATGGAAATCTGCCCGGCCAGGGTCTGAAGAATCCGCAAATCGGTTTCCGACAGCCGTGGTCTTCGCACAGTCACCTCGGTTTTGTTGCCGGCCATGAGAATGTGAGAAATGCGACTGCCTGGATCAAGGTAGAAATGGGCGGCGATGAAAAAACGAACATCGAGTTCCGCTTCATAGGAATAGGAGAAAGCTTCTCGGTTCAGGCCATTGACCAGGACTCCTCCCTGGTGCTCGACCAGCGCCGCGAAAGCAGGTGAAGGCAGAGTATCCGCCTTTTCTTTGGAGGTATAACCATTGCTGGCGATGACCTGATAGACATCCCCTTCTTTGCGAAAGATGGCGACCCGATCAAAACCGATGTCAAGGAGCTGCAGGACGGTGACCCGATAAATATCCTCCTGGTTCTTTGCCACGAGAATACGTTCGTACAGTTTTTGAAAAACCTGAAGGCTTCTGGTCCGCTTGCTCAGGGCCATGCGGGTTTCGATCAGGTCGGCTTCCTGTCTGACGAAATCCGCAGTCATGCTGTTCATCTCAGCCTTTAGAGAGCGAATCTCCTCCTGCAAAAGAGTTGTCGCTGATAGATTGTCATGTTCATTTTTCATAGTGCCGGAATCCCTCTCATTCTACTGCAACTAAGATCCCAGTATAATTGTGAAAATAATTTTTTCCCCGTACCGGGGCAAATTCGCCGAAGGTGAAAAAACCTATCATATTGCAATCTTTCCCAAGTTGGTTGCGCAACACATCGACATCCGGCTCCGGTTCGCCGAAAAGATACGACCCTCGGCCGCAACAATTAAAATAGAAATAAGCCGCCTGCTCGGGATGGTGTAAGGATCCACGAAGCTCGCGGGCCATAAGTGCGGTTCGTTCGAGTACCAGATTCATATCCCGACGGGTGATCCTGACCTTCGTTCCCTCGGCTATTTCAACCGCCAGACGGATCCCGCCGCGCTCCCGGTCAATGCCGATTATCGCCCTATTGATGATATCCTCATCATACCCCTGCCCCGGAAACTGTTCACCCAGCTCAAAAAGATTAAGTATATGACCGAAATCCCGTACCCGTTCTTCACCGATAAAGGTGCTGAGCAAATCGATGGCCGGCAGGTCGTCGATTTGCAGAATGAGGTTTTTATCTGCCTTGGTGATGGTGCGAAAAAGCCCGACCGGTTTGGAACCATGGGTGACACCTATACGATAATGAAAATCTCCGCTGACCAGTACTCCCGCAATCGAATCGGACAATACCAGATCATTGCAGAACTGGCAGGTGGTCAGGCCTTGAAAGTCATTGCCGGCGGTGCCGCCGACGATATCCAGATGTTTTGTCAAAGATCCTTCCAGGCCGCGAAAAAGTGCATCAACATTGACCGTCAGACCGTCGGTAAAGAGAAAGAGCAGATGTTTTTCGGCCGTCTCGGCAAGGATAGGTTGTAAATTTGCGGCGAGCTCGGCACCGATTTTTTCCGGTTCCTTGGCAAGAAAAGGATAAATGAAGGGATGAAAAGTCAGGCGAGTGGATACAATCGCCATGAGGGCAAGGGAATGGGTCGCTTCGTCGCAACCCTTGTGGCTGATAATTCCCGAACCGGAACACCCGCAGAGGGGAACGTCCGGACAGATCGTTTTGATTCCCCGCATTACTTCGGGGATATCATGTCCCACCGAGGTGAAAAGAAAAAGAAAATCAGGACTGCGGCCATCAAGCTCGGCTATAACCGTTTGTATTGCGTTTTTGCCGGCAGGATAGGATTCAGTAATTTGGGAATAACAAACCGCTGTTCGCATCGATATCTCCCTGTTTCGAGGACCGGCAACTCTGGCGGATTCCTGGAACACTCCTTCATCTTTATACTGCAAGCGACCAAATAGAGAAAGCCCTTCCAGAGGCTCGGAACTATTTTTCAAGGCAACCGTGTCTGGAAAGGAGAGAAAGTATCCTGTCGCATGTCTCAGAGCGGCCGTGGTCGGCCTACGCCTGTCAGGGGAACGAGCTCTACTGCAAGAATGCTGGCGAGGATGAGTACCCCCCCGGAAAACTGCACCAGTGATAAACGTTCCCCCAAAAAGACCATGCCGCCTATCGCTGCAAAAACAGTCTCAGAGCTGAGAATAATTGCCGCATCGGCAGCCGGGGTGAAACGCTGCCCCACCACCTGGAGGGTAAAGGCCATGCCCACGGAAAAAATGCCCACATAGAGAATTCCCCAGCCGGCGCTAATAACCTGTGGGATGGTCGGCGATTCAACAAAAAAGCCCAGGACAACACCGCATAAACCGCAGATCAGAAATTGCCCGGTAGCAACCACCAGCGGCGCCCCGGTCCTTGAGGCCATGATGCCGACGAGCGTGACATGGGTTGCCCAAAAAACGGTGCTGGAAATGACCCACAGGTCACCGACCGCCAACTCGACATGCTGCGCGCCGCTGAGGATATAGGTGCCGATAAAGCAACAGAGGGATGCCGGCCAGATGGCAAAATGAACCTTGCGTTTCAGGAAGATCAGACCAATGAGTGGTACAAGGGGAACGTAGAGGGCGGTAAGAAAGCCGGAATTGGTAACTGAGGTCCGCAAAATCCCATATTGCTGCAGGGCCGCTGCGGTCAGGAGGACACAACCGGTGGCTACTATGCCGAACCAGTCCGTGGTTTGAAACTTTCGCTGCTTCAACCCTCGACGGCGCATCTCCCACAGGGCAAAGGGCAGCACCAGGATGGCTCCGACCAGAAAACGGGAACCGGTGAAGGTGATGGTCCCCAGCTCGCCAGTGCCTATCTGCTGTACTACGAAGCTGCTGCCCCAAATCATCGCCGTCAAGGTGAGGAGCAGATTCGCATGGATTCGCTTCATTATTTCACTCCGAAATTTTTTTTAAAAAAGCATCCTTTGGCAAAGGATGCGGCAGTATACAGACACAAAACAATTTTTCAAGCAGAGTTGTTGCCGATTTTGGCAACAGAAGTCGCACCAATCTCCCTGCTCGTTCCGGCACAGCTTTTCGTTATTTTCGATTTTTTGACATTTTCCTTTTCATATGAAAAAAAATTTGACATTTTTGAACCTTACAAGAATAATGACGGCATGTATACACGTTAAGACTTTTCTCTCATCACGAGGGAGTGACTTGCGTTGCAATCCCGGTCAGTGACAATTGCCCGGCACAGGTTTACAATCGAGGACCAGCCCCATGGAAATTCTCTCTGAACGGCAAAACAAAATCCTCTCCCTGGCGCGGGAACATGGCCGTGTCGACGTTGAGGAACTTTCCGTCTCCTTCAACGTCTCCGCCCAAACCATCCGCAAAGACCTCAATGATCTGTGCGACAAGCAGCTACTGCAGAGAATCCATGGTGGCGCTATCGTCGGCTCGGGCATTGAAAATGTCAGTTATGAGGCCAGACGTCTTCTTGCCCCCGGCGCAAAGCAGGCGATAGGCAAGAGAGCGGCGGAACTGATTCCCAACAATACTTCACTCCTGATAAATATCGGCACAACCACCGAACAGGTTGCCCATGCCCTGGCCAACCACCGCGGCCTCCTGGTCATCACCAATAATGTCAATGCTGTCGAGATAATGAAGAATTTTCTCGGGGTCGAGCTGATCATTGCCGGTGGCCAGGTGCGACGATCGGATGGCGGTATCGTCGGGGACGCGGCGGTCGAGTTCATCAATCAATTCAAGGCCGATTATGCAGTTATCGGTGTTTCCGCCATTGATGAAGACGGTTCCCTCCTGGATTTTGATTTCCGAGAGGTCCGGGTGGCTCAAGCGATTATCAAAAATTCCCGACATGTCCTTCTTGTAACCGACGCCATGAAGCTTAAACGGACCGCGCCCATTCGTATCGGTCACATCTCCCAGATCAACACCATCGTCATCGACGAAGAACTTCCCGAGAAGCTGCAGGAAATTTGCTTTCAAAGTGGGATCAATATCGTTATTGCCAAGCCATGACAAATACGAATCGAAGGGAGTTACACCCCATTTCCATAAAAAAAATCCCTGCCGTCTAATTTCACTTGCCTAGATTTTTACGTTCGGTTAATTTGCATTTAAGCTTGCGTTCGAAACTTCTTATCCGGCAATATGAAACAAAGAGAACTAAGAAGCAACCTCAGCAACAGGACGGAAATGACCACACCTGTGTTCGATCTTGCAGTTATCGGAGGCGGCATCAACGGATGCGGAATCGCCCGTGATGCTGCGGGACGAGGCCTTTCGGTATTCCTTTGCGAACAGGACGATCTGGCGGGCGGTACTTCCTCGGCGTCGACCAAGCTTATCCACGGCGGACTCAGGTATCTTGAATATTACGAATTTCGCTTAGTCCGCGAAGCCCTTCGCGAACGTGAGGTACTTCTCAGAGCGGCGCCGCATATCATCTGGCCGCTCCGTTTCATCCTGCCCCACCACCAGGGTTTACGCCCGGCCTGGTTGATCCGCCTCGGTCTCTTTCTCTACGATCATATCGGCGGGCGAAAACTCCTTTCCGGCACAACCACCATCAATCTTCGTTATGACGAAGCAGGCAGGGTTCTGAAAAAGAACTTTTCCAAAGGCTTCGAATACTCCGACTGCTGGGTAATGGACAGCCGGCTGGTGGTCCTCAATGCCATGGATGCCGCAGCCAAAGGGGCCACCATCAAGACCCGCACCCGGTTGCTGTCGGCAACCCGAACCGGCAAACTCTGGACCCTGAGACTTCTGGATAAAACCCACGACAGAGAAGAAACCGTCCGGGCCCGTGTTCTTATTAATGGTTCCGGGCCCTGGCTTGACGAGCTGCTGAGCCACATTTCCCATAGTGCCACCCGGGAACATATCCGCATGGTCAAGGGCAGCCATATCATCGTCCGCAAGATGTTTGACCATGACCGGGCCTATATCTTCCAAAACGAGGATGGCCGGATCATCTTCGCTATCCCCTACGAAGGCGACTTCACCCTCATCGGCACCACCGATGTCGATTTCCACGGCGATCCCGGAACAGTTTCAATCTCCGAAGAGGAAACGAACTATCTGTGCCGCGCCGCCTCGGAATATTTCATCCGCGAACTTTCGCCCGCCGATGTGGTCACCAGTTTTTCAGGTATCCGCCCCCTTTTTGACGACGGCAAGAGCGACGCCAAGGCTGCCACCCGTGATTACGTTTTAAAACTCGATGCCGGCCGGGATGAGGCTCCGCTCCTCTCCATCTACGGCGGCAAAATAACCACCTATCGGAAGCTGGCCGAATCGGTGCTGGCCAAACTCACCCCCTTCTTACCATCTATGGGTGGCGACTGGACTGAAAAGGCCCACCTCCCCGGTGGGAATTTCCGGCCCGATGGCTTTACCGCCGAGGTTGAGAGGCTGCTGGCCCAATGTCCGGTCCTCGACCGCGATCTCGCCACCCGCCTGGTCAGGACCTACGGCACCTGCGCCGGACAGATGACCGCCGGGATCAAGGATCGTAACGGTCTGGGGCAGTGCTTTGCCGGCTGTCTCTATGGCTTTGAGGTAGACTATCTCATCGACAGGGAGTGGGCGCGCTGCGCCGCCGACGTATTGTGGCGACGCACCCGGCTGGGCCTCGTTCTGAGCAATGCCCAAACCGAGACTCTCAACACTTATATTAGAGAAAAACTATCGGCAGCCCACCCCGATAAAGCTGAGTTGAGCAGCTTGTCTGCTCTTACGAAACTTATGCCCTTGCGGTATAAACGCTGAGGAGAAGTAGATGCAACTCGAACTCCGTAACCTGTGCAAAAAAGTCGGCGGCGAATTTCACATAAGTGACGTTAGCCTGACCTTTAGTGCCGGTTCCCTGAATATTCTCCTCGGCCCGACTCTGGCCGGCAAGACTTCGCTGATGCGCCTTATGGCCGGTCTTGATCAACCGACCTCCGGCCGGCTCCTGGTCGATGGCCGGAATGTCACCGGGATACCGGTGCAAAAACGCAACGTGGCCATGGTCTACCAACAGTTCATCAATTACCCCAACCTGACGGTCTTTGAGAATATCGCCTCACCGCTGCGTATTGCCAGGGTTTCGGCAGTGGATATAAAAGAGCGCGTTGCCAAAGTGGCGGCACTTTTAAAACTCGACAAATTGATGGACCGGTCACCCCAAGAACTGTCCGGTGGCCAGCAACAACGCACCGCCCTGGCTCGGGCGCTGGTTAAGGAGGCCGAACTGGTGCTGCTCGACGAACCGCTGGCCAACCTTGACTATAAACTGCGCGAGGAACTGCGCGAGGAGCTGCCGAAGATTTTTTCGGCTACCGGCTCAATTTTCGTCTATGCCACCACCGAGCCCTCCGAAGCCCTGCTCCTCGGCGGCAACACCGCCTCCCTGAGCCAGGGACGGGTGACCCAGTTCGGCCCGACCATCGAGGTCTTCTCCCGGCCGCAAAACCTCATCACCGCCCGGACTCTTTCCGACCCACCGCTGAACCTTCTGCCGGTGACCAAATTGAACAACACCATGCTCTATAAAAGCCATGTCGAGGTCCCGGTGCTCGGTCCCCTGCCGAAACTGCCGGACGACGACTATACCATCGCCTTCAGGCCGCACCACCTGTACCTGAAACGCCCCTCGGCTTCGGCGATTGCCGTTAACGCCAAGGTGGCGGTCACCGAGATTACCGGCTCCGAAAGCTATGTCCATGTCGATGTGGCAGGCGTTCGCTGGGTGCTTTTAGCCAGGGGTATTTATAATATCGATGTGGGTGAAACGATTGAAATATTTATGGAGCCCCGGACTTTTTATGTCTTTGATAGAAACGGTTCTGTGGTAGTGACGCCGGAGACGATGACTGGGGGAGAAAAGGAGAACGCATGGCTAAAGTAACCTTAAAAGAAATCGCCCATTCCTATTCCGGCTATTCTACGAACCCCGACGACTACGCCCTAAAAAAGCTTGACCTCACCTGGCGCGACGGCGGGGCCTATGCCCTCCTCGGTCCTTCCGGCTGCGGCAAGACGACGCTTTTAAACATCATCTCCGGACTGTTGATCCCCACCAAGGGTCAGGTGCTGTTCAACGACCAGGATGTAACCAGACTCCCTACCGAACATCGCAATATCGCCCAGATCTTCCAGTTTCCGGTCATTTACGACACCATGACGGTTTTTGAGAACCTGGCCTTTCCCCTGAAAAACCACGGCCGCACCAGGGCTGAAATCGAGCCCAGGGTCGTTGAACTGGCGAAGATGCTCGGTCTTGAGAAAGAGCTGTACACCAAGGCCCAGCATCTGACCGCCGATGCCAAGCAAAAGATTTCTCTCGGCCGCGGCCTGATTCGTAAAAGCGTCAACGCCATACTCTTTGACGAACCGCTGACGGTTATCGACCCGCAACTCAAGTGGGAATTACGATCCCAGCTCAAATACCTGCACAAACGGTTCGGCTTCACCATGATCTATGTCACCCATGACCAGACCGAGGCTTTAACCTTCGCCGATGAGGTCATCGTCATGTACGAGGGGGCAATCGTCCAGATCGGCACCCCGGAGGCCCTGTTCGAGCGGCCGGAACACACCTTTGTCGGCTATTTCATCGGTTCGCCGGGGATGAATATCGTCCCCTGCCGCCTGCAGGGCAACCGGGCGATGATCGACGACCACGAGATACCTCTCAGGGCAAATTACCGGGATATTCCAGCAGGCGCCAAGGTCGAGATCGGCATCCGCCCGGAATATCTGCGTCTGTCACCGCCAGGCGGCGCCGGCCTGCCGGTCAATATCCGGAAAGTCGATGACATCGGGCGCTATAAAATCGTCCGGGTAGACCTCAATAGCCGGGAATTCAACGTGGTTGTGCCGGAAATATCGGGAATGACCGGGGATAAAGCCGGCCTTCATTTCGATATCCTGCATACCAATATTTATGTCAACGACCATCTTTTTGCGGGAGACCAGCAATGATCGCCAAACAAACCAACCAGAAGGCCTGGTTCATGGTCCTGCCCGTTTTTCTCGTGGTCGCCTTCAGCGCCATTATGCCGCTAATGACCGTCGTCAACTATTCGGTCCAGGACACCTTCGGCAATAATGTCTTTACCTGGGTGGGCATGGACTGGTTCAAGGACCTTATCCATTCGGAGAGGTTCCATGCCGCCTTGCTCAAACAATTGCTGTTTTCCGGCATTATCCTCATCCTTGAGGTGCCCCTCGGCATCGCCATTGCCCTGGCCATGCCGAAAAAGGGCTGGGGCGTACCGGTCTGCCTGATCACCATGGCCCTGCCGCTGCTCATTCCCTGGAACGTCGTCGGCACCATCTGGCAGATCTTCGGCCGGGTCGATATCGGCCTGCTCGGCCACACCCTCGCCTCCCTCGGTTTTGATTATAATTACACTCAAGATCCTTTTGCCGCCTGGATCACCATCATCATCATGGATGTCTGGCACTGGACCAGCCTGGTGGTCCTGCTCTGTTACGCCGGACTCTGTTCCATCCCCGACGCCTATTACCAGGCGGCGAAAATCGACGGCGCCTCCCGCTTATCGGTGTTTCGCTATATCCAGTTGCCGAAGATGCAACGGGTGCTGCTTATCGCCATCCTCCTGCGCTTCATGGACAGCTTCATGATCTACACCGAGCCCTTCGTCATCACCGGCGGCGGGCCCGGCAACTCGACGACCTTCATGTCCATCGATCTTGTGAAACTCGCCATCGGCCAGTTCGACCTCGGTCCGGCCGCCGCCATGTCACTCGTCTATTTCCTGATTATTCTCCTGCTCTGCTGGGTCTTCTATACCGTCATGAGTCATATCGGCGAAGAAAGCACCAATGGAGGTAATTAAGATGCGCCTCAAATGGCTGATCCCCGCGATCTATATACTTTTTCTGCTCCTGCCCATCTACTGGCTGGTCAACATGAGCCTCAAGACCAACGAGGAAATCCTCTCTGTCTTCTCCATCTGGCCGCGCGATCTGACCTTTGCCAATTATAAGGTCATCTTCACCGACGCCTCCTGGTATTCCGGCTATATCAATTCGATGATCTACGTATCGATCAACGTGGTCATCTCGGTGACCTTTGCCCTGCCCGCCGCCTACGCCTTCTCCCGCTATTCCTTTGTCGGCGATAAACATCTGTTCTTCTGGCTGCTGACCAACCGCATGGCGCCACCGGCGGTCTTCGCCCTGCCTTTCTTCCAGCTCTATTCCTCGATCGGTCTCTTTGATACCCATATCGCCGTGGCCATCGCCCACTGCCTTTTCAACCTGCCGCTGGCGGTGTGGATCCTTGAGGGTTTCATGTCCGGCATTCCCAAGGAAATCGACGAAACGGCCTTTGTCGACGGCTATTCCTGGCCGCGCTTCTTCATCAAAATCTTTATACCGAACATCGCCTCCGGCATCGGGGTTACCGCCTTTTTCTGCTTCATGTTCTCCTGGGTGGAGCTGCTTCTCGCCAGGACTCTCACCGCCGTCAACGCCAAGCCGATCTCAGCGATCATGACCCGCACCGTCTCCGCCTCGGGGCTTGACTGGGGAGTACTCGCCGCCGCAGGCGTCCTGACCATTCTGCCGGGGGCCTTGGTCATCTGGTTTGTCCGCAACCATATCGCCAAGGGCTTCGCCCTCGGTCGCGTATAAGGAGGAAAGTATGAACTTCAACTGGATGGCCTGGACCGGGCCGACCGCCGCTTTCTTTGGCATCATCTTCTGCCTCCTGGTAATCATGACGATCTGGGAGCTGAAATGCCCCGGCGGCGCCGCGCGTATCGGCATTCTTCGCTTCGAGACCACCAGGGGTGACCGGCTTTTTGTCTCCCTGCTCGGCTCGGCCTTTATTCATATATTCTGGCTGGCGCTTTTCCCTGGCCTGGCGCTGTGGTGGGCATTCGCCCTGTCCTGTATCTATGCACTCGCCGTTTTCCGGTGGGTTTAAAGGTTGTTGTTTCATTCCGCTGCAGAAAACCTCGGTGGCGGGAAAATCGTCATCCCGATGGACGGGATAAGTCCCTTCACGATAAAATCTTCACCAAGATTTTATTCTCAGGGAACTCAATCAAAAGAGGAGAAAACCGATGATTAAAAAGCTCGTAACGGCAACTGCATTAGCCGCCCTGTTGGCGGGGCCCGCGGTAGCGGGAATGGACGAAGCGAAAAAATGGGTGGACAGCGAATTCCAGCCATCCACCCTGTCCAAGGCCGACCAGATGAAAGAGATGGAGTGGTTCGTCAAGGCCGCCGAACCTTTCAAAGGCATGGAAATCAAGGTGGTTTCCGAGACCATCACCACCCATGAGTACGAATCGAAAACCCTTGCCAAGGCCTTCTCGGAGATTACCGGCATTAAACTCACCCACGATCTGATCGGCGAGGGTGATGTCATTGAAAAACTGCAGACCCAGATGCAGTCCAACAAAAACATCTACGATGCCTACATCAACGACTCAGACCTGATCGGCACCCACTTCCGTTATCAACAGGCGGTACCTCTCAGCGACTGGATGACCGGCGAGGGCAAGGATGTCACCGACCCCATGCTCGATGTTAATGACTTCATCGGCAAATCCTTTACCACCGGTCCGGACGGCAAGCTCTACCAGATCCCCGACCAACAGTTCGCCAACCTTTACTGGTTCCGCTACGACTGGTTCAAGAAACCGGAACTGCGCGCCAAATTCAAGGAGCTCTACGGCTATGAGCTGGGCGTGCCGGTAAACTGGTCGGCCTATGAAGACATCGCCGAATTTTTCACCGAAAAGGTAAAAGAGATCGACGGCAAAAAGGTTTATGGCCATATGGATTACGGCAAAAAAGACCCGTCGCTCGGCTGGCGCTTCACCGATGCCTGGCTGTCCATGGCCGGCGCCGGTGACAAGGGTATCCCCAACGGTCTGCCCGTTGACGAGTGGGGCATCCGCGTTGAAGGTTGCCGCCCGGTCGGCTCCTCCGTTTCTCGCGGCGGCGACACCAACGGTCCGGCCGCTGTCTACTCCCTGACTAAGTACATTGACTGGTTGAAGAAATATGCCCCACCCGAGGCCGCCGGCATGACCTTCTCCGAGGCCGGTCCGGTTCCCGCCCAGGGCGCTATCGCCCAGCAGATCTTCTGGTACACCGCCTTTACCGCCGACATGGCCAAACCCGGCACCCCGGTGGTCGACGAGGCCGGCAATCCGAAATGGCGCATGGCTCCCTCACCGCACGGCCCCTACTGGGAAGAGGGGATGAAACTTGGCTATCAGGACGCCGGTTCCTGGACCCTGATGAAATCCACCCCCACCGACCGTCGTAAAGCCGCCTGGCTCTACGCCCAGTTCGTTATCTCCAAGAGCGTCAGCCTGAAAAAGACCCATGTTGGCCTCACGCCGATCCGCGAGAGCGACGTCTGGGATAAATCCTTTACCGAGCGCGCCCCGAAACTTGGTGGGCTCATCGAATTCTACCGTAGCCCGGCCCGCGTCCAGTGGACCCCAACCGGTACCAACGTCCCCGATTACCCGAAACTCGCCCAGCTGTGGTGGCAGAACGTAGCCGATGCGGTCACCGGCGACAAGACCCCGCAACAGGCCATGGACTCTCTGGCCGAACAGCAGGATAAGGTCATGGAACGGCTTGAAAAGGCCGGTATCCAGGGCGAATGCGGACCAAAACTCAACAAACCGCAGGATCCGTCCTACTGGCTGAATCTGCCCGGCGCTCCCAAGCCAAAACTTGCCAACGAGAAACCGAAGGGTGAAACCGTCGACTATGACGAACTCGTCAAAAGTTGGGCTGCCGCCAAAAAGTAAGGTGTGAAAAAGCAACGCCTCCAGTAAGTTGTTTACAGGGGGGCGTTAGCCGTATTGCAAAAACAGGTTGACGGCTCGGGTCGCAACCTGTTTTTTTATTCAGCTGCCATAATTAAAGGAGACACGCTCATGGCGTCGCATATACTCTCAATCGATCAGGGAACCACCTCCAGCAGGGCTATTGTTTTTAACGATCAACTTGAGATAGTCGGCGTCGCCCAGCAGGAATTCCAACAGTTCTTTCCGCAGTCGGGTTGGGTCGAACACGATCCCGAGGAAATCTGGACCTCGACCCTTGCCACCTGCCGCATGGCTCTTGACAAAGCCCATCTTACTGCCACCGACATCACTGCCATCGGCATCACCAACCAGCGTGAAACCACGATTATCTGGGATAAAGAGAGCGGCAAACCCATCCATAAAGCCATCGTCTGGCAGGACCGCAGAACTTCCGACTATTGTTCCGAGCTTCGAGCAGCGGGCCATGATCCATTTATTACCGACAAGACCGGCCTGCTCCTCGACTCCTATTTCTCCGGCACCAAGATCAAATGGCTGCTCGATCATGTGCCGGGTGCCCGGGAAAAGGCCCTGACCGGCAAACTCTCTTTCGGCACCGTCGACAGTTTTTTGCTCTGGCGCCTGACCGGCGGCAAGGTGCACGCCACCGACGCCACCAACGCCTCAAGGACTATGTTGTTTAATATCCATGAGAATCGCTGGGATACTGAAATCCTCGCGCTGCTGGACATCCCAACCTCACTACTGCCCGAGGTGCGTGACTCGTCCGCCGATTTCGGCAGCACCGACCCGTCCCTTTTCGGGGCAGCCATCCCGATTGGTGGCATGGCCGGCGATCAACAGGCTGCCCTGGTCGGCCAGGCTTGTTTCCAGCCCGGGATGATCAAATCAACCTACGGCACCGGTTGCTTCATCGTTCTCAACACCGGCGACCAGGCAGTTCGTTCAAAAAACCGTTTGCTCACCACCATTGGTTACCGCTTAGCGGGCAAAACCACCTACGCCCTGGAAGGCTCGATCTTTGTCGCCGGCGCAGCAGTCCAGTGGATGCGCGACGCCATGGGCCTCATTGAAACCGCCTCAGACACCGGCAAGCTCGCTCTTCAGGCCGATATTAACCAGGATGTTTACCTGGTTCCGGCCTTCACCGGTCTTGGTGCACCACACTGGGATCCCGATGCCCGGGGTGCCATTTTCGGGCTGACAAGGGCCACCGGTCCCGCCGAACTATCCAAGGCTGCCCTGGAATCGGTGTGCTACCAAACCCGCGACCTCCTGGAAGCTATGCGCGGCGACTGGGATAATATGGGCGAAACGGTACTCCGCGTCGACGGCGGTATGGTGGCCTCCAATTTCACCATGCAGTTTCTCGCCGATATCCTCAACGCCCCGGTCGATAGGCCACATGTCCTTGAAACCACAGCACTTGGCGCTGCCTATCTGGCCGGATTGCAAAAAGGCCTCTTCCCACCACCGCACGAGTTCGCCGGTTCCTGGAAACGTGACAAACGTTTCATACCATCGCTTGCCGAGGAAATCCGCATCCGAAAATACAACGGCTGGAAGGATGCTGTGAGGCGGACCCTCAGCAGATCATAGAACTGAAGTAAAGGAGAAAAAACATGCAAGGCTTACAGCCGCTCAAGACGGCAGCGCCGGGGAATTTCAACGGAATTCGTTATATTCTCACTGACATTGACGATACTCTCACTCTTTTCGGCAAGCTGCCGGCTTCGGCCTACTCCGCTCTCTGGCGCCTGGCAACCGCAGGGTATCATGTTATTCCGGTCACCGGCCGACCGGCCGGCTGGTGTGATTTAATCGCCAGGCAATGGCCGGTTGCGGGGGTGGTCGGAGAAAACGGTGCCCTCTATTTTCGCTATGACGAAGAGCGGAAGATAATGAAACGACGCTACTGGAAGACAGAGGAGGAAAGATCGGCCGACCGCATTCGCCTGGAAACGATTCGTCAAGAGGTTCTCCACACGGTTCCCGGTTGCGCCGTTTCCGCTGACCAGGTGTACAGGGAGGCAGATCTGGCCATCGATTTCTGCGAGGATGTGCCAGCTCTTAGCGGGCAGGCGGTGCAGGCAATTGTCGATTGTTTCGCACGTCATGGAGCCATCGCCAAGGTCAGTTCCATTCATGTCAATGGCTGGTACGGCGACTACGACAAACTGGCCATGAGCCGCCGCTTTTTTGCCGACATCTATGCGGTAGATATTGATGCAAATCGCCATCAGGTTCTTTATGTCGGTGATTCACCCAACGACGCCCCGATGTTCGGCTATTTCCCGCACAGTGTCGGGGTGGCCAATGTACTGCATTTTTCCGAGCAACTGGAACACCAACCGGCCTGGGTCACGGAAAAGGAGGGTGGCGATGGTTTTGCCGAGCTGGTCGATGTTCTGTTGGCGACGGGGGCCATGACCCGCCAGGATCTTCCCATAAAACATTATGGGCATTTTTTCACGTAATTCTAAGCTATTAAATAGGCCCAGCACCCCATTATCTGGTCTTATCCCTCATTTTTTCATCTCTCCAAATAGCCAAGGTCCCTCCAGCAAAGAGGACTGAGCCTTTTTTCTCCGACAAACACTTTTTGAGGAACCTTTCGGCATCAGCTTGCGTATTGCTCTATGAAGGCACAATTTACAAGTTGAGGTATTGAAAACCAGAGGAGGGGCCGCAAGTATGAACGACAAAAATGAATACCAACCGAATCCGGATTTTGTCTCGAAAACCATGAGACGGGTTTACGCCTACGAAGCTTCAAGAAAGACGTTTCCAATAAGAGTTTGGATGTACAACGTGCTGCAACGGTATGTCCTGGCTTTCGGCGGAGCACTGTTTGGCATATTGAATGCTACAAGAGTTTTTTGATCATTCCAAAAGGACACAATGAGATGACTGATACAACCGATATAGCCGTAATGGTTCGACCGATACCCGTAACAAAGTCAAAATGGAGAGAATATGCCGAGGCTATTTTCTGGAGTCTGGTTATTTTCTTCTTTGTCCGGACCTGTATCATCCAGCCTTTCAAAATTCCTTCCGAATCTATGTTGAACACCCTGGTTATCGGCGATTGCCTGTTCGTCAACAAGTTTATATATGGTATAAAAGTGCCCTTCACCAACGTGCGCCTACCCCATCTTCGAGAACCGAAACGTGGCGATGTGGTAGTTTTCCGCTTCCCCTTGGACGGGACGAAGGATTTTATCAAACGTCTTGTGGGCGTTCCTGGTGATACGATTGAAATTCGCGATAAGATGGTATATGTAAATGGAATTCTCTACCAAAATCCCCACGAACTGCATAAGGACGCAAGAACACTGCCGCGGGAACTGACTGTGCGTGATAACTTTGGCCCCATTCAGGTTCCGGCTGCATCCTATTTTGTGATGGGTGATAATCGTGACAACTCCTTTGACAGCCGTTTTTGGGGCTTTGTTCCGGATGAAAATATGATCGGCCCCGCCTTCATTAAATATTGGTCGTGGGACAATGACAAATGGCTTCCTCGATGGGACCGAATCGGCCGATTGATCGATTGAGCGATTGACGTTAAAGGCGAACACAGCTTCCTGCAATATTCATCTGTTGAAGGGCGTTGCAACCGGGACAATGAAATAATGGACGAACTGGAAATTATTCGAGCAGTCAAAGCAGGCGATACCAGATCCTATGCGCTGTTGGTGGAGAGGTATCATCGGCCGCTGCTCGCCTTTATTTTCAAAATTATCGGTGACAGGCAGTTGACCGAGGATATAGGCCAGGAGGTTTTCCTCAACATCTATAAGAAGATACAAAGGTTCGATGAGACAAAGGGAGCATCTTTCTCGGCATGGATCTTCACCATCGCCAGAAATAACTGTATTTCAGCTCTCAGGCGCAGGGGAATTGAAAAACCTTTAGATATTGATTTGGTGGCGGATCTCCTCGCCGACGGCAGGAAGAATCCTGAGGAAAATTTGCTGGCCCGGGAACGAAAGTCGGTGGTCGCCGCTGCTCTGCAGCAAGTTCCCGAACCTTTCAGAAAAACGATATCGATGAGCCTTGCCGGCTGTTCATCTGCAACAATAGCCCATAGTCAAAATATTACCGTAGGCACGGTGAAATCGCGCTTATTTCGCGCCAAAGAAAGGATGCGGTTGCTGGTCGGGGCGTGCTTTGGCTACAAGGGAAATTCAAGCTGAACTCATAGCAGCAGCGGTAGTATTTCCAAGACCTTCGCCCTAGGAGTCAAAGACAAATCCCCCTGTCTTGGTGTAAAAGCGGTAATCGCGATGTCTGGTCAAGCACCGCGATTACCAACGCCGTAATTACCGAGAACGATTACGCCTGCTTTGAGTACTTTTTATAGGCATCTGCAATTTTTTTGTCGTAACTATTTTTCCAATACTCCGGTCCGTTATACCTTTTAGCGAAATCTATCCACCTATGCTCTCGGAGCACTTTATCCAAGCCAACATGCTTTACGTAGCCAATGAAAGCTGATAAATGTTGGCCTTCGTCGACTTGCATTGCATCGTAGTAACTATCTACGGATGTGTACCCGCAAATTGCAAAATTGAACCCCATGATTTGAAACTTTCCATAACTCGCAG
Organism: Pseudomonadota bacterium; assembly: GCA_043798185.1. Lineage (GTDB taxonomy): Bacteria > Desulfobacterota > Desulfobulbia > Desulfobulbales > Desulfocapsaceae > Desulforhopalus_A. The sequence goes on along the minus strand of JAZDOW010000293.1, from coordinate 148 downwards.
ACATTCGTGCCGCGGTTCTATCGAGGCCTTCTGCTTTTTCAAGCCGGGTGTACTCACCTGCCCCGCCAAGGTAGTATTTTTTCGTCCACTTTTGATAGCAAATGTCAGGATATGCTTCCTCATACCTGCCCTTTGTGTATTTATAAAA
>JAZDOW010000285.1:0-6573 GCA_043798185.1 Pseudomonadota bacterium | reverse complement strand
GTTTTGCAATTCAGAGAGACCTCTCTCGATGCTGCGACGTGAAAGCCGGCAGGCGGCGGCCACTGCCTTAATCCCACCATGCCCAAGACTTCGCGCCTCAGTTGCAGCCCAAAGCCGCAAGCACCGCTCATTCAGCAAGGGGTTGTAACACCTTGTATTTCTCTCTAACTCGATCAGTTTCAGACATGCATGCATCTTAACACATCCGACCAATATGCGACAGTTATTTATGCGCGGCTCCTAAGCAGCACAACAATAGCAGCTGCGCTCTGATAAAAGGCAACAGTCGGATCATCTGCCACCAAAGAGAGGGTCCATAGGATTACTGTGATGGGCAACAAGATCAAATACACTGCCATACCTTCCCCAAAAGCGACTGAATCCAGGACCGGCAGAAAAAAAGTCAGCCAGCCGGCGGCCAGGCCGACCATGCCTGCCAGCTGGAATATCTTCTTCATGCCGGCCTGTTGAGCTACCCTCCCACAGTGAAACGCCAGATACGCACCCCCCAATCCCAGCATTAGGCCGTAAAAGGTTGAACCCACTGTATAGAAGAAGGTGCGGCCTATCATTACCATAAGCGGACCAGTGAGCATTAACCGCGCAACTCGGCCCTCGAAACTCTCTAGGCGGAAATCTCTGCGAAGCCACGCGCAGTCTACCCAATAAATACCACATGCAGCAGCGGTAATGATAGTACCGACCCACATGCCTTCCCGCACTGGCAAAAGAATGCACAAATTAGCCAGGGTAAACGCCCAGGTCAACAGAATTGCCTGGGAACGCGCAAGAATTCTGAATGCCAGATAGCTCGCCGGAGCAACGATCGCCAAGGTCAAACTAGTGACTGTCATCACCTTGGAGGAAGTCAGAAGAGAAAAGACCAGCGGCTGGGGCATATCCAAAGGCGGCCGGCTAAAGAGCGAGAAGAACATGGCACCCAATTGGGAAGCAAGCACTGGAAAGGAGGCCGCCGCAAAGCCTAGAAAAGCGCGAGCCCCCTTTTCCTCTTTGAGCACAGTACCCGTGACCACCCCCAGAAGGACCAGCAGGCCGCAGATGGCAAGCATAATCCAATGGCGCATCATGGGTGCAAACGAATAAACCCCCTGGCACATGAAGGCGATAGCTGCAACAGTCAACAAACCTCCTCCGCTCCAACGCAATATAAGAGCCAGTTCAGGTTTTGAGTGCGGGGGAGGAGCGGTTGGTGTTTTATCAAATATCTGATCAATTTGAAGATCGAGATGTTCTTGTTCGACAGTCAGTCTACTGGGAATTGGAGTTGTCATTGTTTTTTCTCCTTTGCTGAACTCGGTGTTGCGATAATTTGTTCAAGTGCCAGGCGCAAGGCTTGATTCTGCTCGTCTGTGCCAAACTCCTCGGCTAGACAATCACGAGTTACAGCTGGGGATTGGGAATGTAGCTCCTGGGCTACGACATCGGTCTCCTAGCGGGCAAACAGATCGTCGACATCATGCTGAATGCCACCGTCAGCGTCCTGTAGCGTATTGACTGCTTCGGCGCATACCTGGCGACCGGCTAAGTTCTGTTGCTTGCGTTTTAACGCCTCCAGTTTTTTCAAGATCTGATCCATATCATGAGCCATTTTTTTCTTGAGGTTCCTGGCTTCTTCTAGGTCGTTTTGCACCTGGCGGTAACCGACCTGGGTCTGGGTCATTCGGGCTACGCATGCCAGGGCCTTGGATTCATCAGTCAAATGTACCCGCCTGGCACGCTCGGCCCACAACTCCGACTGCTCGTGCAGCTTGATAACCTCCTTTTCAAGCCGTGTTACCTCGCTATCCACCTGGGTCGACCTGACCTTGGCCTTGGCCGCGACTCGTTCGTATTCACGGATATATGCCGTTGAGAGGGCTTCCTTGTTTTCGAACCGATCAACCATGGCCTCGACGCGTGAATGAATACTTGTTGCCACTTTTTTAAATAATCTCATAAATACCTCCTTTCTGGATTCATTGTTTGACCTTGAAGTGCTTTCATGCTGTCTAGGAGATATTTCACAAATTGTGCCAGTCAGGACTTGTGATTTATTTACTGTTAAAACAGTAGATTATTTCACTGGAAGGAGTTCCCGAACCAGACGCTATGGATATTTAATGTTAAAGATACATGCACGAAATGTACAGGCGATCTACTCATTCGGATCAAAATGTGAACAGTCGTTAGTTGTGTTGAGACTTTGCAACTTTTTCACCCATTCGACCGGAACCAGACCCTTTGCCTGGTTGTAATGTAGAACTCAATTTTGGGGTTGGTTGCACACTATCGTTCAAATGCCTTTGTTGGTCATATTGATACTTAACCAGGGCGACGGCCAGGACAGGATCCAGTTTGACGATATTGAAGGTTTCGACACTCTGGCCTTCGGTGAGGGCCTCGGGGTGGACGATATCAGTCTGCGGCGGATAAACAGCTATGACCTGGCCATCAAAATCGGCAATAACGGCGATCAGGTGAAGCTAACCAACTGGTTTCATCCAAGTCTGACGGACTATCGCCTCGACCGCTTCACCTTTGCCGATGGCACGGTATGGGATGCAACCATGTTGGCGGCCAAGAGCAGTGCCGCCATTGCCAACACCACGCAGGTAATCTCCGGCACGCTCTCTTTGGGCGAGACCTGTGAAGACGGCAGCCTGATCATTACCGAAGCGGCTTTGTTAGCCGGCGTCACCGATAGCAACGGCGACACCCTGAACGTTATCGGCCTGACTGCGAGTTCCGGAACCGTCACCGACAACGGCGACGGCACCTGGAGCTATGCCCCGGCGCCTGACTTTACCAGCGACCTGTTGCTGGATGGGGCCGGCAATTATGTCCTTTCGGAGCTTATTGGGGCCGGAGCAAAGCTAAACCGCAATATTTATTTTTCCTCTGACCGTAATGAGCAAAATTTTCACAATCACCTGTAGCCCCTGCAATGACAGGCAAATATCAGAAAAAATGAGTTGAATCGGGCAAATTGTTTGTCAAAAACACCGTATTGCAGTTGCTCGTCATGAACCTTTGTAGTAAGAATTTTTCAGGAGTAAGTCCTGGGGGGACCTTCCAACCATTCAAAAAATATCGTTAAGTTATGTGGATGAAGGAGCAACCCCTGAGGGACTTGGCCTCTTCTCGGCCTGGATGCTATGGCAATGACAAACACAGCCACAGTGTTTGTAGTACTTTTTCTTGTAGGAGTTACGATGGCTTTGGAATACTGGCTGTTTGATGATTTCGATAGCATGTACCAAACGGATCTCAGGATAAAGCATAGGCATTGTTCTGTGATGCACACAAAAAATACCGTATTGTTGGTAGGTTAGGCTGTCGTTTCTCGGATATTTAAAAGTTTAGGGCGTCCCTTTGTTGTGTCCTGGGAGGTGGAAGGTGTTTCAACTTTTTCGATTGATAAGGAGGGGGACAGAGATGGCGGATGAAAAAAAGATTGTCGCATTGCGAGGAAATGGCAATACCGGAAGTGTTCCATTAGTTGCAGCCATGAAAAATAAATCTATGCCGATTTTCTTGTGTTTTCTACTGTCAGTTTTTTTTATAGGAGTAACAGGTATGAGCCAAACCGGATGTGCTGAACTCGGTAGTCAATCTTCCCAACCGACGGAAAAAATTGGTGTGCAGCTTCACGGCTTTTCACCTGATAACCGTTTTCTCTCTTTTGATTTATTCAGAGGTATGAGTTGCTTTGCTTCGCTAATGGATTTGCATTCAGGAGAGGTTACGAAAATAATTCCACCCGATCCGGATGAATGGTGGACGTCAGGGACCTTTTCACCCAGCGGCAAATATCTCGCTTTTACGGTGAAGCGAAAATCAGAAAAGCTTCACTGGTCGCAACTGGGCATTTACGATATCTCAAAAGGGACGCTCAAATCCCTAACGCATACCCAATCTTTTAAGGCCTTTCCCTCATTCTCTCCAGATGAGAAGCGGCTGATTTACTCGAAACCTGAAAGAGAACGAGAAAGCGGCAAGACAAGATATGGCGGATGGGATATCTACGAGTTGGATATTGCGAGCGGGCAAGAACGACAACTGACCAACTATAAGTTCTATATGATTGGGCGTCCGTTTTATATGCCTGACGGAAAAAGATTTATCTTTTCCGGATGGGGGCGCAGTAATTATGAGGGCACGGATAATAAAAGCAATCCAGAATTACTTAAAGCCTACCAAAAAAAGCACAAAGACAACACCATTTTTATTCTTGGGGAGGAGAATGCTGAATTACACCCTGCGTTTACCAATGGTCCTTCGACAAACGGGCCAAAGATTTCAAGGGACGGAAAAAGCATTAGTTACCATGCAAGATCTGATGAGATGGATAGGGCGGCGGGTGAGAAAATCGGTGGCTACACATATGACATCTTCATGCTGGAGAATGGCAAACATCGCCGATTGACAAAGCTCAAGAAGTCGCTTGATGACTATACGATGTCACCGGATGGCAGCCTGATAGCATATACTTCTAAGCCTGAGAAAGATGGTGAAATCGAACTTTGGTTACTTGATGTTGAAAAGGATGAAACGAAACGAGTTGAAATCGCGCTCAAAGAGTTTTTCACAAATTAGACACAAGACAAGCATTAAATAAGGAGAAACGAATATGCTAATAGTACATGGGGTTCCGACTTACGGAAAATTTGGTGGACCGGGTTGGTTTGCAGGCCATTGGATTCCGCTTAAAGATGGCTACAAAATCGATAGTGAAGATTTAAAAGTTGAGCCCAAAGACAACCTTGATGCGCTGTTCAAAGCTCATGACTATGCCTGTTTTGATGCTGAAGCAAAAAGTGGCTCAGAACGTGCGGCGGCAGAAGCACGAGCTAATGCTGATTTGATCCATGGGCTAGCAACATTAAATCCAGCAAATCCCGGAAATTACGATAATTACGCTGCAGGATTAGCATATCAAGCAGCTGCAATTTTAGCCTTTGAAGGCAAGATAGCGACATGGGATCTCTACCGTGTTCTTACTGCCACAACCGGCGAATTGCTGAGCCAGTTCGGACAAGGGTTTGTTGATCTTGTTACCGCCCTTAAGGGTCAGACTCGCGACACTCCAATTACTATTCCGACTTATGATGAAAATAACAACCTCGTGTGTACTGATAAGATCTCGACTGATTCTGATGACAACACTCTGAGAATCCACAAGAATTACCAGAACAGCGTGCTCGTAGGCGAAACCATTACCTACCGCAGTGCGAACGGGGATTATACACTTGAGAAGTATGATAGCGAAGGTAATTTTCGGGGAAGTGATGAAAGCAAGATAGACCCTAACGGCATTACGGAAATCCACAGGGATGAAAATGGTAACATCACAAGCACTGATAAAATCTTGGTGGATCCTGACGGGAGCACATTTGAAATCCACAAGGAGTACACCCCAAATGGTTCACTTAAGAGCGAAACCTTTACTAACCGGAGTGCGAATGGAGATTATTCGTCCGATACGTACGATGAAGAAGGAAATCATTTAAGTAGTGATGAACGTACGACAGACGATGACGGCAATATAATAGAATCCCATAAAGAATATAATCCAGATGGAAGCATAAAAATTTGGACTATAACTGAAACTGCTCCTGATGGTAGTTCAAAGAGCTATGTTTACGACGATTCGGAAATTCCCGAAAATGCCTCATTTCCATATTTGCTAGATGGTCTTGATCTTTATTTACCCCCACCCCCAACCCCGCAAGGCGCCAACGATTGGCTCCCCAACTACGTCTACAATGGCTCGCCCCTCATTCTCGATTTGGACGGTGATGGCGTCGAAACCCGCTCCGTAGCCGATAACATCCAGTTCGATCTCGATAATAACGGCTTTCGTGAGACGGTCGGCTGGGTGGGGGCGGATGACGGACTCTTGGCCCTTGACAAGAACGGTGACGGTCAGATTACCGGCGGTACCGAGCTGTTCGGCAACCATACCATTCTGGCAAGCGGCGGCAAGGCGGCCAACGGCTTTTCCGCCCTGGCTGAATATGACGACAATAAAGACGGGCGGATCGATGCCAACGACGCGGTCTTTTCGCAGTTGAAGGTCTGGCGTGACCTGGACGCCGACGGAGTCAGCGACGCAGGCGAGTTGATCGGCCTTGCCGAGGCAGGCGTTGCTCGCTTGAACCTTGGCATTATCGCGGCTTCCGGCGTTGACGCCCAGGGCAATAGCCACCGCCTGGTCGGTAGCTATGTCGACACCAGCGGCGCAAACCATACCATGACCGATGTCTGGTTTACTATCGACCCGACCAGGACCACCCCGGTGACGGCAATCCCTATCCCCGAGGAAATCAAAGCCCTGCCCGACGCCATGGGCTTCGGCAAGGTCCGCAGCCTGCGCGAGACCATGGCCCTTGACGGCAGCGGTAAGCTGAAGCAGCTGGTCGAGGAGTTCGTCGCCGCAACCGATGCCCGGGCGAGGGCAGCCCTCTTGCCCAAACTGCTATTCCAATGGACCGGCGGCAAACCCGCCCATTTGGATAATAGTTACCCAGGCAATATTTTCAGCAACAATATCACCCAGGAAGAATATACGGT
>JAZDOW010000276.1:0-17503 GCA_043798185.1 Pseudomonadota bacterium | reverse complement strand
AGCCGAGCTCCTTTTCCAGATGTTCGGCAAAGGTCACCTGTACCAGCCGGTCTTCGTTATTGATGTCGGTGATCATCTATCCCTCCAAGGTGCTTCAAGCTCCCATTGATGAGATCAATTGGCTCATATTTGGCTCATTGGATAATATTTTGGAATATAAATAACCCTATAAAAACAGAATGTTAAAATAAAAATATACTGCTATTGGCTAATTTTTAAAGGACATATGGCAAATATTTGCCGGCTTTTGAGCCAAATACGGTTTTACTCAACCGCCAATCGGTAGCGGGCACCATCCATTGTGACCTTCAAGGCTCATACGCTTATTTCTCCGTTCATGAGTTTTGGGAGGAGGAGGTCGCGTGCGGCGCGGAGTCTCTGGTTTTGGAAAGCGAGATTTTTCAGCTGTTTGGTTATCGTGTTGATTGTCTCATTGAATGTTTTGAGTAACCCATCCGGGGGCACAGCCACAGGATATTCTTTCATTTGTTTCCAGTCAGCTCTTGGCATCTTTGAGCCTTCCAGCATGTTTTGTGACGTGGTAGCAACAAACGGGTCGCTCGCCACGGTCATAAGAACCAATCCATTAAGCCTCTCTTCTGCTGGGCGAATCACGATGGTATCGGAAGAGGCGACACCATCGATGAAGGCAATTCCTGCTTTATGGAAGTATGGACGGATTTTTCCGAAAAGAATCTCACCAGCATGGAACCGCAGTTTAGTGCTGGTTACCTGCTCAGCACTGCCCCATTCCGTAAGTGAAATTGAACGTCGTGGCATGTGTTCTAGACCGATGTAAGGGGTATCAGGGTCAAGTGAATTCGGGGAGACCGTTTCACGCAAGTCAAAACAAACATCTCGGAGATTCCCTCCATGCCATCCCTCCGGCACACCATCCACGATGCGGGTATGCTCATGACCAGGAAAGCGCAGGCGTACAAACCACTCCTGATACATCTGCCGTGCCGCATCTTCCAGCAGCGCCATTCGCCGCTGGTTGTTTTCGATCAGGTCGTCGTAGGTTGAGAGGATTTTGACAATTCCCGTCTGAACAGGTAGAGGCGGCAAAGGAATCTCAAATGCTCTCAAAATTCCGAGGTTGATATGCGGCACTCCAGAGGTTAAGGCCTGGTTCTTGACTTTCTGAATTGTCTCCGGATGTTTGAAGTAGTAGTAAACATAACGTGAACAAACCCTTTTTGGATCAACTGTCAGTTTCATCTGACTTTGTGATATTACATACCGAGAATATCGAGGTTTTTCTGGAATTATCCCTACCTGTCCCAAAGTGCCCCGCTGAGTAAAAACCAAGTCACCGGAATAGGCAGTATTCGATTTTAGCGCATCAGCTTTTTCCTCACGTACATAGACAAATCCATCATCAAAAAACTCTCGATCATCGGAAAGATTGGTCCCACGTATCACAGGAACGCCATCTTCAACATAATCTCTCGTTGTCAGGTCTGAACCAAAAGGACCACCCACAATTGAATTGCGAACGTTGGCTTTGAGCGAGTCGATTTTTGCATTCTGCCACTTCATACCCCCAACCCCTCAAAATTCTCCTGAATCCTCGCCGCTAACCCCACAGCCTCCCGGTTCAATTCAGCCAACTCCTGATGAATATCCTTCATCGTCTGCTCAAAGTCGAAATCCTCATCCACCTCCGCCGGGGCTACTCCCACATGTCGGCCAGGGGTAAGGCTCCAGTCTGCCGCCTCAATCGCTGCCCGGTCAACCACCTTGCATAAGCCTGGTACCGCCACAATCTTGGCATCAGGAAAGCGTTCCTGCAACCAGTGAATCTGCCGATGGATGTAGGTGGTCTCTTTGAGTTGCGTAACAGCCAGCTTCCGTTCTTCCTCCAGTTGCTTAATCAGCTTATTGACTGCACGGCGATCATGAAATTCGCAGGCCTCCTTTTCAACCGCGACCAGTTCGTGTGCCAACTGCTCGACACGGGACGAGAGCTTATAGAGAAGATCAATCTGCTTCACCAGACCCCAGATCCGATCCACCAGTGGTTCAAAAGCATCTTTGGCTCCATGCTGGGCGGCGTTGGTTGCCGGTGTGATGGTTTTGTGCTGTTTCAGGAAGGTTGTCAGATCAGCCAGCAGACCAGTCCGATCAGCCTGATATGCTCCGATTGCCTCGGTCAGTTCTACCAAAGCATCAACCAGGGGTTGACGCTGCTCATCCGTGATAACATCCAGATCTTTGACGCTGTCACCAAAAGCTGTGAACTTTTCCTGCAGGTCGGCAAGTGTCGCCTCGAACGCATCCAGGTCTGCAGGGATAACAGATATCTCGGAAAAGAGGCGGTCGAAGTATTCCTGCACCAAGCCGAGGAAGCGACCCTTCTCGCCCCGATACAGCCAGACGATGGCGGTAAGGTTTTTCAACTGCTCCGGGCTGAAATCGTAAATCTTGCGGGTAACTTTGCGGTAGATGTTCCGGGCATCGAGCATCAGCACTTGGTCGCGTCGTTCCTCCGGCTTGCCCTTATCAAAGTGCCAGAGCTCGCAGGGCACGGTGCGGGTATAGAAAAAATTGGAACGGATGGAGATCATCACGTCGACATCGCCGGTTTCGACAATCTTCCGGCGTACCTCGGCCTCACCATGGCCGCCGCTGGACGCCTGGGATGACATGACGAATCCGGCCCGGCCTTTGTCGCCCAGATAGCTATGGAAACAAGAGATCCACAGGTAATTGCCGTTGCTGACCTTCTTGGCCTTGTTGACTCCAGGCAGGCCGAAGGGGAAACGGCGATCATCCTTGACCTTTTCTGCATCGACCATATCGACGTTGAAGGGAGGATTGGCCATGACAAAGTCGCACTGGCCGAAGATCGGATGCACATCCTCATAGAAGGTGTTGGCCTCGCGGATATCCCCTTCCAGTCCGTGCACCGCTAGATTCATCTTCGCCAGCCGAATAGTGGTGCCGGTCTTTTCCTGGCCGTAGAAGGTTACTTTGTGGCTGGTGTCCAGACCCTTATGCTCGATGAAGTGGCTGCTCTGGACAAACATGCCGCCGGAGCCACAGGCCGGGTCAAAGACAATGCCGTGGTCCGGTTCGATAACATTGACGATGGTCTGCACCAGGGACGGCGGGGTAAAGAATTCACCATTGTCCTGCGCCCCCTGCATGGCGAACTTCATCAGAAAGTATTCGTAGATACGGCCGAAGAGATCACCGTTAGCGGTTCGGATCACCTCCGAATCAAAGGTGCGGAGGATATTTTCCAGCAAGGTATCATCAAACTGGGCATATTCTTTGGGGAGCTGGCCCCGGAGAGGTTCAAACTCTTCCTCGATAGCGTTCATCGCCTCAACCAGCGAGGCCCCAAGACTGCTGCCGGAGGGGAGTTTCAGCAAGGAGTCGTACCGAGCATTCTCCGGCAGGAGCAGGGCCCGGCGCTTGATGAAATCACCTTTTACCAGGGGTCGGACCGGCATCTTGCCGGAGGTCTGGTCGGCCTTGATCTGCGCCAGGGCCTTTTCATATCGATTGCCGGCGTGGCGGAGAAAGATGATACCGAGTACCGGCATACAGTACTCACTGGAAGTCAGTTTGGAGTTGGCCCGAAGCTGATCGGCTGCCTCCCAGAGACTGGATTCGATCTTTTCAATATTTTTAAAGGCGTTTTGCGACATAATCGTTTGGAAAGAAAATGAGCTTATGGTCGAATTGTTGAGACTGTCATATATGTACTCCATATTCCCGCAATTTCTCTACCACTTTCTTTCTGGTGTATGTATTCGACGCTTTTGTGCATTTTTTAGCATACGCCAAATTTATAATTATCTAATGCGGGCAGAAATCCCGTACCCCAAAGGATAATCCCCTCCCACCGCAGAGGGGATAAGTGCCTTGGTGATGTTTAGGGCACCAATATTTTCCCAAACTCATTTTCTTGTTTTTTATACCTCTCAAGGGGGTACTGAATCCAATACTCGTCCTATAAAAATGATCAAGACCGCATTCTCCGGTGAATAATGGGGAGAACGCGGTCTTGCTTAGCTGTGAAATGTGAAAATCACCGGGTCAGTGCCGAACCGATGACGATCCGTTGAACCTCGCTGGTGCCTTCATAGATCTCGGTAATCTTCGCATCCCGCATCATTCTTTCTACCGGGAATTCACGGGTATAACCATAGCCACCGTGAATCTGCACGGCCTGGGTGGTGACACGCATAGCGGTCTCACTGGCCATCAGTTTCGCCATAGCCGATTCCTGTGAATAGGACAGCCCTGCACTGGCCCTGAAGGCCGCCCTATACACCAGGAGGCGCGAGGCTTCGATCTGGGTGGCCATATCGGCCAACTGGAATTGTATTCCCTGGAAGGTGGCGATGCTGACATCGAACTGCTTGCGTTCTTTGGCATAGGCGACCGATGCGTCCAGCGCCCCTTGGGCAATACCGAGAGCCTGGGAAGCGATACCGATCCGGCCGCCATCAAGGGTCTTCATAGCCACCTTGAAACCTTTGCCCTCTTCGCCAAGAAGGTTCTCCTTCGGGATTCGGCAACCTTCGTAGACCAGCTCCATGGTTGGCGATGATCTGATGCCCATTTTCTTTTCCTTCTTGCCGAAGGAGAAACCCGGGGTGCCTTTTTCGACGATGAAGGCGCTGATGCCGTGGTGTTTCTTGGCCTGCTTGTCGGTCCGGGCGAAAACTACATAGGTCTCGGCCTCACCGGCGTTGGTTATAAAGATCTTGGTGCCGTTCAAAATCCAGTCATTGCCGTCACGGACGGCGGTGGTCTTGGTCCCACCGGCATCCGATCCAGCGGACGGCTCGGTAAGGCCAAAGGCCCCCATCTTTTCCCCCTGGGCCATGGGCACCAGGAATTTCATTTTCTGCTCCTCGGTACCAAAAAGGTAGATGGGGTTAGAGCCAAGTGACAGGTGTGCCGACAAGGTAACACCGGTGGATGCACAAACCCGCGACAGTTCCTCAACTGCGATCGCATAGCTCAGATAATCGGCCCCGGCTCCACCGTACTGTTCAGGAAATACAATCCCGGTGAGTCCTAATTCCGCCAGTCGGCCGAACATCAACGGCCGGTCGAAACGTTCCTCCTCGTCACGAACGGCCGCCGAAGGTGCGACCTCTTTTTCGGCAAATTCACGCACCATATCCCGGATCAGATTCTGTTCTTCCGTTAATTCAAAATTCATCGTCATTGCTCCTGTGAGATTTATTTGGATCGATTTATTAGTTGACCTTTTTGTCCAGCCCGGCCCACTCCTTTTGGCGGAGCACGTATTTTTGGACCTTGCCGGTCGAGGTTTTCGGCAATTCGACAAACTCAATCGACTTCGGCGCCTTGAACCGGGCAAGATTCTCCTTGCAGAAGGCGATCAATTCCTCGGCTGTCGGGTTTGTTCCGGGTTTTGGCGTGACGAAGGCCTTTGGTACTTCACCCCATTTGCTGTCCGGAACCGCCACCACCGCCACCTCCATTACGTCGGGATGACGGTAAAGAACATTTTCCACCTCCACCGTGGAGATATTCTCACCACCGGAGATGATAATGTCCTTCTGCCGATCAAGGATCTGGATGTAATTATTCGGATGCATCACTGCAAGATCACCGGAATGGAACCAACCGCCCTTGAAGGCCTTAGCCGTCTCCTCGGAATCCTTGTAGTAACCCAGCATTACCACGTTTCCGCGCATGACCACCTCGCCGATGGTCTTGCCGTCGCGTGGCACCGGTTCCATGGTTTGCGAATCCACAACATCGAGGAACTGGCATACCGTGTAGGCAACCCCTTGGCGTGACCGGATGGAAGCCTGTTCACCGGCAGGCAAGGTATTCCATTCGTTATGCCAGGCACAAATCGTGTAAGGACCGTAAACCTCAGTAAGGCCATAGACGTGATTGATCTGGGCACCAATGGATTCCATTTGCTGAATAATGGTGGGAGACGGAGGCGCACCTCCCACAGCAATCTTCAACGGTTTTTCCGGTTTGAGGTTTTTAAAATCCGGATGATTGGCCATGCCGATCAGGACGATGGGCGCAGCGCACATGTGCGTGACCTTTTCGGCTATAATCTGCTTGAAAATCTCTTCAGGAACGACTTTGCGCAGGCAGACATGGGTAGCACCGGCTGCGGTTACAGCCCAGGGAAAGCACCAGCCGTTGCAGTGGAACATCGGCAGGGTCCAGAGATAAACGGATTCGCTGGTCAGACCGGTTTCCAGGCAGTCGCCGAGGCCGTTGAGATAAGCGCCGCGATGATGATACATGACCCCTTTTGGCTTCCCGGTAGTGCCGCTGGTATAGTTGATGGAGCATACCGAACGTTCGTCATCGACATCAATGGCCATTGCCTCGGGACTGCCGGTCATGAGGAGTGACTCATAGTCAATCCCATCCAACGGTCGGTCATCACTGGCATCGCAGATGTTGACAAAGGCACGGACATTCGGCAATTCTCCAAGTTTCGCCAAGACCGTACCGGCAAACTCGTTATCGACAAAGCAGATCTTGGTATCCGAATGATTAAGGATGTAGGAGACCTCAGGGGCGGAGAGACGGATATTGACCGTCACCAAGACGGCTCCGATCATGGGCACGGCAAAGTGGGCCTCCAGCATGGGGGCGGTGTTTGGAGAAATGAAGGCCACCTTGTCTCCGCGGCCGATGCCTTGTTTCTTCAGGGCGCTGGCTAGACGGTTGATACGGGCGTAATGCTCCCGGTAAGTATAACGTTTGTTGCCGTTGACTACCGCAAGCTTGTCGGGATAAACCTCGACGCTTCGTTTGATGAAGTTCACCGGCGTCAACATCTCATGATTGACGGATGGAAAGTTCATGGACGATCTCCTCATATGGAATTTTAGTCTGTTTCTGCCTCTTTCCTACGGATTTCACATGCTCAAAAGCCGTTTTCTTTCTGAACGTTATAGATGAAATTTCCCACCGAAACGATCATGTCCCCTCCTGCTCTTGAGAATCAGACCATCTCCAGAGCACACGCCATGGACACACCACCGCCGCCGCACAGAGTGGCAAGACCGAGACTCTTGCCTCGTTTCTCCATCGCGTGGAGGAGGGTGACCATGACCCGGCAGCCGGTGGCACCGACGGGGTGCCCCAGACCTATTCCAGAGCCGTTAACATTGGTAATCTCCCTCTTCAGTCCCAGTTCACGCTCGCAGCCGATGTACTGGGAGGCAAAGGCCTCGTTGACCTCCACCAACTCGAAATCGTTTATAGTCAAACCACTGCGCGCCAAGAGATGGCTGACGGCCGGCACCGGCGACAGGCCCATTACTGCTGGATGGCAGGCGCCCCGGCCGATGGCCCGAATCCTGGCCAGTGGTTTGATACCTAGCGCCCTGGCCTTATCTGCTGACATGATAACCATGCCCGCGGAACCGTCATTGAGGCCGCTGGCATTGCCTGCCGTAACCTTGCCGGTTCCGGGAACGAAGGCCGGCGGCAGCTTGCGTAACTGATCTATGGTTAATCCTGGTCGGAAATGTTCATCTTTGTCAAAGAGGAGCGGCTCGTTTTTTCGGCGCGGTACCGGTACCGGCACAATCTCGGCAGCAAAGGAACCATCATTGGTTGCCCGTTCGGCATTGTTCTGACTGCGCAGGGCAACTTCGTCCATCTCTTCACGGCTGATGCCAAGCTTCTGGGCAACAAATTCTGCGGTATGTCCCATGATGTAGGGCTTGCCCATCATCAGGCTGGCCGGGGCCTTGGTCGTGTCAAGAGGAGCGTCTGTATCTAAAGGTAGAAGATGTGACCCACAGTGCAGGGCATGGATCATCGCATCGACAAAACCCTGGTCCTGTAACCTGGCCCCCCAGCGGGCGCTGGGAACCGCATACGGAACGCCGGACATATGTTCTACACCGCCGGCGAGAATAACATCGGCCATTCCCGCCTGGATCATGGCCATCCCGGAGATGACCGCCTCCATACCCGAGATGCAGACCCGGTTAATGGTGGCTGCAGGCACCGAGTCGGGAATGCCGGCCATTAAGGAAGCCACTCGCGCCACATTGAGGTTGTCGTGATGTTCCATGCAGCAACCATATCGTACATCATCGATGATTGCCGGGTCAATACCCGCCCGTCTGACTGCCTCTTTCATCGTTATTCCGGCCAACTGCGGCCCGTTCATGCTCTTCAGGGTTCCACCGAAGGCGCCGATTGCCGTTCGGCAAGCGCTTACTATCACCACATCTCTCATAGAAGACTCCTTTGTCTGTGCAGCAGTGTGCATTTTTTCAATAATTGCCGTTCTGTTTTATGCAAAAAGCATGCTAAATAAATTAATTTGTCATTCCAGCTTGTTACCTGATTGGCTCCATGGCATCCGCACTATGGTGCAGATTTAACTGGAATATATTCCGGATATGAACTATTCAGGAATATATTCCAGTCATATAAGGAGGTCGACCATGACGATTGACGAAAGCAATTTCTTTCGCGAAGCCACCTTACGTATCTGCGGTAGCCTGGAAATTGAAAACGCTATGCAGCGCTGCATGCAGTACCTGTCCCGCTATCTGCCCGCTACCAACATGGCCTTCCATATCTACGACCGCGAACTCGGCATCGTCGAGACCATCGCCATAGCAACCGTTGACAGCGGCCGGGCCATGTCGCTACGCACACCGCTTTCCGCCCGAGGACGACGCCAGGTTGAAGAGCAGCGTTCCGATCGGGCAAAATTGATGGAACGTTCGGGGGACGATGCGGTAGCCGGCCCGGTTGTCCGTCAGTTGGGAATTGGGGACTTGCCGGGATTATTGCTTGATCTCGCCTTGGAAGGAAAATTCGTCGGCACGCTTTCTATGTTCAGCGAACCGGACATCACCTTCAACCACCACCACGTCCGCCTCCTTTCCCAGCTTAACGAGCCCTTTGCCATAGCATTAACCAACAGTCTGCGATTCCGCGAACTGCAGACCTTGCGCGACACCCTCGCTGATGACAATCGCTACCTCCAGGACGAGATCCGCACCCTATCGGGTGGCGAGGTTATCGGTGCCGAGTTCGGTTTGAAACGGGTCATGGAAATGGTTCGTCAGGTTGCATCGCTGAAGAGCCCGGTACTGCTGATGGGGGAAACCGGTGTCGGCAAGGAGGTTATCGCAAATTCGATTCACAATTTGTCGCTACGCTCCAATGGTCCGTTTATCCGGGTCAACTGTGGAGCCATCCCGCCAACCCTGATGGATAGCGAGCTGTTCGGCCACGAAAAGGGGGCCTTTACCGGCGCGCTTTTTCAGAAGCGGGGGCGGTTTGAACGGGTGGATGGCGGCACGATCTTTCTCGACGAGATCGGCGAACTTCCCCTGGATGCCCAGGTTCGTCTGCTCCGCGTCCTCCAGGAAAAAGAGATCGAAAGAGTCGGCGGTACCGAAACCTTACAGGTCGATATCCGGGTGATTGCCGCCACCCACCGCAATCTGGACCAGATGCTGGCTGAGGGCCGATTCAGGGAGGATATCTACTTCCGCCTGCGGGTTTTTCCCATAGCCATTCCACCATTGCGTCAGCGGCCGGAGGATATTCCTGTTCTCGTCCAGCATTTCATCCAGAAAAAATGCCGGGAGATGAAGACGGTAAAGACCCCATCCCTGGCCCCTGGCGCCTTGGACCGTCTTATGCTGTACAACTGGCCCGGTAATGTAAGGGAGCTGGAAAATGCCGTGGAACGAGAGTTGATTGTCAATAAAGGATCTCTGCTTTCTTTCGATGACCTGGACGCCAAACTGCAAACCACCATTGCCATCAAACCGAACCGTGACGAAAAGACGCTCTTTGAACCTCTTGAACTGGATACAGTCATGATCCGGCATATCAGCCAGGTCTTGACCCTGTGTCACGGACGCGTCGAAGGTGAGAACGGCGCTGCACGCCTACTCAACATCCAGCCCTCAACCCTGCGTAAGAAAATGAAAAAACTGGGAATACCTTTTGGTCGCCGGGCAGGTTCACCCGGTGGTGGCAATGGCAGTCATAATTACTAAGGCAGACCCCCGCAATGAGCCTTCCATATCGAACCATGACGCCTGAGTAAACCGCTCGCTCTAACTTTCTGTTCCATCACTCAAGGACCATAAGTTCGAGGGCATTTCCGGCCAAGGCGACATCAATTTTTGCCAGCAGAATTGCATCGGCGGCATTTTCAACGTTTGCGACCTTCTGCCGAAATTCTAGCTGGGAGATTCTGCCGGATTGAAATTCTGCCCCGGCAACTTTCTCTCGTACCACTTCCAGCTTTTTGCGCGCTAGTGACAAGGAAAGCTCGTCGTTAGCCGTCTCAAGCACCGTTTTCCTGACATGCTCCGCTTCAACGAACTCCCTTTTTTTCTGGACCAGTTGAAGCCGTTTAATCCGTACCTCCGCCTCGGCCTGGTTAATCCGTTCCTGGGTCCTGAAGCCATTGAAGAGATTCATGCTGAGCTTGATGCCGATCAGGGAGTTTTCCGATTGTGTATCGCCCCAAGCATCCCACAGGGAGCTGGAATCACGCCCGATAAACGAATGTTTCGCAAACAGGTCTATTTTTGGCGAGTTTTCCGACTTTGCCGCCTCTTCCCGTTCGGACGCCGCTTTCACCTCATGGTTGAGGCGCCTGATATCCGGATGATCCTGCAAATCTACGGCAATGTTGGCCTCGCTGTCGGGATTGTCTGTCAGCTCAGGGATTTGCTCGGACGAGGACACCATGCCCTTTTCCTCCATGCCGATTACATGGAGATAGTGGCGGAAGGCCCGGAGACAGTCGCGGTCGATAATTTTTAGTGCCAACTCTTTCTCCCTGACTTTGAGCATGACTGCATCATATTCGACATCTGACCTGCGGTTGGCCCGGTGCTCTGTTTCGGCTACCTGTAACTCCATCCGGACGACTTCAAGCCCCCGCTTGGCCATCGCATACTGGATATGAGCCTTCTTGAGCCCCCAATAACCATTTGCGACCTCAAGTCGCACCTTTCTTAAAGTCGCCCCCTCCTTATGGCGCGCCGCTTCCAGATTGTCCAAGGCCTCGCCGAGAAGGGCACGGTCTCTGCCGCCGGCATAGAGGTTGAGGCCGAGACTCAGTTCGTCACTGAGCTGGTAGGGAGGACTGTTTTTATCGATGGTCACCGAGATGTTCTGATCAGCTACCCGCGCCGAGATGTCTATCCCGGTGAAGGTGTCGTAGTTTTTCACATAGGAGTTCGAGGCCAGGAAATCGAGAGTCGGCAAAAAATTGCCCTGGACCTGCTGCACCTTTGAGAGAGCAATTCCCTCTTTTTCGATCTCGAGAGAAAGCTCGGGTCGGGCTTTGATGGACATCTCCATTGCCTCAGCCAGGCTCAACGGTACGGACTCTTGGAGATCTTCCACCGTACCGCCGGTTGCACCGTTCGCCAACATGATCACCAGAAGAGAAGCGACAATGGCCGGGGCAGTGTATTTATTCAAAGCGGAAGGCCTCCACCGGCTTAAGATTGGCGGCATGGTGCGCCGGATAATAACCTGACAGGAGTCCAACCCCGATAGAAACGGCCATGGAGACAACGACCATGGGCCACGAGGGCTCAAGCGGAATTCGGGAGAAAAACGCCACTGCATATCCTACCACAACCCCCATGATCAAACCAAGGATGCCCCCGATGAAACTGATCAGGATCGCCTCCAGCAGGAACTGGAGGAGAATCTCCTTGCGACTGGCCCCGAGTGCCTTGCGCAGGCCGATCTCCCGGGTCCTCTCGAGAACTGAGGTACTCATGATGTTCATGATCCCCATTCCTCCGACGAACAGGGAGACCGAAGCGGCGACCACGCCAATTAAGGTTACCCATTTGAGAATATTTTCCGTCGTTCTGATATACTGGGCCATGGTGTCGCCTTTGTAAGCAAAACGATCTCCATGGTGGCGTTTGAGGAGCCTGACAATCTGGGATACTGCGGTATCGGCATCCGGCAGCGAAATTGCTTCCGCCTGGAGAAAATTGATGTCCTTGAAGCCGGTCATCTGCTGAAATACAGTGTAGGGGACAATGAGCCGGTTATTGGCATTCTGGCCGCCGGAAGAGCCGATACTGGCCAGAAAATCCCGGCTTTTGGCGGCCAGGACGCCGATGACGGTGAATTTTCTCTCCCCGATGCGGATGTCCCTGCCGATGGGATTGCTTAAAGATCCGAACAGGTCGCTCTGCACCTCGGTGCCGATGATCGCCACCTGACGGTTGCGGGTAATGTCCTCCTCACGAAAAGACCTGCCGTACATGAGGGTATCATTGTTTATCGCTAGATAATCGGCCCCGACACCGTTTATCTGACTATTGGCGTATTTATTGCCATAGCGGATCAACATTTTGTCCCTTCTCGCAAATACGACCGGACTTAGCAGGCGGATGGCCGGGCATCCTGCGGCGCGAATTGCTGCGTAATCACCATTTTCAATTCCGGTTCCTGCCCTGACTGCCCGATGCGGATCCTTATCGGCCTGGTCCCGGAACACCCAGACCGATTTCAGTCCGAAGGTTTCCAGCTCGGAGAAGATGATGAAGTGTCCTCCTTTACTTACCGTGCCAACCGTCATCACCGCGGCGATTCCCACGGTGATCCCGAGGATGCTGAGAATCGTCCTCAGTCTGTTGTCCCGCAAGGCGAGGAGCGCTTCCAGGAAGATATCCACCAAAAATGGGAAACTCAGTCTCTTTTTCATGGCCGGATTTCGTCCCTTTCAATCCGGCCATCGCGAAGACGGATGATTCGCCCGGCAAAGGCCGCAATATCTTCCTCGTGGGTGACGATGACAATGGTTTTGCCCTCGGCATGGAGGTTTTTAAAAATCCCCATAATTTCCCTTCCCGCCGTCGAATCAAGGCTACCGGTAGGTTCATCGGCTATGACGATATCCGGCCGGTTGACCAGGGCGCGGGCGATGGCCACCCTTTGCTGCTGACCACCGGAGAGCTGGGTCGGCGAATGGGTGGCCCGCTCCCCAAGACCCACGCTTTCCAGGGCCTCGAAGGCTAACCGTTTTCGCTCGCTTCGGGTAATTCCGGCATAGAGGAGAGGCAGTTCAACATTTCTTTGGGCATTGATACGTGGAATCAGGTTGAAGAGCTGAAAGATGAAACCAATCCTGTCGTTGCGGATCGTCGCCAGTTCCTCATCCCCAACCCCATCGATCAGCACGCCGTTCAGGGAATAGCTTCCCGATTCGACGGTGTCCAGACAGCCGATAATATTGAGAAGGGTCGATTTTCCGGAGCCGGAAGGGCCCATGATCGCCACAAACTCCCCGGCACCGATCACCAGCGAAATTTCCTTCAGTACCGGCAGAATGACCTCACCCAGCCGGTAGCTTTTACAGATATTCCGAAGACGGATCATGGTCGCGTCGGCACTCTGATGACGGTCTTCACCCGCTCCCCTTCCTTGCGTGGCTTTCCTTCAGGGAGTATGACCTCTTCTCCGGCCGAGATCCCGCTGACGATTTCCACCGAAGCCGCATCTTCAATCCCGGTAACAACGGGAACAAAACGGATGACCCCGCTTTTTACCATGGCCACCGAGGACTTTCCGCCGGTGTTGACAAGGGCGTCGAAGGGAAGTTTGACGGCATCGGCACGGTAAGCGGTTCGGATCTTGGCATCCACCTGCTGGCCAAGTTTCAGGCCGGGAGCCTTTTCTCCACAGCCCACCCGCACCTTGATCGAATTGGCAGCCCCTTCCTTTCTGACCGCCGGAGCCACCTCTTTGACCTGTTCCGTCCAGCTATAGCCGGGAAATGCATCACTTGTCAGTTCGACTTCCTGGCCGGTCTTGACCAATCCGCCATCCGATTCGTCGACCATGACTTCAATCTCGCGGCTGTTCTCGTTGGACAGAACAAAGATCGCCACCCCCGGTGTCGTCCACTCTCCAGGGTTGATGCTTTTTCGGGTGATAATGCCTGCAAACGGCGCGATGACCTTCAGCTTGTCGAGGGTGATTCGAATTCCATTCAGCTCAGCCAAGGCCCGGTTGGCGGCAGCACGGGCCATTTCAAGGCCGCTCCTCGCATCCTCAACCGATTGCCGGGAGGTTCCTCCGGCCGCATAAACCATCGCCAGCGCCAGAGAGTCCCTTTGCATCTGGCGGACCTTTTCCTCCGCTTCCCGGACGGATGCGGCGGCGCCTCTTGCCTTTTCTTTCGGTTCACGATCATCAAGAAGCGCCAGGACCGCTCCCTTTTCTACCCGATCACCCTCCTCCACCAAGACAGTGGTGACCAGAGCCGAAACCGATGCGCCAAGTCCGGCCTCCTCCCTGCTCACCACCTTTCCCGTTGCACTGAGGAGCGAGGTTATTTCTCCTCTTTCAACCGTCAATACCTTGACGGAGATCTCCTCTCCCCGGCGATTAAGGAAATAGACAGCAGCGGCGATGACCGTTGCTATCGCCAAGGTGATGAAGATTGTTTTTTTCATATCCCGGCCCTCAGGGCTGCTCTTTTTGAAAACTGATCAGCAAAAGCATAAGCCATTGCGACATCAGACAAATTGCTTAATTTCATTACACATTTGCAGAGCAATTGTCAAGGAGGACGATTGCCCTTGTACGGCGCCGGCGCAACTCTCTGCCTGCTGAATAACTGGATATTTGATATAACATGAGCCGGCCCTGTATTTGCGCCATATTACGCCCACAAATGCCTCTCCATCGCACGATAACGCCCTCGACCACACCCCTCTCCTGTGCAAGCCCTCGATCGTGTCGCACAGGGCATCCTGTGAATCCAATAATATTGTATTATTACAATTAGTTATACGCTGTAGCGATTTGACTTCCTTGCCGGTTCATGGTAGATACTCTGTTATGGAACCGCGCTATCAAGCCTCACAGAATATTGCCGACAGACTCGCTTGGCTCACTGCCAATCGGGACCAAGCCGGCATTGCCGAAAATCTCGCCGCCGGAGAAGATATCCCCGAAGTCTATGGCTTGGGTGAGGCTGGCCTCTTCGATGAGTTATTTTGTTTTTTTGCGACCTTCGGTTTCGACAAACTCTTTGAAAAACTGGACCCTAAAGATAAGAAACGCAAAAGTAAGGTACCGTTTATCGGGGTGATCTATATTTATCTGATGCGGATTATCGCTGGGCTTCAATTTTTCTGGCATATCGATCCAGTCATACTGCATTCTCAAGCACTGATGCGCCTTGTCGGTTTTAACGGCAGAGATGTTCGTGAAGGAACCTGTGGCCGAGGCGTCCGCAAAAAATCAGACGATTCCGTAGCGAACACAGAAGAGCCCGAACAATCTTTCGAGGGTGAGGCAGACAAAAACAGCAAACAGCCGACCAAAATACGAGGACCGGTCTGCCCGGACTTTATCGCCGCCTGTGTCTGCGCTATTCTCGGCAAGGCGTTGGAGAAACTCTTCAATCAAACAATTACTCTTCTGGCCGCTCATAGATTTTTCCCGAAAAAAATTCACGCTCTCCTCGATGCCTCCGAGATAGAGTCCACCGAAAAATGCCTCGGATGTGGCAAAGTCTCGAAGGAAAAGGCACCGGAATTACGGCACAAAAGATCACCTTTTTCATCCCCGCTAAATCCAACATGGATGTTTACAAAGATGCACTTTCCCTGATTCCTGCCAGTGTTCCGGCAAGCAGAGAAAGAATCAGGACAAGCGGGGCAGGAAAGAACAAGATCGCGGTCACCGACTCCTGGGAACTCGTTGCCATAGAAGGCTTTACTTCTGCCGGTTTCTATGGGCCTCTGGGCAGCGGCAGTCATCAGAATACCAATGATTTCAGGCCAAATCCAATCAATGCGGTCGTCGTTCTGTCCGATCCCTTCAAGAAAAACAATCCCAATATCGATACCATGGTCATCCTCACCAATGGTTCCCTGGAAAAGCCTTTTGATGTCTATGACGGCTATGACGCCCGCAGTGAAATCGAAAACGGCTTATTCAGGGAAGCCAAGCATGCCTGGTTCATTGAGCGGCCTCCGCAAAATACCAGGAACGGTTTTCGATCTCACGTCTATCTGACTCTTTTACTTATGGCCCTCACCACTGCCTTTCGGGTATGGATGGAACAACAGGAGAAACTGGAGCGAAAAGGCCACGACACAGGGATGAGAAAATTCCGCGAGCAGGTCAGAGAAGAAAACGGCAATAAACTCATCATCTTTGACCAAGACCGCTATGCCATCTTTGATGCCTACGAAGTCTTTATTCTCTGTGGTCGCAATGTCCGCATGCCCAAAGGCATACCAGAAAAGATCACCAGAGACGACATCCTTCATAAATACGGGGCTATTCTGGAGTAGCCTGAAAAACCACGCCTCCCGCTTTTTTCCCTCGTGATGCTTCATCAGATTCTGCCTGGAAGATCGATCAGCTTTCGAGATCAGTCACACAGTAGTTATTGCATGTGACAGAATCGCGCTACTCATGGCACTGGCTGTCATCCCGCTTTGTGCAAATTACCTCAGATAGACGCCATATCAGCTTGCGACAAATTAATCCCACTCGCTGCTGGCTGGTCGGCTGCTTATGTCAAATATCCAGGTAAACATCGTACGTTTATACTGAAGACACAGAACAGTGGCAAAAATGCTGAATTTAGAGTGCTCGAAAAATTGAAACAATGAGTTAGATTGTGTTTTTCAACACCCTTTTTATGTCCCTTTGAAGGAGCAGGTGAATTATTTTTGAGCATTCGCGAATGCTTTTTAGTACCTTAATTCTACTTTGGGAAGCAGAAAAAGTTGAATATTATTCCTAATATTGTATAGTTAAACCAGTTGTTGATTACAACCGGGCAGCTGAGATACCCATTACAGCTGCCAAAAAAAATTATACTTCACAAAAGGAAGATTCCCATGTCAGACTCCACCACATGCTGGCGGGCCTGTCCCGCCAGTTTTTGTCTTTTCATGGGAGATATCATAAGTTTTTTCAACGACATACAGTGAATTTATCAGAGAAAGCATTCCAATACCTGAAGGGCCTGTTCCAGGCGGATAAAAAGAACATGGAACGAATGGAGGAAAGAGTTGCCGAGACCGTGTATGATCCGTTGCACGTTCCTTTCAGATTCACAGTGGGACTGGCGCCCGTTGAATAACCAGATCGCGAGAGATGGTGACAGGCTGCTTGGAGGGCATAACGACAGCGGACTGATTATCGATGAGACCGGTCTTCCAAAGAAAGGCAAGAAATCGGTAGGTGTTGCTCGCCAGTGGTGCGGACAGCTCGGAAAGGTCGGATAATTGCCAGGTCGCGGTTTTCGCGACACTCGCCCGAGGGAGTTTCTCTCTACCGATAGATTTCCGGCTCTATTTACCGGAGGAATGGATCAAGGACAGGAAGAGCTGTGAGAAAGCTAAAATTCCTGCAGACCAGATCGTCTTCAAGACCAAACATGAACAAGCGCTTGAAATGGTCTTTCTTGCAAGGAAAAATGGGGTCCGGTTCAAATGGGTAGGTTTCGACGGTTTTTATGGCGATAACC
>JAZDOW010000268.1:0-8797 GCA_043798185.1 Pseudomonadota bacterium | reverse complement strand
AAAAGCAAGGGTGTGCGGAGTGTAGCCCAAAAAATGCGGCAGCTCAGTTTTTCTCCACGCATGGTTTTCGATTATCTGAAAATATCTGCAAACACTCATCGTTCTCAAGTGGGTTGAGGGTTAGCATAAATTCACCGTGGGCACAGAGCAGAGGGGCTTGTATTTGCGGTGGCTGTGCAATGTCACAAATCAAATTGATATCGGGTATGTCTTCGTCTACTACTATGGTCTTGAACGACATTTAGTGTATGGTGATTTTGAAAAGGCGTTTGATGAAATTATATTGCTCAGAAACCACCACAATAATGGATCGTTTCGAGTTTATAGCGCATCCGCCCTTGTCCATTCATGTCTTTTAAGGAAGCGAGTTGATAAATTGCATCAACTCTACACATCTGGAAATTTCGATTATTTTGGTAATTCGAATCTTCTAATACTGCATCATAGCGGATTGGATATACTGCCGGATGTGATGTTTCAATTAGCTTGTCGTATTAAGGGGGTAAACCACCGTTATATTAAGCAAGACCCCAATCTCTATAAACAGAAAATTTCAGGTGTTTTAATCGATAAGTTTGGACAATCTTCTTATCCTCTATTATCAAGATTCTTGTTGAAAAATGTTGAAAACATACCTTATCCAATATTTGCAAATATCTCCTTACCTCCTGAAGTCCGCACCCCATCACTGCCAAATCTTCTCCGTCATGAGCCTTTCCTTGTTGAAATGAAAACTATATTTAGAAAGGTACACGATACGATAAGGAATGATTCAAAACTTAAAAAAATACAGGCGTTATAAATCCATGCTATAGGTCGCGATCACGCCGCCCCCCCTCACATCACTACAGGCAAGAGACACAGTCACCAAGAGAAGGCCCCGCTTCCACGAAAACAGTATAGACAGGCTTGCACAATTCTGAAGGAAAACTCAGAGTGGCAGGTGGCTTGATGGATATGTCAATAAAACTCTGCATCCTGGCACTTGAAACCGTTTTCGAAGGCTTGGGGATGTTCTATTGGCGGAGCGGTTGAATGGTTGGTGTGGGAAGCGGATGACATATACAGAGATATTTTATTTAAGGAAACGGAATGAAAGTTTATGTGCGACCTAAGGCCGGTACGGTTGACACTGTATCGGCCTTTTTTGTCTCAATCGGAAAAAAGGTTGACCAGGGGTTGACCAAAATACCCAATGAACAAAAAAGCACTTACCGAATTACCGATAAGTGCTTGAATTAATATGGCTGGGGGACGAGGGCTCGAACCTCGATAAGCGGAGTCAGAGTCCGCCGCCTTACCATTAGACCATCCCCCAATTTCGTAACAGTGTGGCGAGTTTATATAAGATTTGAGAGTACCTGTCAAGCAAATTTCAGCTTAGAACTATTCCGGCATAACCAACCACTTGCTCTGTATCTCCAGATATATATCCTGAATCGGTATAGCCAATTAAACGAAATTTGCTGCCACCATGGGTTTTGGCAGCAAGCATGGCAATCACCACAGGGATGACTCCACACATTGAAATCCGGTTGTCGATGACTGTGTGATACAAATTATAGGGATTGAGCTGTTCGATGCATTTCAGTGCAAGACGATCCTTTTTTTCGGCAATATTACGGGGTTCGTAATGACTCATATCGCTTGAGGCAACTATAAGAATATCCCTTTTGCTGTTCTCAATCGCCCTAACAAGAGCGTTAGCCACCTCTTCACAGAGGGGATAGGAAATGTGCGATACCAGCAGAGGAACGATGTGCAGGTTTTTTTGCAATATTTGCAGAAACGGTATCTGAATCTCCAGCGAGTGCTCATACTTATGGGCGAGTTCATCAACTTTTATGTGCTTTGATTGGGCAAGAATGAAATCACAAATCTCTCCGTCAACAAGAACCTTGCCAAATGGCATGGCCCAAGTGACCTTTGAGAGTGCAATCGGAGCTCCCTGGCCACGGTGATTTGGTCCGATAATGATCACGGTTTCTGGTATCTCGACGCTGCTAATAGTTTCTGCGGCCAAGGCACCTGAATATACGTAGCCGGCGTGAGGCGATACAATAGCCAAGGCTCTCTGCTTCCCGGTGTTGTAGGTGACCGGCATGAGCTCGCTTACAGCAAGAGCAAGTCCCTCAGACGATCCGGGATAAAAACGGTCTGCAACCGCAGGTTGTCTCATTTCCACCCACCTCCATTTTTACAAAATAAAACACTATTTTTCTTTCATTACAGTAATATGGCAGGAGAAAACTCTTGTTTTTATCAGAGTCTAATTTGGCTTTTGTATTGCCGCCGACGGTTTTTGAAATCCTTGGAAAATAGCTAAATTGTTTCATGATGGCGCTTAGTTATTTTTAACTGACCATGTTGTGCCCTCGGATCCATCCATGACTTCGATGTTTTTTTCCAAGAGTTGGTTCCTGATAGCATCGCTTTTCGCCCAGTTTTTAGCAAGACGGCATTGATAACGTTCAGCGACCAGCGCCTCGATGGAGGCCACATCGATATCGCACTCAGAGACCATTTTTGCTTTTTGGGTTGTTAGAAACTGTTGCGCGTCTTCGCACAGTAATCCCATGATGTTTGCCAGTTTCTTCAGGGTATTTACACAGTTATTTAGAAAAAGAAGATCTTTTATTGCCGGTATGCGAGGTAGATCACCACGAATGCGGTTAAGAGTCTTAACTGAATCAAAGAAGATTCCCTGAGCCTGAGCCGTATTAAAATCGTTATCCATAGCCTGTTGAAAGCGTCTTTCAATTCCAGCAAGTTGTTTAATATCTTCTTCGGAAAATGCACTTGGAACATTAGCGTCGCTTGTCGCCGTTTTCAGTGCATTAATAGCCGCAACACACTCATAGAGTCTTTCCAGTCCGGAGGTTGCATCTTGCATCGCTGATTCGGAAAAATCCAAGGGATTTCGATAGTGAGTAGAAAAAATAAAGAAACGAAGGATTTCTGGATGATAGTGATTGAGAATATCTCTAATTGTGAGAAAATTACCGAGAGACTTAGACATCTTCTCATCGCGAATAGTAACAAAGCCATGATGAATCCAATAATTCACAAAAGGTTTGTCGTTTGCCCCTTCGCTCTGCGCTATCTCATTTTCGTGGTGAGGAAAGATGAGATCCTGTCCTCCGCCATGAATATCAAATGTTTCGCCGAGATATTTTCGGCTCATCGCTGAACATTCTATATGCCAGCCAGGACGGCCTGGTCCCCACGGACTATCCCAGGTCGGCTCACCGGGTTTTGAACCTTTCCATAGGACAAAATCCATAGGATGTCGTTTTTGCTCATTCACGGAAATGCGCGCGCCAGCTTGCATATCATCGATATTTCTTTTCGACAGTTTTCCGTAGTCTGGAAAACTGTCAACGATATAATAAACATCGCCTCCCGATGGATAGGCCTTGCCTTGGTCAATAAGCTCACCGATAAGGTTGATCATTTCCTCGATATGTTCGGTAGCTTTGGGCTCGATATCAGGACGATTGACCCCAAGTCTGTCCATATCTCTATAAAATTCTTGTATGAACCTGTTAGCGAGTTCCTCCGATGTGGTTTGCTGCTCGCTGGCTCGAGCTATGATTTTGTCATCTATGTCGGTAAAATTTCTCACATAGGTGACTTTGAGCCCCCGGTATTTCAGGTAACGCACTATCATGTCGAAAGCAAGTGCCGACCGGGCGTGACCAATGTGGCAATAATCATAGGAAGTAATGCCACAGACATAGAGTTTGACATGACCCTTCTCGATGGTCTGCAAATCTTCTTTCTTTCCGGATAAAGTGTTATGAATTTGTATAGTCATTTTTCAGTAGAACTGGATATGGACAGTTCGGAAATCTTGTATTAAGTAGTGCTCGGGTAATCGAAAAATTCAGTGTTACAAATTGTCTAGAACAAAATATAATAATCTTCTTAAGAGGAAAAGACAACAATGAGCCGAGAAGATTCGGAAATACTCACATGGAGTGAGAGTTGCAGAGCTTGGATGCAACCCAAAACCATCGCTATGCTATTTCTCGGATTCTCAGCAGGAATACCCCTTCTGTTGATTTTTTCAACCTTGTCGGTATGGTTAAGGGAAGCGGGAGTCGACAGGTCGGCGGTAACCTTTTTCAGCTGGGCAGCTCTCGGTTATTCCTTTAAGTTCCTTTGGGCGCCAATAATCGATATGCTGCCATTGCCGTTTCTTACTCGGTTGCTTGGTCGACGAAGGGCGTGGTTGTTAGTTGCTCAGTGTTTCATTATAATTGCAATACTTTGGATGGCATCCGTCGATCCAGCAGAAAGCCCGAGCAATCTGACTGTCATGGCGATTGCTGCAGTTTTGCTAGGTTTTTCCTCGGCCAGTCAGGATGTTATTATTGACGCCTATCGGATTGAATGTGCTGAGCGGAGCTTGCAGGCTCTACTCTCTTCCATGTACATTGCCGGATATCGCATGGGCATGCTGGTAGCAGGTGCCGGATCGCTGTTTCTGGCTGATTATTTAGGGGGTAAAAATGGCGAATATAGTTACCATGCCTGGCAAATAACCTACCTGGCAATGGCTGCAATTATGAGCTGCGGACTTACTACTACCCTTTGCATTGCCGAGCCAGTCGTTTCTAAAAAAATCAATCAGCATAGCTATTCTGCTTTGGAATATCTTCGGTTTTTCATGGTATTTCTCCTCATTATAATGACCTTTGCTTTGACTTTTTTTAAAGCGGATTTTATGGAGTTGGGAAGATTTTCCCCCCTCTTTCTTGCCTCTGATGGAAATATCGGCAAATTTTTCCTCGAATTACTCCGGTTTTGCTTGGCTGCAGGCGCTAGTATTTTGGTTGGATGGATCATTGTCAAGATCGGGTTCTTGAATAAAGAATTGGTAGGCCATGCCTATTGGGCGCCAGTTCATGATTTTTTTGTTCGCTATGGAGGAAAAACATCTTTCCTTTTACTGGTGTTGATTGGTTCTTATCGATTGTCAGACATTGTTCTTGGGGTTGTCTCCAATGTTTTTTATCTGGATATGGGGTTCAGTAAAACTGTCATTGCAGGAATTACAAAGTCATTTGGCTTGGGTATGACGCTGGCGGGTGGTTTTCTGGGTGGCTTACTGACTGTCCGTTTTGGAATTCAGAAGATATTGTTTTTAGGTGCATTTCTTTCAGCGGCAACCAATCTTTTTTTCATGTTGCTTGCTACCGCAGGGAGTAATATCAGTCTCCTCACCTTGGTTATTGGTGCTGATAACCTGAGTGCTGGGATTGCCACTACCGCCTTTGTTGCCTTCCTTTCAAGTCTTACCAATGTATCATTTACAGCAGTGCAATATGCTATATTCAGTTCCATGATGACCCTCCTACCTAAGCTGGTAGGTGGCTATTCCGGCACAATGGTTGCAGCTTTTGGTTATGAAATGTTTTTTTTAATAACAGCAGTGATGGGAATTCCAGTTCTTCTTCTTATAGTTGTGGTACAAAGGATTTTGGTAAAAGCAGATCATTGACGAATATCTATTGCATTGCATTGCGATGGTGTAAGTCAAGATAGAGGGCCATGGCCTTAATTATACGATCATCGTGAAAAGCAATTCCTGCCTGATAACCGGGATTATCTATTTCTTTGTTGCACCACGCTACTTGCCCACTGCCTTCTTGGAGGTCTTGTGGGAAAGATTTGCCAAATAAAAACTGCACTACGGTGTTATTAGCAAGAGGTCGATTTGTGGTGAGGCGCATGCCACCGTTACTCAGGTCAAGTGTTTTCGCAAAACTGGAGAAATGAGAAACGACTGTCCCGGAGTGAACAAGTTTTACCACTGTGATCTTGTGACAAGCTTCAATGCGTGCAAATTTTCTCCGGCTTTCGTTAAGCAACTTTGATTTTTCGTCTCTTTCCAGGTGGTTTTCCGGATGGAGCGTGTATGACAAACATTGTATGTAATCTGGAGTTTTACAATACCCATTGATGTGGTCATCTAAAGGTATAAAGAGGCCGTCTTTACAGATTCGACATTTCATCGACAATGCGGACCAGAATGGACAGTTCTCTGTTTGCGAAATATCTTTATTGGCCATAGCTCTCTCCCATAATTGGGATGTCTTCTAGATAAAGACAACCACCATCATAAGTTTTAGCAATAAACGTACCAGGGGCAGCCTTCTTCTATTTTAGCATCTTGGGCAAAATACTGTAGCGTTTCATCTTGTCATAGAATGCAGTTTTTCCGATATCCAGTTGTTTTACGGTTTGGGGTACGTTGCCACGGTTTTTTTCCAGTGCAAACAAGATGATATCCTTTTCAAAATCGGAAACCATGTCTTTTAGAGCTCGCCCATCAATCCGCTGCAAGTAGTTTTTCTGTAAGGGCTTGTTTTGATTACTGGGTTGAATATCAAAAAACAACTCATTTTCAGTTATAATGTTGTTTTTTGCCATGAGAACAGCTCGTTGAATAACATTTTCCAGTTCTCGAACATTTCCCGGCCAATCGTGAAGCAGAAGGCGATCGAGGATCGATTGGGGAAGAAAATTTATTTCCTTTTTAAAAGCCTGACGATATTTTCTCACAAAATGTGTTGTGAGATCTACAATATCTTCCTTACGTTCACGCAATGGTGGAATAGAAATATTAATAATATTCAGCCTGTAAAAAAGATCAAGCCGGAAACTACCTTTTTGAACCATTAAAGCGAGGTCCTGGTTGGTGGCAGCAATAACTCGGACATCAATTTTTGTTGGAGTATTTCCACCAACCCGTATAATGTCTCCGTCTTGTAGAACGCGCAACAAAGCTGCCTGCATTCTGGGACTGATGTCTCCAATTTCATCGAGAAAAATGGTGCCACCATCAACCACTTCGAATTTACCTTTTCTCCTGCTGTCCGCTCCGGTAAAAGAGCCTTTTTCATGGCCAAAAAGATCGCTTTCAAGGAGTGAATCATTAATGGCATTGCAGTTGATTTTCAGAAAAGGTTTATTGTTTCTATTACTGCTTTCCCTGATCAGGTTGGCCACCAATTCCTTACCTGTTCCCGATTCACCAGTTATGAGAATCGTGGCATCTGATTTTGCCACTTGAAACACCATGCTCCTCAATTCCGTCAAAGCTCGACTCGAGCCGATCATTTTGCCCTCGGTCGATTGTTCGTGAAGGTGCTCTTTCAGGGAGTTCAACTCGCTGGCAAGCTTTTGTCGTGTTCGCTCACTTTCTTTCAATTCACTGATTTTGTGAGATAATATTGTCTCTATACTATTATGAAAATGCGAAAGTTCTTCGATTTTCCTCTTGTAATCAGTAAGGTCCCTGATAAAAAACCAGTAAAGAGCGTCTCCTTCATAACCCTTAAAGAGGGCTAGGGTATATTCCAGATGAGCCTGGCCAAATGTTGTTTCCAAAGTGCGTCCGACAAGATTGCCTTGAAGTGTTTGCGAAACAATGTTCATTAATTTTGCAAGAACATCTTGTTTTTCCGAATCACCATTTGAACTCTGTCGACAAAGATCACCAAAGAAGTCTTTGGCGCTTGGATTCATATACTCAATCCAATGGCTGTCCTTAATCAAAAGAACCATTTCGGGAATGGTTTCGAGAAGGTTTTTCTGGTTTGCGACGACTCGATGAATATCTTGAATGGTTCCTTTCATAAAATTGCAGCGTCTAGAGTTGTGAGTTGCTTTTTACCAATAAAACAAAAATCTAACGTCGATATTATATCTAATTAAACTAATAGGAATGATTTCTATTATATTATAGACCGCTGGAAAAAAAAGAATAGCATTTTTACTGAAATGCGGAAATATTTCTGTTTTCCGAAATATTATAAGAGAACTATCTCTGATATATTATTTTTTTGCTAGTGCATTCAAGAAGACAAAAATTAAATACGTTGCAATAACAAAGCTGAACTCACGAATCATTGTCCGAGGTCTTGAAGCGATGTGGAAATCCTTCATATACCAAAGGCCGAGAAGTAAATCCAGCCGATAACACATAGCTTCAAACATGGATCATTGACCATCAATCAAGAAGTCGCTACTGTTTTGCCTACAACTCTGGAAACTTCGGGTCTGGTCAACCCCAACCGGCCAACTGAAAGATACGTGCTTCTGATAATTCGACTCTGGCGAAATAGTCAAACGAAAATCAACACTTGAACGTATTTTAGTGGCCAATTCGCCCTAAGGCAAAGAGAACGACAACAGATTGAAGATCAGAGATCCTCTAACTCCTCCCTCATGGATTTCAGAAGAGAGAGTTTGGAGCGGGCAATGCCTAGTCCCCCAGCCCTGCTTTCTTCCTCAATAGCAAGGGCGATTTCGTGAACTCCAAAGATCCCGAGACTCGCAGCCGCACCTTTTATTGAATGAGCTGCTCTGTACACTTTGTCAGCTCCTTCATCTTTTAAACCCTGCTCAATGAGATGAATATCAGACTCCAAGGAATCTTTAAATATTTCCAACAATTCCTGCAGCAACTCCGCATCGTCTGCAGCTTGCTCCAAGGCGAAGTCCTTATCCCATTTGAGTATGTTCATCATGAAATCCTTAGGCAAATAAGACAAGCGTGCAATCGGACATATACGTCGTCCCCTCTCTCCCTTGCAAGCGTTAAATTATAGTATCATATTTTGAAGGCATTGCGCAAATCGCTATATTCAGACCTCGTAAATAGATGTGGAAAATCAGCCATTTTTTTGGACATTCTTTATCGGCTCTTCACCGACCTCAACTGCAAGCCATTTGCCGGTGGGGGTACGCGCTCCGAGAGCTGTCAGTTTGCGACAAAGTTGCTCTT
>JAZDOW010000267.1:0-5215 GCA_043798185.1 Pseudomonadota bacterium | reverse complement strand
AAGAGCAACTTTGTCGCAAACTGACAGCTCTCGGAGCGCGTACCCCCACCGGCAAATGGCTTGCAGTTGAGGTCGGTGAAGAGCCGATAAAGAATGTCCAAAAAAATGGCTGATTTTCCACATCTATTTACGAGGTCTGTACATTGGAAAGTTCCAAGAGTTTCTGCAGGACTCAGGTCATTGGCTCAGCGCTCTTTCTCAGCTTATGATAGAAGGACTAACAACTGGTGAGAATCGTTTCCCTCTTACATGGGCTGAACCACATGAAAAAGCACAGAGGATCAAGTCATGGATGGTTTCAGATTCGGACCCAGTTGGTGATATCAGGATGGCTGAGGCCATATTGGATTTCTGGACTAATGATCTTCAAGCACTTTCCGATATGCTTAAAAAATCACCCAACTCACCAACACCTGAATTAAATGAAAATCCGATCATTAAACTCGGGAAATATGGTTTCCAGCTACCATGGTTGATGGCATCCCAGAACAACTCAACCGCTGCCATTAATAATTTACGCAGAATTGGCTGTCGAAGCGAAGATCGGAAAGACGAGACTGATCGTATCGAGTTACGTTTAGGTGATCTTTTTAGAAGTAAAGGGTTTGCTGTTGTTCATTCCTACCAGCCAGATTTGGTAAACGGTAAAGATCCAGGTGAAGTAGATCTCCTTTGCTATATGGATAATCATCTTCTCGTCTTAGAGCTAAAATCGACTTACATCAGAAAGACTAAACAGGATGCCTGGATCCATCGGACCAATACGCTGAGAAAGGCTTCACAGCAGCTCAGGCAGAAAGAAAATGCAATAGCTCAGGCCATCGTAAATGATGCTAATCTACAAGCAAAGCTCAGACTTTCGGATCAAAAAGATGCTATTAAAATTCATCCGTGGATTGTAGATACTTCCATAGAATATGACCAAGAACTCATCGATGGCTATCTCAAGGTTTCTTTGGAGGGTTTGATTGTCATTCTGAACAATGAACGGGAATTACTTACTGGGAACCTATTGATAGAAGAAGAGTTACCTGAGGATGATATGTTTTCTGAAGGATTTTCAGTCCAGCGTTTCGTAGAGATTGTGGAGAAAGGGGAGTTGTGGTCGGTACTCGAAGTGAGGCACGAATAGTGCAAATTATAGTTGTCAAGGATAGACGCAGTTTTCACAAATGAGGTAATGTGAAGAAACTGAATTTTTTCTACTAAATTGCTTTGGAGTGAAAAACGACGATGATGGAAACGGTGCACCTTGTGAAAAGCAGTGGTGCGCTAGGTATTAGTAGCTATGTTTTGTCAGTCTTATTCGGTTGCCTTCTCCATCATTGGAAGGCGGGAAAAGATGGATTAACGGTATTTATAACGGTAGGAGGTTTGTTGTAGATTTCGAAACAATCGTAATATCAAATATGTCTTGTCAGTTATCCTTGGATACCTTCTCCACACTCTTATAGTTCAATGAAGGCTAGCAGAGAACAAGAAAACCTGGATTGATAAGCTATTCGTGGCTTTTTAGATTTGTTCAGATTGGTTTAGCCAGTCCAATTTATATAAGCACAAAACAGACATTACCAAGACATTGTTGAGCTTGCATCTTGCATGTCGCTGAAACATGTTCGGAAAAATCAATATCGATGAATGAACAACATCACTTCTGAAACAGCTTGTCTCTATGCCACGAGAGAAATGGTTGATGTGCTGGGGCAATCCACCGGAGTTTCAGGCTATCTGTCAATTGCAGGACGGAGCGCTGGCTTGCTTCAAGGCGAGTGGAGCAGATAACTTCACCGCTTTCCGTAAAGGATATCAATCCCCTGTCAAACAGGGCATCCAGATTCGCGACAAGCAAGAATCCATTGAATACATTCAACCTTTCTTGGTCGGAGTGCAAATTCCAGACGATCCCGGCCATGGATTCCATTCCATTCCGGCCACCCATTCCATTTGATCCCGGCCACTGATTCCATTTCATTCCGGTCATCGATTCCATTCGATCCCGGTCACTGATTCCAGAGTATTCCGGCCAGGAATCTGGAGGGTAGCGACGCATAGAAACACATGGTAATGGGACCCTTTTTTTGATGATTTTATCAAGGAGGGTTTCATGCCTGGCAAGAGGTTATCTATGCGCAAGATACGAGAGGTATTACGCCTCAAATACGAATTAAACCGCAGCAACCGTGAGATTGGACTGAGCTGCGGCATAGGCAGCAGCACAGTTGGCGATTATATCCAGCGGGTCAGAAATACAGGACTTAACTGGCCACTCCCGGAGGGGCTGAGCGACCTCGCTCTTGAGCAACTGCTCTTTCCTCCGCCGACGCCCCGCAACAGCGCACGCTTGTTCCCTGATTTCCACGAGGTCCATAAGGAACTGCAATCGCGTAAAAATGTCACCCTCAATCTGTTGTGGCAAGAATATAAAGAACGAAACCCAGACGGCTACCAATACAGCTGGTACTGCCACAATTATCAGGAATGGGCTGCCAGGCTGGATGTGGTCATGCGCCATGAACACCGGGCCGGCGAGAAAATGTTTGTCGACTACGCCGGGCAGACGGTAAACGTGATTGACCGGGAAACCGGTGAGATACATAAGGCCCAGATCTTTGTCGCCGTCCTGGGGGCCAGCAGTTACACCTACGCCGAGGCCACACTTAGCCAACAGGTTGAAGACTGGATAGGGTCTCATGTCCGGTCCTTTTCGTTTTTCGGTGGTGTTACCGAGGCGATAGTGCCGGATAATCTCAAAAGCGGTGTCAGCGAAGCCTGCCGTTACGAACCGGATATCAACCCCACCTATCATGACCTCGCCAACCATTATCAGACAGTCGTTCTTCCCGCGCGGGTAAGAAAACCACGGGATAAGGCGAAAGCTGAAGCCGGTGTCCTCCTGGTAGAACGCTGGATCCTGGCACGTCTTCGCCAACACACCTTCTTCAGTCTGTCAGAGCTGAACAAGGCAATACAAGGGCTCCTGGCCGTCCTCAATGCCAAACCTTTCAAAAAGCTGCCCGGCAGCAGACAAAGCCGCTTTGCCGAACTGGACAAGCCGGCACTGAAACCACTCCCGGCAGCACCTTATGAAGTGGCTTACTGGAAAAAGGCTATGGTCCACCTCGATTATCATGTGGAGGTGGAAGGGCATTACTACTCCGTCCCCTACACCCTGGTAAAAAAGCAGCTGGAGATCCGCTACACCAGGACAACCGTGGAGTGTCTGTATCGCAATCAGCGGGTGGCAAGCCATCTCCGAAACCAGGTCCGAGGCCGGCATACAACCATCAAAGAACATATGCCGCCAAAGCATCAGAAATACTCGGAGTGGAATCCGGAGAGATTTATCAGATGGGCGGCAAAAATCGGCCCACAGACCAAGGTCCTCACCGAAACGCTGCTGGTGCAGCGGGCGCATCCGCAGCAGGCGTATCGAACACTGCTCGGGATTTTGCGATTAGGCAAAGCCTATGGCGAGCAGAGACTGGAGGCGGCATGCGACCGCGCCCTGCACATCAACGCCCTTTCTTACCGGAGTATAGAATCCATTCTGAAGAACGGTCTTGATCAAAAGCCTCTACAAAGACAGGAAAACAGCACGCCGATACAGCACAGCAATATCCGTGGCGCCGACTACTACGACTCAACAATCCATTAATGTCAAAGGAGAAAAAGATGCTGCTTCATCCAACTCTTGAGAAACTGAATACCTTACATTTCACCGGTATGGCGGCTGCACTCGATGAACAGATGCAGATGAACTCCCTGGATAACCTGGGCTTTGAAGAACGGCTGGGCATCCTGCTCGACCGGGAGATGGCCGTCAGACAGACCAGGAGAATGAATACACGATTACGCAAGGCCAGGCTGCGCCAGGATGGCTGTATAGAAGACATCAACTTCCGCCATCCGCGGGGCCTGGATAAATCCCTGGTCATGCGATTGGCCGGCTGCGAGTGGATCAAAGAGCATAACAACCTGATAATCACCGGCCCCACCGGGGTTGGCAAAACCTATCTCGCCTGCGCCTTTGCTCAAAAGGCATGCCGGGAAGGCTATAGCACTCTCTATCTGAGAATGACCAAGCTCTTCGAGGATTTGGCCCTGGCAAAAGGTGATGGCCGATATCTCAAGCTGCTGGCATCGTTTGCCAAAGCTGATCTGTTGGTCCTGGATGACTACGGCCTGGAACAACTCGGTCGAGATCAACGGCATGACTTACTCGAGATACTCGAGGATCGCCATGCTTTGAAATCAACGCTCGTCACCAGTCAGTTGCCCATCGATCACTGGCATGAACAGATCGGCGATCCAACCCTTGCCGATGCCATTCTCGACAGGTTGGTGCACAGCGCCCATAAAATAAAACTTAATGGAGAATCTATGAGAAAAAAGAATGCAAACTTGACGTAAACAGCAGCTACGAGGTAAGGGACTATTAACAGCGTCGCTTCGCTCCGACTACCTGGCCGCGATCATCTGGAATGGGTGGCCGGGATCACGTGGAATAGGTGACCGGCTTCGACTGGAATCACTGGCCGGAATCAATGGAATACGCATCGGAGTAACAATCTGCCCATGGCTTGGCATGGCTGGCACGAAGTACCTCCGGCAGGTTGATGCCGGTAACCGCGCAAGATCCTCCCCAGTAATCGAACAGGGCTTGGCGAAAAGTATCTTGTCCTACACGTTGTTTAACCATTCGCACAACTTCGGTGTCAAAGGAGGTTATCTCTGCCAATTCCTGTTTGACTTTTTGAAAGAAGATTACTGCCGCCTGGTGCGGCAGAGATAAAGCCAGTTCTGCGGCCCGGTGTAACAGGAGGGCGAGGTGAGGGTAGTCATCGACACCAAAGGAACAACCGTTCCTGGGGAGCAAGGGGAAAGACCGAGAAAGCTCTTGTTGCAGCAAACCCTACGGTAGCTCAACCACCCACTTTCCAAGGTGCTGGTCATGGGTAATTCTCGCCTGCACTTGATGGCGGGATGAGGCAATGACTATCTCCGCAGAAGTGCTTTTAAGCACATTCTCCCAACCATTTTCAATTACCGTCTTTTCAATTAACGCTCTGTCAAATGAGCCTCTTGCAAAATGACCGGAGTTTTTATTGGCGAGAAAAAAACGATTAACATATTAATATAATTGAGCTTCATTGCATTTTATGGTATAGTTTTGTATCCAGCAAAACAGAGCCAAGGAGGATGAAATGAAGCTCAT
>JAZDOW010000261.1:0-14361 GCA_043798185.1 Pseudomonadota bacterium | reverse complement strand
GTTGCAGCCCAAAGCCGCAAGCACCGCTCATTCAGCAAGGGTTGTAACACCTTGTATTTCTCTCTAACTCGATCAGTTTCAGACATGCATGCATCTTAACACATCCGACCAATATGCGACAGTTATTTATGCGCGGCTCCTAAGTCTCTGGCAACGATATCCTATCGTAAAATTTTTTGGATTACCGCAATCAATTGTTCCGGTTTAAAGGGCTTAACGATCCACCCGGTGGCGCCAGCATTTTTGCCCTCGGCTTTGCGCGAATCATGTGACTCTGTTGTTAGCATGACAATGGGAATAAATTTATTGAGGGTTCCTGCTCTCACCCCTTTGATTAAGTTGATACCGTCCATGTTGGGCATGTTGAGATCGGTCAGTAGCATATCAACCTTCCGGGTATTTAGTTTAGTGAGGGCGTCTCGTCCATCGCTCGCTTCTACAACCTCGTAGCCATGTTGTTTTAAAGTAAATGCCACCATCTGCCTCACACTGGCAGAGTCGTCGGCCGTCATAATTGTTTTCGCCATCTTATTTGCACCTCTAAATTTGCTAGGGTAAAACTTTTCCCAGTCAATTAAGTAAATTCAGTTCAATTTTTAATGTGTTTTCCAAACATGAAGAATACATCTGTTGTTCATGAAAAAATTGCCGGAACCCTGGCCTATTTAAACTCTAAACCCACGTTTTCCTTGTGATGTCAGCCAGAAAAGAAGGCGTCTGGATAAGTCCTGCAGTGGTACAATCTCATCTACCCCGCCAAGAGCAATCGCCTCCTTCGGCATACCGAAGACCACACAACTCTGTTCATCTTGGGCCAGTGTCCTGGCACCTGTCTGATGCATCTCCAGCATTCCGGCTGCGCCATCGTCCCCCATGCCGGTCATAATGATGCCGATGGAGTTTTTGCCGGCGCAATTGGCAGCCGAACGAAAGAGAACGTCCACCGATGGCCGATGGCGGTTCACTGGCGGGCCGTCCGACAGCTCGGTCATATAATTGGCACCGCTCCTTTTTAACAGGAGATGGCGATTGCCGGGTGCCAGGTAGCCATGCCCCGGAAGGATACGTTCGCTATGTTCGGCTTCTTTCACCGCTATTCTGCAAAGGCCGTCGAGACGTTTGGCAAAAGTCTTGGTAAATGCCTCTGGCATATGTTGGGTAATGAGTATTCCCGGGCTATCGGCAGGCAGATCCACAAGAAGCGCCTTGAGTGCCTCAGTGCCGCCAGTGGAGGCACCTACAACAATGACCTTTTCCGTCGTAGAAAAGGTACGATGCTCGGAGGCCAGAACGACATCGGCGCTGTTTTTCGGATGTATCGTGGTTTGCCCGGCACTTGTCGAGAACGGTTTCACTATCCGCGCCTTGGCGGCTCCGCGAATCTTATAGGCCAGTTCTTCAGCGTATTCCGCCAGGCCGTTACGGATATCAAGCTTCGGTTTGGTGACGAAATCAAAGGCACCCAGTTCCAAGGCATGCAGGGTAATCGAGGAACTCTTTTCGGTAAGTGACGAAACCATCACCACCGGCATCGGCCGCAGGCGCATCAATCGTTCGAGAAACACCAGGCCGTCCATCTTGGGCATTTCCACATCTAGGGTGAGTACATCGGGATTAAGTGCTTTTATCTTCTCCCTGGCAACCAGAGGGTCGGGTGCAGTCCCTACCACCGTCATATCCGATTGTTTGTTGATAATTTCGGTCAGCACACTGCGAATGAGAGCTGAGTCGTCGACAATGAGCACTTTAATGGTCATGAGAGTATTCCTTTATGATCCTTGTGGAGCCTTTTTACAAATGCCTGACCGGTTGCAGGGAAAAAAATAACTTTGCGCGGATAACGGTCACCAACATCCGAAGTGACCACGGGGATGTTCCTTTCTTCGAGATAACCAAAAGCAAATGCAGCATTCTTCTCTCCGATATCAGCCACTCCGGCCATTACTTGGCCACCGCCGAAGAGTTTTGCTTTAAGGTTGGCACGTCTGGCACCAAGAGACTCCAACCTAACAAAGAGTTGCTTGAAAGCACATTCTCCGTAACGAGCAGAGCAGAGGTTGGGGCAAGGTGAACTGTGGGATAAGGTGCACCGGGTTGCATTTGTTTTCAAAAAGATTTTTGGGAGCATAAAATGGTTCATCCCGCCAACACCTTTCTCTTTGTCATAAAGACACACAGAGACACAGGAGCCAAGAAGTGTCGTTATCGCTGTAGCATCAGACGTCGCAAAATATTCTCCGGGGAGAATCTTCACAGCGTAAGTTGCAAATTCACGTTCAAAATACTTGGTTGCCATACTGGGCGGGTGAGCCTTTAACATCAGTTTTTTTCTACCTAACACCGCAGTTGTCAATTTTTCGGCATGTATACTGTTTTGCCATGAACTTTAAAAAGGTCGGCGGCATGGTGAAAATTCTCCGAATGACCGGCGAAGAAAAGCCCGTTCGGTTGTATACAGCTCAACATCTTTTCCAATATTTTCCGCTGGGTGTTTTTATCAAAATAGATCATCACATTACGACAAAAGACGATGTCATATTTTTCATTGATCCCCCATTGTTCATGCAGCAGATTGAAGCGTCGAAAAGTGATCATCTGTTGCAGTTCCGGTCGAACCTTTGCAAGTCCTTCATTTTTGCCGCAACCCTTGAGAAAAAAGCGCTTGATTTGCTCCGGATTGAGAGTTTGCACCTGCTCCAGAGAATACAATCCTCGTTTGGCTTTCTCCAGGACATGGGTGTCGATATCCGTCGCTAGTATTCTCACCGGAGTATTAAAGCTTTTAAAGTAGTCCACCACCGTCATCGCGATGGAATAAGGCTCCTCGCCGCTAGACGATGCACAGGTCCAGATGTTGATAGGTTTTGCTTTGCCTTTCGTTTCAAAAAATTTTGCCAAGATCTTAAAATGGTGCGCCTCGCGAAAAAAAGAGGTCATATTTGTCGTGAGAGCATTCGTGAATTCCTCACGTTCCTGTAGATCACCGTTTTGCAGCAACTGGATATATGCGCTAAAGGAGGCTATCTGCCTGACTCGGAGGCGGCGAGCCAGGCGACTATAGACCAGATCTTTCTTGGTAGGCGCAAGGGATATGCCGGCAACCTGATAAATCAGATTACGTATGTACTGGAAGTCCTCGCCGGTGAAGGGGAACTCATAGAGTTTTCTTTCACCGATTGTTGTTTTGGATTCCAGTTTATCACTTTCAGATACGGCCGGCATTTTTTGCACTCCCATTTCAAGCAATTACTCTCAATTCAATATTACTCAAAATTCCTTCCATTCATCTTCCTGGTCGGTGGAATTTGGTGCTGGCAAGGCCGTCTGAGTGTCTTTTGTTTTCTGTCTTTTTACAGGCGACTGACCACCTTTGGGGGTGATGGGTTTCGGACGCAAGCTGTCTGTCCTGCGGGGTTTATTTTCCAGTGCAGCCCTTGCAATTTGGACTTTTTCTTCCAGCTTGAACCTGGTGACGACCTGCACCATCTGTTGCGCTTGCTCCTCCAGCGACTCGGCCGCTGCAGCAGCTTGTTCAACCAGAGCGGCATTCTGCTGAGTCACATCGTCCATCTGGGTGATAGCCGTATTGACCTGCTCTATGCCACTGGATTGTTCCAGGGATGCAGCCGATATTTCTGCCATGATGTCCGTTACTCGCTTAATGCTGGTAACAATTTCCTGGGTCGTGTGTCCTGCTTCCTCTACCAATTTGCTGCCATCTTGCACTTTGTTGACCGAGTCTTCAATCAAGGTTTTGATTTCTTTTGCCGCGGCGGCACTGCGCTGGGCAAGACTCCGTACTTCAGCGGCAACCACGGCAAAGCCCCGGCCCTGTTCTCCAGCTCGGGCGGCCTCAACCGCAGCATTTAAGGCCAAAATATTGGTTTGGAAGGCAATGCCGTCGATGACACCAATAATATCGGAAATTTTCCGGGAGCTGTCGGTTATCGATTTCATGGTGTCGACAACCTTGTTGATGACATCTCCTCCTTTTACTGCGACTCCACTAGCGCTAATGGCCAATTGATTGGCCTGTTGAGCATTATCGGCATTCTGTTTAACGGTAGAGGTAAGTTCCTCCATACTAGAAGCGGTTTCTTCAAGGGCAGCTGCCTGTTCTTCTGTGCGCTGAGAAAGATCGGTGTTACCAGCCGCTATCTGTTCGGTCGCTGTAGCGATAGAGTCGGCTCCGGTTCTAACCTCACCAACGATAATGGCAAGTCCTTCATTCATTTCTTTCAGCGACATCAGGAGCTGGCCGGTTTCATCGTGACTATCGACCTCAATCTTGACAGTCA
The DNA here is from genome assembly GCA_043798185.1 of Pseudomonadota bacterium. Classification (GTDB taxonomy): domain Bacteria; phylum Desulfobacterota; class Desulfobulbia; order Desulfobulbales; family Desulfocapsaceae; genus Desulforhopalus_A. The sequence goes on along the minus strand of JAZDOW010000261.1, from coordinate 10,063 downwards.
GATCACCGGCGGCAATCTGTTTTGAGACATCAATGGCCTTATCGAGAGCTCCTTTGATCCTCCTGGCAACCACCCAGGCAAATACGAATACGACCAGAGCAAGAATGAGCGTTGCACTGAGAATCTGCCAGCGCATTGTGCCAACCTCGGCTTTGACATCGTCAACATAGATGCCGCTTCCAACAACCCAGTCCCAGTCCTTGAGGAGTTTGACGTATGATATCTTATCAACGGGTAGGGTTGCGCCTGGTTTTGCCCACTGATATTCAACAATTCCTGCACCTTTTTCTTTAGCTGTCTTGGCAAATTCGACAAAGATCTGTTTACCATGGGGATCTTTGATATCTGCGGCATTTTTCCCATTCAATTCTGGCTTAACACCGTGCATAAGAATTTTAGGCTCAAGGTCATTTACCCAAAAATATTCATCGCCATGATACCGCATTACCTTGATATTACTCAGAGCGCGATCTTTTGCTTCATCTATTGTCAGCTTTCCTTCCTTCACCTCCTGAATATAATTTTCAATCAGCGACGCTGCGGTGTCAACAACGCCCTTAGTTGCGAGGATTTTTTCATTTAGAAGATGCCGTTCCATGAAGGGAAGAATATAAAACATAACTCCCAGAGTCAGCAAAATGATGGTAGTGATCGAAATGGTCAAAATTTTCCAAAGGATTTTCCAGTTTTTAAAGCTCATGATTTTCATAATTTCCCACCATATTAAGAATTATTTGTCAGTTAACTTGCTCAATTATTTGCATCTCTTCACTGCTCAAGAGTTTCTCGATATCCACCAGAATAAGCATCTGATCGTTTTGGGTACCGAGTCCAGTTATATAATGGGTATCCATAGCAGCTCCCATTTCGGGAGCGGGTCGAATCTGCTCCTGCATTAGCGCCACAACATCCGAAACACTGTCCACGACCATACCAATGACTCTATCCAGAACATTCATGATGATCACGACCGTGAATTCGTGATAGGTTGCTTCGCCAACCTTAAATTTGATCCGCATATCAACAATCGGGACGATCACGCCCCGCAAGTTGATGACCCCCTTGATGAAGTCTGGTGCATTGGCAATATGGGTCACGGTGTCGTATCCACGTATTTCCTGAACCTTGAGAATATCTATCCCATAGGTTTCATTGCCGAGCATAAAGGTGAGATACTCCGACACCTCATGTGTTTTTCCACTTTCTGTCTGCATGATTTCTTCAACCTCCAAAATCGTAATTATTGCAATACGGCGCCTTTTTTGTGCATTTGCAGTAGAGAGCCCACGTCAAGAATCAAAGCCACGCGCCCGTCGCCGAGAATAGTTGCACCTGCCGCACCTTCCACCTTGCGATAGTTAGTCTCTATGCTTTTAATGACTACCTGATGTTCATCCAATAGGGCATCAACCAACACCGCAGCTTTTTCTCCCTCCACATCTATCAATATTAAAATTCCTTTATCCGCCTCAGTGACCAGGGCGTGGATGTTGAACAATTTAAACAATGGGATGATGGGGATGTAGTCGCCCCGAACACGAACAAGATTTTTACAGTTGACAGTCTTGAGGTTCTCTGATGTTGGCTGCAGGGATTCAATGATCGAATTGAGGGGAATAATAAATTTCTCTTCGCCGACTGCCACTGAAAGACCATCAAGAATTGCCAGGGTCAGCGGCAGGCTGATGGTGACCCTAGTGCCTTTGCCGAATTCAGACAATATCGTTACTCTGCCATTCATGGATTGAACATTGCTCAGCACTACATCCATTCCAACACCTCGACCGGAAATATCGGTCACTGCTTCGGCGGTGGAAAATCCCGGAGCGAAGATCAAATGCCAAACTTCCTCGTCGGTTATGCTGTCCGAAGCAAGAATTCCACGCTCAGCTGCCTTGCGGAGTATTTTTTCTCGATCCAACCCAGCGCCATCATCTATAACATCAATAACAATCCTCCCTCCAACCTGTGCGGCCCGGAGGATTATGGTTCCACCCGGTTCTTTGCCAGCAGCTAGCCGAACATCTGCTGTCTCAAGGGCGTGATCCATGCAATTACGCACCAAATGCGTCAATGGATCAGTAATTTTCTCGATCAAGCCCTTGTCCAATTCAGTGGTTTCCCCTATCATTTTCAGCTCTGCCTGCTTGCCGAGTTTTGCACCAAGTTCACGCACCATGCGAGGAAATCGCGAGAAGACGATGCTGATTGGTACCAAACGTATCGACATGACGCTCTGCTGTAGATCGCGGGTATTGTGCTCAAGCTGCAGCAAGCTACGGTGTAAGTTTTCGTACAGGACAGGATCAAGGGCAGCTGCAGTTTGGGCCAACATGAGTTGGGTGATAACCAGTTCACCGACCTGATTGATCAATTGATCGACTTTGGTAATGCCGACCCGGATCGATGACTCGGCTTCGCTGGGACGCCGCCCGTAGGCCCCCGCCGACAGTTCGTTCTTATCGTAGCCTCGGCGTCCAACAAACAGATTACCTGGCTGCTCGGCGGAAACAGCCTGGGCTGAAGCCTCAACTTCGGTTCGTCGCTTAAGAGACTCCGGCTCCTGTTCGCCGGTCTTTTGTGCCATTGAGCTTCTATCGCCGGTAACATCGACAATCTGCAATTGCCCTTCATCCGCCACAAATTCAAATATTTCCTGTATCGCAGCCTCATTGGCGTCAGTCTCCAGGGAGAGCCGCCACGAGGTTACACACTCTTTCGGATCAAAAGTGCTGAAATCCTCAGGATCCGATAAATGGGCTTGTACCACCAGGGTCCCGAGTTCCTGTAAATCCGTCAGGAGGTTTTCCAATCTGATACCACGCTTAAAGATGTCATTATCAGGAGTGAAAATCATATCATAGAGATGAAGGGATGATGACGTCGGTGCTGCTTCCACATTGCCCACCGGCGCGGCTGTTTCCTCTGGTATCTTTGCCAATGCAGGAATAGAAACACCGCCTCCTTCAATAACTTCCTGCAATTTTGCACGAATGCGATCCACCGATTCCTGGTTAACCTCCGATCCATTGCGATGTCCTGCCAGCTGCATGGCGATTACATCGCCAGCTTCAAGGAAGAGATCAATCATTGCTGAAGAAAAAGGCATCTCATGGGTGCGCAGCTTGTCGAGAAGCGATTCCAGTACATGCGTTACGATGGTCATATCATGGAAACCGAACATGCCGGCCCCGCCCTTTATAGAATGGGCCGCTCGGAAAATGGCATTGAGCTGTTCGTCGTTCGGATCGGAATCGGCAAGTGCTATGAGAATGTGTTCCATTTCCGCTAAATGCTCGACACATTCTTCAAAGAACACTTGGCTGAATTGAGCCATTTCAATGGCTGGTTTATTCTGATCTGGGTGGTTCATATACATTCCCCGGTAAAGATTGCTTCATCAAAGCCAAGTAGCTGAATTTGTTTCCGATAATAATCGTTCAAGACAAAGGAAAACATTTCAATGCCTTGTTTTCTGAGGGCGCGCAGGAAGATGGCGAGAAGTTGGCAACCGCAGGCATCAAGGACCTGCACGCCACTGAGATCAAGAGTATAGGGAAAATTTCTGTCAACTCTATTCGGCATCGCTGCCGTCTCGAAGGCTAGGTGCTGTATCAGAAACGGCATTTGCTCGTTCACACCGCCAACCGAAAAATCGCCTTTCAGGATGAATTTATTTACTGGATATTGATCTTTGGTCACGATTTCATCTCCACAGCTCAGTTCATTTTCTTTGCTGGCAATTTTCTGATTTTTTATAAAAAGCTCAACCAAGGCCGGATCAAGTTCCTTACCCTTCATTGAGACGACGATTCTCATGCTTTCTTCCGGGGATAAACCCTCTCGATAGGGTCGATCTGAGGAAAGAGCGTCGAAAACGTCAGCTACAGACACAATTCGTGCTTCGATGGGGATATTCATCCCAGATATGCCCCGGGGGTAGCCGGTTCCGTCAAAGCGTTCATGATGGCAAAGGATAACATTACTGACAATTGCCGACAGGTTGGCCTTTTTTGCAACATCCGCGCCCCAGCTTGGGTGATTTTTTATGAGTTCGTATTCGTCTGACGTGAGTTTACGATTGGCGTTGAGTATCTGTTCCGGAACACCGATCTTGCCGCAATCATGCAGCCAACTGCCGTATTTTATTTCCCGCTGCATGTCTATAGACAGGCCGAGGGCTCTGGCGATCTGGACTGAGAAGGTCGCAACCCGGTCACAATGGCCTTTAGTGTAATGGTCTTTTAACTCGATGGTCTGGGCAAGTGAGCGGAGAACATCTTCATTTTCGCGACGGATAGTCTGGAGAGTACGGTAACGATGCAGGGCATCGGTGACGGTCTCAAACATTGCCTCTTGTTGCCAAGGTTTTGTTACAATCTTGAAGACTTGACATTGGTTAATTGCACAGAGGGCGACAGCTAGATCGGTATAAGCTGACATGATGATTTTCACCGTTTCCGAAGCGACTATGTTAGCTTTTTCAATTAACTCCAAGCCACGCATGACCGGCATATTATTATCTGAAACGAGGACCGCTATCTCCTCACTGCTTAGATATTCTAGAGCAGCAACAGGATCGTTCATTATTATTACAGGGCAACCTATGTCCTTCAGAACGTATTTGGTGAATTCAAGCATGGCTTGATCATCATCAACAATGAGTATCTTTTCTGGCATTGGATCTTTCCCCTACAAAATCTAACGGGTCGACAAGAGTGAATTATGGCAATCAGTATCTTGGAAATTCATTTCATCCTTTTAAACAAATTGGTGAAGGCAGTAATCTCCTGGTGCTATAAGTTACGTTCTCTTGATCGAATCATCGAGGGTTGCAGCAAGGACTGTTACCAATGAAAAATCGATGTTACGCAAGAACGATATTTCCTCTGTTGAGAATGAAAAACCTTTGCTGTAGCAGGCCTTCTCCAGTGAACTTGCTGCCAAAGACCTGAAGTCTGCATCAGTTAGGATCCTGCCTAGAAATCGTTCAACTTCAATCTGCGACATTTTGTACCTCTTCTTGTCTTGGCATCCACGAATGGAACATTACGGCCTTTAAACAACGCTATTGTCGAACATTTAGCAAGAATGATGCCAAATTAATATAGCTGTAATATCTGACAGATAGAGGAATTTCAAAAGAAAGGGCTTGTCCCTTTTATGGACACAGTGTGGCGAAAAGGGCCAAGAAAGTCTATCGGTAAAACATCTTACGGTTGACCTTGAGGAGTGTGGCGGCTTTGGACTTGTTGCCGTCACACAGTTGGAGAGCAATATCGAGAACTCTTGCCGTGATAGCTTGAAGGGAGAGTTCCTCAGCAGAAATCCTGATATGAAAGTCTTCAGAAAAACCGTCTGAGTTGGAGGGAAAGAACAGTTGGTTGCTGGGGAGGCGGAGATGCTCGGGCCTGATTAATTCGTCGGACGTCATTATAGAGGCGTATTCGAGGACATTGCGAAGTTCACGGACATTGCCCGGCCAGGCATAGGAAATAATCCTCTCCATGGCTTTTTTCGAGACTCCCGGAAGTTCTTTACCCTGATGCTGACGGAAAAGGTCGAGAAAAAAATCCACTAGGACAGGAATATCTTCTTTTCTCTCGCGAAGCGGCGGTATAGTAATGGGAATAACATTGATTCGATGGAACAAATCTTCCCGGAATGTGCCTTGCTTGACCATTTCGTCAAGATTGCGATGAGTCGCGACAATTACCCTACATACTGCCGGTACAGGCGTATTCGAGCCAACCTTTTCGTAAGTACGTTCCTCCAATACTCGAAGAAGTTTTGCCTGGAGCGGCAAAGGCATATCTCCAATCTCGTCGAGCAGGATTGTCCCTTTTCGGGCCAAACTGAATTTTCCCTCCCGTTCTCGTTCAGCTCCTGTAAATGCCCCTTTGACATGGCCGAAAAGTTCACTTTCCAGAAGCGATTCGGGAATCGATGCGCAATTGACTGCCACAAAAGTGCCAGGCAGACAACCTGATTCGAAATGTATCGCCCGGGCCAGAACCTCTTTGCCAACACCGCTTTCACCGGCCAGATTGACAGTAGTCGAAGGTGATGAGGCCACCCGGGCTGCCATCTCAAGCGTCTCCTGCATAGCCGGCGATTGGGTGACTATATTGTGAAAGCTGAATCGCTTACGAAAATGTTCGCGCAGATGAACGTTTTCATTGGAGATACGGCTAAATTCCAAAGCGCGTTGCAGCACTACATTTAACATCTGGGTACGTATTGGTTTCTCCAGATAATCGAATGCCCCCTGCCTGATTGCCGATACCGCACTTTCGATAGTTGCATTCCCGGTGCAGAAAATAATCGGGAGCAAAGGATGATGTTCTTTGATTAACTGCATCAGTTGGAGGCCATCCATTTCTGGCATCAAAAGATCAGTTATTACCAAATCTACCGCATTTTTCTCTAGCAAAAAAAGTGCTTCCCGGCCATTGGTGGCAAAGATGACATCATGCCCATGACGCAGAAGGTGTTGCTGAAGCACTTTACGAGCAGTCTTTTCATCATCAACAATCAAGATGCGAAAATTATGCTGATTCATTTCTTGATCTTTGGCATGGGAGTATTAGCAAATAAGTGTTGGTGATAAGGAGTTCCTTTCCCTGGAGTTCCTGAAAAGGTTTCTGTCCATCAAAAGCTATCTAACTCATTGATATTGAGATTACTCCACCTAGACTGGTTTTACAATTTTTTTGGTTTCGAATCATATTCATCGGATTAGCTTTACAACCAAATATTTCTCCTTTCAATACATGGCATTAATCACAAATAATTGCGGTAGTATGTTCCCATTAGAATGATTAAAATTTGTGCATCCATTATGATTATCTCCTCGTTTTCTGGCAAATAATAGTAAGGCTAGACAGCTCTCCCTTGGTATTATACTGATAAAATTGGCGAACACTTTTCTTTTTGTTCTTTAAAATTGTTCGCCCTGATTGGCCCAAATATTGTCAGGCGCGATGTTTGAACACATGACAATCAAAATCCCGCGCAGAACTATCATTTGCGAGTATCTGCGAAATGTAATCAAAAACTGTTTGTGAAAACCGCCAGATCGGGTCTCGAGATCTATAGTTGAAACTTGCAAAATGGTAATCACGGTAACCAGTAACCACTGAGAATTTTGACATTTGCGCAGAAAATCACACCGTCCTTTCTGTTTCTCCTGTGCAAAAAAAATGGCCCAACAATGGCATATGTACCACTGTTGGACCACCTGATGTACCCATTCGACAAAAGTGTCGAACCTCAAAAACTGCTAGTCATACAACTATTTATATTCGTTGAACATATTTACATCATGACGCCTGAGTGGTGGAGGCAGCAGAAGTCGAACCCGAGTCCTCCGCCTGGATAATGTACTCTTTTGTTGTGAGGTAAGTGGCTATCCGGCCAAAATCCATGAATAACTCTCTGGATTTCATGAGGATTGTCGGTGATGAGTTGATGGAAGAAGTTGACGTCGTTGAAGCTTAAGATATGCTCTTTTTTATGAAAATATTTGGATAAATTTATCTTGGTGAACGGTCACCTGACCTTGCAATAGAACGTTCATCCATACGAATTTATTTGAGTTATCATACCTCGACAAGCATAAATGATTAACGGGACTGTTACATAGTGAAACGTCTCATATATATAATGCTTGGTACCCAGCTTGTAATCATTTCCTGCCTGGCAACATATTTCTTGTGTAGCATGTGGATAATATCATAATATCAATACGATAGCTATTATTCTTCATTTCAAGAGAGTGTTGGATTCCCCCTCCATTCTAGCCGTGAAATACAAAGTCCACGTTGCTTTATGCAACGCCATCGGAAAATCCTGAAATTCCACAGCTAACAATTTAATATATTAATATATATTCGACAATTATCTAATTCGGTGTTGCATATTGCAACACTAGTCACCTTCGATAGTTATTCTCTATCTATCTGTAATAACTGTTTTATATTTACACAGAAGGCTAGCATAAATATTGCATAATATAACTCCAAGAAAGGTTCGGCACCATCTCCTGTACACAATTAGCTATTGGCTGAAAAATATACCAAGTGATTTACTAACCATCTTTAAGGAGAAATGGAAATGAGACAAAATGACTCTTACCAAACTCAGTTGTCTGTTCACCAAACCACTCGCAAATCGACGACCGGCAGTATCAATAAAACGACTGCCACAACAAAAAGGACCCAAACTGGTTATCGCAAGAAAAAGCCAATCGGTAAAATGGTCCTTTTTGGCGCCGTGTCCGTAGGTGCTTACGCCCTATTATTATCGAACATGAAGATCGTTACAGATACTTTTACGTTAGGGGGATGGTACGCAGCTCTTCCTGTTGGCACAGCCTTCTTGTTTTCTTTTGTGCACGGTGCTTTCGCCAGCAATTTACTTAGTGTTCTAGGGCTTGAGCCTAAGAAAGCTTGATTTTAACAGGAAGCATAACCTATCAGCGCAAGTAGGAGAGAGTGAACTCATGAAGAAATTTCTAACTATTGTAATGACAGTATTGATAGGCACCCTACTGGTACACAATGCCTATGCAGGTGGCCCACCACCCAAAAACGTCATGAAAGGTATTTTTACCCAGCTTGATCCAACGAACAAAACTGTAACTATAAAAGTTGATGGACATAACGATTTAAGGATATTGAATATTGGCCCGGATGTGACCATCGACGACATAGTTCTTGATAAAAAAGTTATGGTCAGTCTTGATCCCAATGCTGGACCAAATGTAATCAAAGACGTGTCAGTGATGTTTTTTGAGATGACTATCACCAAGGTTATTGCCCTTCTTATCATCGGGCTTATCGGAGGTCTGCTTTCTGGGTTCATTGGCTCCGGAGGAGCTTTCGTTCTCACTCCTGCGATGATGTCTCTGGGAGCCCCAGGTGCGGTAGCGGTGGCCAGCAATATGTGCCATAAGTTTCCAAAGGCCATGGTCGGCGCCTATAAGCGCTGGAAATACGGGCAAGTCGATATAAAGCTTGGCCTGGTGATGGCGGTAACCGCGATTATTGGTGTAGAGATCGGTATTGAAATTCAACAGATGATCCTCAATCATTGGGGCAATGCAGGCTCTAATCTCTATGTGAGTGTGGTCTTTGTTCTAGTTCTGGCCGTTGTTGGTGGATACATTCTGCGTGATGCTTTAACTATGACTAAAGGAGCAACCGAGGCCAAAACATCTAATCTAGCCTTGAGACTTCAAAAAATTGAGCTCTGGCCCATGATGGAGTTTAAAGTGGCTAGAGTGCGAATTTCAGCCTGGATAACGGTTCCCGTTGGTCTCTTTACCGGAATACTGGCAGCAACCATTGCGGTGGGCGGTTTTATCGGTGTCCCGGGAATGATTTATGTGGTTGGTGCCTCGGCTATAGTTGCCAGTGCTACCGAGCTTGTTGTTGCCTTTGTCATGGGCGCCTGGGGCTCTGTTCAGTGGGGAATAGCCGGTCTTATCGATATTCGCATGACTTTGCTCATTTTGGCAGGATCACTGATCGGCGTACAATTGGGGGCACTTGGGACGACCTATGTTAAAGATTATACGATTAAGCTGGTCATGGCAGCGGTAATGCTGATTGTTGCTGTTTCACGGGGGGCCAAAGTACCGCTCTATCTTGCTGACCTGGATATTATTCCTCGCTTGCAGCATCAACTCTCTGTTGCTCTCGATAGCATAAGTTTCTGGGCATTGATGGTGGCTCTAGCAGTGGCCGGTATTATAATTACTGCTGCTATGATCAAAGGAATGGTTCTGGATCGCGCAGAAAAACAGGGGCAACCAATAGAAGAAACCGTCGGTTGACAAATAGAAGTCGCTTAAACGAAAATGAGTGGCTAAGGCACAAGGTTGGTTATGAATGAAAAAATACATCGCAACGTTACACCACTAAGGAGCCGCGCATAAATAACTGTCGCATATTGGTCGGATGTGTTAAGATGCATGCATGTCTGAAACTGATCGAGTTAGAGAGAAATACAAGGTGTTACAACCCTTGCTGAATGAGCGGTGCTTGCGGCTTTGGGCTGC
>JAZDOW010000238.1:0-16937 GCA_043798185.1 Pseudomonadota bacterium | reverse complement strand
AAGGATAAAGGAGAGATCGTCCCTGGAAATGACCCGTTTACGATAAGTAAAAATTGTGTTCATGAAGAACTCTGTATCAGATTCTCTTCCTGAACGCTCGAACTTTTTTAGGAATAGTTAAAATCCCGGTGAACGGTTACTCAAGTTTGAAACGACTATACAGACAGCCATCTGATGCAAAAATCTCAAGCTGACCATGTTTTATTTTCCATGAATTCTCATTTTCATTTGAACCTTCACCTATCTGCCCGTCAGGAAGAAAAGAGACTACTTTATTCTTTCCTGCATTTGGATTGAAAACAAAGGTGAACTTGCGACCGCTTAATAACTTTTGAATTTTTCTGTTATTAAGCCACCATCTCAACGGCCAGGCAACAATACCAAATACAAAAAGCAATGCTGCTGTTAAGATACCAGCCACAACTTGTCCAGAGATTGCCCCTATCCATGTATTGGGATCAAATGCCATAAAATTATGTCCTGCTTCTTTTGCCTTTTTCCAATAACTCTGCTGGATAAAATACTTTAGAGCTTTCCCCAAAAACCAGTTGAAAAATTTTGTTGTCGTTTTTGGAAAGATAGCCTTCGCCAGAGGAAATTTCACCATTTGAACTGTAAGAGAACTTATTGATGGAGTTAACAATTTTTTGAAGTTTCTTGTCCCAAGCCCTGTCCTTCCTTCTATCTATAAAATAGTCGCCATGTATTAGCACATAGGTTGCCGCATCATGGAGCACTGCAAGGCGATACATATGTTCAAGAGCAGGGCGCATTTCATCTAGGTTTTTAGCTTTTTTTAAATTCCTTATTAATACTCTACATTTTTTCAACTCTTCCCTCAGAGCATTTAAAGGAAGCAATTGCAGATTGGTATAGTCAAAATTCTGGTCCAACTCGATATCGCCGAGCCAACGTTTGGCTTTACTAATAAGTTCTTGTGTTTGACCTGATTCGTTTTGAGTTGAGTTCAATAAAAGGAGTGCACGATCTAGATCACGAACCTGTTTCCTTTCCACAAGAATGGAGCCAAGCGTTATTTTAGCTTTTTCATAGCCAGGATCAATTTCCAAAGCTCTTTCCAATAAAGATATGCCACGCCTCAGTGGGGTTGTTTTGTCGTCATTTTTTCTACGATACCATATGGCAAAAAGGTTCCAGCCATTGCCTGCAAGAGTGTAAATATGGGGGCTTGAAAATTTTTGAGCTTGAATTTCAAAATAATCAAGATCTTCGACCATCTTCTTTTCCCACTTAGGCCAATCATCTGACATGGAATTAGCAGCATAAACGCCAAGCCCTGACAATACATTTTCTGCATACTTTATAATGTCAGATTCATTTGTAGGCCGCTTACACTCTTTCGAGCCAAAAAGGGAAGAAAAGAATTTTATCATAAGATTCTACTTCATAAATCTGTTATTAAGTTTTGAAGCCCCATCCTGTTGTTCGGCAAGCCGGTTAAACGATACAATATTGGAGACTGATGATACGTCATCATCAATTTCGTTCTCCTTGTCTTGGCGGCAAATACCGATAACCAGATCCCATATTTGAATTGTCATTTTTATAAAACGGTCGAGTTCACTGATAGTCAGCTTGCGCACTACCTCATAATTTTTATCATCCAGGTTCCTTCCAAAGTGCCGAATAGCTCCATAATATTTCAAAAAATCTCCAAATGTGCTGTTCAATAGTCGCATCGTTGTACGATCTACACTCGTTCGGTTCAGAATATTGGACAGCAACTCGCCTGGCTGGGCCATCTTCTCCTTGTCTGGAGAAGGGCAGTTCTGCCCCATCAATTGCGATAAGGAAAGCCCTAAACAGCTTACGATGAATGTAAGGCGTTCGTGCAGATGGTCAACGCCGTTAAGTCCGGCATCTGTGACACCATCAAGGAGTTCGTTCCACGCATCGGCGGCCTTCTTAAGCGAGTAAATTTGAAGATTGGTGTGCTCAAGATCACCAGATGAATCCAAGTGGCAAAAATAGTTCATTCTCATACCTTCTTGATACGCCGAACGATAAAGGTCACTTGCGCCGCAAAGGACCTTGCCGCGCAAGCGCCGCCGCGCTTCTCGGCGTCAAGTGAACCGCCTGGTTCGACAAAGCCCAATTCCCCTAAAGCCACCTTCTCACAGTTCTTTTGTAGTTTGTGTATTCACTGCCAAAATGATGCTCCAGGTATTTCTCTTCTCGTAAGATCACTCGGCGAAGAAAAAAAGTTAACGCGATAAGCAGTGGAGCGAACCATAACGAATTTGCCATTATTCCAATACCTGCATAAAGCATCACAAGAGACAGGTATAATGGGTTACGTGTCAAGCCAAAAGGCCCTTTACGTATAATTACAACTGTTGGCTTACTGAAGCTTATAGGGGTTTTCTGACACAGCATAATTCGTCTCGCCAAGAAAGCTAATAGTCCAGAAAAGGCAATCAGAATAATTCCACCGGCCATTACCCAATAAGATCGACAGCTATCTTGAAATGAAAGTGGATAGTACCATTGTAAAGCAAAACCCATGAGAGATAATGCAATTACAACTAGTGGCGGCGGCAACACACTTCCAATACAATGATTTTCTTTCTTCACGATGACCTCCTTTTATTCATTTTGGCAGTAAGTGCTTCGAGCCACAAATAATAGAAGGTTATACCTTATTTGGCATTAACCTATGTTAATCCAATCTTAGTACGGATACGAGAAAGGGAAACGTCGGTTATTCCAAGATACGAGGCTATGTGATATTGCTGGATCCTGCCAATAAGTGTTGGGAATTCTGCTAATAAACGGCGATATCGTGTCTCTGCCGAGTCCAGCAGAAACTCTCCCTCTCGTTTTTCTTTTTTTACCGCAACGTGTTCAACATGCCGCCTTCCCACTCGTTCCCATGCTGGATGGCGGTCGTAGCAATCTTGGACCAAACGAACTGGGACAACCAATGTCTCTGTTTTTTCAAGAGCTTGAACGGAATATCTGCAAGGAATATTAGGAACCATTGAGCTAAAGGAGCCAACAAAATCATGTTCCATAGCAAAAGCTTTGTTAAACTCTTTTCCTTCTTCAGTAAGGTAAAAATAACGCACAAGTCCATTGATTATAAAGAAAAAATCATTCACTGGTTCACCAGCCCGAAAGAGCAAATGATTTTGGGGAAAATTCCTTCCCGTAATCTTCTCTGAAAAATAAGCCCATTCTTCTTCTGAAATATTGGTCAATTTATCAAAGAAATCTCTTAGTTTTTGCAATCCATTTTTTGAAGCTTTCATGTTCATATTGGGTGGTCGAACGTTTCAATAACCGGACCGCATGCTGTTTGCAGGTCCGTGTTTATTGGCTTGTTAGCTGTTATTATAATCATTTTTGTCATTTCATTTTGAAATAAGTTGAAACCAATAATCCAATAACTGATAGCAGGATAGCTGCTTGAATCATAATACTTTGAAACTTACCAGTTGATTTTTCTCCTTCATCTTTAACATATGAAATTTTGCCTAACGAAGCACTGACTACCAATTTGTCGTTGATTTCTGCAAATGCCATCGAGTAAGAAAGGTTATTAAAGGTGAAATCAATAGTGCTACCATATTTCGAGAATTCTAGTGGTGGTGGTTTCAAAAGATTTAGAATGATTGTGATTGCAAGTATTGCTACACAAATTATGAAAAGAATTGTCCCTTCTACTTCTAAATACGTTCCTATAGCGAAAACTAATATCAACAACAAAAAAGAGATCAAGGTGTGAAATGAAGCTGCTTTTGCTTTTAAGATGCATTCCTTATGAATTGGAAAACTAATTTTATAAAGTCCAGATAATAACCAGATTAAATACCCAAAAAATCCTTTTGGGCTACGTTGAATTTTGACAGTAAAGTTGTCATGCAATTCTTTTTCGCAAGCAGGGCATAGGTTAGGAAATCTAATTTTTCCTTTATCTATATCTACAGTAACATCGTAGCTACTGACTTTCTTCATATCGCAATTTATTAAATTTCATGCAGCTAACGTCGCAAATAACCGGACGCAAATGGAGCGCAGCGGAATTTGCGGTCCGAGTTAATTTGCCTTGTTGGACGACACACTCTCTATTCCGCGAACACGAAGCAGCAGCGAAGCACAAGGTTGAAGCGTGACATGTGTGCTCATATGCGCAAACATTGCCGCCTCTATCCCGCTTATCCAGAAGAAATACCCGTAAATCAGACCAACAAGAATGTTGAGAGCGATAACCAAGAAGAACGCAATTTTGGTAAGGGGAGCAGTTGCCGCACTTCCAGGCAAGTGTGCGAACCCGAACAGCAATGCCGCTATTGTGTTGGCAATCCAAAATGTATCGTTTGGGGCGGTGCTGGACGTGAAGCCCGGGAGAAAACTCAATAACCAGACAAGAAGCGACAACAGGAACCAGCGAAACACGATTTCTTCGACGATACCGCCGTGAAACAGGCCCGCTACCAACCGTTTCCATATCGCGATGTTGTAAAAATCAACCCGCTTTTCTCGGGGTTGATAGAGCGCTAATGGCGAAATAGTGGCACCCAACGCCAATCCGGTCAAAACCGGCACTATGATCGCAGTCCACAAGTGCGGGCCAGCAGTCCCTCTCAGTGCGGCCTCGATTAGTGGTGCGCCTGAAGTGTTTAGGTGTACCTTGAGAATCAGGCCAGTAAAGATGGCGGTCGAAAGAACGACTAGATAGACACTCATATTTATCGTCCAGGTCATTACGCGTGAACGACTTACCGATGTTGATTTGGGATCACTCGTGGCAGACGACAAGACACTTTGATTCAGCGGCCCCACTGACTGTGCGCCGAGAATACCCGCCGTCAGAAGCACTAAAAATATTTTCCAGTCGATCAATTCATGCATGTACGATTCCTAATGGCGTCCAACAGTGCAATAAGTGGAACGTTGTCCATCATATCAACTCATATGGATGGAACGATTTTCCACTTATTGTGATATTATAGTATGAAACATGGAAAAAATGCCCGCTGCATTTCCACTTATTGCATTTTCTCTGTCGACTTTCCACTTATTGCGATATTAGGCGCAAAAAGTGGAAATTATGTTTTCTGAACCTTCTGTTCCTTTTACTAATTTTTTGGCAAGAAAACCTGAGATCAGGCAGCAATACCGTTTCTTTCTGAAATGGTTACGATATTATCTGAATTTCTGCACTAAATATTCTCTCTCATGCAGCCAAACTGATTTTTTTCATGATTTTTTGAACAAATCGATAAGCAGAACTCTGCCATTCCGTCCATATATCAAGGGCAAACTGATGTCAGATAACAAGGAAAAAGGAGAGATAAAGAGGGAACAAAAAACTCATCCAGATACATATACCGCAAGGGCATAAGTTTCGTTTGAGCAGACAAGCTGCTCAACGCAGCTAGAGCTGCAACACTCCCCCTTCTTTTTGCAAGAAGCAAGCACCTTCTTGTGCTTGTCTCGCATGATAGAGTAAAGTGGTTTCATGGTAAATTTCTTGTAAGGGTTTTGTCCCGGTGGTTGTGATGTTGGCCTGGAATAAGGTGGAAGGGGAATGATTCTGGAAATGGGCGTTGAAGAACAACGGCTAAAATTATGATCGAGTTACGCGATATCTGTCGAACCTTTGCCGTTGGTGGTCAAGAGGTCCGGGCTATGGACCATGTGTCTTTGACCATTCGAGCGGGCGAGTATCTCTCAATTATGGGGCCGTCCGGATCGGGGAAGTCGACCTTGCTCAACATCATCGGCCTTCTTGATACCCCGAATAGCGGCACTTATCTGCTCGACGGTCGGGATGTTACCAGTCTTGGTGACGATCAGTTGGCGGCAACGCGCAGCCTGAAAATCGGGTTTATCTTCCAGTTCTTCCATCTCATCCCACGACTCACCGCCACGCAAAACATAGAACTGCCGCTTATGCTGGCCGGAGTCCCGGCTCGGCAGCGCCATCAGCGGAGTGCGACCCTCATCGACAGCTTCGGCCTTGGCAGCCGCCACAATCACCGGCCGGAAGAATTGTCCGGCGGCCAGCGTCAGCGGGTGGCGATAGCCAGGGCGGTGATCAACCAGCCGGCGGTGCTTTTGGCCGACGAACCGACCGGCAATCTTGACCGCAGTTCCGGGGCAGAGATTATCGAGTTGCTCGAAGAGCTGAATCGCGGCGGTCAAACCCTGGTGATCGTCACCCATGATCCGGAGATCGGCGAAAGGGCCAGACGTCGAATCCGGGTAGTGGACGGTCGACTTGCCGCCGACAGCGGTGGCTGACCATGCGTCCCGTTGACACCATACGCTTCGGACTCGGCAGCCTTGGCAGCAACCGGGTGCGTACCGCCCTTATGCTCCTGGCCATGAGCATTGGCGTTGCGGCGGTGGTGTTGCTGACCGGCATCGGCAACGGGGCGAGGCTGTATATTGTCGATAAGTTTGCCTCGCTCGGCACAAATCTTGTCATCGTTATCCCCGGTCGCTCGGAAACCGCCAATAATTCCCCGGCCACCCTGGTCGGTGAGACCCCGCGCGACCTGACCCTTGAAGACGCGGCGGCGGTCATGCGCAGCGAGCTGGTCGAACGCGTCGCCCCTCTCAATATCGGCGAGCTGAGTGCAGTGTACAAGGGCCGGGAGCGGCGGGTACCGGTGGTCGGTTCCACTGCATCTTTTCTGGCAATTCACCATTTAAAACTTGCCCATGGCTCCTTTTTACCCGAAGAGGATTGGGATATTGCCAGGCCGGTCTGTGTCCTTGGGGCGAAGGTTTACCAGGAGCTGTTCGGGCGGGAGGCGGCGCTGGGGGAACTCATTCGTCTTGGCGGCTACCGTTGCCGGGTTATCGGTATTCTCGCAACCGAAGGCCGGTCTCTGGGGTTCGACACCCAGGAGCTGGTCATGGTGCCGGTGGCCTTCGCCCAGATGCTCTACGATACCAGCGGCCTATTCCGTATCCTGATCGAGGGCAAGGACCAAGAATCCCTGGCCCGCTTGAAGACGCATATTAAAACGACCATTGCCAAGCGTCATTATGGCGAAGAGGATGTGACGATCATCACTCAGGATTCGATATTGGCAACCTTTGACAAGATCCTCAAGTCGCTGACCCTGACCGTGGCCGGTATCGCCGCCATAAGTCTGGTGGTAGCCGGGATTCTTATCATGAATGTTATGCTCATGTCGGTTGCCCAGCGTACCGCCGAGATCGGTCTGTGCAAGGCCCTGGGCGGCACCCGCCGGCAGATTATGGCGATGCTGGTGTGCGAGGCCCTCCTGCTGTCAAGCATCGGTGGGATGCTCGGTCTAGTCATCGGCTTTGCCGGGGCCTGGGGGATTGCCCAGGTCTATCCGGAACTTACCACCACGCCGCCGCTTTGGGCGGTGGTGGCCGCGATGGCGACCGCCCTTAGCACCGGCCTGATTTTTTCCCTCCTGCCCGCCGGCAGAGCGGCACAGCTCGATCCGATTCGCGCCCTGTCCGGACACTAGGGGGAGGGGACATGCGGACAAGCGACCAGCTTCATTTTGTTACCACCTCCATCCGCGCCAAACCCTTGCAATCCTTTCTCACCGGCCTGGGCATTGCCGTCGGCATTGCTGCGGTAATACTTCTTACCTCCATGGGCGAAGGCTTGCAGCGCTTTGTCGTTGCCGAGTTCACCCAGTTCGGGGCCAATCTGATTGCCATTAATCCCGGCAAGGTCACCACCATGGGCACCCCACTCGGCGTTCTCGGCTCGGAACGATTGCTGACGATTGACGACAGCGAGGCCCTGCGCCGCCTGCCCCAGGCCGAAGCGGTGGTGCCGATGGTCCAGGGCAATGTTGAGGTAAGTGCCGAGGGTCGCACCAGAAGAATTACCCTTTACGGCGTCGGCGCCGAGATGGATCGGGCCTTTCGCATGCGGGTGGGCAGCGGCCGCTTTTTGCCGCCGGACGATCCGCGTCTGGCCCGGCCTTTTGTGGTCCTTGGCGATATGGTTGCCCGTGAGCTTTTTCCCGGCGATAATCCGCTCGGCAAACGAATTCAGATCGGCAACCAGCCGGGGAGGGTGCTTGGCGTTATGGAACATAAAGGCCAGATCCTCGGCTTTGATATGGACGATACCGTCTATATCCCGGCGGTCCGGGCCCTTGATCTCTTCGACCGGGAGGGACTGATGGAGATCGATGTTCTGTATCGCGACGGGTATCAGGCTGAAGAGGTGGTTGCCGGGATTCGCCGGATCCTTATCAATCGCCATGGGCAGGAGGATTTTACCATCACCACCCAGCAGCAGATGCTCGATGTCCTCGGCTCGGTGTTGTCGATGCTGACCGTTGCGGTCGGGGCTCTTGGTGGGATTTCCCTTCTGGTCGGCAGTGTCGGTATCTTTACCATCATGACCATCGCCGTTCGCGAGCGCACCGCCGAGATCGGCCTTTTGTGCGCCGTCGGTGCCTCACGCCACCAGATTCTTATGCTTTTTCTTCTTGAAGGGACACTGCTTGCCGGACTCGGTGGCGCGGCGGGTCTTGCCGTGGGATTTTGCTGCGCCGCTCTGATCCATGCCTTTGTGCCGCTTCTTCCGGTGCACACCCCCTGGAGTTTCGTCTTTTTTGCCGAACTCCTCTCCATGCTTATCGGGATTGTCGCCGGGATTATGCCTGCCCGTCAGGCGGCGCGGCTCGATCCGGTTGAGGCGTTGCGGTCGGAATAAGGGGGATGGCTTTCGAGAGGAATAGTGGTTTACGAGATATTTTGTTGAGACAGCAGATAGTTTTTTGTTGCGGCACGCAGGGTTGTTTCCGCCAATTGCGCACAGTGGAGATGGGTATCGGGCAGCTGGCCGACCTGTTCCATGATTGTCACCATGTTGATCTTTTCAATCTCGCTGACTTGCCGATTGCGGGCCAGCATGGTTGCCGCCTCGACGCACATTTTGCTTACTGAACAGCCATTGGTCCAGGCGGAACTGTTGCAGACCCTGCCATTCTTGAACTGCAGGGAGATCTCCATGGTATCACCGCAGTTACCGGTGATT
Organism: Pseudomonadota bacterium; assembly: GCA_043798185.1. Classification (GTDB taxonomy): domain Bacteria; phylum Desulfobacterota; class Desulfobulbia; order Desulfobulbales; family Desulfocapsaceae; genus Desulforhopalus_A. Next base: position 7,921 of record JAZDOW010000238.1, on the reverse strand, counting down.
TTGGCATGGCCATCCGGATTGTCGAGCGGTTTATTGGTCAGATAATAAAAGCCGAACCAGCAGAGGGCCAGAGACAAAAGAACTGCAAAGGCGAAAAGAATATTGATTATTTCCATAGTGGTATTTTGGTGCTACGGCCTGCCTCTCTCGCTGAAAAACCAAGCCTCTGCCAAAGAACCCTTCTCGATGGCGGTGCAGCCCTCGGGTATTTCAATCAGGGCGTTGGCTGTCGCCATGGCCTCAAATCTTCTCATTTTGTTAAGGGGAGCAGCGTAAAGAGAACCGTTCTGAGAGTATACTCTACTGTAGATCAGCTGGGTCCAGTCTTTTTGCCCGGTCAGTTCCTCGGTGACATAGACCTGATTTTTCCTGGGCAGGCAATTCACAAAACCCATGAGTCGGCGAACACCGGACAGGGCGAGCAGGAAGAGAGCCACATGGTTCGAGGGCGGCCCGCCCGGCAGGTTAAAGATGATGGTCTTGCCGACCCGACCGAGACAGGCGCCTTTGCCGGGGCCTATTCGCACACGGTGGAAGATTTTTACCATCCCGAGCTGTGCCATTGCTAAAAGAGTGAGGTCCTTATCCCCATCAAGCACACCGCCGCAGGTTATCAACACGTCAACCTGTGGGACAAGGTGTTGAAAATGATCGTGCAGTTTGGCGAGGTTGTCGCGCACAAGCACCGTCGAGGCCGTTATTCCCAAAGCCTGCAGTTCAGCCGTCGCCGTCACCATGTTGCTGGCTGCCACCTTGCCTTCGGTGAGAGGGTCGCCCGGCCAAACAAGTTCGCTGCCGGTTGCGGCAATGGCGACCCTGGGCAAGGGATAGCAGACGACTTCCTGTAACCCGGCTGCCGCCAGCAGGCCAAGATGAGCCGGGCCAAGTACAGCACCTTTGGCCAGAATCTGTTGCTGTCGGACTATATCGCTTCCTTTACGGAGAATATTCAAGCCGATCCGGGAATCTGCTGTGATCGTCACCATTTCCCCGGAAGCCTGGGCAAATTCAGAGGACAGCACCGACGTCGCTCCGTGCGGAATAGCCGCCCCTGTCATGATGCGGACCGCGGTTCCCGGTGAGACGTGCACGCCCGCGTTATTGTCTCCGGCAGTCAAGGAACCGGTCACCGTAAGGGTCACGGGATTACTTGGCGATGCATCGGCAATATCGTCTGAAACTACGGCAAAACCGTCTTTGACTGAGGAGTCAATCGTCGGACAATTGTGGGCAGCAAAGACATCTGCCGCGCAGACCAAACCAAGAGCTTTGTCGAGACGAACGCCAACCGGTTGAAGCGGCTCGAGCATGCTGACACAGGTATGGGCCTCGGTCAAAGAGATCATTTGCTCATGTCGCACTGTTGGGATGAAAAAACGAAGGTCATTCCGGCTGCACCTGGACAACAATTGTAATTCTTATTGTATCAGCTTTCATCAATCTTATACTCGCGGCGGCCACGTACCTGCGCCGTTTTTTCATCGACCTCGTCCTGCCAACCGTTACGGGTATAGTCCAGTCGGTCGAATTTAGCGCTGTAGGGTTTGATGTCAAGGAGCGGTGTGCCGTCCAGGATATCAACCCGGTCAAGCAGGAGCACGTTGCCTTCGCGGCCGATAAGTTCAACGATACTGAGACCAATGCCGTTGGGACGACACGGCGCTCGAGTCGAGAAGACACCCCTGACAATATCCTGAAGGAAGGGTTTGACTGTGAGTTGTACAGGTCCTGCCTGGTTGAAGTGGAAGATCAGGTAGATATGCGAAAATCCATCCAGATCCTGCAACCCTTCCGCGAACTCGGGAAAGAGCTCCACCCGCCCCTTGCAGCCCTTGGCGTAGACCGGCTGAATGGGGGTCTCGCGTGCCAATACATGTTCACTGCGAATCACCCCAATTGGCTTGAAGATGATGTCTTCTTTGTTCATGCTCTTGGCCCTATTTCTTAGCGAAACTCATTTTTGTCCGGTCTGTTTGACCAAATAGGCGTTGACAGCTTCCTGCATGGTTTTTACCGCCAGAAAGGCGCAATGGGTCTCTTCTTTTGGAAAGGTGCCGATCGCTTTCAAAACGTCATCTCCAGTCAGGTCAAAGAGCTCCTCTGGATTTTTACCAATGGCAAGCTCGGCTGCAAAAGAGCCGCACAACCTGCTGGAAAAACAGCCATCACTCTGAGAAGATGCCTTGCTGACCCGATTATTGTCAAAGCAAAGAAAAATTTCCATAGTGTCGCCGCATTTTCCGGTAATTCGCCCATAGGCGTCAGCATCATCCATTCTGCCGTTGAATTTCGGATTCTGCCAGCGCTCAAGTCCTTTTTCGCCATAAATATCTTGAGTTTCGAGCAAAATCTTTCCCTGAAGTTCGTCTATCAGAGCATCGTATTGTTTGTCAGTCATCATTTTTCCAAACCTTCAAAAAAACCTGTTCGAGCCAGAACCTGCCGCCGTAGAGGCGCCAAAATAAAAAGACAGGTCACCTTGGCAACCTGCCTTTCCGGGTAATATTTCGAGAGTCGCAGTAGGACAGGATTACCAGTGGGCCTCTTTATTGGCTCCGGAGGCGTAGGTTACCTTACCTTCTTTTAAGGTCGTGACCGCATCCTGAACCTTGCCGGAGACATCGTCGACGACCTTGACTCCGGCGGCTTCCAGGGTGAAAAAGGCCTTGGGACCGCAATAGCCGGTCATGAGTACTTCGGCACCCTTGTCGCTGATCATGGTAGCTGCTTGAATGCCGGCTCCCTTGAAGGCATTGACATTGCTTTTGTTATCCAGTGCCTCAAATTCAAGGGTTTCGGTATCGACAATGAGAATATACGGTGCCCGGCCAAAGCGCGGGTCGATCTCACTGTCGAGCGATGTTCCTTTTGATGTTACTGCTACTTTCATTTTTTCTCCTTTGTGTTCTTGATCAGTGCCCGCCACCACCACCGCAGACCTGGTCGTTGGTGATCTTTTGCAGTTTGCCGGCAACGAAATCCTCAACCACCGGCCGGATGTCCATCCGTTCGCCGTCATGATATACCTCGATACCAACCTGCTGGAAGCCCATCAAAGGCCGCATGCCGATGCCGCCGACCACTAGGGCGTTGACCCCGGCCTCGGCCAGCAAATTCACCGGAACCATACAGCCGCCTTGAACATGCTCCTTGTTGGCCAGAATGGTAACCTGCTTGATCTGTCCGTCCTCGACATCAAAACAGGTGAAGACATCACAATGCCCGAAATGTCCTGCCCGTGTGCCGTCTAATCCACCGTTACCCTCGGAAGGGATTGCTACTCGTACCATTGTCATTTGCTGCTTTCTCCGTGATTATTGAATTGTTGATTTAAGATCCACGATCCCTAAGGTATTCATGGAAGGTGAACTGATAATGCGTGTCCAGATGTCGCGGACCTGTTGCCAGGTTGCGGTGGACTCGCCATATTCGAATAAAGTTTTTCCTTCAACCATGGCCCGGGTGAAGGCTGGATCAAATGAAACCCGGCCAAGTACAGCAATATTGTGCTTTCGTGCCAGTTCTTCAATGGTCTCAGTCATTTCTACGTTCAGATCAAATTTATTGACTACAACCATGCCCGGCACCTTGAAATGGGCGGCAAGATCGACAACCCGCTCCATATCATGAATGCCGGAAACCGTCGGTTCGACGACGATCACCAGGGCAGTGGCCCCGCCGATGGAGGCAATGACCGGGCAACCGATGCCCGGAGGACCGTCGGTAATGATGAGATCGGCACCTTTTTTTTCTGCGAGCTGCCGGACTTCTTTGCGAACCAGACTGACAAGTTTTCCGGAATTTTCCTCGGCAATACCGAGTCGGGCATGGACCATGGGACCAAACCTGGTGTTCGAGATATACCATTCGCCACAACGCTGCACCGGAAACTCAATGGCGGTCACCGGACAAAAATCCACACAGACACCACAGCCTTCACAGCGGATAGTGTCAACTTGAAACTGCTCAGTGATGGCGTTAAACCGGCAAAGATCTCTGCAGGTACCGCAACTGGTGCAAATTTCCGGATTGATGATCGCTTTGCTGCCGCCCATAAAATCAGCCCGCTGCTGAACCTCGGGTTGCATCAACAGATGGAGGTCGGCGGCGTCAACATCGGCGTCACAGAGGACACTGTTTTTCGCCAGGGCGGCGAAGGCTGCGGTCAGGCTGGTTTTGCCGGTACCGCCTTTGCCGCTGATAATTACTATTTCACGCATGAACCGCCCCTCCTCTTTCGTTGATTATTGCTTCGATCTTGCGAAAGAGTTCCAAAAATTGCTCCCGCCATTCGGGAAATTCTTCAACGATGTTCCTGCCCCGGGAGTAGGCCTCGGCAATGCGACGGTCAAAGGGGATAGTCAACAAGACCGGAATATTTTCTTCTTCAGCATAGTCAAACACCTTGCGATCGCCGATATCGGCTCGGTTGACTACCAGACCACAGGGAATACCGAGCAATCGCACCGCTTCGACTGCCAGTTTCAGGTCGTGGAGGCCAAAGGGAGTGGGTTCAGTGACCATGAGGATAAAATCGGCGCCGTTCATGGCAGCGATTACCGGGCACGATGTGCCCGGAGGCGCATCGATGATGGTGATGAGCTGCAGATTTGCCGCCGCCCGTACCTGTTTGATCAATGGTGGCGACATGGCCTCACCGACCCGCAGCCTTCCGTTAATAAAACCGATGCCGTCCCGTGCGCCAAAATTGAGAAACCCCAGCTCCCGACCGGTCTCGGTTATCGCCCCTTCGGGACATACGGCCATGCAGCCGCCACAGCTGTGACAGAGTTCCTGGAAAACGAGCACTTTTTTTCCGACCACCGCCAAGGCATTGAACCGGCAGATATCCGAACATTTTTTACAAAAAGTGCATTTGTTGAGATCCACTAGGGGGATCGGGACCTCGACCTTTTCGCTTCGTGCAATTTTCGGCTTGAGGAAAAGATGGGCATTGGGTTCTTCGACGTCACAATCGAGCAGTTCAACCCCACCGCCCAAAGCGAGTGCCATGTTGACGGAGATGGTGGTTTTGCCGGTGCCGCCCTTGCCGCTGGCTACGCTGATGATCATGCTTTGGCCGCCTTATGTGGTTGCAGGAGGGCGCCGATCTTTTCGAGGATGGCCAGCAGCGCCTCGGCATCCTTTTCCTGTGGTTGGGCAGGCAATTGCATCAATACCCCCAACCCCTCGGTTGCCTCGTGAAATTCTTCGTCTGTCAGCGCACTGACAATCGCCGTATTGGCCAGCGGATTGATTTTGACAAGCTGCTTGACAAAAGCAATACCGCTCATGTCTCCCAAATGTTCGTCGATGACAACCAGATCAATTTTCTTGTTTTTAAGCTGGCTAAACCCTGCGTCTCCATTGGCCGCCGACACCAACTCGATCTCCTGTTGGCGTAGCAATCTTCCTTTCAGCGCGGAAAATTGTTCAATATCTTTTGTTACAAGTAAGACTCTCAAGAATATCCTCTCCATGAAAATCCGGCTGTTGTGGCTAGAGCAGCCGGTATTGTTATCCAGTTTGTGCCTTGGAAAAACTCGTTTATAAAAAATTAACACCCCCTCAAGGGGATAAGTACTTTCACGAAATTCATTCTAAAAAACAAGATATGAATTTCTAAGATACTAAATTTCACGACCACGACGGATTTTTCCCCGGCAGCAGATGTTCTTGCCACACCCCGGCATATTAAAACTTTCCCCAAGCGTATCCCCTTTGATAAAAGCCTCCAGTACCCTATGCACATCCCCGGTGATAAAAGAAATCAACTCAAAACCTGCGGCAAGAAGCATTTCGGCCGGTTCAACGGAAATAGCGCCGCAGATGATGATTTTGACCTTTTCAGTACGCAATATTTGTAACAATTCTGAAGGATGATCAAGAGAAAAGGTTCGATATGATGAACTCACGAAAGCTTTGTCTTTGATCTCTCCTATCAACAAGGTTCGTGCAGAATCGAACACCGGTGATATCCGATGTTCCCAGACGGTTACTGCTATTTTTTTCTCAACGGTTGGCAATTTCATGCTATGAATAAAGCAAATCTGATGCCATGTGAAGATCTATATTTTACATATGTCTAGTATCTTATTGAAAAGAGTGAAGTATATTCTTTTTACGACGGTTTTCGGTCATCGATAATTCGGGGCCAGAGTTGCATTGTTGCGACACTGTGCGACTCTTGATGGTCGCGCTAGTGCGACTGTGTTGGCGGTTATATGGGAGGGAAAATGGTGCTTTGCCGCCAATGCGGAAGAAAAAAGACGCATCTCCTACCACTACCCAGTCTGGAATGGCAATGGCAGCGATGGTATTCTGCCTGTCGACATTACCGGAGAGCACCGCTTCCATTGGGTAATGAGTTTTTGGCATTGAAAATGCATTGGTAAATAATTTAATTGCAAATGTGGAGAAAAATGGAAACTCCGAATACTATAAGCATTCCAAGTATCATTTTTTAAAAAAAATTACAGGCAGGTAAAAGGAGCAATGACTCATGGGCAAGTGCGTCAACCATAAGGATCGAGAAACTCAGTATCTCTGCATGAAGCACCAAATATACCTTTGCGAGGAATGCCTTAAGTGTAAGGATCCAAAAATCTATTGTAAGTACCGATCAGCCTGCCCCATCTGGTTTGTGAGCAAATATCAGAATGGCTTGGATGGAGACAAACGGGAAAACCTTCCGGACTCCTACGTGGTCACTTTTTTACCGGGCGGAAAAACTGCATCCGTACCCCAGGGCAGCACTTTATTGGATGCGGCGCGGGCTGCCGATGTGCATCTCAACGCCTCTTGTAACGGCAAGGGAGCCTGCGGAAAATGCAGGCTGGTGGCGGTCAGCGGTGGAGTTGAGGTATTACCGACGCCTTTTTTGACTGACCGGGAAAAAGAAAAGGGATATATGCTCGCCTGTCAGAGTCGGGTCATTGGCGATGCAACCGTGCAAATCCCCCCGGAGGTTGTTGAACGAAAGATGAAAATCGCCGGCATGGGTCGGGAAATATCCGGGAGGGTCAAGGGACTCGTCACGGAAATAGATCCGATGCTTAAACAAATATCCTTGACTCTCTCCGCTCCGACCCTAGAAGATTCGGTGAGTGACTTGGATCGTCTGCACCGGGGGCTGAAAAAATCGGGATGCGATATTACCAAACTGAACGTCGGCATAAAGGTTATGCGCCAGCTAGCCGAGGTAATACGCAAAGATAACTGGAACATTACGGTATCGGTGATTCAGCGAAAATGCGCCAATGAAATCCTTGAAGTACTCCCAGGGAATGAGTCACACCAAAAGCTGGGTCTGGCCATCGATGTGGGAACTACAAGCATTGTCGTATATCTTGTGGATATGGCCGACGGTTCGATTCTTGCCGCCGCGGCCGGGCATAACAGCCAGGCGAGTTGTGGTGATGATGTCATCAACCGAATTATATGCGCCGAGAAAGATGGAGTGGGAAAACTGAGCAAGATGGTCCTGTCAACCATCAATGGACTCATCGCTGAGACCTTGGACAGTATAGGTGGTGAAACGACGGCCATCCGCAATGTGGTGATCTCCGGCAATACGACCATGGCCCACTTGCTCTTGCAGATAGAGCCCCGGTATATCAGAAGGGATCCTTATATTCCCACGGTATCCGATTTTCCCATATTAAAAGCCGGAGAAATCGGCTTGAAGGTCAACCCCATTGCCGCGGTATTCATCATGCCTGGCCCTGCCAGCTATGTCGGCGGGGATATTGTCTCCGGGATTCTCTATACCGGTTTTCACCGGGAAAATCCTGTAACCCTCTTTATCGATATCGGCACCAATGGTGAGATTGTTCTCGGCAACAAGGAATGGTTGATGACTGCCGCCTGCAGCGCCGGCCCGGCTTTTGAAGGCGGCGGTATCCGCTGGGGTATGCGGGCG
>JAZDOW010000236.1:0-2911 GCA_043798185.1 Pseudomonadota bacterium | reverse complement strand
ACACCGCATTCCCGGCAGCGCCTTGCAGGTAGTCCTCTCCGGGTTGTATGATTCAATCGGCCTGTATCAAAAGGCGTCGAGCACCGAGATCAAAACCGCCCGACAATGGCTGGACTGGGTAGATCTTGCCCCAAAAGCCGAAATACCTTTTCGGCGTTTGAGCTTTGCCGAACAACGTCAGGTGCTTATTACCCGAGCCTTGATTAAACGCCCGAAGCTCCTCATCCTTGATGAACCGACTCAGAGCCTTGATGATAACAACCGCAATATCCTTCTCGATCTCCTCACCGAGATAGCCGCCCGGAACCTTTCCACCATTCTTTTCGTCAGCCACCGCAAGGACGAGCACCGCCCATTTTTTCGCCAGCAAATCCACCTTGATACCCACATGGTCAAGTAATAGAATGAGAGGATCGGGCTAGACACTCACACCCCATGGTGGTACATTTACTGTGATAGTGCACCCTCTTCAACTTCATTATAGCCAAAAGGATGTGCCGATATGAACCTTGATGAACAAAACACCAAATATTTTCTCGAAGAATTGCAGCGGCGGATAATAGGGGACATGCAATCCCAAGTATCGATGTATGAGGTTGGGGCGGCGATGGGTTTGGCTAAAGGAGCAGCAGGATCTCTGGCTGAAAAGCTTATGGTAGCCGGGCTTGTTGAACTGCGGACTCTTTCCGGTGGTATTAGCATCACCCGCGAAGGCTTGGCTTATTTAGGAATATCCTCACCGGCAGCTCCGGTCTCGGAAACCGTACAGCGATTCAGTTCCGGCCCCATCGCCAACAAGGCAGACTGCGAAATCCTTGGTCGATTGTTAGACACCATAAAATCGAGCCTTTCAGGAGTAAAGATTGAATATCGGCAACTTGAAGAAATCATCATCGACCTCAAGACCATTGAGGTACAGCTATTGTCGCCCTCCCCGAAGATTGTCGTTTTCCGCGAGCTTCTACGCTCACTCCATAATGCTTTTCAGGTTATTGACAATAAATCGGTAACGGCAAAACTGGCACCTTTTCTTAAAAATTAGGCGAACCAGCATGAAAACCATCGGACTGCTTGGCGGAATGAGTTGGAAAAGCACCAGCCATTATTACCGGCTTTTAAACCAGGGGATCAATGAAAAACTTGGTGGACTGCATTCCGCCAAGATCGTCATGATCAGCATTGACTTTCATCCCCTGGAAATACTTTTACAACAGAGCGATTGGGCGGCATGCGCCGGATTTTTGGTCGACGCTGCGCGAAAGATCGAGGCATGTGGTGCCGATGTCCTCCTTATTTGCACCAACACCATGCATAAGGTTGCCGAGGCAGGCTGAGCGGTGGCCATGATATTGAGGTTGTTATGCCGAGCGGTGCAGACCGAAAAATCGTCCACGAAGTGATTTTCGATGAACTCTGTCGAGGGATTGTCAACGATGCGTCCCGCCTGGAATATCTCCGCATCATAAACGTGATGCAAGAGCAGGGGTCTGAAGGAGTTATTGCCGGTTGTACTGAAATAGGCATGCTGGTGACACAAGACCACACCTCGGTTCCACTCTTCGATACCACCGTCATCCATGTTGATGAGGCAATTCGTTTTGCCCTTGCCGACAACAGCTGAACTTGCCGACAAGCGACAGGTCAACCGAAGCTTTGCGAGGTGAACTCCGGCTGACCTATCTGGCTTGGATGTGATTTTAGTCGCTTACAAAAAATGTCTGCACGTTTTGTACAGTGATTTTTTGATAAGTGACTTATCCCGTTTATCGGGACTAGAGCGATAATCACAACGAAGAATGTACCTTTCCGCATGCAAGTTCGACGCATCAGCCCCCCAATCGATTGCGAAAAAGCTTATTATTTTGCCATGCGCACTCTTTCCTGCAGAAAGGCGGCCCGATATTTCGTAGCAAGGGCCATGCCTGTTATCCTTCTCTCATGATTTCAATCTGTTACTCTGCACCCTTCACCAGATTGATGTTGCCGAGAGCAAAACCAAGACTTTTTTCTTTTCTGTTTGGGCAAATTTTACCCACGAGCTTTTTCATCTTTCCAGCACCTCTTCCATTGCCGGCAAAGATCTTGTTACTTCTGCTTTAAAACAATGATAAAACATTACCATAAATACTATACCGATTTTTCACTCTCACAATGACAGATGGAATGCGGTTTGCTATTCTCAACTGATTGACACGCGCAGATAACTCAAATAAGGTGAATAGTGTAATGGCGTTAAAACTCGGGATTAAACAAAAGTTGGCGCTCATTTTCTTCCTGTTTTTTCTGATTTTTACCGGGACGGTCTTGGTTCTGCTGACCAACGTCGAGAGAATGGTCGACACTACCGAGCGCATTGTCAGTAAAAACAAGAAAGTCGCAGAACTCACGGAAATCCTCCATGCCAATCTTCTCGACATGGACTCGAATATTAAAAAGCTCAATCTCCTGAAAAAAAACCGCTATTTGGACTTCTTCGAAAAGTCTAAAAAGAGCTTTGAAGGCGCTCTTCAACAAGCCGTGGTATTATCAGGCGCTGCAAAAAACGGCCAATCGCCCCTAAAAAAACTGTCAGACAGCTTTCAACTCTTCAGCAGGGAATTCTCCGAAAACAACAGCACTCGTGAGAACGGCGTTCTTTGGGTTTCCGACGAAATCCTGTCCGAGTGGCTGAACGACATCTCCATTGCCAAATCAGAGAATCAACAGGAAATTGAACTTGCCTTGCGGGAACTGAATGAGGCCAGTAGAATAAGCGCAAGAAACGGTTTATTTGGTTTCTGTGCGAGCATCTTTGTCGGCTGCATCGGTATCTGGTACATTTCCCTGGCTATTTTTTCACCCCTCAAAACCCTTACGGGAAGATTAAAGGGAATCTCATTTGATACACCGCAAGAACCGATACGGCTCAAAG
>JAZDOW010000227.1:0-15987 GCA_043798185.1 Pseudomonadota bacterium | reverse complement strand
CTGCAAAACCCATCCTCGACCTCGCTGCCGCAGTATCCACTGTGGATGTACTCCCAGAAGTCGTGCTCCGGCTGACCGAGATCGGTTACATCTACCGTGGTGACGGTGGAGATGAGGGTGGACACCTTTTTGTCAGGGAGTAGGCCCCCGATGTCCGGGTGATCCGTATGCACATCGTTGAACACAACAGAATGCAATGGCGCAAATACCTGCTCTTTCGTGAGCTATTGCGGCAGAATCCTGGAATTCGAAAGCAGTATGCAGAAATAAAAAATGAGATTGGAAAAAGATTCCAGGATGACCGGAAATCCTATACTGCCGCCAAGCATGAGTTCGTTCGAGGCATTCTGGAGATCAATGAGCTCAATCAGTCGTTGGATTGAAGAAATACGCTCATGAACAATCGTCTCATCATCCTCAGAGGCCCTTCAGGTGCAGGAAAGAGCACTGTAGCCAACGAGTTGTTCGCTCAGGCAATCCATAAAACAGCAATTATCCAGCAAGATTATTACCGATTCATCTTCAAGCCGGCAGGCGGCGGAAGCATGCAAAATTCGGATGCCATACATAAGATGATTGTGTGTAATTGCGTTGTGGCTTTGAAACATGGGTATGATGTTATTCTTGAAGGTATCTTGAGTGTCAGGTCATACGGCGAGGTGTTGGATAGGATAATCGATGCACACAATGGCTCCAGCTACATGTTCTATTTTGATGTATCATTCGAGGAAACGGCAAAGAGACATCAGACACGAAAACAACTCTCGGATTTTGATGTACACGACATGCAAAAATGGTATGAGGCGGCCCACAGGTCAAACCATAGACTGGAAAGGCTCATACCTGAAGATTTTTCTATGCTTAGAACAGTAAAGCACATCCAGGACATTACAGGCAATTAATGTCGTCAAACAGCATCACAAGAAACGATCCATCAAGCGCTTCAACTCGGAGCGTAAACAGCCGCGCCCAGTTAAGCGCACCGTTATACCCCATGAGGAAAAAATGAGCTTTATCAAAAAGTTAAAAAAGGCATGGAAAAAATGCAACTCGCTCGTCTGTGTCGGCCTTGACCCCGACCTTGCTAGATTTCCAAATCACATAGATAAAAACATCGAATCAATTTTCACATTCAACCGAGAAATTATTGATGCAACCCATGATTTGGTCTGTGCTTACAAACCACAGATCGCATATTTCTCAGCAATTTCCGCTGAAAAACAACTAGAAAAAACCATTAGTTACATAAAATCAAACTACCCACATATTCCCGTCATACTCGATGCCAAGCGAGGCGACATTGGAAGCACGGCGGAAATGTATGCCACGGAAGCCTTCTCAAGGTATAACGTAGACGCAGTCACGGTCAATCCGTACATGGGTTATGACTCTGCTGAGCCATTCCTAAAGCATAAAGATCGAGGCATTATTCTCCTTTGCCGGACCTCAAATAACGGTGCGGGCGATCTCCAAGACTTAATCGTAGATGGGGTGCCAATCTATGAGCATGTTGCCAGACTGATTTCTGAAAAATGGAATTTCAACCAAAACTGCTTACTGGTTGTCGGGGCAACATGGCCATCTCAAATGTCGAAGATTCGAAACATCGCCGGCGATATGCCATTTCTCGTTCCTGGTGTCGGTGCACAAGGCGGTGATGTCAAAGAAATGGTCAGAGCAGGCCAAACAACCAATGGTACCGGCTTGATTATCAGTTCATCCCGAGCAATTTTGTACGCAAGCAATGGTGTTGATTTTGCTGAAGCAGCCAGAGCTGAAACGATGAAGTTAAAAAAAACAATTAACCAATTCAGAAATGCTGCATAACATGTCCCGCAATTGGGACTCTTCTCCGCGGAGCGGCTCGCGGCCATTGGCTATACGTTGGACCACAAGACAATGATCGGATTAAAAAGACACACAATGCAAGTTGTGGAGCACCACCCTGGCTGGGCCGCGCTGTTCGCAGTGGCCACTGTGGATGTACTCCCAGAGGTCGTACTACGGCTGATTGAGATCGGCTACATCTACCGTGGTGACGTTGGAGATTAGTGAGCTCAATCAGTCGTTCCACCGGACGTGCTGAAGTTCGCCGGTGAAATGCGCGTTAGCATGTCAGCCGCTTACTCCATGAAATTATAGCCCAGCGGACGATATGTTTGTATGACATGGCCCACCCACCCTGTTTTTTGATAAGATGTTTTTCAAGATATCTTTGCAGCAGCCTTCCTTCTTCGGGGGTCATGGCATCGATCATCCATCGGATTTTTTCCACTGCATCATCAAGATCACGGTATACCTTGTCACCGTCGCCATTCTGGATAAAGGAAATATCGGCATGGATTCCCATTTGATGCAACATATTATAGATATAGATAAAATCGGGTCCTCGGTCAAGATCGCGACCGATGGCCTCGAAAATCTTGCGATCACAGGGGCCGTCACCAACCAGGGAAGAAAGGAAAACCCGGCGTCGCGCCTTGCTGTTTAATTTACAGAGAGCCGCCTGGAGATCGTCGACAATCAGAGAGCGTGAGGCAATGGCCACATCGTGCTTGTCAATATCAGCCTGCCCCCAATCATCCTCCCAGCCGATGACTCGGGTAGTGACGTTTGTCAGCCCGTTTTCCAAGCAGTGATCGTTCAACAAGGCAATCATGGTGTCGGAAAAATCGATGGCTGTCACCCGTCGCACAAGTTTCGCCAACGGGATTGCCAGGGTGCCGGCGCCACAACCGACATCAAGGACACTCCAGTCCCGGGACGGTCGAATATGGTGGACAATCTTCTCGGAGTAGAGAGAATTCTTGGTATGTTGCGCAAAGGATGCGGCTCTTCGGTTCCAATGGCTGTTGTCTCGGTGATTGTGTTTTTTTCGCTTTCGCGCTTCTTGCCAGGCAGCATTCCAATCGACGTTATGCATGGTCTTTGACACTCAAAAAGATTCATTTCTCGGGGGACGTGTCCCTCAGCTGTCTGCGCCGGGTAGACTGTACATCCAGTGTAGACCCATGGTCATTGCTGGTCGGCGGCACCTTTACCCGATAGAAGAAATGCAAGGTTAATGCCATAACTCTAGCATTATGTTTTTCCGTATTATCGATATGTTGGGCAGATTGTCCCGGGCTGAAGAGATCAATGTGAGGGATAGTATTCTACTCTTGCAAAAATGTAGAGATTCCGACAATTGCTGTAATGATTTCTTCATTTTTGTCGTGCCTTGAGGCTTTTAACTTCAAGGACAAAGAAGGCATCATTATCTCAGATGAAAGGTAATGGGCAGGACAATCCGTGCCGCCGCCGGTGGCATGGGAAAGGGTGAAATGTTCTGGATAGTGGCGACAACGGTGTTGTCAAGGATATCATGGCCTGAGCTTTCAACGACCGTAATATTCGCGACCTGACCGTCTTCTTTTAAGAAAAAAGCGATGACAATCTTGCCGGTGAGGCCCATTCTTCTGGCTGTTGCGGGAAAACTTAAATTTTTCACAATCAGATTGCGGACGAATGCAAAATCGTAGCTCTTTTTTCTACCGCTCTCTGTATGCGGTTCGGTTTCCGCCGTTTTAAGGTCTTGACTTTGCGCTTCGCTATGCGACGATGGTGCGCCGTCGCCATCATCGATTGAAGTCTTTTCAGTAGCGATAGCCGAACTCTGGGGTTCTTGCTCCTCGATCACCGATGGTTGAGGGATTTCCTCCTTCTTTTCGTCCATCGGCTGAAGGTGTTTTTTGACCTTTTCTCTTGCTAATTTTGCCTTGGAGACGATTTTTTCGGGAATATCCGGCGGTTTTTCGAGCGGTTTTTCCGGTTCATTCAATTTTTCGACCATCGGTTCTACTCGGGGCGGCGGGGTACTTGCCGCATTTTGCCATTCCCCGGGTCCAGGTGTTTGTTCCGACTCCGCCGCATGGGCGACCATGGAAAAATCGATTACCAAAAGGGGCGGCTCAGGCACCGGATGCCTGGCAAAAAACATGACCCCGGAGACCATGCCGACATGCAGCAACAGGGAAAATGAGAGCGCCTTGGCTTTGTTCGTCATGAGATTTTAGCAATTTTGCCCTCAATAAGACATTTTCAGTTCTCCCTTTGCGAGGGGGAAGATTCTCGGCGGGCTACCATATCCAGCAAAAGACGCCTTCCCTTCTTCACATAGCCCAGGCAGGCATACAGAACCTGCCGGTACAACCGCTGCCGGTCATTGCCACGACATTCACATCGATGCGATACAGGGTTTGCAAGGTTTCTCTGGTAATGGTGGCCTCCGGAGCGCCATCGGCAATGACTCTTCCCTCCTTGAAAAGGATGACCCGGTCGGCGGTCATCAGGGCATGGTCGGGGAAATGGGTGGTCATGATGAAGGTCAGTCCCTCCTCGGCAAGCCCGTTGATGTCGTTTAACAGCCGCATCTGGTTGCCGTAATCGAGTCCGTTCACCGGTTCGTCCATGATAAAGACTCCGGCACCCTGGGCAAGCGCGCGGGCGATGAGGGTCAACTGCCGTTCGCCGCCGCTGATTTCCGTATAGGCCCGGTCCTTGAGAGCGAGGATATCCAGCCGGTCCATCGCTGCCTCGGCAATCTCACGGTCCCTAGTGGAATAGGTCGAGAAAAACGAATGGTAGGGCATCCGGCCCATTAGGACGACATCTTCCACACTGTAGGAAAAGGCTTCACGGTGGGTCTGCGGCACATAGGCGATTTTTTTCGCCAATTCGTTGCTGGCATAGGAGCTGAGGAGACGGTTCTCGAAGTGAACACAGCCACGCCGCGGCGTCAGCAATCCGAGAAGAACTTTCAAGAGAGTGGTCTTGCCGCTGCCGTTCGGACCAAGGAGCGAAACGACCTCGCCCCGTCGAAATTCAAGGGAAATATCGTGCAGAACCTTGCGGCCGCGATAGGCAAAATCGATACCCGAAACCTTGAGCAACATGGTCATTTCCACCCCCGGTGGGCATTTTTCAGAACGAGGACAAAGAACGGGATACCGATCAACGAGGTGACGATACCCGTGGGAATTTCAAAGTTGAACAGCAGCCTGGAAACATCGTCGACCACCAGCAGGTAGATGGCCCCGGTGAGAGCGGCGGCGGGCAGGAGCAGGCGATTGTCGGGCCCGACGATCATCCGGCAGATATGGGGAATGATCAGGCCGACCCAGCCGATCATCCCGCCGATCATCACCGTCAGCGCGCTGATCAGCGTCGCGAGGAAGATGACCATTGCCCGCACCCGGCCGACGTTGATACCGAGGGATTTGGCTTCTTCTTCGCCCATGCTCATGACGTTGAGCCTTCCGCCGTTAAAGATCAAGGTAACTATGCCGAGCAGCATGGGTAGACTGACGATCCACAGGGTGTTGCCATCCACCGCCGAAAGATTGCCCATCAGCCAGTAGACAATGGCCGGGAGTTGGTTGGTTGGATCGGCGGTGTACTTGATAATGGAGAGCGAGGCGGTAAAGAAGGCGCCGCTGATGATGCCACCCAAAACCAGCATAATTATGGAGTGGGTGCGGAAAATTCGGGCAATACCCATGGCCACCGCCACGGCGGCAAAGCCGAAAAGCAGGGTGGAAAGCTGGACGATCAGCCAGCTCTTTGCGCAAATCATCCCGAGGGCTGCACCGAAGGAGGCGCCGGCCAGCACCCCGAGGAGGCCGGGTGAGACCAGTGGGTTGATAAACAGGGCCTGAAAAGCGGCGCCGGAAACGGAAAGCGAGGCGCCGATAAGGCTTGCCGCCATGATGCGCGGCAAGCGAATATCGAGAAGGATATTGGCAAGGAGAACGCGTTTTTCCTCGGCAATCCCGGTAATACCAAAGATTTTCCAGCCGACGAATTGGCAGATCTCCGGAAGCGGTACCCGATATTTCCCCAGATAGAGGGAAACCAGGGCTGCAGAGCAAAGGAGCAGGGCCAAGAACGGCAAGGCAAGTGTTTTTTTCATTTTCATCGGTTGAGTACTTCCATGGCCTGGGTCTCGTTTATTTCGACGCCGAGAAAGAGTTGGTAAAACGACCTGGTCTCCGCCGCCATATCGACGGCAAAGCGATGCGGATGGAGGAGACTGAGCAGCCATTTGATCCCCAAAAGCCGCATAAACGAAGGTGGCCGATCAAACCAGTTAAAGGGCTCGAAGGGGATGAGGTAGACGCGCTTTTCCCGGACGGCCCGAAGGTTTTTCCAGCGAGGGTCGTTGTATACCGTATCGAAAAAGGTTTTTTCCTTTACCAGGATCACCTCGGGATCGTAGAGCAACAACTGCTCCATGGAGATTTTTTCCATGCCGTAGTGATCGAGTTCCTCGCCCTGGTGGACATTGATACCTCCGGCCAGGGGGATGAGTTCCGCATGGATCGACTTCGCTCGTTCGGTGCTCAGGCCGTCGGTGCCCTCGGCGTAGTACACCCGGACCTTTTCGTTTGCAGGAATTTTCGCCGCCATCGCCTTGGCCTCATCGATGGTGTTTGAGGCATACCGCCGTAACTCCTCGCCGCGCTCCTTTCTGCCGGTGATGTCGCCGATGAAGCGCAGGGCCTCGGGATACTCGTCGATGCTGTTAAGGCGTACACAAACCACCGGGAAGGGCATGGATGCCATGGAGTCGAGAAATTTACGGTTGGTAGCGTCATCCTGCCACGCCCATTGGAGCAGAAAATCCGGCTTAACCTGGAGCAGAATCTCGCGATTGAGCGTTCGACCCTGACCGGCCATGCCGCCGATGACCGGCAACTGCCGATATTCCGGAACCGTGTATTTTTTCTCGCTTTGCCACAGGGGGAAATTCAGCCCGGCAAGGATCTTCGGATCAATGGCATAGAGCAGATAGGTGCCGGGCGGCGATACCGCCACCACCTTGGAAACGACATCGGGGATGGTGACCTTCCTGCCGCTCATATCGACGATTTCCCGAGCCTGCACCGAAAAGGATGCAAACAACAGAATGGTAAGTAGCATTCCAGGGATGATAGGGGAGACGAATCGCCACGGTTTCAGAGACTTGCTCATTTTGTTACTCCATATGCCAGCAAAATTTCAAGAGGTGGTTCAGGCCACAACCCGGTAATAATCCGCTGCCAGAGAACAGGGCAAACAGAGGGTTTGTTCCCCGGACCGTACCTCGCGGCCGTCCATTACGGTTTCACCGCATACTGCACAGGGCAGGCGACTGAGGGGTTTGCCCGGCAGATCCTCTGGTCGAAGTGGTACCTCCACCTGGGTGATGGAAAACAATTCCTCCTCCGGCAGGGCGGCAAAGTCCGGTTGTTCGCCCTGGTCATTTTCGCCGGGTTTTTTATGGCCTTTAATTACTACCCGCGCCGCCTGGTTGGTTTCCAGGTTGATGAAGGTGGCAGCCATCTTGCCGTAGTCACGGATTTTCATGGTGCGTTTGCCCGGACGGCACCCGGTCAGGGCCATGATGGCATCGGTGGTGCAGCGGTCGATCTCGACAAAGACCATAAGCTTTTTCCGATCTTCGCCCTTTGGGTCACTGATGCCGATGCGACGCAGGCCGCTCATGGTCATACGGGTACCGATCCTGATGCCGTGACAGATATCTCCGTGAAATTTTCCTGCTATTTCAACAAGTTCTTCGTAGGTGCCAAAGTATGGGGTGTCCATGGTTTCTCCTTGTATTCTCTTGATTATGAACTCATCAATCCCAACTGACTGAGCCGCGGGACGTTGAGCAGATTGATTTTCCGAATACAGCCATCAAACAATTGGTAAGCTCCGCCGCCTTCGGCCAATATCTCCAGGGCGCGGTCGCTGTCGGTCACCATCGCTGTACCGATCATCGCTATATTGCGGCGAAAGAGCGGCTCCGGAATGAAGCCGGCCGTCGGTCCGACAACAGCGATGGCTGCATCCGCCGGGACCAGATCGATGAGACCTTCTATGCTGCCGTTGGCAATAGCCGCCCCGGTAAAGACGGCGGTTTGGCATGCGGCCAAAGATTCGGCGGTCTGCTCGGGCGATACGAAGGTGCCGTAACCGGCTTCGGCCTCGGCACTCGTCTCTTTCTTGCGATCGATGATGGTAACGCCGGCCGGTTGCAGTTCGCGCAACCGTTTCAACAGGGGGATGATCGCCCCGACCATGCAGACCCGCGCCCCTTAAAGAGTTTCCCCATGACCGACAGATCGCCACTGTCCAGGGTATATCGGCCGTCGGCAAAGAGGGAGGCGGAAAGAGCATTCAAGGTCGCCAGGCGAATGACCCCGGCAAAGGGGTTGGCAAGGCTGCCGGCCATGACCTTGTCAACGCCCATACCGCGCACAGTCGACGAACCGCCCTTGAGAATGCAGCGCCCGGCAGCCCTGATGACATCGGGCGGGGTATAGGCGACACCGCCATAACCGTTGGAAAGCTTCACTCCCACAAAGAAAACGCCTGCCACCAGCCGTTCGATGGTCAGGGCGTCCAGGTTTCGACCATGCAACCGGCGGAGCACGGCTTCGGCATCGTCGAGAATAGGGGTCGATTCTCCGAGCGTGTTGCTCTCAGGTTGATGTGGTGTGAGTAAAGAGTTCATGATTGGCCCTTCCGAAAAGTGATCCATAAGCCCTCGTCGCTGCGATTCACCGCAAAAGGATCAATTGCCGCGGCTGTTAAGGCCCGTTGATAATGTTCGTTATCATGGTGCGGCGGCCTTCGATCTTTGTTCTGCCATTCCGGATGATGCCGCCGCATCCGTTCCTCGGTTTCAGCCCGGGTTTTTGGATCGCCCAGTCCGCCGCCGACATAGGCGTGGCCTCCGGGGCGGAGTACCCGATATATCTCGCTGAAGGCTGTGGCCAAATCGTCCCAGAAGGGAACCGAACCGCGACTCACCACAAGATCGATGGAGTCGTCGGTGAGAGGAATGGCCTGTACCCGGCCATGCAGGGTTCGCGCTCGTGACCTGCAGTCGAAATTGGTGATATTGTCCTCGGCGCATTGCAACATTGCCGGCGACTGGTCGAAAAATATAAAGTCAAGCGGGGTAATCCGGGCCAAAGCGAGCCCCAGGTAGCCGCCCCCGCAACCAACATCGAGGCAGTTGCCGGTAAGAGTTGCGGTTGTGGCAACAATCCGCTTGGCGTAATAGGCGTAGATCGATGCGTTGGGGCCGAGGGCAATGGTGTTATAGGTGCTTACTTCCGAGGGATTCATACGGGGCAATGCCTCAAGGGTTTTGTCTTATCGTTGATGATGGTAGTCGTTAAAAGGCCCATGACAGTTCCAGGCCGATGGTTCGACCGCGATCAGGGTAATAGCCGGTCACGTAACGGGTTGAATAGTTTTCGTCGCCAAGATTGCGGCCAAAGAGGGTGGCGGTTACCAGGGTCTGGCTGAGCTGCATGTCATACTGGATATTGGCATCGATACGCGTATAATCGCCGATACCGTCGACCGAGCTCAAACCCATCGGACTGTTGGTGCTGGTCCATTTATCCACCTGTTTTGCCGAGAGGTTGGTGCGCCAGGCATGCCACCGATAACCCAGGTTCAGGCCGAAAAGGTTTTCCGGGGTGGTAACCCCCAGAGCATCGGTGGTAACGCCGCTCTGGGTACTTTCACCTTCCAGCATATGCGTCCAGCTGAGTTTGTAGGTGAAGTCCTTGATAATCGTGCCGCTTGCCAGCAGTTCCAGGCCGGAGCGCAGTTCATCCGATTCGGTGTAGTAATAGTAGGTGGCACCATTGGCGACATAGGTGGTGGAGGTGGCGGTTTTGCCGTTTTTCGTATCGATGCTGAACCAATTGATAGCCGGCTGAAACCATTGTGCCGGTGTCGCTTCTATCCCGAACTCGATCCGCTCCTGCTTTTCTGCATGGAGAGGGCCGGTCTTGGGGAGCGGCTGCATGTCAAAATCCCCGGAGGTTCCTTGGTCACCATGATAGTAACGACCGCTCACTGCAAAGATGTCGGATATCCGCCAGCGGCTGCCGAAAGCGAAAATCTGTGCCGGATCCATATCAACATCGTTGTTGGCGGTGTCGTTTTTCGCTTGCGTGCTCGAGTTGTCGAGGTGTTTCTGGTCTTGGCGATAACCGCCGTCAAAAAGGAGCTTGTCGCCAAAGAGCTTTTGCTCCACCGAGGCGGACCAGCCGGTGATGGTGGTGTCGTAGCGGTTATAGGCGGTGCTGAGATTCGGCCCGGAACCGGTAGCGTTTGCTATCTGTCCACCCAGTTGGACCAGGGTGGCGCCGAAACGGGCGTTATGACGCAGACCGATGCCGCTCGATTCCTCCTCGAATTCGCGAACCGAGGAAACTTTGGACTCGAACGATTCGTTATGTTCCTCCTGGTCATAAAGGGTTTTAAATGCATTGAGTAAGGTAGTTTGGTTCGGACTCCACTGCATGGTGGCATTGCCGGTATAGAGGGTGGTTTCCAGCGGATCGTAGTACCATTTGTCCGACATGAGGGCGCCGCGGGTGGAAATGCCGCGCTGCATTTCCTGGGTCCCCTTATCCTTGTAAGCCATCATCGAGACGTCCAGTTTCCCGAGGGTAAAGCCGGTGCTGCCCATGCCGCCCTGCGAGCTGCGACCGTCAAACCAGCTGTCCTGGCTGGGCCGATCCATTTTGGCAACGAGAGCGGCCAGATAGCCGGTCACCGGTTGGTCGCCCTCAAAGCGGGTCCCGGCCCACAGACTCTCACTGGTCTCAACCGGGTGGCCGCCTTTGGCCTTTTCCGCCGAGGCGGTCAGCGTCGCCTCGGTCTTCTTCGGTTGTTTGGTGCGGATGATGATAAACCCGGTATTGAGGCCCGACCCCGAACCGGAGGCGCCGATGGGAATGGACGGTCCCAATGTGAGTGAGGTCGCACCGCGAACTATCTGCATCTCCTCAATGGCGGCGATGGGGAATTTATACAGGATGCGGTTGGCCGAGGAGGGGAGAACCGCCCCGTCGATAATATAGGTGAAGGTGCCGCCGCCACGTCCTTCAATAAAGTACGGGCTGCGCCGGCCCTGGTAAATCAGGTTGATCCCGGCGGCTTTGCTGAGCAGATCAAAGACATTTTCCGGTTTGAGGGCCTTGATCTCTTCTTCGGTGAAGGTTTCGGTACCGGAGCGGGCGGAGGCCTCGACGCGGTAGAGGTTGGTAGTGCTGTCCGGTTTGAGGTCTGCCCTCTCTGTATCAATTTTTCCTTCGACAACAATCGGCTGAAGTTGCTGCGGGATAGCCTCGGTCTGATTGGTTTCCGCAGCGCCGGCAGCAGAGCAGGCCGAGAGGAGCAGGATCCCGGCAAGTCGGCAGGTTTTCTCCAATATCGGTTGCTGAGAGTACATAATCATTTCCTTTTGTTGTAAATATTTGTCTTAAAATTCAACCAGGTAGCGCCCTCTGGGCGAAAGAGTTATTCAACCATGACGATTTTGATGGAGCTCAGGCGTTTCACATATCTTGGCCCGGAGAGATGGTCGCGGGCCGAAAGCAAATCGACTTCGTCAGAGCCGTCGTAAAGGGGTCTGCCGTCTTTTTCAAAGAGCACTATGATGCTGTCGCCATTCGCGGAATTGAAAATCTCCTGCCAGGAAAAGACCGCTTTGTAGCCATCGTCGGAAGCGGCAACCACATACATTTTTTTGGTGTCGTTGTGGTCGGTGACCAGCACATTGGCCCGATTGATGATATCGGCGAGCAGGACTCCCCGGACCTTGCCGACCTGTCCCTTGGGTTCGCCGCTGCCGCAGATCATCGGCAGATTTTCCATATCCAGGATATCCATGGCTCGGAGCTGCTCCATACTGAGGTGCAGGGCCGAAGTCACCCTGCCCGAGATATGAAGGATCGATCCTGTAGCGCTTGTCATCGTATTCATTTTCGTTTTCACCATTGTGTTCCTTAGCCTCCATTTCGTTATGTAGTTGTCCCTATAACGATGCTAAAGCAATTTCGATGCCAGCTAAGTAATCCAATATTTCAAGAGTGTTATCGATATATTAGCTGATGTTTCTTGAAAGCAGCAACAGGAACGAGCTCCGGCCATGTTCATGCAAAATTGCAGAGTATTCGACAAGGAGGTCATCTTTCTTCCTTTTTGTCGGAGTCTCCATGGCGTCAGTATTTCGTTCCTGGTTTGTTATACGCACCTTGCCGAGGCAAAGCGGATGCTCTTTTTCAGGAGCATCGTTCCTCCTCCCTGGGAAACCACGGCCTTGGCTTGGTCGAGTGCCGCATCGATCACATAGGCTCCGCTCAACTGGGTAATCCTTGTGCCGGCAAAGGCCTCGGGGCAGACCGGCGTCGACGGCCCCAGCATAACCGCCGCCCGGTTTTTCCCGAGGGCGGCAAGAATGCCATCGATTGTATCGGTGATAATGCTGGTGGAGGTGATGATCGCCGCATCGCACTCGGACAGGGCCTTCATTCCCTGATCGACATTCAATACCCCGGGCTGGTCGGTGAGTTCGACAATTGCCAGCTCACAGCCGACCTCCTTGATTTTTGGGAGAAGCGGGGCAAAATAGCCAACCATCACCACATGATCGGTTTTTTTCAGCTGCAGAAGCGAGATTGCCTCCTCCTCCAGCAACTCCCTGGCAACGCGTTGATTGAGGGCGTTGAAAGTGGCAACACCGATGGTTCTTTCAAGAGTGACCTTGCTTTCCAGCCAAGAGAGTAATTCTTCGGCACCGATGCCAAGCAGACTACCGGCTTGACAAAGGTGAGTACAGGATCCTGATGTTTTCATTCCTGTCCACGCCACTCCGGCACGACCGTCACTCAGTTCAACGAGCGTATAGCCAAGTCCCAAGCGCAGGTCGGCGATCGTCGTCCCGGCGACAAGAGATTTTCCAGCTGTTATAAGACGATGTGCAATAATCATATTTTTCTCCGATAAAATTTATCACCCGGACAATATAAAAATGTGCTCAATTCCTTGGCAGGGTGCACTAGTGTCAACCTTTATTCCAGGAAAGAATGGCCCAGCGAACCGGATGCAGGTAATCGAGCGCATAGCCCTCTTTGGTCTTTTCGAGATGTTTTTCAAGATAGCTGCGCAATCTCCGCTCTTCTTCATGAGTCATATCACCAATCATCCACCGATAGCCGCTCACCGCATCATCGAGATCCATAAAGGTCTTTTTTTCTTCGCCACCATTATCGATAAAGGTTACATCGGCATAAATTCCCATCTGATGCAACAGGTTATACACACAGATATAATCCGGGCCACGGTCAAGATCCCGGTCGATCGCCTGAAAAATCCGCCGATCAAAGGGGCCGTCACTCACGAGGCTGGAGATGATGACCCGGTGGCGGGCCATGGAGGCGAGCTTTTTTATCGCTCCCGACAGATCTTCAACCACCAGACTACGGGAGGCGATGGCCACGTCATGCTTTTCGATAGCGGCCGCTTGCCAGTCGTCCTCCCAGGCGAGGAGGCGGGTTTGTACGTTGGTTATTCCCCTTTCATGGCATCTTTTGGAGAGGATCGCCAGCATGTTTTCCGAGAAATCCACGGCGGTAACCGTGCGCACCTTGGCGGCTAAAGGAATAGCCAGGGTTCCGGCGGCGCAGCCGACATCGAGAACGCTCCATTGTGGCGGCAGGGCAGTGATCCGAATAAAGTCGGTAACATAGGAACTTTCCCTGGCGTGATCGGCAAAGGAAGGCGCTCGTTTATTCCAGAACTCGCGATCGTTCCGGTCCGATTTTCGCCGCCTGCACGACTGTCGCCATATCAGGTCCCAATCAAGCCCCGCCGGCTCTTGCTGCCTTGCCATATTCATCCCGCCACCTCCATCCGGAGGGGCAAGCGTGGTGCGGCCAAAGGTTCAAAGTAATGATCTTTTCCTGCACATCTTTGACAAAGCACCTTTCCCCCCAGACGCATCTCACGGAGATCGAGCACGGTCTCGCCGCAATCGCTGCAAATTTCATGGCCTAAGGGCCGTCCCGGCAGATCTTCTGGTTTGAGGTGGACGGAAACGTCCTGGACGGTAAAGAGATCACCATCAGCCATTTCTTTATAAGCCATCTTCTGGGCCTCGTTTTTATCGAGATCGGGATATCGTCTCGCTGCCTTTTCCCGGGCGTCGGCAACGGAGACAATCCGCACTGCCTTCATCGTTGCACTGTCAATAAAGGTCGCGGCCATCTTGCCATGGTCGATGAGTTTCATATTTCTTCTTCCGACCCGACAACCGGTAACGGTCATAATCGCATCGGTGGCACAGCGGTCGATCTCGACAAAGACGATAAGCTTTTTGCGATCCCGGCCCCTCGGGTCGGCAATACCAAGCTCGCGCATACCGAGCATGGCGATCCGCACGCCGATGATCTGTCCGGCGCAAAGATGTCCGTGAAAGGCTACCGCCTCGTCCAACAGCCTGGCAAACTCGTTTGTGTTGTCCATAAATTCACTCCACCATTAGAAGGTATAACGAAGATTGGCAAAGAAGGTTCTTCCGGCCTCCGGATATCCTTCCTGAATCTCGTAATTTTCATCGAAAAGATTTTTCACCCCGACATCGACTAAAAAGCCCTTGCCGATGTCGTAGCCGACCTTGGTATTGGCCACTATGTATCCATCCGCAACCTGGACTCCATTCGTGGAACTGAAACGTTTCGAATTGTACTCGGCATCAATCTGAGTAATTAATTTCTCAAAAAAAGTATACCGGAGATAGGCGACCACCTTGTGCTCGGGCACATTGATGATTTTTGTATCGTCGCTTTTATTGTCGGCATGGGTATAGGTGTAGTTGTTACCGATTTCGAGAGTTTTTAAAATAGTAGTGGCGACTTCGAGCTCAACGCCTGATAAATCGACTTCTTCGATGTTCTGGTTTTGATCGATGGTCTTTCCGGGGTTTTTGGGATCAGCGACCTTCGTCAACTGGATGTAATCGGTAACATTGTTATAAAACAAGGTACCCTTGTAACGGAGACCGGCGATATTTTTATTTTCGTAGCCGAGTTCATAGTTAATTGATTTTTCCGGATCGAGAGCAGGATTGGGAATGGCCTTGCCCAGGCGATAGGAATATTTATCCTTGATGGACGGCAATCTGGTCTTGCGCGCTATTGCCACGTGGATGGTATCGTTCTGTCCGGGTGTGTAGAAGATGCCGAGTTGCGGATTAAGCCCGGAAGTGCTCTCCATCGGGAAGTCGATGACCTTGCCGTTTGTCGATATCTCTTCCGCTGCAAAGGTGTCGAGGAAATCGTAGCTTATGCCGGTGATGGCATACAGGCTCTTGGTGAAATTATAGGTGTCCTCCAGGCCAACCGAAAACATCTGATCTTTGAAGGTCAGTTCCGGTTGGCCTTCATTTTGCTCGCGGTGTACATCGCGTTTATAGTGGAGAGCCAGTTTCAGCATATTATCGGCAAAAAAGGACGATCCCATTTCAAGAGAACCACCGTCGGTATAATCGTCGTACCAGCTTCTGAAGGCGTATTTCTTGGAAATGGCCGTATAAGTCGCATCATCGTAGCTGTACAAAGAATCCTGGAAGATGTCGTGATAAGCCCTAGTTTTTAAGTAAAATTTGTCAGAAAAATCGGTCTTCGAAGTGAAATAGTAACTCTGTTTGTCCCAATAGGGCCATCGCCAATATCGTACTGTTTCCGTTGCGTCGTCGCCGGTGTACGGCGGTGTGCCTTTTTCGCCATGTTGATCGATGAAGGAAAAGGTGTATTCATCTGTTTTATTAGGTGTGTAGCCGGCCTTGAGATTGATCTTGCGATCCTGTGTATAAGAATTTTCTCGATGATCTCCATTTTCGCTCTTGGTAGGGGTAAAATCATCTGAGAGGGGGAAATAGTTGCTGTCCATATAGGATACTCCGCCCTGCAGATACCATCTCTCCTGGGCCGCCCCGAGATTGGCGTAGCCATAATAGGTATCGCCGGAGCTTATGCCGGTACCGACTTCGCCCTCAAAGGCCTTTTCCGGCCTCCGCGACACCATGTTTATGGCGCCACCCATGGTGTTAGGACCGTAGAGCACCGAGGTGAAACCCTTCGAGACAATAAT